>NZ_JBWKNQ010000017.1:0-148998 GCF_059415645.1 Variovorax sp. GW821-FHT10B04
GGTCATCGTCAGGCTCTTACAGCCCTCAAAAGCCCCCTCTCGAAAGAGCAGGGGGCTTTTGTTATTGCGAAAAGCAATTAACAAAGAGAACCAATAGCGACGAAGTTTGGAGCTGCAGCGTTTGAAGTCTCCAAAGTTTCCGCATGTCCTACGGAGGCAGTAACGCAAGTGCCTCTAGCGATGAACCAAGCGATTCATGCCGAGACCGCAATGCATGGTTCGGCTGCGATCTATCAATCGACATGACCCGACGACGAGACAACGTATATCCGCTCGTTCCGTAGGCTTGGCAACCGTGTGACCCAGGGGGCGATGAACTTGGGGTCCATAAACCTCCCAGGCGACATGGAGGCGTGAAGCCGACCAACTTGCCAACCGAGATCCGCACAATTTATAAAACGACGCGTCGGACTATAATTTGAACCTCATCAACAAGAGGTAAACCGCAGATGAAAGTCCTGATCGTTTTTGCACATCATGAGCCTCAGTCCTTCGGTGCGGCGCTGTTGAAGCGCTCTGTCGACGCGTTGGTTGCACTGGGACATGAAGTGAAGGTGTCCGACTTGCACGCGATGAACTTCAATCCGGTTGCCACTGCGGCGGACTTCACGCAACGGCGCTTCCCTGAGATGCTGCAGTACGACCGCGAGCAGAAGTACGCACACGAGCACGACGCGTTCGCTCCCGACATCCAGGCAGAGCTCGAGAAGCTGGTGTGGTGCGACTTCCTGATCCTGCAGTTTCCGCTGTGGTGGTTTTCCGTGCCGGCGATTCTCAAGGGCTGGATCGACCGCGTGTTCGTCAACGGCGTGGTGTACGGCAAGGGTCGCCGCATGGACGCCGGCGGCTTGCGCGGTCGTCGGGCGATGCTGACCGTGTCGACCGGCTGCTATCCGGAGATGGTTGCACCTGGCGGCCTGCTGGGTAGCCTGGACGTGAACCTCTGGCATCTGCACAGCGGCACGCTGGCCTATGCCGGTTTCCAGGTGCTGCCGCCGTTCATGGCCTGGTCGATCCATTACACCGACGAGGCGCAGCGCCATGGTTATCTCGACGCTTACGCCGAACGGCTGCGACGCATCGAGACCGATGCGCCCATGTTCTTCCATCCGCTTGCAGACTTTGGTGCCGATTGGCAACTGAAGCCGGGCATCGCGCCCGGTGCGGCGGGCCAGCATGTGCACCGCGGCAGCAATGCCACCTCAGCGGTGAATACGGACGCAGCGTCCCCACACTGATCGACGCCGACGTCGAAGTCGGTGGCCTGCCCAGCGCGAACGGCCGGATCGGCCACGCCGCGTCTCACACCTGTTCCAGCGGCAATCGCACGACGACGCCATCGAGTTCCGCACGCATCCGGATCTGACAGCACAGCCGGCTGTTGCCGCGCTGTTCCGGCACGCCTTCCAGCATGAACGCCTCCGTTTCCGAGACGGGCGGCAGGCTGTCCGCCCACTGTGGATCAACGTAGCCGTGGCAGGTCGCGCAACTGCAGGACCCGCCGCAGTCGCCAAGGATGCCGGGCACCGCGTTGTCCACGGCGATCTGCATCAGCGTTCGTTCGGTAGGGGCCGGCACGCAGTGCGTGGTGCCGTCGTGCTCGATGAATGTGACGGTGGGCATGGGTCTTTTTTCGTCTCTGTATGGGTGGATCGGCCCCTGCCACGCAGGGGACGGACGGACTTTCGAAATGGCTCCGAATGCGTTGACATAGTCCGACCAGTCGGTCTATTATTGCGCCAACAACGGTTCATCGCAATGCTGCCGCGTCGTGCAGCAACACTCTTTGTGGAGGTGACAACATGTCCGCTTGTGCCCCAGTGATTCCCATCGTCCCAACTGCGGTCCAGTCGCACGCCTGGGACCAGTTGGTCCGCCCCGACCAGGTCCACGGCTCGGTCTATACCGACCCGGCCATCTTCCAGGAGGAGCTTCGCAAGATCTGGTTCCGCACCTGGGTCTACGTCGGCCATGAGAGCGAAGTGCCACAGCCCAACGACTACGTGATGAAGTCGATCGGCCCGGAACCGATCCTCATGACGCGTGACCGCGAAGGGCATATCCACCTGCTGCACAACCGTTGCCCGCACCGCGGCAACCGCGTGTGCATGACCGAGAAGGGGTCCGCCCGTTCCTTCACCTGCCCGTATCACGGCTGGACCTTCACCAACGATGGTGCATTGCGCGGCTATCCCTTTCCTTCGGGCTACGAGGGCGTCGACCGCTCCGAGCTCGGACTCGGCAAGGTGGCGCGCGTGGCGTCTTACAAGGGATTCGTGTTCGGCTCGATGGCCGAGGACGGCCCGTCGCTCGAAGAGCACCTGGGCGCCGCCGCGCAAGCCATCGATGCGCTGTGCCTGACATCTCCCGATGGCGAGGTCGAGATCACCGCCGGCTTCCTCAAGCACAAGGTCAAGTCGAACTGGAAATTCCTGGTCGAGAACGAGACCGACGGCTATCACCCGTCCTTCGTGCATGCCTCGATCTTCGAGGTGGCGCAGAGTGGCATCGGCACGCTCTACAGCAGCGACTCCACCGCGGTGTCGCGCTACTTCGGCAAGGGGCATTCCGAGAACGACCTGCGGCCCGAGTTCCGCAAGCGCGACGTGCCGATGAGCTGGTTCGGCACCACCGCCGAACGCCTGCCGGAATACACGCAGAACATGCAGGCCGCCTACGGCCCGGAACAAGCCCGCAAGATCATGATCGACGGCACGCCACACATCATGATCTACCCGAACCTGTTCATCGCGGAGATCCAGATCTTCGTGATCCAGCCGCTGTCGGTGAACGAGACGGTGCAACACGTGACCGCGTTGCAGTTCAAGGGCGCGCCCGACCTGAACCGCCGGCTGCGCCAGCAGACCATGGGCTCGGTCGGTCCGGCAGGTTTTCTGCTGGCGGACGACGCCGAGATGTACGAACGCACGCAGCTCGGCGTGCAGTCGAAAAGCCCCGAATGGCTCTACCTCGGCCGCGGCAAGCACCGCGAGCGCGAGGATGAAAACGGTTACCTGATCGGCGACGCCACCGACGAGACGCCGACCCGCGGCATCTGGCGGCACTACCGCGCGCTGATGGAGGCTGCATGAGCACCGCCACCATGACCGCGACCACGGGCCTCAGCGTCGACGACCTGCTGCTCCACCACGAGGTGTCGCAGTTCCTCTACCGCGAAGCCCGCCACCAGGACAACCATGCGTACGACGACTGGGAGGCGCTGTGGACCGACGACGGCGTCTACTGGATCCCGGCGAACGGCGAGACGGGCGACCCGGAGAAGGAGATGTCGATCATCTATGACAACCGCTCCCGCATCGCCTTGCGCGTGCGCCAGTTCCATACCGGCAAGCGCTACAGCCAGTCGCCGCGTTCGCCGCTGCGCCGGGTGATCTCCAACGTCGAGATCCTGGAGAACGACGGCACCAACCTGCTGGTGACGGCCAATGCCATCGTGTTCGAGGCGCATGCGCGCGCCGACACGATCTGGGGCTCGCGCAACGAGTACCGGTTGCGCCGCGAAGCCGATGGATTGCGCATGGCCGTCAAGAAGGTCGTGCTGACCAACAACGAGAAGGCGCTCTTCTCGATGGCCTTCCTGATCTAGGCCCCGGGCCACTGCCTGCCTGCAGGCGGTACCTGCGGCGCCGTGCGATGCGGCGCCTTCTGCTCACCACGCGCCGTCCAGGCGGGAGACACAAGAATGACCGGAGACAACCGACCCCACGAGCCCTCGATCGAGGTGCTCGTGTCCGACGGGCCCGTGCGGCTCGCGCTGCACGCCGATGGCGTGGCGCATGTGCAGCTCGCCCGGCCCGAGGCCTCGAACGGGCTCAACATGGAACTGCTCAAGGCGTTGCACGAGGTGCTGATGCAGGTGCACGGCGACGGCCGCGTGCGCGTCGTGCTGCTGACCGGCGAAGGCAAGAACTTCTGCGCGGGCGGCGACGTGCACACCTTCCTGTCGAAGGGTGATGCGCTGCCCGACTACATCCGCATGGCGACCTCCTACCTGCAACTGGTGGTGTCGCTGCTGATGCGGCTGAATGCGCCGGTCGTCAGCGCGGTGCAGGGCTTCGCCGCCGGCGGTGGCGGCATGGGCCTGGTCTGTTCATCGGACGTGGTGGTGGCCGGTGAATCGACCCGGTTCCTGGCCGGCGCGACCCGCGTGGCGATGGTGCCGGACGCCGGTGTGTCGGTCACGCTCACGCACCTGGTCGGACTGCGCAAGGCGATGGACATCCTGCTGTTCAACCCGGTGATCGATGCGGCCGAGGCATTGCGCATCGGCCTGGTGTCGCGCGTGGTGCCCGACGCGTCGCTGCAGGGCGAAGCGCTCGCGCTGGCTCGCCAGCTGGCGGCCGGCGCGCCCGCCGCGCTGGCGGCAACCAAGCGGCTGCTGTGGAACGGCCTCGGGCAAGGCGCCGAAGCCGTGATGCCGGAAGAGAACCGCACGCAGGCCCAGTTGTGCGGCATGCAGGACGCGCTGGAAGGCCTGGCCGCCGTGATCGAGAAGCGCGCACCGCGCTTCACCGGCCGATGAGCACGCCGTCCACTGCGCCGCTGGCCGGCCGCAGCGTGTTCCTCACCGGCGGTGCCAAGGGCATCGGCGCGGCCATCGCGCGGCGTCTGGCCGCCGACGGCGCGCGCGTGACCATCGCCGACCTCGACATCGACACCGCACGCACGCTCGCCGCCGAGATCGGCGGCGTGGCCATCGGGCTCGACGTGAGCGACCTGGAGCGCACCCATGCCGCCGTGCTGGCCAGCGGGCCGCACCAGATCCTGGTCAACAACGCTGGCATCGACCAGCATGCCTATTTCACGCAGACGCAGATCGCCGACTGGCGCCGGTTGCTGGCGGTGAATCTCGAGGCCGTCTTCGCGACGACGCACGCGGCATTGCCCGCGATGCAGGCGGCCGGCTTCGGTCGCATCGTCAACATCGCATCCGAGGCCGGTCGCATGGGCTCGCGCGGTGCGGCGGTGTACGCGGCGGCGAAAGGCGGCGTGATCGCCTTCACGCGGTCGATCGCACGCGAGAACGGCCGCAAGGGCATCACCGCGAACGTGATCGCGCCGGGCCCGATCGACACGCCGCTGCTGCGCGAAGCGGTGGCCGCCGGTGGCGAGCGCCTGCTCGATGCGATGAAGGGCGCCACGCTCGCCAACCGCCTGGGCACGCCGGACGAGGTGGCCGCCGCGGTCGCCTTCCTGGCCTCGGATGGCGCGGCCTTCATCACCGGCGAGACCCTGGGCGTCTCGGGTGGCATGGGGTGCGGCCAATGAGTGCGCGCCAGACCGCCACCGACGCACAGCTCGACGGCGTGATCCAGCGCGTGCGCTCGGTCTACAAGAGTTGGGGCCGCGGCACCACGGTCGCGCAGATGCGCGCCGACTGGGACGCGCTGTTCGGTGTCGATGTGGTCGCCGCCCAGGTGGCCCGGGTCGCCATCGGCACGCTGGCCGGCGAATGGGTCATCGCCCCGGACGCCGAGGCGTCGCGCGCCACGGTGCTGTACTTCCACGGCGGCGGCTTCCAGGTCGGCTCGGTGCATTCGCATCGCGAACTCATGGCGGGCATTTCCGCGGCCACCGGTTGCCGCGTGCTCGGCATCGACTACCGGCTGGCGCCCGAACATCGCTATCCGGCCGCGCTCGAAGATGCTGCCGCCGCGTACGACTGGCTGCTGGCGCAAGGCGTGTCGCCCGGCGAGATCGTCTTCGCCGGCGATTCGGCCGGCGGCAATGTCGTGCTCGCCGCGCTCCTCCAGCTGCGCGACGCCGGCCGGCCATTGCCCGCGGGCGCGGTGCTGATGTCCGCCTGGACCGACATGAGTGCCTCCGGCGACAGCTATGCGACACGCGCCGCGAGCGACCCGATCCATCAGCGGCCAATGATCCTCGCGATGGCCCGCAACTACCTGGGCCCGGACGGCGACGCGCGTCATCCGTGGGTGTCGCCGCTGTTCGCCGATCTGCACGGCCTGCCGCCGCTGCTGATCCAGGTCGGCGACCGCGAGACCGTGCTCAGCGACTCCGTCGCCTTCGCCGAGAAGGCGAGGGCGGCCGGCGTGCCGGTGCAGCTCGAGGTGTGGGATCGAATGATCCACGTCTTCCAGCAGTTCCCCGAAGCCCTGCCCGAAGCGCTGGACGCGCGCCGATCGATCGGTGCCTTCGTCCGGGCGCTCCTTCCACAACCCCCACTCACGAGAAAGTCCTGAACATGTCCGGAATTGTCGGAATCGTTGGATATGGCGGCTATGTGCCGCGCCTGCGGTTGTCACGCAGTGCCGTGGCCGAGGCCAACGCCTGGTATGCACCGCAGTTCGCCAAGGTGAAGGGCAGCCGCGCCTTCGCCAACTGGGATGAAGACAGCATCACCATGGCCGTGGCCGCCGCGCGCGATTGCCTGGGCGCCGCGGACGATCGCTCGCAGATCGCAGGCGTGCTGCTGGCCTCGGGCACCTTGCCCTTCGCCGAGCGGTTGAACGCCGGCATCGTCTGCGAGGCGCTCACGCTGCGCGACGATGTGCAGGCGTCCGACGTCACCGGCTCGCAGCGCGCGGCGCTGGCGGCGCTGACGCAGGCCGTCGCGCAGGTCCGCAGCGGTAGCATGAGCGGAAGCGGTGGCGACGTGCTGGTGCTCGCCGCCGACAACCGCAAGACGCGCGCCGCCAGCTCGCAGGAACTCGACTTCGGCGACGGCGCTGCCGCCATCCAGATCGGCAGCGGCCGGGTGCTGGCCGAGTACCTCGGCGCCGGCACCGTCACGGTCGACTTCGTCGACCATTTCCGGGCCGCAGGCGAAGACGTCGACTACGCCTGGGAAGAGCGCTGGGTGCGCGACGAAGGCATCGGCAAGCTGGTGCCGCGTGCGGTGAAGGCCGCGCTGGCGGAAGCCAAGGTCGACGCCTCGCAGATCGACCACCTGATCTTCCCGAGCACCTTCCAGAAGATCGACCAGCAGCTGGCCAAGACCTGCGGCGTGCGTGCCGAGGCGGTGGTCGACGCGCTGTCGGCCTCGGTCGGCGACACCGGCGTGCCGCATGCGTTGCTGATGCTGGCCCACGTGCTCGAACGCGCGCAGCCGGGCCAGCACATCCTGCTGGCGCAGTTCGGCAGCGGTGCGCAGGCGCTGGTGTTCCGCGTGACCGAGCACATCGGCAGCTTCCGCCCGGTGAAGGGCGTGTCGGCGTGGATCCAGCGCGGCGTCGAAGAGACCGCCTACACGCGCTTCCTGTCCTTCAAGGGCCAGCTCGAACTGGAGCGCGGCATGCGCGGCGAGCAGGACCGCAAGACCGCGCTGTCGACCGCCTACCGCCACCGCACGGCGATCCTCGGCCTGGTCGCCGGCCGCTGCGAAGTCACCGGCAGCGTGCACTTCCCGCCGTCGCGCATCTCGTACGACCAGGGCAAGCCGCTGCAGGACACGCAGCGGCCTTACAAGCTGGCCGAGCGCCGCGGCACCGTGCTGAGCTGGTCGGCCGAATACCTGTCCTTCCACCGGTCGCCGCCGCATCGCTACGGACAGGTCGACTTCGACGGCGGCGGCCGCATCCTGATGGAGTTCACCGACACCGGCGAGGGTGACGTCGACACCGGCACCGCCGTCGAGATGAGTTTCCGCATCAAGGACGTCGACGACCGGCGCGGCTACACGCGCTACTTCTGGAAAGCCACGCCGGTGCGCGCATCGGCTTCGAACGACAAGGGAACGGAGTAAATCATGGCCGCAGGCATCAAGGACAAGGTCGCCATCCTCGGGATGGGTTGCAGCAAGTTCGGCGAGCGCTGGGACGCGAGCCCCGAGGACCTGATGGTCGAGGCCTACAACGAGGCCATGGCCGACGCCGGCATCGCGCCCGAGCAGCTCGACGCCGCCTGGTTCTCGACGCACATGGACGACGTCGGCACCGGCCGCGGCGGCACGCCGATGGGCATTGCGCTGCGCCTGCCGAACATCGGCGTGACCCGCGTCGAGAACTTCTGCGCCGGCGGCTCCGAAGCGATCCGCGCCGCGGTCTATGCGGTGGCCGCGGGCGCCTGCGACATCGCCATCGCGCTGGGCGTCGAGAAGCTCAAGGACACGGGCTACGGCGGCCTGCCCGTCGCGACCGTCGGCACCTACATACCGCAGTGGTATCCCAACGCGGTGGCGCCGGCCAACTTCGCGCAGCTGGCCACCGCCTACCGCAGCAAGCACGGCGTCGATGCGGCGCTGCTCAAGCGCGCGATCGCGCACGTGTCGGTCAAGAGCCACGCCAACGGCGCGAAGAATCCGAAGGCGCATTTCCAGAAGGCGGTCAGCGAAGAGACGGTGCTGAAGGCGCCGATCATTGCCGAGCCGCTGGGCCTGTTCGATTGCGCCGGCGTGTCCGACGGCGCGGCCGCCGTGATCGTCACCCGACCGGACATCGCACGCAGCCTGGGCAAGCGCGACCTCGTCACCTTCAAGGCGCTGCAGATCGTGACGTCCAACGGCTGGGAACTGCAGTCCAACGAATGGGACGGCAGCTACGTGCACACCGCCCGCATCGCCGCGAAGCGCGCCTACGCGGAGGCCGGCATCACCCGGCCGCGCGAGCAGGTCAGCATGACCGAGGTGCACGACTGCTTCTCCATCACCGAGCTGGTGACGATGGAAGACCTGGGCCTGTCGGATGTCGGCGGCGCGGTGCACGACGTGCTCGACGGTGTGTTCGACGCCGACGGCAAGATCCCGTGCCAGATCGATGGCGGCCTGAAGTGCTTCGGCCATCCGATCGGCGCGAGCGGCATCCGCATGCTCTACGAGATGTACCTGCAGCTGCAAGGCCGCGCCGGCCCCCGCCAGTTGTCGGACCCGACGATCGGCCTGACGCACAACCTGGGTGGCCAGCCGTCGCAGAACGTCTGCTCGGTTTCCATCGTCGGACGCGAGGGCGCATGACGCCGCCCGTCGTCCTGCAGGACCGGCCGGCGCCCCACGTCGCGCGGCTGCTGATCAACCGGCCCGACAAGCGCAACGCGATCGACCTGGGCGTGCGGCAGGCGCTGACGTCGGCCGTGGCCGCGATCCGCGACGACGGCAGCGTTCGCGCGCTGGTCTTCGGCGGCGCCGAGGGCGTGTTTTCCGCGGGCGGCGACGTGCCCAGCATGCTGGGCCTCGACGAGGCCGGTGCGCGCGCCCGCATGCAGCACATCGCGGTGCTGTGCCGCAGCGTGGCGGCGCTGCGCATCCCGGTCGTCAGCGCGGTCGAAGGCATCGGTGCCGGCGCGGCGGTCGGGCTGGCGCTGCTGGGCGACCACATCGTGGCCGGGCCCGGCACGCGCATCCTCTTTCCCTTCCTCAAGCTCGGCCTGGTGCCCGACTGGGGCCAGATGCTGACACTGCCGCGCCGCGTCGGCGTGGGCACCGCGCGCCGCATCCTCACAGCCGGCGAGCCGGTTCGCGGCGAAGAGGCGCACCGCATCGGCCTGGCCGACGTGCTGGTGCCGGACGCAGAGGTCATGGCCACGGCGATCGAGAAGGCGAGCGAGTTGGCGCAACTGCCGATGGGCGCCTTCGCACGCATGAAGGACCGGCTGACGCGGGTCTCGGCATCGCTCGACGCCGAACTGCTGCGCGAGGAAGACGACCAGGCGTTCTGCCTGACGGCGGCCGAGTTCCGCGAGGGCTACGACGCCTTCAGCAGCAAGCGCACGGCCGACTTCGTCAACCTGCCGGGAGCGGCGCGATGAGCGGCGGCATCGGCCAGGGCATCGACCAGGACGCCGGCCTCGCCACGCCACCGCCGGTGCGCGTGGCGCGCGACGGCGCCGTCGGCATCGTCACGCTGGACCGGCCCGAGAAGCGCAATGCACTCGACATCGCGATGCGCTGCGCCATCGCCGAGGCGGTGACGGCGCTGGACCGCGACGACGCGATCCGCGCCATCGTCATCACCGGTGGCACCGTGTTCGCGGCGGGCGCCGATCTGAACCTGCTGGTCGACAAGGGCGCGCAGCAGGTCGCCGACATCGACCTCGGCCAGTACTGGGCGCCGATCGCGCAGTGCGGCAAGCCGACCATCGCGGCCGTTGCCGGCTTCGCGCTCGGCGCGGGCTGCGAGCTGGCCATGATGTGCGACTTCATCGTCGCCGACGCCACGGCGCGCTTCGGCCAGCCCGAGCTGGCGGTCGGCATCATGCCCGGCGCGGGCGGCACCCAGCGGCTGCTGCGCGCCGTGGGCCGGCCCGTTGCGGCCATGCTGCTGCTGACCGGCGAGCAGCTCGGTGGCGAGCGTGCCTTTCAGCTCGGCCTCGTGGCCGAACTCGCGGATGAGGGCCAGGCCCTCGAGCGCGCCGTGGCACTGGCGCGCAAGGCCGCCCGCATGCCGCCCAAGGCGGTCGCCGCCACGCGCCGCATGCTGCGCCAGGGGCCCGACCTGCCGCTCGACGCCGCGCTCGCGCTGGAGAACCGCGAGTTCCTGCTTCTCTTCGACACCGCCGACAAGACCGAAGGCATGCGTGCCTTCCTCGACAAGCGCCGGCCCGACTTCAAGGGCGAATGACATGACCACATCCCCATCCTCGTCCTCATCACTCAGGATCGCCGTGATCGGCGCCGGCACCATGGGCCGCGGCATCGTGCAGCTGTTCGCGCAGGCCGGGCACCGCGTGCACTGCTTCGACAGCTTCGATGGCGCCGCCGCCAAGGCCGTCGACTTCGTCGTCGGCATGATCGGTCGCGGCGTCGAGAAAGGGCGCCTCGGCGCGGACGACTTCGCACGCATCCGCGGGCAGATCCACGCCGCGGGCACGCTCGCCGATCTGGCCGACTGCGACGTGGTGATCGAGGCGATCGTCGAAGACCTCGAGCTCAAGCGGGCGCTGTTCCGCCAGCTCGAAGCGGTCGTGTCGCCGCAGGCCATCCTGGCGAGCAACACGTCGTCGCTGGTCGTGGCCGAGATCGCGGCGGCCTGCACGCGCCCCGAGCGCGTGGCGGGCCTGCACTTCTTCAATCCGGTGCCGCTGATGAAGGTGGCCGAGGTGATCGCGGCGGTGCGCACGGCGCCCGCCGTGGTCCGCTCGCTGCGCGATCTGGTCGCCGGTGCCGGCCACCGCGCGGTGGTCGCGGCCGACCAGCCGGGCTTCCTGGTCAACCACGCCGGCCGCGGGCTCTACACCGAAGGGCTGCGTCTGCTGGAAGAACAGTCGGCCAGCGTCGACCAGGTCGACCGCGTGCTGCGCGAGGCGGCCGGCTTTCGCATGGGGCCGTTCGAGCTGCTCGACCTGACCGGGCTCGACGTGTCGAGCAAGGTCATGGCGTCCATCTACGAGCAGTTCCAGCAGGAGCCGCGCTTCCGGCCGTCGTCGCTGGTGCCGCCGCGTGTGGCCGCCGGCCTGTTCGGCCGCAAGACGGGGCAGGGCTGGTACGCGTATGAAGGCGATGCCAGGCAACTGCCGCCGGTGCCGCCCGTGCCCGCGCTGCCCGCCGGACTCGGCGTGTGGGTCGCGCCGGATGCGGCCGACCGCGAAGCGCTCCGCGCGCTGGTGACCGAGGCCGGTGCGCGATGGCTCGACGACCCGAAACCCGATGCCCTGCTGATCGTGCAGCCCTGGGGACGCGACGCGACGAGCGAGGCGATCGCGCTGGGCCTCGACGCGCCGCGTTGCGTGGCGATCGATCCACTGCCGGGCTTCGGCCTGCACCGCACGCTGATGCTCACCGCGGTGACCACGCCAGCCTGGCGCGACGCCGCGCATGCGCTGCTGTCGCAGGACGGCGTCGGCGTCACGGTGATCAACGACAGCCCGGGCTTCATCGTGCAGCGCGTGCTGGCGACCATCGTCAACATCGCGGCGCAGATCGCGCAGCGCGGCATCGCGTCGATCGACGACATCGAGGACGCGGTGAAGCTCGGCCTGGGCTATCCGCACGGCCCGCTGGCCTGGGGCGACCGCATCGGCGGCGTCCAGGTGCTGCAGATCCTGCGGCGCATGCAGGCCGCGACCGGCGATCCGCGCTATCGCCCCAGCCCGTGGCTGGAGCGCCGCGTCGCGCTCGGCCTGTCGCTGCGCACGCCAGAGGCGGCACGAGCATGACGTTGGACATCGACCATCTGCGCGAATGGGTCGGCCGGCAGCAGATCGCCGAGCAGCGCATCGATCCCTTTCCGGCGCGTGCGCTGGCGGGGCTGCTCGACCGCGCGCAGGCACCGGAAGCCGGCGACGCATTGCCGTTGCCCTGGCACTGGCTGTACTTCCTCGACACGCCCGCACGCGCCGCGATCGGTGCCGACGGACATCCTGGCCGTGGCGGCTTCCTGCCGCCGGTGCCCTTGCCGCGGCGCATGTGGGCCTCGGGCGAGATCGACGTCGAAGCACCGCTGACCATCGGCCGCGACGCGCAGAAGGTGTCGACGGTGCAGTCGGTGGAGCTCAAGCAGGGGCAGAGCGGCGCGCTGGTGTTCGTCACGGTCGAGCACGTGCTGTCGCAGGCCGGACGGACCTGCCTGCGCGAGCGCCAGCACATCGTCTACCGCGATGCGCCCACCGCCGCCGCACCGCTGCCACCCGGCGCACGGCCGAAGGACGAGGCCCAATGGCAGCGCGCGCTGCAGCCCGATCCGGCGATGCTCTTCCGCTACTCGGCGCTGACCTACAACGGCCACCGCATCCACTACGACCGCGACTATGCGACCGGGCAGGAGTTCTATCCGGCGCTGGTGGTGCACGGTCCGTTGCTGGCCACGCTGCTGCTCGACCTGCTGCAGGCCGAGCGGCCGCAGTTGCCCATCGCGCACTTCGACTTTCGCGCGCTGCGCCCGGCCTTCGACACCGACCTGCTGACCCTGCAGGGCCGGGCCGGCGACGACGGTCGGTCCGCCCGGCTCTGGACCGTCGATCCGCAGGGTGCGCAGGGCATGGGCGCCAACGTGCGCTTCGCATGATGGCTGCCACCGACTCCCAGCCGCCGGTCTGGCGCTCGATGCTCTTCGTGCCCGCGCACGTCGACCGGTTCGTGGCGCGTGCGCACGAGCGTGGCGCCGACGCGGTCATCCTCGATCTCGAGGACAGCGTGCCGTTGGCGCTCAAGCCGCAGGCGCGCGAAGGCCTGGCTGCGCGTGCTGCCGGCGTGGCGGCGCACGGCACCGCCGTGCTGGTGCGCGTGAACGCCGACGCCGACATGGCCGCGCTCGACATCGATGCCGCGGTCGGCGCGGCCGTGCAGGCGCTCGTGTTGCCGAAGGTCGACTCGCCGGCGGCCGTGCTGGGTGCCGCGCAGCGCGTGGCGGCACGCGAGCGGCAGCTCGGCCTGCCGGATGGCCGCACCTGGCTCATCGCACAGATCGAGGACGTGGCGGCGTTGCCGCATCTCGACGCCATCGCGTCGAGCTCGCCGCGGCTGCTCGGAATGATCCTCGGCTCCGAGGACTTTTCTGCCAGCGCCGGCATGTCGCCGACGCCCGCCACGCTGTTCGGCCCCAACCAGATGGTGGCCTTCGCCTGCCGCCGCGCGGGCATCCTGCCGCTCGGCTTTCCCGCGTCGATCGCGGAGTTCGCGGACATCGACGCCTTCGCCGCGCAGGTCCGGCTGGCGCGCGACCTGGGCTTCGTCGGCGCCTTCTGCATCCATCCGGCCCAGGTGCCGGTGCTCAACGACGGCTTCTCGCCATCGGCGGACGAACGCGCCCATGCCGAAGGCCTGATCGCGGCCTTCGAGGCCGCGCAGCGCGACGGTCGAGGCGCCGTCGAGTACGCCGGAAAGATGGTCGACCTGCCCGTGGTGGCGCGCGCTCGCGAACTGCTGCGCCGTGCCGCCCGAATCCCTGCCCAACAACTCACTGGAGACAAGACACCATGACTGAAACCGCCACACATCCCGTCACCTACGACGCCATCGTGATCGGCGCCGGCGCGGGCGGCCTGAGCGCCGCCGCGCGGCTGGTGGCCGCCGGCAAGAAGGTGCTGGTCGCCGAGAGCCTGGACCGCGTCGGCGGCCGCGCGTCGAGCGAACAGATCGACGGCTTCACCGTCAACATCGGCGCCATCGCGATCGAGCGCGGATCGACTTTCGAGGAGACCTTCGCGTTGCTCGACGTCGAACTCGACCTGCGCGAGCCGAACCCCGCCACGGTGTTCCTCATCGACGGCAAGATCATCAACGTCGCGAAGGGCGGCTGGGGCATGCTGCTGGGCGGCTTCACCAAGCAGGCCGCGAAGATCGGCGCCAAGTTCGCGGATGCGCGCGGCGGCGACCTGCCCGAGGCGAAGCTCACCACGCAGGAATGGCTCGCGCAGTACACCAAGAACGAGACGGTGCATGCGATCTTCCGCAACCTGTGCGCGGCCATCTTCGCGGCCAACTCGGACGAGCTGCCGGCGCGTGCCTTCCTGACCTACTTCGCGGTGAAGGGCGCGTTCAAGCGCTTCGGCTTCTGCCCGCGCGGCACCGTCGGCCTGTGGAACGACCTGACGGACGCGATCCGCCGCCGCGGCGGCGAGGTGTGGCTGAGCACGCCGGTTGCCGCGCTGCACGTGGAAGATGGCCGCGCCACCGGCGTCGACCTGGTGAAGGACGGCGTCGTCACCCGCGTGAACGCCCGCGTGGTGATCAGCAACATCGGGCCGCGCGCCACCGTGGCGCTGCCCGGCGCGGCGGCCTTCGGCGCCGAATACGTGGCGATGGCCACGACCGCACCGAAGCCGGCGGCCAACATCGTGATCAACTTCGCCACGCGCGAACGCCTCTACGACGCGCCGGGCCTGGTGACCTTCGGCCGCACGCGGCGCCTGTGCAACATCGGCGAACTCACCGCGACCTGCCCCGAGCTGGCGCCCGCGGGCTGGCACCAGTACGTGGCTTATGCGGTGCCGCGGCCGGCCATCGGCGACTTCGACAACGACACCGAGATCGAGGCGTCGCTGCAGGACCTGCGCGACCTGTTCCCCGGCTTCGCCAACGCCAAAATGCTGTCGGTGCGCGTGATGCGCGGCGACTGGCCGGCCCAGCGTTCGTGCGGCGGCTACGACCTGCCGCAGACCACGCCGCTGCCGAACTTCTGGCACGTGGGCGACGCCGTCAAGGACTATGGCGACGGCGGCACGCAAGCCTGCGCCGACACCGGCCGCACCGTGTCGAAGCTGGCGCTCGACGTGCTGGCCGCCGCCTGAGGCCCGCGCGATGGCTGCATACGACAAGGACATCCAGCGCTGTGCGGCGCTGCTCGCAGGCCTGCGTCCGCTGCTCCAGCGCGCCACGCAGGCGCTGGCACGGGCCTGCACTGACGAAGGCGCATTCAACGCACGGCGCTTCGACGCACGCCAGGTCGCGAACTACGAGCTGGCCTGGGCCAGCGCCGACCTGCTGGCGGCGGAGACGGCGATCGATGGCGTGGATGCGTCGGGCGGATCGAGTACCGCGGGCAGGGCGCCCAGTGCGCTGGAGGCCGGCCTGGCGCTGGTCTTCGGCGTGGACGCGATCGGCGCGGTGCTCGCGCGCACCGAGATGCTCTTCCTGGAACTGGACCTCGACACCGCGCCGTTGCATGCCTTCGCCGCCGATCCGGCCTGGGCGGCGCTGCGCCGCTCCGCCGGCAGCGCGACGGCGCTGCAGGCCGTCGGCCGCGCGCTGGCCGATGCGGACGGCGAGGTCGGCGGCGTGGTGCTCGACGAATCGCACGCGATGGCACAGGACGCGTTCCGCCGCTTCGCCGCCGACGTGGTGGCGCCGCAGGCCGAGGCCTTGCATCGCCACGACCTGACCGTGCCCGAGAGCCTGCTGCAGCCGTTGCGCGAGATGGGCGTGTTCGGCCTGACGGTACCGGAGCGCTTCGGCGGCAGCGGCCCGAACGACCGCGACGACACGCTGCTCATGGTGCTGGTGACCGAGGCGCTGTCGGAAGCCTCGCTGGCCGGCGCCGGCAGCCTGATCACGCGGCCCGAGATCCTGAGCCGTGCCCTGATGGCGGGCGGCACCGACGAGCAGAAGGCGCACTGGCTGCCGCGCATCGCGACGGGCGACCCGCTGTGCGCCATCGCGATCACCGAGCCCGACTACGGCTCCGACGTCGCGGGGCTGATGCTCCGGGGCACGCGGGTCGACGGCGGCTGGCGGCTCGACGGCGCCAAGACCTGGTGCACCTTCGCAGGCAAGGCCGGCCTGCTGATGGTGGTGGTGCGCACCGACCCCGACCGTTCGGCCGGCCATCGCGGCCTGAGCCTGATGCTGGTCGAGAAGCCGTCCGACGACGGCCATGCCTTCGACCATCTGCAGGGCGAGGCGGAGGGCGGCGGCCGGCTCACCGGCAAGGCGATACCGACCATCGGCTACCGCGGCATGCATTCGTTCGACCTGTCCTTCGACGGGCTCTTCGTGCCCGACAGCCACGTGATCGGCGGCCGCGCCGGGCTCGGCAAGGGCTTCTATTTCACGATGGCCGGAATGATGGGCGGCCGCATGCAGACGGCCGGCCGCGCCTCGGGCGTGATGCGCGCCGCGATCCGTGCGGCGCTGCGCTACACGGCCGACCGCAAGGTCTTCGGCGCGCCGCTGCTGGACTGCCCGCTGACGCTGGCCAAGCTGGCACGCATGGGTGCACGCTATGCGGCGTGCCAGCGCCTGGCCTATGCGGTGGCACGCACGCTCGACGCGGGCGGCGGGCGCATGGAGGCCAGCCTGGTCAAGCTGCTGGCTTGCCGCTCGGCGGAATGGGTCACGCGCGAGGCCTTGCAACTGCACGGCGGCATGGGCTATGCCGAGGAAACGCCGGTGAGCCGCTACTTCGTCGACGCGCGCGTGCTGTCGATCTTCGAAGGCGCGGAAGAGACGCTGGCGTTGAAGGTCATCGCGCGCAGCCTGCTGGAGCAGGCGCTGGCGGAACAAGCACTGGCAGACACCGCGCCGGCCGCTGCGGCTGCTGCGGCGGCTGCACATTGAAGGAGTCGGATATGGACAACGGCAATCTCCTGGAAGGGCTGCGTGTCGTCGAGGCGGCGGCGTTCGTCGCCGCGCCGCTGGGCGGCATGACGCTGGCACAGATGGGCGCGGAGGTGATCCGCATCGACGCGCTGAACGGCGGGCTCGACCACCGGCGCTGGCCGGTGTCGGAGGACGGCACCAGCCTGTTCTGGACCGGCCTCAACAAGGGCAAGAAGTCGGTGACGCTCGACCTGGCCTCGCCCGAGGGCAAGGAGCTCGCGATGGCGCTGATCACGGCGCCGGGCGAGGACGCGGGCATGCTGCTCACCAACTTCCCGCCGCGCGGCTGGCTCGACCACGACGGCCTGCGTCAGCGCCGCGACGACCTGATCCAGCTCACCGTGCAGGGCGATCGCCACGGCGGCGCCGCGGTCGACTACACCATCAATCCGCGCATCGGCCTGCCTTACCTGACGGGCAGCGGCGATGCGGAAACCGTCGTCAACCATGTGCTGCCGGCCTGGGACCTGATCACCGGGCAGATGGCCGCGGTCGGACTGCTGGCGGCCGAGCGCCATCGGCGGCGGCGGGGCGTCGGGCAGCACGTGAAACTGGCGCTGGAAGACGTCGCGCTGGCGGTGGTCGGCCATCTCGGCTTCCTGGCCGAGGCGCAGCTCGGCCAGGAACGCGGCCGGCACGGCAACCATCTCTTCGGCGCCTTCGGCCATGACTTCGCGACCTCGGACGGCGTGCGCGTCATGGTGGTCGGGCTCACGGGCAAGCAATGGCGCGTGCTGTGCGACGCGCTGTCGATCGGCGACGAGATGGCGGCGGTCGAGCGGCGTCTCGGCCTCGATCTCGCCCGCGAAGGCGACCGCTTCCGCGCCCGCGAAGAGATCCGCGAGGCGGTCGCACGGTGGGTCGGTGCCAGGCCGTTCGCCGAGGTCGCCGCGGTGTTCGACCGCCACGGCGTCTGCTGGGGCAAGTACCAGACGATGCGGCAGCTCGTCCGCGAGGATGCGGCCTGCTCATTGGCCAATCCGCTGTTCGGCGAGATCGACCAGCCGGGCGTCGGCCGCGTGATCGCACCGGGGCTGCCGCTCGATTTCTCCGCCGTGCCGCGGCGGCCCGTGCAGCCCGCGCCACGGCTGGGCGCCGACACCGAAGAGGTGCTGTCCTCGATCCTCGGGCTCGACGCGGCGGCCTACGGGCGCCTGCACGACAAGGGCGTGGCGGGCGGCTGACATAGCACCAACAGCACCGACAGCACCCTTCGACTTCATTCCAAGATCAGCGAGACAGGCCATGCAACTTACCCAAGCGCTCCATCGTTCCATCCAGACCCGTGGCCGCCACGCTGCCACGATTTACGGCACACGCGAGCGGACCTGGCTGCAGGTCGGCGACCGCGTGGCACGCACCGCCGCCGCGCTGCACGCACTCGGGCTGCAACGCGGCGACCGCGTCGCCGTGCTGGCGCACAACAGCGACAACTACCTGGAGCTGTTCTTCTCCACGGCATGGGCGGGCCTGGTGCTGGTGCCGCTGAACACCCGCTGGGCCGTGCCCGAGAACGTCTATGCACTGCGCGACAGCGGCGCCCGCGCACTCCTCGTGGACGATGCGTTCGCCGACCAGGCGGTGGTGCTGACCGCCGCGTGCCCGGTGCCGAACCTCGTGCACATGGGCGAGGCCGCAACGCCGGCCGGCATGCATGCCTACGAGACCCTGATCGCCACCAGCGAGCCGGCCGACGACCGCTGCGCGAGCGACGACGATCTCTACGCCATCTTCTATACCGGCGGCACCACCGGTGTCGCCAAGGGCGTGATGCTGTCGCACAAGAACTTCGTATTCTCGTCGATCAACTGGATCGCGTCGCTGCACCTGGACGAAGACACGCGCTACATGCACGTGGCGGGCTTCTTCCACCTGGCGGGCGCGTCGCCGGCGCTCGCGGTGTCCTTCGCCGGCGGCTCGCACGTCTGCGTGCCGAAGTTCGAACCGGTCACGGCCTTCCAGGCGATCCAGGCGCACAAGGTCAACTACTGCCTGCTGGTGCCCACGATGGTCAACGCGATGATCAACCACCCGGACATCCGCGCCTACGACCTGTCGAGCGTGCGCTACTGCGAGTACGGCTCGTCGTCGATGCCCGACGCGGTGCTCATGCAGGCCGCCAGGGAGCTGCCGAGCTGGGAGTTCATCCAGGGCTACGGCATGACGGAGTGCACGACGCTCGCCACCACGCTGCCCTGGAAGTACCACTTCGACGGTCCGCACGGCGCATCGAGGCGCCTGTCGGCGGGCCGCGCGGCCTATGGCATCGACGTGAAGATCGTCGATGAGGCCGGCGTCGAACTGCCGCGTGGCGTGCCCGGCGAGATCGCGGTGCGTGGCGCGCAGACCATGCTCGGCTACTGGAACAAGCCCGAGGCGACGGCCGCCGCGATCCGCAACGGCTGGCTGCATACCGGCGACGGTGCCTACATGGACGACGACGGCTTCATCTACATCGTCGACCGCGTGAAGGACATGATCATCAGCGGCGCCGAGAACATCTATTCGCGCGAGGTCGAGAACGCGGTGCACCAGCATCCCGGCGTGCGCGAATGCGCGGTGATCGGCATCCCCAGCGACAAGTGGGGCGAGACCGTGCATGCGGTCGTGGTACGCAGGCCGGGCGCCGAGCTGACCGAGGCCGAGCTCATTGCACACTGCCGCAGCCTGATCGCCGGCTACAAATGCCCGCGCTCGGTCGAGTTCCGCGACGCGTTGCCGCTGTCGGGCGCCGGCAAGATCATGAAGAACGTGCTGCGCGAGCCGCACTGGAAGGGGCGCAGCAAGGCGGTGAACTAGGATGGGGCGCAAGCAAGAGCAAGCGCCCATGAAAAAGATCACCCTGTTGTCCCGCCTGCTGGCCGTGAGCCTGGCGGCCGCCGCGTCATTCCATGCCGCTGCCGCGTCGGCCGATCCCGACGCCTGCCAGCACGGTGCCGGGCCCGCGTGCTACCAGTCATTCCAACTCCCGCAGGGCGGGGGCGCGCTGCATTTCTACGCGTCGCTGCCCGAGGGCGCCGCACCGGTGAATGCCATCGTCGCCATGCACGGCCATCCCCGGGATGCCAACCGCACCTTCGACGCCACGCTGCAGGCGGCCAGGAACGCGGGTGCGATGGGCGACACCCTGGTCATCGCGCCGGTGTTCCAGGTCGCTGCCAACCGGTCGGCCAAATGCAATGCCCCTGGCACGCCCGACCCGCAAGATGGCGATCTGCTCTGGACCTGCTCCTCGTGGCTCGATGGCGAGCGCGCCACCAATGGTGCGCAGCCGACGTCCTTCGCCGCCATGGATGCGCTGATCGCCGAACTGGCCCGGCGCTGGCCCAGCCTGCAGGGCATCACCCTGGCTGGTTTCTCGGCGGGTGCGCAAATGGTGCAGCACTACATCGGCTTCGCCCATCCGCCTGCCGAGCGTTCGCTGACGCTGCGTTACGTGGTGTCCGACCCCGGCACCTGGCTCTATTTCGACGCCTACCGGCCCGAAGCCGCCGGTGCCGACTGCATCGGCGTGAACCGGTGGAAATACGGCACCGACGGTCTGCCCGCCGAACTCGGCAGCAGTGCGGCCCAAGCCCGCAGCCGCTATGCCGCCGCCGACATCCGCTACCTCGAAGCCGAACTCGACGGCGCCAACAACCCCGGCACCGCTTATCGGCTGCTCGACAAATCCTGCGGCGCCATGGCCCAGGGGCCTTTCCGGTTGCAGCGCGGCCAGGCCTATGCCGAATACGACCGCAAGATGCTGGCGCCCGAGAAGAACCGCCAGGTCACGGTCGTGCCCGGCTGCGCCCACGACGTCGCCTGCGTCTTTCCGTCGGATGCGGCACGCAACGCCCTGTTCGGCACCAGGTGACATCCCAAGCCCAGCGGTATCGTTAGCGTGACCGCGCAGGCCGCACGAAAACCTGGCCCTTGAAGCCGTGCACGAACAGCTGCGAGATGCGCGCAGCCAGCTCGCGAGGCGGCACCGGGCCCTTCTTCTCGTACCAGGTGAAGGTCCAGATGATCATGCCGAACAGCAGCATGGCGTAGGGCGGGCGCGGCCTGGTTTCGGGCATCAGGCCGGGGTTGATCTCATGCAGCAGGCCCGCCATCAGGTCGACCAGCTGCTTCTCGAGCTTGCGCACTTCGCGGCGCTGCGCATCGGGCAGGAACTTGATGTCGTTCATCAGCACCAGATGCTCGTTGCGCGACTGGGCGCTGCGATCGACGAAGGCGGCCACGAACTGCTCGAAGCGCACTTCGGCCGGCAGGGGATGCGCGACGATCTCCGCCAGTTCCTCCGCCTGCGCCGCGATGTGCACCCGCACGATCTCGAACAGCAGGTCCTCCTTGCGGGCGAAGTAGTGATAGAGGTGCGACTTGGACGCGCCGCAGGCCAGCGCGACCTCCACCATGGTCGACCCCTCGAAGCCCTTGCGCGCGAAGAGGGCCGCGGCGTGGTCCAGGATGGACTGCCGCTTGTCGTCGTAATCGGTTGCGCGTACGCGTGTCATGTCCCGGCCTCCGTGAAGCGTCTGTCGATCCGGCACCGCGCGGGCGGGGATTCCCGTTTCCAGCCGACGGCATGCCTTGCCACCGCGCAATGTCCGACTTATTATTAGACCGACGAGACGGTTTATCAAAGATCGAACTATAGATGATGCGGCGGCCGCATCGATTGGGGACAACCATGTATGAAGACGACAAGCTGTTGATCGTGGGCGCAGGGCATGCCGGCGCGGAACTGGCGGTCACGGCGCGGCAGCTCGGCTGGGCCGGCCGCATCGACCTGATCGGCGACGAGGGCGTCTTGCCCTATCAACGGCCGCCGCTGTCGAAGGCCTACCTGCACGGTGCCGCGACCCTCGACGCGCTCGAACTCCGGCCGGCCTCGGCCTATGCGACGGCGAGGGTGGACGTGCATGCGGGCGTTCGGCTGCTCGGCATCGACCGCGCCGCGCGCACCGTGCAGTGCGACGACGGGCGCGTCATGCCTTACAGCAAGCTGGCGCTGTGCACCGGCGGTCGCCCGCGGCCGCTGTCGCTGCCCGGGCTGCCGGCCGACGGCAGGCCGCGCAACCTGCATTACCTGCGCACGCTGGCCGATGCCGACGCCATCCGCGCGGGCATGGCCGAAGGCGTTCGGGTGGTCGTGGTGGGTGGCGGCTATGTCGGCCTCGAACTGGCCGCCTCCGCGCGCAAGTTCGGCGCCGAAGTCACGGTGCTCGAGGCGCTGCCGCGCGTGCTGGCCCGCGTCACCGGTGCGCGGGTCGCGGCGTTCTATGAAGACGTGCATCGCGAGGCGGGCGTGCAACTGCGCACCGGCTTCATCGTGGCACGCGCCGAACTGGCGGACGACGGCGCCATCGCCGCGCTCATCGGTGCTTCGGGCGAGCGCATCGTGGCCGACATCGTGGTGGCGGGCATCGGCATGCTGCCCAACGTGGAACTGGCCGAGTCGGCCGGCCTGGAGGTCGACGGCGGCATCGTGGTCGACGAGCTGTCGCGAACCTCCGACCCCGACATCGTGGCGGCCGGCGACTGCACCGTGCACCACAGCGCGCTGTACGGGCGCCGCGTCCGGCTGGAGTCGGTGCCGAATGCGCTGGAGCAGGCGCGCGCCGCGGCATCGTTGCTGTGCGGCAAGCCCAGGCCCAACCGCGCCGTGCCCTGGTTCTGGTCCGACCAGTACGAACTCAAGCTGCAGATGGTCGGCCTGTCGCAGGGGCATGACGACTGCGTGCTGCGTGGCGATCCGGCCTCGCGGCGCTTCATCGCCTTCTATCTGAAAGCGGGCGTGGTGATCGCCGCGGACGCGGTCGGCCGGCCGGCGGATTTCATGGTCGCCAAGCGCCTCGTGGCCGCCGGCCTGCCGATCGATGCGGCGCGCCTGGCCGACGATGGCGTGCCACTGAAGGACCTGCTGCCCGCCACGCAGCCGCCGGCCGTCGCAGCCGTCGCGCAGTCCGGGTAAGTACCAGCACGCGCACTGCGCCGAGGCGACACAATTCGCTCGATTCACAGACCGACGGGTCGGACTAATATTGAAACCGGGACGACGACGCCAACCCGGCCGAACGTTCCCCACGACAGCAAGAGGCAGACAAGAAAGATGAGTTCGATGCACATCGCGCCAGCCGCCGCGCCCCCTCCGCCAGGAGCCGGGCCGATGCTGGCGGTACAGAACATGCAGGTCGTCTATGGCGGCGCCATCGAGGCGGTGCGCGACGTCTCGCTCGAGGTGTCGGCCGGGCGCATCGTTGCGCTGCTGGGTTCCAACGGCGCGGGCAAGTCGACCGTGCTCAAGGCGATCTCGGGCGTGCTCGACGCGGAGGACGGGGAGATCGAGAAGGGCGTCGTGCGCTGGCAGGGCGATGCGATCGAGCGCGAGTCGGCCCATGCGATCGTCGGCCGCGGCCTGGTGCAGGTGCCCGAGGGGCGGCGCCTGTTCGCGACGCTCACGGTCGACGAGAACCTCGTCGTCGGCGCGCACCTGCAGGACAGGCGCAGCCTGGCCGAAACCCGCGACTACGTCTACACGCTGTTCCCGCGGCTCGCGAACCGGCGCGACCATATCGCCGGCTATCTCTCGGGCGGCGAGCAGCAGATGGTCGCGGTCGGCCGCGCGCTGATGAGCCGCCCCAAGCTGCTGGCGCTCGACGAGCCTTCGCTCGGACTGGCGCCGCTGGTCGTGTCGGAGATCTTCGACGCCATCCAGGGCCTGCGCGACAGCAGTGGGCTGACCATCCTGCTGGTCGAGCAGAACGCCACGCGCGCGCTCGCCATCGCCGACTACGCCTACATCATGGAAAACGGCCGCATCGTGCTCGACGGCACATCCGAGATGCTGCGCCGCAATGCCGACGTGCGCGAGTTCTACCTGGGCCAGGGCGCGGGCAGCGCCGAGCGCACCCACATGAAGGACGTGAAGCACTACAAGCGTCGCAAGAGGTGGCTGTCGTGAACACCTTGCAGACGACGAGCCCGGTGACGGGCGCCGCCGATGCGGCCACGCCGATCCTCGAGGTGCGCGGCATCTCGAAGAACTTCGGCGGTGTAAAGGCCGTGAGCGACGTGAGCCTGAAGGTCATGCCCGGCCAGATCGTGAGCCTGATCGGCCCCAACGGCGCCGGCAAGACCACCACCTTCAATCTGGTCAGCGGCGTGCTGCCGCCATCGTCGGGACAGATCCTGTTGCGCGGCAAGGACACGGCGCCGCTCAAGTCGTCCGACTACGCCGGCGCCGGCATCGGCCGCACCTTCCAGAACCTCGCGCTGTTCCGCCACGGGACGGTGATCGAGAACCTGCTGATCGGCCGCCACATCCACTTCCGCTACAGCGTGCTGGAGTCGCTGATGTTCTGGGGGCGGCCGCGCCGCGAAGAGGTCGCCGCGCGCCAGAAGGTCGAGCAGATCATCGAGTTCCTCGAGATCGAGGAACTGCGCGACAAGCCCGTGTCGGAGCTCGCCTATGGCCAGCAGAAGCGCGTCGAGCTCGGCCGTGCGCTGGCCTGCGAGCCCACGCTGCTGCTGCTCGACGAGATCGTGGCCGGCATGAACCGCGAAGAGAAGGAAGACATCGCGCGCTTCACGCTGGACATTCGCGACGAATTCGGCGTGTCGGTGCTGATGATCGAACACGACATGCAGGTGGTGATGGACCTGTCCGACCGCATTTACGTGCTGGACTTCGGCTGCCTGATCGCCGAAGGCACGCCGGCCGAGGTCGCCGCCAATCCGCGCGTGCTGGCGGCCTATCTGGGAGAGGAGGCCGCTCATGGCTGACATCGACAAGCTGGTGCGCGGCGAAGGCGTGATGCCGCAACTGCTGCGCGACCGCGCGCGGCAGCACGGTGACCGCATCGCCCTGCGCGAGAAGGTCCAGGGTGTCTGGAAGGGCACCACCTGGGCGCAGTACTACGCCGACGCCCGCGACGCGGCGCTCGGCCTGATGAGCCTGGGCCTGGTTCGCGGCGACCGCATCGTGATCGCCAGCGAGGACGTGCCCCAGTGGTTCCACGCCGACCTGGGTGCACAGATGCTGGGCATCCAGGTGGTCGGCATCTACCCGACCAACCCCTGGCTCGAGCTGCAGTACATCGCGCGCCATTGCCAGGCCAAGGTGGCGATCACCGGCGACCAGGAACAGACCGACAAGGTGCTCGACGCGATGGCCAACGGCGACGGCCTGCCCCATCTGAAGGAGGTGTTCTGCGTCGACATGAAGGGCCTGCGCCGCTACCCCGAGGGCCGGCCGCACAGTTTCGAGCACCTGCTGGCGCTGGGCCGCGCGCTGGAGGCCGCCGATCCGCAGGCCGGCGTGCGGCTGGACGCGATGATCGACGACCTGACGCCCGACGACGTCGCGATCCTCGTGTACACGTCCGGCACCACCGGGCCGCCCAAGGGCGCGATGCTGTCGCACCGCAACATGATCTATGGCGCCTGCGCCTATGGCACGGCGCGCGACATGCTCGACAAGCGCTTCGAGTCGGTGTGCTACCTGCCGCTGTGCCACGTGGCCGAGCGCAGCTACTCGACCGTGCTGCACCTGATCACCGGCGGCACCGTCAATTTCGCGGAGTCGATCGACACGGTCGCCACCAACATCCGCGAGGTCGCACCCACCTTCTTCCTGGGCGTGCCGCGCATCTGGGAAAAGCTGCAGCAGCACTTCGAGTTCCGCATGAAGGACAGCGGCCGACTGCAGCGCGCGCTGTACCGGCGCGGCATGCGGCGCGGCCGCGTGCTGTCCGACCGTCGCGCCGAACGGGGCGACGCGGGCAGCACCGCCGACCGGCTGGAGTTCTTCGCCTGGTACTGGCTGCTGTTTCGCAACATGCAGCGCCACATGGGACTGAACCGCACGCACACGCGCATGTGCGGCGGCGCGTCGGTGTCGCCGGAGACGCTGCGCTTCTTCGACATCATCGGCCTGCCGGTGGGGCAGGGCTACGGGCTCACCGAAGCCGGCGGCCTGTCGTTCGTGCAGCGCGCAGGGCGCCCGCATGTGGCGGGCAGCTGCGGCCCCGAGCTGCCGGGCACCGAATGGCGCCTGGGCGACGACAACGAGGTGCTGGTGCGCTCGCCCGGCGTGTTCCGCGGCTACCTGTTCGACGACAAGGGCAGTGCCGACGTGCTGCTGCCCGACGGCTGGCTGGCCAGCGGCGACATCGTCGAGGTGCACGAGCGCGACGGCCTGCGCGAGATCACGGTGGTGGACCGCAAGAAGGCCATCATCATCACCAGCGGCGGCAAGAACATCGCGCCCTCGGAGATCGAGAACGCGCTGAAGGACAGCCCCTACGTGCGCGAGGCGATCGTGGTGGGCGAGGGCAAGAAGTTCCTGGGCGGCCTGATCCAGATCGACTTCGACACCGTCGGGCGCTGGGCCGCCGAACGCAGCCTGCAATACACCACCTACAAGTCGCTCTCCCTGCTGCCCGAGGTGATCGAGCTGGTGCAGGGCGTGGTCGACGCCGTCAACGGCCGCTTCGCGCGGGTCGAGAACGTGCGGCGCTTCGTGATCCTGGAGAAGGAACTCGACCACGACGACGGCGAACTCACGGCGACGCAGAAGGTGCGCCGTGGCCTCATCAACAAGAAGTTCGCACGCGAGCTCGAACAGATCTACGGCAGCCCGGCATGAACTACTTCATCGAACTGGTCGTCTCCGGCCTCGCGATCGGCGCGATCTACGGCCTGGTGGCCATGAGCTTCGCGGTCATCTACAAGTCCACCGGCATCGTCAATTTCGCGCAGGGCGAGATGGGCATGCTGACCGCCTACACCTCGTGGTCGCTCGCGACCCTGCTGGGCACCAACGCCATCTCCACCGTGCTGGTGGCGGTGGTCGTGGGCGCCGTGCTGGGCCTGCTGTGCGAGCGGCTGGTGATGCGGCCGATGCTGGGCGAGCCCGTGCTGTCGGTGGTGCTGGTCACCGTCGGGCTGGCCGTGGTGCTGCGCTCGGTGGTCACCATGGTCTGGGGCGCGGCGCCGCACAAGTTCGCGGTGGAGGGCGCCGACACGCTGGTAAACGTGGGCGGCATCGGCATGCGGAGCAGCCAGATCGCGGTGATCGGCGTGCTGCTGGTGGCCATTGCCGGCTTCTGGGTCTTCCTGCGCAAGAGCCGCTTCGGCGTGGCCATGCGCGCGGTGGCCGCCGACGAGAAGACGGCGCGCCTGATGGGCGTGTCGACCGCGCGCGTGCAGGCCGTGGCCTGGGCCGCGGCGTCGGGCCTGGCCGGCCTGGCCGGCGCGTTCTTCGCGGTGATCTACGGGCTCGCGCCCACCATCTACGAGATCGGGCTCAAGGCCTTTCCGGCCACGGTGCTGGGCGGCTTCGACGCGGTGCTGGGCTCGGCCGTGAGCGGCCTGGCCATCGGCGTGCTCGAGAACCTGGTGGGCGGCTACCTGCCGAGCACGCTCAAGGAGATCGCCGGCTTCGTGCTGATCCTGGTGGTGTTGATGGTGCGGCCCTTCGGGCTGTTCGGTGAAAAACGGATCGAGAGGGTCTGAGATGCGAAGCGGTTTCTTCAAGCAACGGTACCGGGACTTCGTCGTCCTCACCGACTCCCCGGCGGTCAAGGGCTGGACGGCACTGCTGCTGGTGCTGCTGGTGGCGGCACCCGCCGTGGTCGGCAACTTCATGCTGTCGCACCTGACGACGATCCTGTTCACGATCGTGGGCGCGCTCGGGCTCATGGTGCTCACCGGCTTCACCGGCCTGATCTCGCTGGGCCATGTGGGGTTCCTGATGCTGGGCGGCTACGCCTACGCCATCGGCGTCACGCGG
Source organism: Variovorax sp. GW821-FHT10B04 (assembly GCF_059415645.1). NCBI lineage: Bacteria > Pseudomonadati > Pseudomonadota > Betaproteobacteria > Burkholderiales > Comamonadaceae > Variovorax > Variovorax sp. GW821-FHT10B04. The sequence goes on from NZ_JBWKNQ010000017.1 coordinate 27,729, forward strand.
CTCGGGCTGCCACCCGAGCTGGCGCTGGTGCTGTCGGCGGTGGCACCGGCGGTATTCGGCCTGATCGTGGGGCTGCCCTCGCTGCGCCTGCACGGGCTGTACCTGGCGATCACCACGCTGGCATTCAGCTACATCGTCAGCGCCGCGATCCTGGCCGGCGGCAAATTCACCGGCGCGGGCAGCGGCATCATGATCGAGCGCCCGGTGATGCTGGGCATGAACCTGTCGAGCGACCGCGCCTTCTACTGGTTCTGCCTGGCCATGGCGGTGCTGGCCGTGCTGCTGGTGCTCAACCTGCGCCGCTCGTACGTCGGCCGCGCGCTGGTCGCCATCCGCGACAACGACATCGCCGCACGCACCATGGGCGTGAGCCTCGTGCGCTACAAGCTGCTGGCCTTCCTGATCAGCGCGGCGCTGACGGGCGTGGCCGGTGCACTGATGGGCATGTACATGAACATCGTCTCGGTCGAGGGCTACCCCTTCCTGCTGAGCATCGAGGCGCTGGCGATCATCGTCGTGGGCGGCATCGGCTCGGTGCTGGGAGCGGTGCTGGGCACCGTCTTCATCCTGACGATGCCCGAGGTGTTCGGCTGGCTGATGGCCGCCATCGGCGGCCAGCTGGCCGACAGCATGGCCACCCGTGCGCACGAGGTGAAGACCATCCTGTACGGCCTGGCCGTGATCGGCTTCCTGCGCTTCGACCCGCGCGGCCTGCGCGGCATGTGGCACGACCTGCGCCACACCTGGGTGCACTGGCCGCTGCGCTACTGAACTGATCTTTCCGACGTCCGACCTAACGATGGCCCCAGGCCACATACAAAAGGAGCTTGCATGAACAGGAGACTCACCACACTCGCCGCTGCCGCACTGCTGGCCGCGGGCGCCTTCGGCCCCGCGGCTGCGCAGCAGCAGGGCGTCACCGACACGGAAATCGTGATCGGCGACATCCTGCCGCTGACCGGCCCGCCGGCCCTGCTGGGCGTGGCGCACAACCTCGGCGTCAAGGTGGCGCTGGCCGAGGCCAACGCCGCCGGCGGCATCAACGGCCGCAAGCTGCGCCTGGTGTCCGAGGACGACGGCTACGTGCCCTCGCGCACCATCCAGGGTGTGCGCAAGTTGATCAACAACGACAAGGTGTTCGCCTTCACATCGATCTCGGGCACGGCGCAGGCACAGGCGGCCATGCCGATCCTCAAGCAGTCGGGCGTGCCCGCGATGGCACCGATCACCACCTATGAAGGCCTGTACAAGCCGACCATCGCGAACGTGTTCGCAGTGGGCTACGACATGGCCGACGCGGTGGACGAACTGGTGTCGCGCATGGCCGACCGCTTCCCCGGCAAGAAGTGGGCGCTGATCTCGCAGGACGACGACTACGGCGAGAACGTGCGCCAGGGCTTCGAACGCGCGGCCAAGGCCAAGAAGCTGCAGGTGGTGTCGACCCAGATCTTCAAGAAGGGCCAGTCGGACTTCTCGTCCGAGATCCTCAAGATCAAGCAGGCCGGTGCCGAAGCGCTGATGGCCGGCGGCGTGCTGGGCGAGAACATCACCATGGCCAAGGAGCTCGAGCGCATCGGCGCCAACATCCCGGTGGGCGTGACCTACGTGTCGCGCGTGCCCGCCAGCGCCAAGATGATGGGCTCGGCGGGCGCCAACGTCTACACGGTCGACTACGTGTACCTGGAGAACTCGCCGCAGGCCAAGCCCTTCATGGACAAGCTGGCCAAGCACCTCTCGCCCGAGGAACTGGGCCGCGTGAACCGCTACACCTTCACCGGCTATGCGTCGACGCGTGCGCTGCTCGACGCCATGGGCCGCTGCGGCAAGGCCCTCACGTGGGACTGCACCAACGCCGAACTGGCCAAGGTCAGCAATCTCGAGACCGGCGTGATGACGCCCATCAGCTTCAGTGCCACCAACCACCTGGCCGCGCCCAGGCTCTCGCTGTTCAAGGCCGACCCGGCCAGCGCGAACTACAACGCGGTCGAGTGAGCCGGCGGCGCGCATCGCCGGGTCGGATGACGCGGACCGGCCTGCCAACGGAGGCGATGTCTCGCGCCAGTGCTGAAGAGGGCGATCAGCCCGCCTTCTCGTCGAGAAAGCCCTGCAGGTAGAGCCGCGAGATGCGCTCGCACAGTTCCTGCGGCTTCATCGGTCCGGTCGGCTTGTACCAGTAGTCGGTCCAGTTGAGCATGCCCAGCAGCAGCATCGCGTAGGGCTTGTAGACCGAGTCGGTCAGGCCCGGATTCAGCTGTTCGAGCATCTCCGCCGTCAGGTCGGTGACCCGTGCTTCCAGCTGCAGCAGCGGCGTCTGCAGGTTCTTCGGCAGGAACTTCACGTCGTTCATGGCGGTCACGTGGCGGCGGCGCGACTGCGTGGATTTCTGCGCATACACCTGCACGAAGGCCGCGAAGCGCGCCTGCACCGGGCCGGCCTGCGCAGCGACTTCCTCGAGCCCGCTGATCACCTTCTGCAGATGCTCTTCCAGCATGGCGAAGAGCAGGTCGTCCTTGGTCGGGAAGTAGTGATAGAGCATCGACTTCGATGCACCGCAGGCCTTGGCGATGTCCTGCATCTTGGCGTTGGGGTAGCCGACTTTGGCAAACAGCGATGCGGCACTGTCCAGGATCGTCTGCGTCTTGGCATCGTAGTCGTCGGCGCGTACGCGTGGCATGTCGTTTCTCTCTTGAACTGGGGTGCGGTGCCGGGCCCGGTCGGCCGGCACTCGCAAGGGCCGGAATGTTACAGCCAGCGCCCCCGGCGCTCTTGATCTGGCGCAAGCCAGGCTCTTTTTATAAGCCGACACGTCGGTCTATAATAGAACCAATGCCGGCACTGCCGGTGCCTTCTCCTCATTCCGCGAAAGCTGCCGATGAACGAATTCGAATTCCAGGAACCCGATCTGCTCGACGAAGACCTGCGCATGGTCCGCACGCAGATCCGTCGCTATGTCGACGAGGTCATCGTGCCGCAGGCCGATGCCTGGGAGCTGGCCGGCGAGATCCCGCGACAGGCGTTCCGCGACTTCGGCGCGCTGGGCTTTCTGGGCATGCGCCATCCGGTCGAGTACGGCGGCGGCGGCATGGGCGCCATGGCGTCGGTCGTGCTGGGCGAGGAGATCTCGCGCAGCACCTTCGGCGGCGTGGCCAGCGCCTTCACGGTGCACAGCGACATGTCGATCGGCCACATCGCGCACCGCGGCACGCATGCGCAGAAGCAGCGCTACCTGCCGGCCGCCTGCGCCGGCGAGAAGATCGGCGCGGTCTGCGTGACCGAAGCCCATGCGGGCTCCGACGTGGCGGGCCTGAAGACCCGCGCCGTGCGCACGCCCGACGGCTGGTTGCTCAACGGCTCGAAGACCTTCATCACGAACGGCGTGCACGGCGACATCTACATCGTGGCCGCGCGGACCGACCCCGAAGCCAAGGGCAGCCGTGGCATCTCGCTGTTCATCGTCGAGAAGGGCAACCCGGGGCTGAAGGTGGCACGCCAGTTCGACAAGCACGGCTGGCGCGCGTCCGACACCGCCGAGCTCTTTCTCGACGATCTGCGCCTGCCGGAGGACGCGCTGCTGGGCGAGGAGGGCAAGGGCTTCTACTACATCATGAGCACCTTCCAGAACGAGCGGCTGGTGGCCGGCGCGATGAGCGTGGGCCAGATGGCCAAGGGCATCGAGATGACGCTCGACTACATGAAGCAGCGCAAGGCGTTCGGCAAGACGCTGTGGGAACAGCCGGTGGTGCGCAACAAGCTGGCCGCGATGGCCGCCAAGACCTTCGCCTGCCGCACCATGGTCTACAGCTGCGCGCAGATGATCGACGAGGGCAAGGACGTGGTGCGCGAGGTCTCGATGGTCAAGGCCTTCGTCTGCGAGGCGCTGCAGGAGGTGCTGCACGGCTGCCTGCAGCTGCACGGCGGCATCGGCTACATCACCGGCACGCCGATCGAGCGCATGGTGCGCGACGCGCGCATCCTCACCATTGGCGGCGGCGCGACCGAGGTGATGCTCGAAGAAGTCGCCAAGCGCATGTGATCGGCGGTCGCATCCGATGGGCCGACCCCTGGTGAACTACCGCGTCGACGCAGGCATCGCCACGCTGACCTTCGACGACCCCGAGCGCATGAACCCGCTGTCGCCCGCGTTGCTGCTGGACGCGTTGGCCGCGCTCCGGCAGGTGCGGGACGACCGCGGCGTGCGCGCGCTGGTGCTGGCCGCCAACGGCCGGGGTTTCTGTTCCGGTGCCGACCTGGGTGCCATGGGCCGCACGCTGTCGCAGCCGCCGGAGCCCGGCGCACCGAGCCTGGGCGAGCAGACCGCACAGTTGATGGCGGACGGCGGCAACGTGTTCGTGCAGGCGCTGCGCACGCTGCCCGTGCCGGTGGTCTGCGCGATGCACGGCGCGGTGGCCGGCGGCGGCGTCGGCGTGGTGCTCGCGGCCGACATCGTGGTGGCGGCGCGTTCCGCCTATTTCTACCTGCCCTTCGCGCCGGCGCTCGGCCTGGTGCCCGACATGGGCTGCACCTGGTTCATGCAGCGCGCGGTGGGCCGCACGCGCTCGCTCGGACTCACGCTGCTGGGCGACAAGCTGAGCGCCGAAGAGGCCGAGCATTGGGGCCTGATCTGGACCTGCGTCGACGACGACGCGCTGGCCGCCGAAGTCGGCCGCATCGCGGCGCGCCTGGCTGCGCTGCCAGCGCATGCGGTGGCGGAAGCGCGTGCGCTGCATGACCACGCGGAGACGGCCACGCTGCCCGCGCAGCTCGACCATGAGCGCGAACGTCAGCGCGAACTGATCGACCGGCCCGAGTTCGCCGAAGGCGTGCGGGCCTTCCTGGAACGCCGCCGGCCGGCCTTCGCCGGCCGCTACCTGAAGGACTGAATTGGCCGGACCACTGCAAGGCGTCACCGTCATCGAACTGGCCGGGATCGGCCCTGGCCCCTTTGCCGGCATGCTGCTGGCCGACATGGGCGCGCGCGTGCTGCGCATCGACCGCATACCGCCGCCCGGCCGGCCCGAGGGGATGGCGGCGCTGATGCAGAACGACGGGATCGTCGACCGCGGGCGCACGTCGATCGCCATCAACACCAAGGACCCGCGCGGCGTGGCGACGGTGCTCGACCTGGTCGCGCAGGCCGATGTCCTGATCGAAGGCTTCCGGCCGGGCGTGACGGAGAAACTCGGGCTCGGCCCCGAGCCGTGCCTGACGCGCAACCCGCGGCTGGTCTATGGCCGCATGACCGGCTGGGGCCAGGACGGCCCGCTGTCGCAGGCGGCCGGCCACGACATCAACTACATCGCCATCTCCGGTGCCCTGCATGCCATGGGGCCGAAGGACCGGCCACCGGCCGTGCCGCTCAACCTGATCGGCGACTACGGTGGTGGCGGCATGCTGCTGGCGCTGGGCGTGGTGTCCGCCTTGTTCGAGGCGCGCCGATCGGGCCAGGGCCAGGTGGTCGATGCGGCCATGAGCGACGGCGCCGCGCTGCTGATGTCGGCGCAGTACGGCCTGATGGCCAAGGGCTTCTGGCGCGACGAGCGCGAGAGCAACTTCCTCGATGGTGCGGCGCCGTTCTATGGCACTTACGAATGCGCCGATGGGCGCTATATCGCGCTCGGCCCGATCGAGCCGCAGTTCTACCGCGAGCTGCTGCAGAAGTGCGGCATCGACGATCCGCTGTTCGCCCGCCAATGGGAGCGCGACGACTGGCCTGAACTCAAGAACCGGCTGGCCGCGCTGATCCGCACGCGCGATCGCGACGACTGGTGTCGGCTGCTCGAAGGCAGCGACGCCTGCTTCGCGCCGGTGCTGTCGATGCGCGAGGCGCCGCGACATCCGCACAACCGCGCGCGTGGCACCTTCCTCGAAAGCGACGGCGTGCTGCAGCCCGCGCCGGCGCCGCGCTTCCACCGCACGCCGAGCGAACTGCCTGCCGCGGCACCGCGGATCGGCCGCGACACGGCGGCGATGCTGGCCGAACTCGGCCGCAGCCCGGCGCAGATCGCCGAGCTGGTCGCTGCGGGCGTGGTGCACCAATCCCCCATCGACGACGACACGGCACGCGTTGCGCCATGATCAGGCGATGACCGAAGCCCTGTTGAACCCGCCGTCCGTCGCCCGCCACCGCGTCCACCTGCGCCGCATCGAATGCGAAGGTTTCGCGCGCGACGACGGCCTGTTCGACATCGAAGGCACGCTGGTCGACACCAAGCCCACCGCGCTGGAGTTGCCCGAGCGGCACGTGCAGCCGAACGCGCCGATCCACCACATGCGCTTGCGCCTCACGGTCGGTCGCGACTTCGTGATCCGCGAGGCGGTCGCGCAGTCGCTCGAGACGCCGTACGACGTGTGCGGGCGCATCGCACCGGCCTATGCCCAGCTGGCCGGCCTGCGCATCGAGGCCGGCTTCACGCAGCGCGTCAAGCGCATGTTCCGCGGCATCGAGGGCTGCACGCACCTGACGGAGCTGCTGCCGGTGATGGCGACGACCGCCTTCCAGATCGTCTGGTCCGACCAGGACAGTTTCGACACGGCCGAGGTCGGCAGCGGCCGGACCCGCAGCTCTCCGCTGGGCGGCTGCCATGCCCTGCGGCTCGACGGCGAGGTCGTGATGCGGCACTTCAAGCACATGCTGGCGCCGGTGCCGCCATCGCCGCCGCCTACGACCCCAGACAAGAACTAGGTGGGTGCGCGCACCGGTTTCGGCATGGCGGAATACCTGAACCGCCAGGATCCGGCCGATGGCGACGTGTTCGAGGGCATCCGTGCCGGCCGCAGCCTCGGACACCGAACGGCATCGGCTCCAGCAATGGCTCGACTCGCCGGAACCCCGGCTCGACGCGCTGAGAGCCGAGCTGTGCCGTCGCATCGGCGACGCATCCATCGCGTTGGGCGCGCCCGGGTTGCTGACGCATCTGCAGCGGACGGCGCTCGATCGGCTAGCCATCGAGCAGCCGGGCTACGCGTGGGCGCCCGAGGTCACTGCGTAGCCTTGGCATCTACTCGGGAAGCTGCGTTCCCGTTGTTCTCCGCCGGTTGATCCAGCAACTGCGCAGCGCGACTCGACAACCCGGCTTCGCTCCTGAAATACCCCACGACCGTCGCCACGCTGCGATGCCCCGTCATGGCCATCGTTTCGGCGAGCGGCACGTTCTGGCGTCCGGCTTCGGTCACGAAGCCCGAGCGCAGCGAATGCGCGGCAAACGACCCCTCGATGCCGGCGAGCGCGCAGCGCGCCTGCACGATGTCGCGCACCGCGGCCGGACTGAGCGCTTCACCCAGATGCCCACCCTTGCGGATGCGGCGAAAAAGTGCGCCCGAGGCAATGTGGCTTGCCGCGAGCCAGGACTCCATGGCGATCGCCGCGGCACCGACCAATGGCTTCATGTCTTCGGCGCGCTGCACGCCGGCCTGGTTCGTCTTCGAGAACGCCAGCCGATAAAGGTACGCGCCGGCCTCCACCTTGCGCAGGTTCTCCCAGGTCGCCGATGTCACCTCGGAACGCCTGCGCCCGCCCGTGGCCCAGGCGAACAGCAACAGCGCGCGATCGCGCTTTCCCTTGAGCGAGTCGTCGCAGGTCGCGAGGATCGCCTCCAGCGGTGAACGCGTGAGCGCGTCCTGCTTGCGCGGCCCGGCGCCGCGCTTGGCATAGGCGCGACGCGTCTTGGCCAGCAGCTCCCGCACGACCGCCTCGGCGCAGGGGTTGGGCTGGCCGGCGAGCTGGTGGGTCTTCGACAGCACCGAAAGCCGGTGGGACAGGGTGTTCAGGGCTGGCGGCCCGAGCCGGGTCTTGAATCCGTGATCGACGAGCGCCTGGTCGAGTTCGGGTGGCAGTTCCGACACGAGCCCGTCCTTGGTGGTCCGTGCGGCGTGATCGACGATGAACTGCATGACCACCGGCACCGCGACCGGCAGCGCCAGCGCCTGCCCGTAGCGGATGAAGAACCAGCCGGCCCAGTACTTCAACGCCGAACGGTACGACATCAGCGTGTTTTCTGAATCGCCCTCGTGCAGCAGGGCGCGCACGGCATCCTCGGCGACGCTCGAGAGCTTTTGCGGATCGAGCAGGGGCTGCGGCGGACGCGAAACGGGGCGGGCGAGGGCGGGCAGCTGCATATTCATAATTTATACATGTGAAATGTATGATGTCGAATGCAATTATTATTTTGCGTTCGATAATCTTCCATTATCGGGACCAAATATCGGACGAAACAAGGACATCTCCCATGAAAAGTTCGCGAGGCATTCAGGAGCACCAGGTCTGGGCCGCGGCCGATGCGTTGATCGCTGCGGGTGAGCGCCCGACGATCGAGCGGGTGCGGCAAAAACTGGGCAGCGGGTCGCCGAACACGGTCAGTCCGATGCTGGATTCCTGGTTCAAAACGCTGCCGGGTCGGCTCGGCGTGACGCCGCCGACGGACGAGGAGGCGGGCTACCGCATGCCGGCCGATGTCGTGGCCAGTGCGAAGGCGCTCTGGGACACGGCGCGGAAGGAAGCCTCCGAACTGGCCAGGGAGGCGGTCGCGGCGCAGCGGCGGCAGCTCGACGAGCGCAGTGATGCATTGACCGTTGCGGAGGACGAACACCGGAAGAAGCAAGCGGCTTTCGCGGACCTGCAGGCGTCGCTCGAAGCCGCGCTCTCGAAGGCCAACGAAACCATCGGCGGGCTGGAACGGCAGCTCGAAGGGGCGCGTCAGCGGCAGGCAGCGCTGGAAAGCCAGGTCGATCAGGCCAGATCCGCCTTGGCTGCAGCGCAGGCAGACCAGCAACGGCTGCGCGACGACCACGCGGTCGGGATGGCTGCGCGCGACCAGGCCGACAGGCAGCGCGAGGAGCGTCACGACGCCCAGCAGAAGCGCTCGCTGCTCGAAGTCGATCGGGCGCGCGAAGAAGCGAGGAAGGCGACGGCTGCCAGCGCCAAGGAAGCCGCTCAAGCGGCCGAGAGCCAACGCAAGCTGGCTGAGAGCAGGGATGAAGCAGTCGCAGCCTTGCGGGCGGCGGAGCAGGAGGTGCTCGTCCAGGCGCGCCGGCTGATCGAACTCGAAGCGGCTGCGGCCGGCGCGGACGCCGAACTCGGGCTCCGAAAAGACCGCATCACCGAGCTCGAGCGGCGTCTCGCCGAAGAGCTCCTGGTGCAGGAGACGTCACGAACGAAGGGCGTGCGCAACGCCGTCGCGGGATCGGTGGCAGTCCGACGAGTGAACTCCCGGCGGCGCTGATCCCCCGTGCCGCGGGTCATGCCGATGGAGTCGACGCGAAGTGATTCTGAATATTTTCGTATTGCCCCGACGCTTCAATTCCGGCGCCCGGAAGAAGACCTGACTCCATAATCTTTCGTCCCTTCTTCGCGGATGGCCGATTGCGTCTGCGTTCCCATGACTCGTTTTTCACCGGAACCTCTGCTATGTCCATGATTTTTTATGAGCGCGCGATCGCGCTGAATCGCGAGCGGCATCAGGCGCTGAAGATTCAATTGAAGGCAAACCATTTCTCCTTCGCGAGAAAAACCAATTCCGTGCTCATCGCCGGCAGCGAGTTCGCGGGAGCGGCGCGCGACTACCCCATCGTTTTCGTGGGTGGAGAAAACGGCCCGTTCACGCTGGCGGCACTGGTCGGCCTGAACGACAAGGAAAACGTGCTGGTCGGCGCGGACGGACGCTGGGAGCCCAATGCCTACATTCCGGCTTTCATCCGCCGCTACCCCTTCGTGCTGGCCGGCGCCGATGGGGCCGAGACGCTGACGGTCTGCGTCGACGAGGCCTATGACGGATTGGGCAACGAGCGGGGCGAGGCGCTCTTCCATGCCGATGGCACCGAGACGGCCTACCTGAAGAGCGTCATCGAATTCCTCGTGCTGTTCCACGGCGAAATGAAGCGCACCAGCGCCTTCGCCACCAAGGTCTTCGAGATGGGCCTGCTCACTTCCAAGGTCGTCACCTTCGAGCGCGAAGGCATCAAGAAGTCGCTGGAAGGCGCCTGGGTGGTCGACGAGGCCAAGCTGAACGCGCTGAGCGACGACAAGCTGCTGGAGCTGGTCAAGACCGGCTACCTGGGCTGGATCTATGCCCACCTCATGTCGCTGAACAACCTGAAGCGCCTGGCCCGACGTCTCGATGCCCGTCGACAGCCACCCGCGCTGCCCGCCGAGGCGATCGCCGAAGTCGCCACCGGCGCCATCCACTGAGTCGCCACCGGTTCCAGCCGAGCCGGTTTTCGATCCGTGGGCTCAGGGCGCCGACGCGCCGGCGGCACACGCGTGGTAGATGGTCAGGAAGGCGCGGCCGTGGCGGTCGGTGCCGCCCGAAACATGGCCGGCGATGTCATGGCTCGCCTTGTCCATCAGCGCCTCCAGTTCGCTCGATGGGATATCGAGATGCGTGGCGAAAGCCCGCAGCTGCGGAGCGATGTCGCGCAGCGTGAGTCCGCTCTCGTACAGATTCACGTCGAATGACAGGCGCTGTGCGTCGCCGTCGGTCACGTCGACGAAGCGAAGGCTTTCGGCGGACGTGCGTCGTGCTGCCTCCGTGACCAGCGTCTGGGCCATCGCGAGGAGTGCGGGCCGCGCGTCGCCGTAAGCCGCCGCCATCTTGCCGCGCACGTCCGCCAGCGACAGCGACGACGGCTGCCGATAGGTGGACACGGCTCGCCGGCTGTTGTCCAACGGGTCCCATTTGTAGCCCAGGTACAGCGGCATCGCGTTCTCCTGCTCCCGCGGTCGGCCCGGCCCGGGCGGCGCGAACTCCAGGTAGAGCTTGTAGGTGCTCCTGTCGGCGGCACCCTCGAACCCGACGTGAACGAAGCTGGCGCGTGGCAGGTGCGTGCGCAGGGCGGCCCGGAATTCCGGCGGCGCGTCCATGCGCGCGGCGAGGAAGTCGGCATCCTCGGCCGCGAGACCGGACGTCCTCAGGCCCACCAGGAACCTGTCTTGCCACAACTGGCCCGCGAGCAGCTTGAACGAACGCTCGACGCCGTCGAGCGGCAGGTTTCTGATCCATCCGTAGAGGCGATGCGCCAACGCGGAAGTGAAGGGGCGCTCATGCCACTGCAGGCGGGCGTCGTTGATGGCGCCGAAGCGCTCGCCGCCCTCGCACCAGAGCGTGCCAAAGCGGGTCTCGTGCGCAGCCACGATCTCGGCCAGCTGCCGGGCCGTGGCGCGCAGTGCCTGCGGATCGAGCGCGATCGACGTGCCGCGCACCCCGTCGCCGAAATGCAGCGACGCCCCCCGCTCGGACAGTTGGGCGCCCCAGCGGTCGGGATGAAACAGGGGAGGGAGTTGCAAACATGCTCCTGACGGCAAAAAAAGATTGACCACGCATGGCCGATTGAATTTCCGCGTGGCGCGCCGGATTTTGTCAATCCCCTGGAAATGGGATATTTACATCTGTAAATAAATAATTCTCAACCCGGGGATTTCATAAAAAATTGTAAGTATTCAGAGGTGTCCGATGTCGGACATCTTCTCCGGTTTTTAGAACGATGCCGACCCAGGCAGGGCTCGGAGGCACGTGTCTTCATGAAGGAATACAGAGTGCAATCACCTTCCCTTGTTGCGGCAGCGCTGCTGTGCTCGATCCTTGCGGCCAGCATGCCGGCGTCCGCCGAAACGCTGGCCGACATCTACAGCCTGGCCAAGCAGCGCGACCCGCGCTACCTTGCCATGCGCTCGGAGTACGAGGCGTCCGGCTTTGCAGTCAAGGAGGCGCGCGCGGCGCTGCTGCCGCAGGTGGCGTTCAACTACAACCGTACCAAGACCGACCAGAACATCGTGCGCAGCGAGAACCAGGTGTTCGCCGCGGGCACGAGTTCATACCCGACCAACGACCGAACGCTGTCGATCTCCCAGCCGATCTTCCGGCTGTCGTCGTGGCGCAACTGGCAGCAGTCGCAGGCTTCCGAGAAGCAGGCTGCCGCCGCTTACGCCGCCGCCGAGCAGGACTTGATCGTCAGGACCGCCACGGCCTACATGGCCGTGCTTGCGGCGGAGGACGCGCTCAACCTGGCGCGCGGCGAGGGCGAATCGATCAAGCGACAGCTCGAACTGGCCGAAGCCAAGTTCAAGAGCGGACAGGCGGTCCGGGTCAACCTGTACGACGCGGTGGCGCGCAACGCCCTCAAGCAGTCCGACGTGATCGCTGCCGAGAACGACCTGGCCGACAAGAAGCAGGCACTGCGTGAAGTCATCGGCACGCCGGTGAATTCGCTGGTGCCGATTGCCGCCAAGGCGCCGCTGATCTTCCCGCAACCGCTGGACGCCGAGCAGTGGGTGCAGTCGTCGCTCGACAAGAACCTGCTGCTCGAGGCGCGCCTGCAGGCCGTGGAGGTGGCGCGGCAGGAAATCGACAAGAGCCGCGCGGCGTACTACCCGACCCTCGATCTCGTGATCTCGCGCAACCAGCGCGAAACGGGCGGGAGCCTCTTCGGCGGCGGCAGCAGCGTGAACACGAACGACGTGATGTTCCGGGCGAACATTCCGCTGTACGACGGCGGTGCCACCGACGCGGGAATCGACAAGGCCGGCGCTCGCCACCAGGGCGCGCTGCAGGACCTCGAGCGCGACCGTCGCCAGGTGGAGCGACAGGCGCGCGCGGCCTATGCCGGCGTGGTCAGCGGCATCAGCCGGGCCGCCGCACTCGAGCAGTCCGTGCAGGCGCTCGACAGCGCCCGCAACCTGAAGGAAGAAGGCTACAAGGCCGGCATCTCCACGATGCTGGGCGTGCTGGACGCCGAGCGCGACCTCTATGCCGTGCGCCGCGACGCAGCCCAGTCGCGCTACGACTACCAGCTCAACATGCTGCGCCTGAAGCAGGCTGCCGGCACCTTGAGCGAAGACGATCTGATCGCTGTCGGCCGACCGACGCCCTAGGTTCCGGTCCCGCTTCGGCCCTGGCCCCTGCACGCAGAACGCAAAGAATCACTGGAACCGTATGGCCTCGAAAAAATTGACATCCCTGCGCAATCGCCTGGCCGGATCATTCCAGCGACCTGGGGCCGGCAGGGCAGGTGAACGTCGCAAAACGCTGTTCGAAACGCTCGAACAGCGTTTTTTGCTTTCGGCCGAACTCGTGATTCCGCCGCCGCCGGTTCAGCAGGCCGTGCTCGAAGCGCCCGTGGCGGTCAACGTGCCGGGCCAGATCCAGCTCACGCTGGCGGCGCAGACACCGCCGGCCGATGCGTCCGTGCCGAATCCGGTGCTCGACGCGGGCAGCCAGGCAGTGCCCGCCGCGGGCACCTCCGCAGCGCTGACAGAACTCGTCGCGGCTGCGCCTTTGCCCGGCACTTCCGTGGCGCTCGCGGACTTCGCGGCGTACATGCAGACGCGTCCTGCGGCCACGCAACTGGTCATCGTCGACCCGTCGATCCCGCATGTCGGCACGCTGCTCGACGGCCTGCTGGCCGCGATGCCAGAAGGAAAGGCGAACGAGCCGCAGACCGGCACCGAAGCCGGCACACAGGCCGCAGATGGCACGTCGGCGCAAGCGCCATCGCTCGGCGCCCAGCTGCAGGTGATCCATCGCGGCGACATCGACGTCATCGTGCTCGACGCGCATTTCGACGGCGTCGACCAGATCGGCAACATCCTCAAGTCCTACGACGAACTCGACGCGGTGCAGATCCTGTCGCACGGCAAGAGCGGCACGCTGAGCATCGGCAGCACCGAACTCGACGGCGACGACCTAGACCAGTACCAGGCCAGCATCGGCGCGTGGGGCGATGCGCTGCGTCCGGGCGGCGACATCGTTCTCTACGGCTGCGACGTGGCGGCCGGCAGCTACGGCGTGAACTTCGTGCAGAGCCTTGCGCGCCTCACGGGCGCGGACGTGGCGGCATCGACCGACACCACGGGCAGTGCCGCGCTCGGCGGCAACTGGACGCTGGAATATGCAACCGGGCAGATCGAGGCGACGACCTACAAGCTCGACGTCTATGCCGACACGCTCGACCTGATCAACGGCCAGGACCTGACCAACGACACGCTGGTCAGCACGTCGAACGGCGACGTGATGGACGGCAAGACAGGCGACGACACCTACAAGTTCTCGGACTTCTGGGGCAACGACAGCGTCGCCGACAGCGGCTCGATTCTCGGCAGCGACACACTCGACTTCTCTCTGGTGACGCGCGACCTCACGTTCACGGTCCATGCAAACGGCAGCATCGACGTCGTCGACAGCTTCCTCCCGCTGATCAACAAGGTCAGTGCCACCGGGATCGAGAACCTCATCGGCGGGACCGGCAAGAACACCTTCCTGTTCGAGGGCGATCTGAACGGGAACGTCACCGGCACCGTCGGCGGTATCACGGTGCTCGACTACACCTTGTACCCGGGCGGCAACGCGACGGCCGGCAACGTGACCGTCGACGCCGGCACGCAGAAGATCAACGGTGTCACCGGCTATGCCTATGTCGACAAGATTATCGGTGGCACGCTGGGCACTAACACGATCGTCGGTGCCGACATCGCCAATACCTGGTCCGTCACCGGCGCCGGCAAGGGCTCGCTCAACGAACTCGCTTTCGAAAATTTCGATGTCCTGACCGGCGGTTCGCTGGACGACACCATCGACTACGCCTTCTATGCGACAAGGGTCGATGTCGATCTTGCGGTGGGGACCGCGACCGGCTTCACCCGCATCAGCGGCTTCAACAACATCGTCGGCTCGGCCTTTGCCGACACCCTGACCGGCGACAGCCTGGCGAACCTGCTGACGGGAGGCGCCGGCAACGACGTCATCACCGGTGGTGGTGGCGTCGACACGCTGGTCGAATCGCGCGATGCGGACTTCACGTTGACCGACGTCGAACTGCGTACCGTCGTCGGCACGCGCCCGGCCGAAGTCGACCAGTTGACGGGCATCACGAAGGCCCGTCTGACGGGTGGCGAAGGCAACAACAAGATCGATGCATCGACCGTCACGGCCATCAGCGTGACGCTCGACGGCGGTGAGGGCGACGACACCCTGCTGGGTGGCGCCCTGAACGATCGGCTGATCGGCGGGCTGGGCAACGACGACCTCAGCGGCGGTGGCGGCGACGACACCCTGACCGGCGGCGGCGGCGTGGACCGCATCGCGGGCGGTGCCGGCTTCAACACGTTGATTGAAACAGCCGACGAACGTTTCGTGCTGACCGACACCACACTGGACATGGGCCAGGGCACCAACGCGGTCCAGACCATCACCCGCAGCGGCAACATCACCTCGGGCACCTTCACGCTCGCCTTCAACGGCGAAAGCACCGGCATCATCAACTTCGACGCCTCGGACACGGAAGTCCGCACCGCGTTGATCGGCCTGGCCGGCATCGGCGACACCGATGTGACCGTGGTCGCGACGGCCAGCGGTTGGGCCGTCACTTTCCGCGGCAATCTCGGGGGAATGCCCGTGGGCGCGTTGACCGTGCAGTCGCCACTGCTGGCCGGCGGCGGCAGCCTGAGCGTTGCGCAGTCGACTCTCGGCGTATCGCGGTTGTCGACGCTGTCGGGCATCGGCCTGGCCAGGCTGACCGGCGGCGTCAACGACAACCGGATGGACGCATCCGCATTCACCGGCCGTGTCGAGCTGTACGGCGACCTCGGCAACGACGTGCTCATCGGCGGCGCGGGCGACGACCTGCTCTACGGCGGCGAAGGAGACGACACGCTGACCGGCAATGCCGGCCAGGACATCCTGATCGGCGGAGGCGGAATCGACACGCTCGTCGAAATGCACGATGCCGACATGACGCTGACCAACACCAGTCTGGTGGTCGACGGGCAGACGGAAGACATCTCGGGATTCGAGCGTGCAGTGCTCACGGGCGGTGCGGGGGCCAACACGATCGACGCGTCGGCCTTCACCGGCATCTCGCTCGACACGCCGCTGTACTTCCTGAACAACGGCGCGGGCGTCGGCGTCGGCGACAGCGCGCCCGGACTGCAGATCCGCCTGTCCACCGGTGGCGACCTGATCACCGTGCGATTCGAGTCCGCAGCTACTCTGCAGGACATCTTCGACGCGATCCATGCCGCGAGTGCCAGCCTGACGGCTGCGCTGAACGCCGCGGGCAACGGCATCGTCATCACCGACACGGCCGGCGGGACCGACATCGTGGACGTCACTGCGCTGGGTTCGTCGACCGTGGCCAGCGACCTGGGACTGGTCGGCACCGGCGTCGCCCGGACGAGCACCCGGTTCACGGGGAACTCCCTCGTCGCAGGCTCCGTCACGCTCGACGGCGGTGCCGGCAACGATGTGCTGACCGGCACTTCGGGCAACGACTTCCTGACCGGCGGTACGGGCGCCGACATCGTCCACGGCGGCGCCGGTGTCGACACGCTGATCGAGACGCGCGACAGCGACATGACGCTGACCGACACGTCGCTGGTCGTCGGCAGCGAAGGCACCGACACGCTGAGCGGCATCGAATACGCTGTCCTCACCGGCGGCGTCGGCAACAACAAGCTGAATGCCTCGGCCTTCACGGCCGGCGCGGTGACCTTCCACAGCGGTGGCGGCAAGGACACGCTGAAGGGCGGCAGCGGCGACGACAAGTTCTACGTCGACGTGTCCAACCTGGCGGCCGGCGACAAGGTCGCGATCAACGTCGGCAGCAGCACCGGCGACACGATCTACCTGCTCGGCGCCGGCGCGTTGAACCAGGACGACCTGTCCTGGGTGCAGTTCGATGGCGCGAACACGGCCAAGTTCGTCTTCCAGGGTGTCAAGGGCGAGACGAAGACGCTGGAGGGCGATCTCGTTTCGGGCGGCCTCGACCTGAGCTTCGAATACGAAGCCTTCAACCTCAACGGCAAGACCATCGACACCAGCGCGGCGAAAGCCGGCAGCATCACCATCACGGCCAGGTACATCAACCTCACCGACGGCTCGCTGCTGGCGGTGAGCGCGGGCCCGGGCGCCGATGGCGCCATCACCTTGCTCGCGCAGGATGTCTTCACCGACTTCGCCGGCCAAGGCTTCTACAACCTCGACTTCAACGAAGCGACCATCTCGATCAGCAACACGCGGATCAGCGGCGGTGACGTCACGATCAGGGCGACCGCCGCCGCACAGCGTTTCGAGGTCGACGTGGGCGACTCCTGGTTCGCCAACGAGTTCGATGACGCGCTGCGCAGCGCGATGGGTGCGCTCGACAGCAGCCTCGCGTTCTTTGCGGGCGTCAGCAAGGCCACGTCCATCGCCACGATCGATATCGACAGCCGAAGCGTGATCAATGCGGCCGAGTTCATCGCGCATGCCAGCGCCACGACCGTGGCCACGACCAGTCCGTTCGGCTTCGGCCTGGGTGTCGCCGTCGGCCTGGTCGATACGACCGCCATCGTCAATGTGGCCGGCACGATCAACGCGACCGGCTCGATCACCATCCGTTCGACGGCCGACAGCACGGTCAACGTGGTGGCCAGGACCGACGACATCGCCGGCAACGCCGTCGCGGTCGCCGTGAGCGTGCTGAAGTCGGAATCCACTGCCCATGTCCAGGGCACGGCCAAGCTGACCAGCGGCGCCAACCTGTTCCTGATTGCGGAGACGATCGACAGCAACCGCACCCTCGCCGAGTCGAGCGCGCCGACCGACGGCAAGCGTGCGGCGGCCTTCACCGTCAGCGTGGAGAACGGCACCACCAACGCCTGGCTCGATGGCGCTGCCGATGCCGGCGGCGACCTCAGCGTGGCCGCGAGTTCCCGCAAGGAAGACATCCGCGCAGGCGCGTTCTTCACGCTGGTCCCGAGCGTCGTGGGCGGGGTCAAGGCTGGTGCCGGCATCGGCGTCAAGACGACCGGCAGCGTGCTCCGCGACGCGGAGAAGATCGTCAAGGACAACACGATCGGCCAGGTGGCGGTCGAGAAAAGGGCCGAGCTCAAGGCGAAATTCATCGACTGGGTCAAGAAGAACGACGCCATCAAGAAATTTCTTGAAGATGTCCCCACGGTCGATAAAGACACCGCAGGTGCCATCTCCTTCGCGCTCGACACCAATGATGTCGACGCGCGCATCGGTGATGGCAGCCTGACGGCCGCATTTGCCGATGTCGAAGCCGATGGCAACCTCTCGGTGACCGCGCTCGTCGACAGCCGGCCCGACATCTCGGCCAGTACCGCGGCCAAGAACGAAACGAGCAAGCCGGCGTCGGCCCGAAGCAGCATCAGCTCGGGCACATCCATCGCCATTGCAGTGGGCATCTACAACGACACCGCCAACGCCACCATCAACGGCGATGCGTCCGTCGACGCGATGGGCACGCTGACCGTCAAGGCCGATACGCTCAACCAGATCGATCCGGCGTCCGCCTTCGGCGTGAACCTCGTCACACCCTTCCTGGACAGCAACACGCACGCGACCCACGAGAGCACCGACGGCAAGACGCAGGTGACCAACGGCGACACCGTGGATGTCGCCAGTGGCCACACCGCCGGCGGTGACGTCGGCAGCTGGTACCGGTACATCGGCAGCGTGCCGACCCTGGAGCTCGACCTGGGCACGGTCGACTACAGCAATGCGACGGACTGGGAAGACATGGGCTGGCCTTCCACCAGCGTCGGCAACGCCTTCGTGGCCAACATCACCGGGTACCTGAACGACAACCTGGGCCTGGACGACAACCTGGTCGACTCCTGGGCCAATTCCACCGCCGATGGGCAGACGGATTCCGATGCCGGTTCCATCAGCGTCATGATGCTGAACCACAACGCCTCGGCCACCATCAAGAGCGGTGCGCAGATCAACCAGGACACCCGCGGCGTCAGTGGCACGGACACCTTCCGCAGCGGAGAACAGCGCGTGGTGGTCGATGCGAGCAGCGTGGCGCAGATGATCAGCCTGGTCGGGAATCTGCAGGTTCCCGGCATCGGCCTGGCTGCCAAGGGATGGGCGGTCACGCAGAGCTTCACCGCGCCAGGCGGCGGTGTGTCGCCGGAAGCCGGTGGCAAGGGGGCGGGCGCCAGTGCGGGCGTTTACCTCTTCGACAACAACGTGAACGCCGTCATCGAAGACGGTGTGCGCCTCTATGGCGACAACCTCTCGGTGACCGCGGGCAACGACATGGTGGTCGTGGTGCTGGGCGCATCGGGCAGCTCGGGTGGCGCCAGTGCGAAGAACGGCGCCCTGGTGATGAACCTCGTCGACAACGACACGCTGGCACAGGTCGGCAACCAGGCGGTCGTCACGCTGGGCAGCTTGCCGTTGGGCATGCCGGAGGCGCCGGGGGCGGTCGCCTACATCGCCGCCACCGACCGGTCGTACGTGTTCGCGGTGGCCGGTGCGGTGGCCCTGGCCGACAACAGCGGCGTGGGGCTGTCGAGTGCCACCAACGTCATTCAGCGCGATACGCAGGCCATTCTGGGCGACCTGCCGGGCGACGCCGACAGCGCCGTGCTCGGCTCCTTCACGGCCAACGGCGACGTGGTGATCGACGCCCGCAACAGTGGCTGGGTGGCGGCGCTCGCCGTGTCCGGTGCCAAGGCCTCCAGCAACCCGGCGGCCGACCCGCCCGCGGCCCCGCCGCCTGCGACGGCGCCGACCGCCGACAGCACGGCCGACAGCCAGGCCGAGCCGACGGGGTTGCCGGCAGAGCTTGCAGAAGTGCTCGAGGACAGCACCAAAGTCAATGCCGAGACCACCCAGGCGACCAAGGCGCCCGCCGCGGCCACCGGCGGCACGTCCGTCTCGGGCGCCGTCACCATCAACGCGGTGGTCGACAACACGCGTGCCTCCATCCTCCGCATCGGCGTCTTGAGCGCCGGTGACATCCAGGTCCATGCTGCCGACGACTCAGCCGTCGTGTCGCTCGCCGGCGCGGTGGCCTACACCAAGCCCTCCACCGCGGGCAAGGACGACGACGGCATCGCCGGCGCGTTCGGCTTCAACTTCCTCGGTGGGCACACCGACGCCCTCATCGACGCCATCGGCGCGCTGACCGCGGACAGCGTCGCCATCGAGGCAGCGCGTACCGGCTGGCTGGTCGTGCTGGCCGCAGGGGTCGGCGGCGCGACCGGCAGCAGGGGCACGGCCATCGCCGGCTCGGTGGCGGTCAACCGCACGGCCTACGCGACCAGCGCCCGCTTCGGCCACGTCACGACCGGCGCGGTCGCCGGCCTGGCATCGGTCGATGCGCACGACGACAACCACATCATCAGCGTGGCCGGCGCGGCGGCGTACGGCGGCAAAAGCGGCTACGGCGTCGCGCTCTCGGTCAACCTGATCGACAGCGGCATCTCCGCGCTGGTCGACGGCGCCAACCTCACGAAGAGCGGCGGCTACGCCGTCACCGCGCGCACCGACGCGCAGATCATCACGGTCTCGGCATCGGCGGGCGTGGTCGCCGGCAGCGGCGTGGGCGAAACCGGCGCGAGCGGCACCGTGTCGGTCAACATGATCGACAACACCGTGTCGGCCCGGATCCTGGGCAGCACGTCCGCATCGGGATCGACCGGCCCGCTGACGGTGTCGGCGTCCGACGACTCCGGCATCTATGCACTTTCGGGTGCCTTCGCGAAGGGCCACACCGGCGCCTTCGGCGTCGCTGCCGGCATCAACACCGTCAGCAACAGCACCGTTGCCGCGATCGATGGCTCCACGCTGTATGCATCGGGTGCAGCCAACGTCAGCGCGCGCGAAGAAGCGACCATCATGTCCTTCGCCGTCGGCGGTGCGCTGTCCGACGACACGGTCGGTACCGGATCGATCGGCATCAATGCGATCACCAACGGCATCGACGCGCACATCGTCGACTCGACCGTCGTCACCCATGCCGCCGTCGGCCTGATCGCACAGGACAAGGCCACCATCGTCTCGCTGGCGGGTGCGCTCTTCGGGTCGTCCGGCGGCGCCGGCTTCGGCGCTTCGATCGGCTGGAACCGCGTGAGCGACGGCGTGACGGCGTACATCGACCATTCCACCGTCACCAGCAGCGCAGGCGCTCTCAGCATGCTGGCCGTGTCCGACTCGATGCTCGTCGGCATGGGCGGCGCCGGCGGCGGCACCTCGACCGGCGTCATTGCGGTCACGCTGTCGATCAACTCGATCGCCAACACGATCGATACGCACATCAGTGGCGGTTCCGTCATCACCGCGGCGGGTGACGTGTCGGTCACGGCGAGCGAAGCGGCGGCACTCTATGCGGCGTCGCTGGTGGCGGTCCAGTCCGCCAGCGGCAGTGGCTTCGGCGGATTGTTCTCGTACAACTACGTCGGCGCGGTCGACGACATGTCCGACCCCAACCTGGTGACGGTGCGCGATGCCCCGTCGGCCGCCGATGGCGCCGGTGCGCAGAGCGTGTCCATTGCCGGCGCCGACACGGCCGCGCCGGCCAGCGTCAAGGCGTACATCGACGGCTCCCGGGTCGATGCCGGCGGCAGCGTGCTGGTGCTCGCGGGCTTCGACGACCCGAATGCGTCGCTCGAATCGAACCCGGCGCTGTCCAGCGTCAAGACCATCGATGCGTCGGCGGTCGTCGTCAACACCGATGGCACCGACGGCGCCATCACCTTCGGCGCGGCGCACGGCTTTTCAACCGGCGACGAGGTCGTCTACGACCAGGGCACCGGCACGGCGATCGGCGGGCTCACGGGCGACAACGCGACCCGCTACTACGTCATCAAGGTCGACGCCGACACCCTCCGGCTGGCGTCGAGTTTCGAGAACGCGATGGCCGGACAGGCCATCGCGCTGACGGCGGCCGGTACGGGTACCGGCCGAATCACGCCCGCGGTCGTCCCGCGCACTTTCGATGCGGCGGTCGGCGTGAGCGTCGGTGGCGCTTCCGCCGGCACGATCACCTTCGGCGTGGCGCATGGCTTCGCCACCGGCGATGAGGTCGTCTACGACAAGGTCACCGGCACGGCGATCGCAGGGCTCACGGGCGACGGCACCGTCAGGTACTACGTCATCGCGGTCGACGCGAACAGCATCAAGCTGGCGTCGAGCCTGGCCAACGCCAAGGCCGGTACCGCCATCGCCCTGACGGCGGTCGGCGCCGGCACGGGCACGATCACGCGCACCACCGTGTCGCGCAGCTTCAATGCGGCGAGCGGCGTGACGCTCGCCGCCCCATTGGCCAACACGATCGCCTTCGCGTCCGCGCACGGACTCGATACGGGCGAGGTCTTCGTCTACCGCAAGGGCGCCGCCACCAACCAGGCCATCGGTGGCCTGGTCGACGGCGAGACCTACTACGTGATCAAGGTCGACGCGACGCACATCCGGCTCGCCGCGTCGTATGCCGCGGCAGTCGCCGCCGAACCGACGGAAATCTTCCTCACCTCGGCGGGCAGCGGCACGCAGACGCTGGTCGTGAAGAACAGCAGCATCAACGTGCTGGGTACCGTGGTGCCGCTGGCCTCGTCGGCAGGCGCGCAGATCACGGCTGTCACCGCAGTGGGCACCAGCGCCCAGAAGGCCGCGGGCGCCGGCGCGATCACGCTGAATTTCGTGCGCATGAACGTCAGCGCGGCGATCTCCAACACCGGCACGGGCGAAGTGATCGCGCATGCGGGCGACGTGAAGGTCATGGCGCACGACGTGTCGCAGATCAACTCGGGCACCGGTGCGCTCGCGCTGTCGAAGAGCAATTCGAATGCGGTCAATGCCTCGGTGGGCGTCAACGACATCCGCAACAACGTGACAGCCCAGATCGCCGGCGCCAAGGTCAGTGCCTCGCTCGGCGAAGTGGTCGTCAGCGCGGAGGAGTCCGCACGCATCATCAATGCGGTGATCGGCGGCTCGGCCTCCGGCGGCAACACCCTCGGCGGTTCGATCGCGGTCAACCTGGTGTCGAACAACGTCGCCGCCGTCATCCAGTCCGCGGCGGTTGGCGGCGTGACTTCTGCCGCGCATGTCTACGCGCAGGAAGACGTCTCGGTGACCGCGAAGGACACGGCCTCCATCGCGACGCTCGCGGGCAATGTCGGCGCATCGTTCGGCGGCAAGTACGCCGCGGGCTTCGCCTTTGCCGTCAACAACGTGCAGGACACGGTCGGTGCGTTGATCGACAACGCCACGGTCAAGGCCGGTGGCGACATCCGGGTCGAGGCGAGCTTCGCCGAGCCCACGTCGCTGCCGACCGGGCTGGACGTGCAGATCGCCGCCATGGCCGTCAGCGGCAGCGGTGCCGCCACGGGAGCCGGTGCGGGCTCCGTGGCGCTGAACTGGGTGCGCAACAGCGTGACCGCGCGGATCGCCAACATCGGCGACCTGCTCAGCGGCGCCAATGCGGCCGACGAGATCTCGGCCGGCGGCCGCCTGCGCGTGCTGGCGTCCGACAGTTCCAGCATCGACGCGCTGGCGGGCGCGGTCGCCATCGCGGGCATCGGCGCCGCCGGCTCGTCCGGCGCCATCGGCGCATCGGTCGCCTACAACTACCTGGGCGGCGAACCCAACGACCCGACCAGCACCCGGAACAACCTGGTGCGCGCGTCGATCGAGAAGGTGACCGGCCAGATCAGCACGGGTTCGCTCGAAGTCGGCGCGACCTACGCGGGCGAGATCGGCAACATCACGGTCGCCGGCGCAGCGGCTGGAACCTTCGCCCTGGGCGGTGCGGTGTCGGTCAACCGCATCCGCAATACGAGCGAAGCCTTCGTCTCCGGCGTGAGCGCGCTGACGACGCGCGGCACGGCAGCCGACAACGTGTCCATCCACGCCGCCGACGCATCGAAGATCAGCGTGCTGGCCGGCGGTATCGGCGTGGCCATTGCCAAGGGCAGCGGCATGGGCGTGGCCGCGGGTGTGTCGGCTGCCTCCAACGTGATCGAGAACAACGTGACGGCGTACCTCGACAACAGCAAGCTGACGTCCGCGGGCGGCATCCGGCTGAGCGCAACGGAGCAGGCCGCCATCGATGCATTGACGATCGGCGTGGCGGTCGGCGCCAGCACGGGCGGTGGCCTGGCCGGTTCGGGTGCGGGCGCGGGTTCGGGCAACACGGTCAAGAACACCATCTCCAGCTACATCAGCGGCAGCCTCTCGGCCAACGGCAAGGGCGTGTTCGCCAATGGCGGCGCGCTGACCATCACGGCAACCGACCATGCGGCCATCCGCGCGGGCGCCGGCGCAGCGGCGCTGGCGGTCTCGGTCGGCGGCGGCGGCACCGGGGCCTCCGTCGGCATCTCGATGGCGTTCAACGACATCCGTGACACGGCGCAAGCCTATGTCGACAGCGCGACTGTCGGCGCAGCGGGCGACGTCGTGCTGACCGCGACCGAGTCGTCGACCATCGATGCGCTGACGATCGGCGGCGCGGTCGGCGTGTCCGGCGGCGGCGGTGCCGGCCTGGGTGTCGGCCTGGCCGGCGCCTTGTCGTTCAACACGGTCAAGAACAACGCGCTGGCGTCCGTGCGCAACGGCAGCAGCGTCACCACCAGCGCCAGCGGCGCGGTGCGCCTGCTGGCTTCGGACAGTTCCCACATCACGGCCAATGCGGGTGGCGTGGGCATCGGCATTTCCTTCGGTGCCGGTGGCGGTTCAAGCGCGTCGCTGGGTGTGGCCGCGGCCGACAACAACATCGAGAACAACGTCCAGGCCTACGTCGACGACTCGTTCGTCTCGGCGGCCGGCAAGATCCTGTTGTCCGCGACGCAGACTTCGGAGATCGATGCGCTCAGCGTGGGCGGTGCGGTTTCAGGATCGGCGGGCGGCGCGGGCGCCGTGGCCGGTGCGATCGCCGGCGCGGGTTCGGGCAATGCCATCAAGACGACGGTGGCGGCGTACGTCAACAACAGCCTGGGTACGAACAAGGGGCTGCGTGCCGCCGGCGACATCACGCTGGAGGCCAGGGACGAGGCATCGATCGTCGCCAATGCAGGCGGCGTGGGCGCTGCGCTCGGGCTTGGAAGCGGCGGCGCCGTTGCCGTGTCGGCGGGCGTTTCCGCATCGAACAACACCATCGCCTCCACGGTCGATGCCTATGTCGACAAGTCGACGGTCAAGGCGACCAACGGGAACATCGCGCTGACGGCAGCCGAGACGGCCAGCATCACGGCGCTCGCGATCGGCGGTGCCATCTCGGCCGCTGGCGGCGGCAGCGGCGGGTTGGGCGGCGCACTGGCCGGTGCCGACTCGCGCAACATCATCACGAACAAGGCACGCGCGCGCATCCTGAACGGCGCGTCGGTCGAGACCGCTCTCGGCGGCGCGATCAACCTGACGGCCAGCGACGCATCCACGGTGACGGCCAACGGCGGTGGCGTCGGGGTTGCGGTGGCGGTCGCCGGTGCGGGCGGCGTGGGCGTTTCGCTGGGCGTGGCCGTGGCGAAGAACAAGATCGGCAACCTCGTCGAGGCGAGCATCGACAGTTCGACGGCCAAGGCCGCCGGTACGGTGTCGTTGTCGGCGACGGAGAGCTCGGTGATCCAGGCACTATCGATCGGCGGCGCCGTCGCGGTGGGTGCCGGCGCCACGTCGGGCGTCGCGGTCGCCGGGGCGGGCGCGGGCTCCGACAACGACATCGACGACACGGTGTCGGCGTTCATCAGCAACAGCAACGGCGCCAACGCGGTGACTTCGGTCGGCGCGATGAGCCTCCACGCCAGCGACAGTTCGGCCATCACCGCCAACGGCGGCGGCGTGGGCGTGGCGGTCGGGCTCGGCGGGTTGACCGGCACAGCCGTGACGCTCGGCATCTCGGCTGCGACCAACGACATCCACAACACGGTCCAGGCCTATGTCGACAAGTCGGTCGTCAACGCGACGGCCGGCGACATCGGCCTCGGCGCGACGTCCAGCGCAACCGTCAAGGCCCTGTCGATCGGTGGCGCGGCGGCGGTCGCGGGCGGCGGCATCACGGGCGCCGCCATCGCCGGAGCGGGTGCGGGCTCGGGCAACACGATCGGCAACACGGTCACGGCCGCGATCCGCAACGGCAGCACCGTCAAGACGCTGACCAGCGGCAGCGTGTCGTTGTCGGCCAGCGATGCCTCCAGCATCACGGCGGACGGCGGCGGCAGCAGCCTGGCGGTCGGCCTGGGCACGACCGGCGTCGGCGTGGCGGTGGGCGTGGCTGTGGCGAGGAACACGATCGCCAACACCGTCACGGCCTTCGTCGATGCGTCGAACGTGGTGTCGGCGGGCAGCGTGAGCCTGAGTGCGAACGAGAGTGCGTCCATCAAGTCCTTCAGCGTGGGCGGTGCCGTCGCGGTGGGTGGGGGGGCCGTCGGGGTGGGCGCCGCGGGCGCGGGTGCCGAATCGAAGAACACGATCGCCAACACGGTCAAGGCCTACGTCAATGCCAGCGCGGCGGCCGACACGAAGGGCGTGACGGCCAGCGGCGCCATCACGCTGTCGGCGACCGACATCGCCACCGTGATCGCCAACGCCGGCGGCATTGCGGCTGCGGTCGGCGCGGGCGCGGTCGGCGTGGCCGGCGCAGTGGGCGCAGCGGTGGCGACCAACACCATCACCAACACCGTGCAGGCCTATGTCCAGGCATCGACCGTCAAGGCGACCGGCGGCGACGTGTCGCTGAGCGCGGCCGAAACCTCGTCGATCGACGCCATCTCGGTCGGTGGCGCCATCGCGATCGGCGGCGGCGCGGCAGCGGCTGCGGCCGCAGGCGCCGGTGGCACGGCGTCGAGCACCATCCACAACACGGTCGAGGCGTTCATCAGCCAGAACGCGAACGTGAGCACGGCAACCAGCGGTGGCATCCTGCTGACGGCGACGGACACGGCCACGATCCATGCCGACACCATCGCCGCGGCGCTGGCGTTCGCGGGCGGCGGCTATTCGGACGCGGTCACCATCGGCGTGGCGCTCGCGGACAACCATATCGCCGACACGGTACGGGCCTACGTCGAGAACGCGAGCGTCACGTCGGCAGGTGCGCTGACGTTGACGGCGCACGCCACGCCGACCATCCAGGCCCTGTCGGTCGCCGCATCGGCGTCGATCGCCACGGGCATCGGCGTGAGCCTCGCGGGCGCGGGCGCCACCTCGTCCGACGCCATCGGCAACACGGTTGCGGCTTTCATCGACAGCCAGAGCAGCGCCAGCGCGGTCGGCGACATGCAATTGAGCGCGACCGAAGACGCGGCCGTGACCGCCGAGGTCGTCGCCACCAGCCTGGCCGCCGGCATCGGCAGCGCGGCCATCGGCACCAGCACCGCGACGGCGGACATCGACAGCACGGTCAGCGCCTATGTCGACGGCACGGTCACCGGCGCGACGAACCTGCTGATCCTGGCCAACGCGAGCGACCGTTCCACGGCAACGAGCGCGGCTGCGGCGGGCGGCATCCTCGCAGGCAGCGGGGCGGTCGCGACCGTGTCCGTGTCGCCCACCGTTTCGGCCTACACGGGCGGCAAGGCGATCACGACACAGAACAGCGTCACCGTGTCGGCCACCGCGGCGCCGCGCGCGGAAGCCTTCGCCATCGGCGTGGCCGCCGGTGCCCTGGCGGTCGGCGTGTCGAACGCCGTCGCCACCACGATACCGAAGGTCGACGCCCATGTGGGCGGCACCATCAAGACCGGCGCGTTGTCCGTCATGGCCGAGCAGGTCGTGCCGACGGTGGTGGTCAACGGGTCCAACGAGGCCACCACCTCGGCCCATGCCAGCGCCATCGGCTCGGCCGGCGCGCTGATCGGCGTGGCGTCGACCTCGGCGACGGCCAGCAACGGCCTTCCCGGTTCGAACCCGCAGTCGCAGGCGAGCGTGACCGCCTTCATCGCGAAAGACGCCACGCTGGCGATTCGCGGGGCCACCACGGTCGTCGCGGTCGCGAACTCGTGGCAGTCGGCCGAAGCCGGCAGCATTTCCGCCGGGAACCTGTTGTCGGTGGGCATCGCGGCGTCGAAGGCGCAGTCCGATACCGTGACGTCGGCCTATCTGGGCGACGGCGTGAAGCTCACCGGCGCAAGCCTGACGATCACGGCGCTCGGCCACGACAACAACAACGCGAAGACCCTGGCCGGTGGTGTCAGCACGCTGGTGTCGGGCGTCGCCGCCTCGGCGGACACCACCAACCTCAGCGAAACCCGCGCCACCATCGGCACCGGCGTCGTCGGCCGCGACATCGTGCTGGGCACTAACAACGTGCTGCCGATCCTGCTGGCCAGCGCCAAGGCCGACCACGACACCGACCAGGGCTCGGTGAACGTGACCAATGGCCAGACGGTCGACGTCCTGTCGGGCCACATCGGCAACGGCGACGTGGGAACGCGCTACACCTACATCGGTGCGAGCGGCAGCATCGACCTGGCGACCGCCAACTTCACCGACGCGACCCGATGGACCGCGATCGGCATCGTCGACGGCACCGGCAAGCTCAGCATCACCGCCGACCACGTTGCCGAGTTCAACGCGACGGAAACCACCGTCACCGGCGGTGCGCTGGCGGGTGCCGGCGCGACCATCGATCACGACGTGGATGCCAAGGTCACGGCGGGCCTGGGCGCCAACGCCCAGGTCTACGCGAAGGACGTGTCCATCCTGGCCACCAGCCACGTGCTGAAGGCCGAGCAGTCCGCCGCCAACATCCGTGGCGTGACCGGAGGCCTGGTCTCGGCGGCCGGTGCCGTCAGCACGGTGACGATCAAGCTCGACACCGCGGTCGACATCGGTGCCGGCGCATTGCTGCAGGTGCTCGGCTATGCCGTGACGGCGGGCGACCTGCACCTGGCCGCACTCAATGACATCACGGCCTACGACAAGGTCACGCTGGCCACCGGCGGTGCGCTGGCGGGCGCGGGGGCCTTGTCGACCATCCGCACCGACGGCGTGTCCGCGCACGTGGACATCGGCAGCGGCGCCACGCTGAAGACCGTCGGCGCCATCGACATCACGGCGCGTGGCATGGGCAATGTCTCGGCCGCCGTCGATGCCGAAACCTACGGCGCCGCGACGGTCGCGGTGGCGAAATCGGTGGTCGACATCTCCGTCGACAACGCGGTCGATATCGGCGCCAACGCGCTGCTGCAGGCGGATGCGAACCTGAACATCTCGTCGGGCACCAGCATCACCTTCGACCGCGATGCCTACACGCTCAGCGCACGCACCGACACCTTTGCCGGCAGCGCGATTCCGCTCGACTTCGTCGACTCGACCGCGACCCTGTACCAGCACAACACGATCGACGTGGCGGCGGGCGCGCAACTGCGCACCGCGCGCGACGTCAACCTGCATGCCGAGAACCTCGGCTATGCCGACATGACCAGCCGCGCCAAGGCGGTGAACTGGGCGTCGGCGATCGCCGATGCGATCAACGGCACGGAGTCCTTCGGCGGATCGCTGCACAGCAGTGCGGACGGCATCGTCACGATCGACGGCACGATCACGACCGGCATCGCCCGGCAACAGACCCTGACGCTCGACTGGACGGCAGGCGACACGGATGGCGACGGCCTGGCCGACAGTGCGGGCGTGTTCAGCGCCGCGCCCGTCGCGACCGACGCGACCGTGATCACCTGGCGCCTCGCGAACGAGCAGTTGTCGACCGAGCTCGACAAGGAACTGAGCAACGCGCAGACCCAGTTGCTGGCTTACGGCGGCTCGGGCAACCAGACGCTGATCGACTACTACACGGCCGAGGTCGCCCGGCTGAAGGAAGCTCTCAAGGCGGAAGGACTGCTCGGCACGCGCGTCGACTATCTGGGCCAGACCCAGACCTTCGCCACGCAGAAGTACGTGCCGACGATCTACGTCGACCCGATCTGGGCCGAGGCCGGCGTGATCGACATCCGCGCGGACGTGCTCGCGGGCACCGGCAAGCTCGACACGCCGGGCGACGTCTCGGTCACCATCATCAACAACACGCCGGCCTATCTCAAGCTGATGGGCATCACGATCCCCGAGAGCAACGGCGGGCTGTACCTGAACGGCGTGGAGGTCACGACCAACGCCGAGATCGCGCTGCAGAACCTGCTCGTGGGCGGCGCCGCCTCGACGTCGGTCGGCTTCTCGGAGATCACCCAGGTCTCCACCGGCAAGGCGCCGACGATCACGGTGATCAACACCTTCGATCCGGGCAAGGTCGCCATGGACTCGGTCATCGACCCGTCGTCGGGCAAGCCCATCGCGCTGAGCCCCTACAACTCGCCCGACATCACCGTGGCCGGCGCCATCACCAATCTCGGCGGCGTCCTGTCGCTGACGATCCAGGGCGGTAGCGGCGACATCCTGATCGATGCCCAGGTCCGCGCCAAGAACATGGCGATCGTCACCGGCGGCAACGTCTATGTCGACGGCGTCACGGCCTACTCCGTGGGCGGCGAAGCCTATTCGACCTGGAAGACCGTCACCAACCTGCTCAACACCATCGATCCCGCGACCGGCCTGCCCGTGAAGGGCAACGCCGCCACGACGGCGGTGACGAATGCCGTCAACGCCGCCGCGGCCGCCGGCCCGACCGGAACCCTGTACGGCGACCGCATCCACATCACCGCGGAGACCCTGAACGTCAACGGCATCATCCAGAGCGGCAAGGACAGCTACACGCTGAACATCACCGACGCGACGCGGATCGAGATCCAGCGGATCGCCAGCGGCACGACCGGGCTGGTGCGGCTGGCGTCCGCGTCGAACGACGACTTCGACGTGTACTGGGACGTCGCCAACCAGCGCATCCAGATCGACGAAGTGCGCGCCAGCGGCGGCTACATCGAACTCGACGCGCACGTCACCAACACGGGCACGGGCCAGATCAAGCTGCTGGGCGGCTACGCGGATGTTTCCATCGTCAACGCGACCAGCTATGCGATCGTCATCCAGCGCATCGACACGTCCGAGCGCGGCACGGGCGAGCTGGTGATCGTCGATCGGTCGAAGGCCGTCACCAACGCCGCCGGGCAGACGGTCCAGGCTTTCACCGTCACGACCTACCAGAAGGCGGGCGACGACGTCACCGTCACGGTGGACCGCGGAGGCTCGAACATCACGTCGTCCCTGGTCGGCAACAACTCGGTCTACGACGTGGCCGCCGGCCAGCGCTACGGCTGGTCGATCGCGCAGGAGACGGCCGAGCGCTACATGGCGACCTACGGCGTCAGCTCCTGGCTGGGCATCGACGACCTGGCCAAGGACCCGGGCGATATCAAGTGGACGACCCACGAACTGATCGGGGTTCCGACACTGGTCGGCGATGCCGCGTACTACTACACGACCAAGGCCGGCGACGCCGACAACGGCAAGGCCTTCACCTACGACTTCGAGAAGGTCGTCGACAGCACCGCGGCGGTCAAGCAGACCGACCAGCACACGACGAGCACCTGGTACGGCAAGGAAACGCAGTGGACGACCTTCGTCCAGGAAACCAAGAACTCCTACATCAGCACCTTCTCGATCGCGGCCGACCATGACATCGCCATCAACTTCATCGGCGGCAACAGCAGCAACGTGACCGTCAATTCGGTCGGCGCGATCCTGCTGAACGGCGCCATATCGAACGCGTCGGGCACCACCACGCTGATCTCGAAGGACCGCATCGACCAGCTCACGGACAGCGCGTACGTGGGCGGCCAGACGATCGTCCTGAGCGCCGTGAACGGCATCGGCGCGACCTCGCTGGGCGGCACGGATGGCGTGGCAGGGCTGAACACCGATCTTTCGGCCACGCCGACCTACGACTTCACCACCGCTTCGCAGTTGACCGCGGTCGCGAAGGGCGCGAGCGTGAAGCTGGCCGTCAACTACGGCAGCGGCGGGACTGCGGGCAAGGTCTACGAATACATCGGCAACGATGCGTCGTTCAACCTGTCGACGCAGAACTACGCCGACACGTCCAGATGGCAACTGTCCGGCGCAACGAGCGGCGACTACGTCGCCGGCAACGGCACCAACATCGTGGTGGGCCAGCGCGTGCTGCTGGCGGACAGCTACACCGGCGGCGGCGAAGCGGGCCAGGTCTACAGGTACACCGGCTCGGCGGCCAAGCTCGATCTCGCGACGCAGAACTACGCCGACACCAGCAAGTGGCTCAAGGTCGAATCGCTGCCGTCGCTCACGGCCACCACGACCAATGGCCAGGTGGTGATCGACGAAGTGACCGGCGATCTCGCCGTGGCCAACGTCAGGGCGGGCGCGGGCCAGGCCGTGACGCTGACGGCCCAGGGTTCCATCGTGGCGGCCAAGGCCACCGCGGCGACCTGGACCGCGGGCAGCATCGGTTCGGCCACGCAGCGCGGCGGATCGGTCACGCTCAATGCGCTCAACGGCAGCATCGGCATCGCCGGCCACGCGCTCACGCTCTATTCGGGCAGCACCAATGCCGACAGCGTGATCGCGCTGGCCGCACAGAGCATCTACCTGAGCGAAGGCATCTATGCGGGTGC
The DNA here is from genome assembly GCF_059415645.1 of Variovorax sp. GW821-FHT10B04. Lineage (NCBI taxonomy): Bacteria > Pseudomonadati > Pseudomonadota > Betaproteobacteria > Burkholderiales > Comamonadaceae > Variovorax > Variovorax sp. GW821-FHT10B04. The sequence goes on from NZ_JBWKNQ010000017.1 coordinate 59,980, forward strand.
GCTCGCCACGACCGGCCGCGACGACATGCGGGTCGAGAAGATCGAGTCGCGCTCGGTCACCGGCAGCGTGCAGATCACCGTCACCAACGGGTCGCTGGTCGACGGCAACAAGGTGCAGGAAGTGGACGAGCGCGCGCGCGAAGATCTGCTGACCGGCGTCTGGACCGACCTGCAGCTCACGGCCGAGACCGGCGCCAATGCCAAGGTCGACGAGGCCGTGCTCGCCTACCAGATGGCCCGGCAGCAGGAGTACCTGACTTATTGGACGTACCGCAACCAGCAGCCCGACCCTGCCGTCTATGACGCGGGCTTCCAGGTCAAGTTGACGGCCGAGCAGAAGAGCTACTACACCGACGTGCTGCACTACGACACCGCCGGGATCACCACGCTCGAGAACCGGATCACGGCCGAGTACCACGCGCTGAACGCGCGCTACGGCGCCGTGGGCAACACCTACCTGGCCAGCTACACGTTCGACGTCACCAGCGGTGTCGGATTGAGCGAGGTGAACCAGATCAAGGCCGGCATCAAGATCTGGACGGCCGAGGAGCTACTCAACACCATGAGCGCCGGACTGCTCAAGCCCGCCGCCAACACGCAGCTCGACATCGAAGCGCCGAACATCATCGGCCACGACGTGACGCTGACCACGGCACAGGGCAATGTCGGCACCAATGCCGGTCCGCTGATCATCGACCTGACCAACCGGCCGCAGCCGCTGGTGCTGACGGACGCCGAGAAGCTCGCCTTCGCCGCCGCCGACCGCATCGACGTGACCTATCGGATCGGCAGTCCGGTGACCGGCGTGGTCGACTTCAACGACAACGACAACGGCACCACGGGCAACGACACCATCGTGCGGACCGGCGCGAGCTGGTCGGCGGCGGGTCTGGCGGCCGGCATGCACATCCAGATCAGCGGCAACAGCGTCAACGCGACCGACAAGGGCGTGTCGCTGCAGATCAAGCGCATCGACGACATCGTCGTCAATGGCGTCCTGACCAGCACCATCACGCTGACCTCCGGCGCGAAACTGCAGGCCGAGGCCGGCCGCACCGTGACCATCACGCCGATCGCGCTGAATCCGGAGCGCTCCGACGTGGTCGCCGCGAGCGTCGACTTCGCCACGGTCAATGGCGTCTCGACCATCACCCGCCAGGACGGCGGCGACTGGCTGGCCGACGGCTTCGTGGCAGGCGGACTCTTCCAGGTCAGCGGCAACACGGGCAACGCGAACGCCAGCGGCAGCTATTACACGATCACCGGCGTCACCGAACAAACGCTCACCCTGACCCTGGCGGCGGGCAGCGCGCTGGTCGCCGAGGTCGGTGTGGAGGCCGTGTTCACGCCGCAGGTCATCGATCCGGCGCTGCTGCGCCCGGCGATCACCTCCATCGCCATCGAGCAGCGCGACGACATCAACGTCGACGCGACCGGCCGCGTCCAGGTCAGCGCCAAGGGCACGATCTACCTCGGGTCGGGCCAGTTGCAGGAGGCGATGCACATCGACCGGGTGACCAGCACCTCGGGCGCCGAAGTGCGCATCAAGAGCAAGTTCGGGCTGGTCAACGACGCCTCGACGGCGGGCGCGGCCAACGTCGCCGGCGGCGACCTGATCCTGGAAGCGGGGCAGGGCAGCATCGGCAGCGCGACCCAGGCCTTCCTGGTCGACCTGACGGCCACCGGCACGCTCACGGCGCGCTCGTACGGCGACATGTACATCACCGAGCTTGCCGGCGACATGAATCTCGAAGGCGCGTTGTCCGTCACGGGCGTCGTGCACCTGGAGGCCCGCGCCGGCTCGATCCTCGACGCCCTGGCCAGCGACACGGCCAAGATCGCGGCCCGCCGCATCGAACTCAAGGCCAGCGGCGAGATCGGTGCCAGCGGCAACGCGCTCGAAACCGACCTGAGCGCGCAGGGCACGGTCCAGGCGACGGCCGACGGCAGCATCTACCTGCGTGAAATGCAGGGCGACCTGAACATCGACGTGGTCCTGTCGACCCGGGGCGACGTCCAGCTGGTGGCCAACGGCTCGATCGTCAATGCCGAGACCGACGGCCTCGGCCATGCGCTGCCGATGCGCACCAACGTCATCGGCCGCAGCATCGTGCTGACCGCGCAGAACGGTGGCATCGGGCGTTCCGGCAGCGGCATCGAGATCGACAGCGGCTTCTCCGGTACCGGCGGCACGCTGACCACGGCCAGCATGCGGGACACCTTCATCAACGAAGCGCTGGGCGACCTGCTGATCAACCAGATCGGCACCGGCGCCGGTGCCGTCGTCGGCACCACGTACACCGCCTTCATCTCCGCGGGCGCGGGCGCCATCCTGAACGGCCGCAACGACGGGGCCAGCAACGTGTCGTCCGGCCGCGTCAAGCTGTTCGCCACCCGGGACATCGGCGCCGCGGGCAAGCACCTGAACACGGTGATCGGCACGCTCGAAGGCATGTCGACCACCGGCAGCATCTGGATCGACAACACCGGCGCGATGTCGCTCGACCGGCTCGAAGGCGCGGCCAGCACGGCGAGCGCGGCCATCTCGTCGGCCGGCTCGGTCTCGATATCGGCGGCCAGCCCGATCAGCATCGGCGCAGACGTCGTCGGTGCGGACGGCGTGCGCATCACCGCGCACGACAAGTTCGGCGATGGCGACGGCGTGACCATCGTCACCGGGGTCACGGTCCAGAGCACGCAGTCCTTCGTGCACATCCAGGCGGGCGACGACGTCACGATCGAGGCCGGTGCGCATGTGATCGCCAAGACCGAGATCACCATCGAGGGCGACTACCAGGGCGACGAAGACGGCAACGCCGCACCGGCGGGCCAGCTCAACGTGGATGCCCAGGGCAGCACGATCGCCATCGCGGGCACGCTGACGGCCGGTACGCGCATCGTCATCTCGGGCGAAGCGCAGGCCGACACCATCGCGCTGAGCGGCAGCTTGACGGCGGTCCAGGCGATCGACATTCGCGGCCTGGGCGGCGACGACGTGATCCGCGTCTGGGGCACGGTCAGCGCGGCGCAGTTCAATCTGTACGGCGGCGACGGCGACGACAGCATCGCGCTCAATCCGGACAGCGCCGTGCCCGGCTTCAATGCCGCCCACGACCTCGTGCTGAAGGCGAACACGGCGATCCTCGGCGGCGCCGGTGACGACCAGATCCGCGTGAGCCACCTGGCCGCGATGACGACATGGCAGGCCGGCGTGCGCGACCAGATCACGATCGACGGCCAGGGCGGCACCGACCTCTTCACGGTCGACGTGCGCGGTGCCTCCGACTACGTCGTCAACATCGACGACAGCGGCGCGCCGGACGACGGAGCCGATCAGCTGACCATCAACGGGACGGCCGGCGACGACACCTTCCTGCTGCGCGCCAACTTCGTCGCGTCGATGAACGCGGACGCGGCGGGCACCGGCTACACCGACAAGGTCGAGCGCATCAACTACGACGAGGCCGTCAACGGCCGGCTGCTGGTCAACGGCCTGGATGGCGACGACGCGTTCTACGTCGACGACAACGCGACGCTGACCACGCTCGACGGTGGCAAGGGCGAGGACTATTTCCAGTTCGGCCAGATGTTCGGCGCAGCGCGCGGCGTTCCGTACGTCGCGCCCGGCGACGAGGTCGCCACCGTGAAGACGACGCTGGGCTACCTGTCGCGCGGCATCAGCTTCGCCACCACGGTGTTCGGCGGCGACGGCGACGACCAGTTCACCGTCTACAGCAACAAGGCGCCGCTGAAGCTCTTCGGCGAGAACGGCAACGACCAGTTCGTGGTGCGCGCCTTCGTGCAGGAAGGCTCCGGCCTGTCGATCGCCGACATGCAGCTCAGCGGCGGCGATGGCGACGACCACATCGAATACAACATCAACGCGCCGGTCAGCATCGACGGCGGCGCGGGCGTGGACACCGTGGTCGTGGTGGGCACCGAGGCGGCCGACAACTTCGTCATCACCGACCGCGGCGTGCAGGGCGCGGGCCTGAACGTGGACCTCTCCGGCGTCGAGCGCCTCGAGGTCGACGGCCTGGAAGGCGATGACCATTTCTTCGTGCTGAGCACCGCCGCGTCGATGGTCACGACCATCATCGGCGGCCTGGGCAACGACACGGTCGACGTCGGCGGCGACGTGTCGAAGACCATCGTGTCGGCCGACGTGGAAGGCACCAGCGGCTTCATCAACCACAGCGTGTCGAGCGCGGACCCGGCCTACGACGGCATCTATGCGGAGGGCATCAAGCTCGACGTGGTGACCGACGCGGTCGGCGCCATCGGCATCCGCCAGCAGACGGCCGGCGAGATGCTGCTGCTCGAAAACGGCACCGCCGGCAGTGACACGAGCTGGTACACGGTGGCCATGAACAAGGTGCCGCTGCCCGCCGACACGGCGCTGGTCTACATGACGGTGTCCGCCACGCAGGCGAGCAGCCAGGACGCGGCGCTGGGCGGCGCCAGCATCGAGGTTTCGCTGGACGGCATCCACTTCAGCCAGGCGCTCGTGCTGACTTTCGACCCGACGGCCAGCACCGGCGCCAACGCCTGGGGCCGCAGCCAGAAGATCTACGTGCGCGCCGTCGGCGACGCCGCGGTCGAAGGCGAACGGGTCGCGATGGTGAGCCATTCGGTCCAGAGCGCCAACGCGGCCTACGACCACCTCGCACTGGCCAACGTGCAGGTCCGCGTGATCGACGACGACCAGGCCGGCCTGGTCATCCGCCAGACGGCCGGCGCGACGGTGGCCGTCGAAGGCGATGCCGTGGGCGACAGCTACGGCATCTCGCTGACCCAGGCGCCGAAGCCGGGCGAGATCGTCACGGTGCACCTGGGCTTCGACCTGACCCAGCTGCAGATCGCGTCGCTCGACCCGGCACTGGCCGCGCGCCTGGACGTGCAGGCCGGCACGCTGACCTTCGACAGCGGCAACTGGCAGAGCGTGTTCGACATCCGCGTGACCGCGGTGGACGACGCGGTGCCCGAGAACCGCACCGACGTCGTCGTCACCCACACCGTGACCAGCGTGGACGGCGGCAACGGCTGCGCCTATGCGGCGGTGCAGCCGCAGGACCTGACGGTCGATGTGCGCGACAACGACATCGGCGGCGTGGTGATCACGCAGTCCGAAGGCAGCACCGTGGTCTCGGCGACCAGCGACGAGTCGTACACGATCGCGCTGACCAAGCCACCGACGGCGCCGGTGGTGATCAAGCTCCTGCCGGACGGCAAGACGCTGCTGACCAGCTACGACGGCGACCCGCGCTTCTCGCTCGATGCCAACGGCGTCGCGACCGTGACCTTCGGTGTCGCCGACTGGGCCACGCCCTTCAAGGTCAAGGTGTCGCTCAACCCGAACGCCGGCACCGACGTCGGCACCGTGCCCGTGCAGGTCTATCCGCAGCAGGCGCACGTGGTGGCATCGGTCAAGGGCTCGCTCTTCGTCGAAGGCAGCACTGTCGAAGGCCGCGACCGGTCGCTGCGGCAGGCGGTCATGCTGCCGACGGAGTCCGACACCGACCTGCCGGTCCTCCAGTTGCAGAACGCCGAGAGCAGCAACACCGACACGCTGAACATCTTCAACGACGGCAGCGTCGACGCCGACACCGGCACGCTCGGTGCCGCGACGCAGGCCTCCGGCATCGCGGCGCTGGTCGGCATCGACGTAGCGGACGTGAACCTGGCCGATTACGGCAACCTGAGCGGCCTGAACATGGGCACCGGCATCGCGCTGAACTTCGGCACGGCCGGCACGCCCGACGTGCGGCGATTCGACGGCGGCATCACCTTCCACGGCTTCGAGGTCGTGGACGTGCTGCTGGGCCAGGGCAACGACACCTTCACCGTGTCGCACACGGTGGCAGGCGCCGTGACGGTGGTGCAGGGCGGTGGTGGCGACGACCATCTGACGGTCGTCGATGGCGCCGGCGGCAACGCGCCGCTGGTGCTGTTCGGCGACACCAGCCAGGACGGCAGCTTCTACGACGCCACCGTCACGGCCCTGACCGGCAATGGACGCACGTTCAGCAACTTCGGCAACGACGTCATCGATGCGCGCGGCGCGGGTGGCGGCGTGACGATCTACGGCGGCCAGGGCAACGACACGATCCACGGCAGCGAGTTCGCCGACCAGATCGCCGGCGGGTCGGGCGACGACACGATCTACGGCATGGGCGGCGACGACCATCTGTATGGCGACAGCGGCTTCAACATCGACCTGTCGAAGCGCTACGACATCGCCTCGCCCGACATGCTGACGGTGGTCAACGCCGCCAGCGCCGGCGACACGCTGGCCACGCGCGATGGCCTGGCCGTGGGCAAGGACACGATCGACGGCGGCGATGGCGACGACATCGTGATCGGCGACCACGGCGTGATCACCCAGATCGCCGGCACGCACCGGCTGGTCGACAGCGGCAAGGTCGTGCAGGTGGCGAGCTTCGGCGATGCGGCCGGCGGCAACGACACCCTGCTCGACCTGTCGGGCAGCAACATCGTCATCGGCGGCCTGGGTGCGGACAAGATCACCCTGGGCGGCGCATCCGCCATCGTGGTCGGCGACAACGGAAAGGTCGTCTTCAGCGCGGACGCCGTCCGTCTGGTGTCGATCGAGACGGTCGATTACGACGCGCTCCTGGGCGCGGGCGACACCATCGCGAGCACGGCGGCACGCAACATCCTGTTCGGTGGCGTGGGCGGCGACAGCATCACGACCAGCGGCGGCAGCACCGACACGGTGTTCGGCGACAACGGGAAGATCGTCTTCGGCGCCACCGGCCTCGCGTCGCTGCTGCGCACGACCGACACGAAGGAAGGCAGCGGCGGTGCCGACGTCATCACGACCGGCAGCGGCGACAAGCTCGTCTTCGGCGGCGTGGGCGGCGACACCATCCGGATGGGCGAGGGCGCGACGACCACCGGCATCGTCATCGGGGACAACGGCCACGTGCAGCTCGACCCGACCGCCAGCTTCGCGCTGGAAATCGCGAGCGACGACTACCTCACGGTTCCGGCCGTGCCTGCCCTGCAAGGTGGCCTGGGCGGCAACGACACCGTCGTGACGGGCAATGGCGACCACCTCGTCATCGGCGGCTTCGGGAGCGACGCGGTCACGACCGGCAACGGCACGGACATCGTGTTCGGCGACAACGCCACGGTGACCTTCAACGCGCAGGGCGTGGCCGTCAAGCTCGACGCCAGCAGCGACGTGGAAGCCAGCGGCGGCGCGGACACCATCGTCGTCGGCAACGGCGACAAGACCGTCATCGGCGGCGTGGGCGCGGACGGCATCCGTGCGGGCAACGGCAACGGCACCTTCATCGGCGACAACGGCATCGTGACGCTGGACGCGACCGGTGCCATGCTGCAGACGATCGAGAGCACCGGCTACCTGGCCGGCCTCGGCGGCAACGACAGCATCACGGCCGGCAATGGGAACCACGTCGTGCTGGGCGGCTACGGCAACGACACGATCACGACCGGCAGCGGCGTCGACACGGTCTTCGGCGACAACGGCGTGATCAGCTTCAACGCCCAGGGCGTGGCCGTGGCGCTGGACGCCCGCAGCGACCTCGAGGCCAGCGGCGGTGCCGACACCATCGTGGCTGCCGACGGCGACAAGAACGTGATCGGCGGCGTGGGCGGCGACCGCATCACCGTGGGCAACGGCAACGCGGTCATCCTCGGCGACAACGGCCTGGTGAGCTTCGACGCGGCCGGGGCGCTAATCCGGCGCATCGAAAGCACCGGCTACCTCGCCGGCCTCGGCGGCGACGACATCGTCACAGCGGGCGACGGCAACCACTTCGTGATCGGCGGCTACGGCAAGGACACGCTCACGACCGGCAACGGCCGGGACTACATCCTGGGCGACAACGGCAGCATCGTGCTGAATGCAGCCGGCCGCGTGACGGCGATGGATTCCAGCGTCGACACGCAGGCCAGCGGCGGCGACGACACCATCCAGGCATCGAACGGCGACAAGCTGGTGATTGCGGGCGTCGGCGCGGACAGCGTCACCGCGGGCAACGGCAACGGCGTCGTCCTGGGTGACAACGGCACCGTGGCGTTCGATGCGGCGGGCCTCGTCCTGCAGCGGATCGAGAACACGGGCTACCTGGCCGAACTGGGCGGCAACGACGTCATCGCCACCGGCGACGGCAACCACGTCGTCATGGGCGGCTACGGCAGCGACCACATCGCGACCGGCACCGGTACCGACACGCTCTTCGGCGACAACGGCGTGATCAGCTTCAACGCCCAGGGCGTGGCCGTGCTGCTGGACGCCAGCAGCGACCTCGAAGCCAGCGGTGGCGCGGACACCATCACCTCGGTCGATGGCCGCAAGAACGTGATCGGCGGCGTCGGCAGCGACACCATCTCGCTGGGCAATGGCGACGGCGTCGTGCTCGGCGACAACGGCCTGGTGCGCTTCGATGCGGCGGGCGAACTGCTGCAGCGCTTCGAAAGCACCGGCTATCTGGGCGGCCTGGCCGGCCTGGGTGGCGACGACATCGTCGCGGCGGGCGACGGCAACCACTTCGTCATCGGCGGCTACGGCAAGGACACGCTCACGACCGGCAACGGCCGGGACTACATCCTGGGCGACAACGGCAGCATCGTGCTGAACGCGGCGGGCCGCGTGACGGCGATGGATTCCAGCGTCGACACGAAGGCCAGCGGTGGCGACGACGTCATCACGGCGCTCGATGGCGACAAGTTCGTCATCGGCGGCGTGGGCCACGACATCATCCGGATCGGGAACGGCAACGCGATCCTGCTGGGCGACGACGGCCATGTGATCTTCGACGCCGCGGGCCATGTGGCGCAGCTGATCGAGACGACCGACTACCTGGCCGGCCTGGGCGGCGACGACATCATCGAGGCCGGCAGCGGCACGCACGTCGTGCTGGGCGGCGTCGGCAACGACAGCATCCGCACGGTCGACGGCCACGACATCCTGCTGGGCGACAACGGCCGCGTCGTGCTCAATGCCACCGGCAGCGCGACGCTGATCGAGTCCTTCGACGACGTGGCAGCGAGCGGCGGTGACGACACCATCGTGTCGCAGGACGGCCCGAAGGTCGTGCTCGGCGGCTATGGCAGCGACGTGATCCGCCTGCGCGATGGCGACAGCGTGGTCTTCGGCGACAACGGCCGCCTGACCATCGACGACGCCGGCACCGTGCGCGACATGGTCAGCACCAACACGGCAGTCGGCGGCAACGACCGCGTGGTGGCCGGCAACGGCCGCGACGTGGTGATCGGCGGCATCGGCAACGACGATCTCCAGGCCGGTGACGGCGGCAACGTCATGCTGGGCGACAACGGCGAGATCACGCGCAACGCCAGCGGCGCCTACGTCGAAATCGTCACGACGCAGCCGCAGCTCGGCGGCGACGACCGGGTCGAGTCCGGCCATGGCGACGACGTCCTGTTCGGCGGCAACGGCAACGACGAGCTGTTCGGCAGCGACGGCTTCAACATCGTGATCGGCGACAACGCGCAGGTGCTGTACGAGAACGGCCGGGTGGCGCTGGCCCAGACCATCGACCTCTACCAGGGCGGCAACGACATCCTGCATGGCGGCAACAACCTGAGCATCCTGTTCGGCGGCGTCGGCAGCGACCTGCTGTATGGCTCGTTCACCAACGATGTGATGGCCGGCGACTACGCGGCCATCACCTTCGAAGGCAACAAGGCGGTGTCGCTGGTGCGCTTCGGCTGGGCCGGGAATTCGCCCGACCTGATCGCGCGTGCGCAGGACGTGGTCTACACGCCGCTGTTCGACGCGGGTCGCGAGCCCGATGCCGAGGTCGGCAGCCCGTCGATGCAGGCACGCATGACCGAGCTGCTCGCCAGCATCGCCGCGCCGCAGCTGCAGGCCGGTGCCGCGGTCGAGTTCAGCCTGCGGCCGACGGAACTGGTTTCGAGCCAGGGCGCGGCCGACGACGCGCAGATGGCGGCGAACCGTGCAGCCGCCGAAGCCGAGAACGCCGGCCCGGGCGAAGGCCCGATGGTGCCGCCGCTGCCGGACGTGCCGGCCACCGAAGGCGGCGCGGTCATGGGCCCCGTCGGCAGAGGGGCGTCCGCTGCGGCGCTGGTGGCGCCGCGTCCCGCTGGCCCCGCGGTCGGCGGCGATGCGGGCGTCGCCGAAGAGGCGGCCATGTCGGCATCCACATCCACATCGCTCGGCGACATCGCAATGGCCGGCCTGGTCGGCGCCGGTGCCTGGAAGATCCGTGGCAAGTCGCCGGCCAAGGGCGCCGCGATGCGCTTCGACCTGCGCACCGGCCAGTGGCTGGATGCGGATGCGGGCGCCGCGACGGGCCGTGCGCGCGGCGCGCCGGCGGTCCAGTGGGACGCCGCCGCCAGCGAAGAAACGGAGACGACCCCCTGACAATCCGCACCCAGAGACATCGAACAGGAACGACAGAGCATGTTGAAGAATGACAGCAACGGCGTGGCCGCTGTGCCCACTTCGCCGGTCGCGCCGGTCGCCAGCAGCGTCCCGATCGCGCCGCGATGGGACGACGCGGCGCCCCACGGCGTGCCGGCGACGTTGTGCGAGGTGAGCGGCACCGACGCCGTGATCACGCTCCTGTTCGGTCGCCGACCGGCATCGTCCGCCGGAGACGCAGCCGGCCCCGCGCTGTCGCACCGCATCGCATTGACGCCTTTCGCCGCCAAGCGCCTGGCCCAGACGCTGGCCCGAGGCGTCGAAGACTACGAGCAGCGTTTCGGCGCCATCCCGCCGGCATGACGTCGCAGGCGCTCTGGAATCGCCTGGCCGACGCCACGGCGACCGATGCCGTGGTGGCCGACCCGCAGCAGTTCAATGCCACCTGGCTCGCGCTGCAGGCCGGGCAGATCGACGGTGCCACGCAGGCGGTGCTGGTGCTCGGCCCGCCCGACACCGGCCCGTTCCTGCCGGCTGCGTTCTGGCCGGTCGGGCGTGCCGCCACCGAGCTTCTGGCAGAGGTGGCCGATCTGGCGCTGGAAGCCCGTCAGCCGACGGCGTTGCAGCGCGACGGCGAGTCCGCCATCGCCTACCCGATCATGCTGGGCACGCACCTGCACGGGCTGGTTGCGCTGCAGGCCGCCACGCGCGGCGACGCTGCCGTCCAGCAGGCCATCCGGCAACTGCAGTGGGGCGTGCAGGGCATCGAGGCGGCCTTGCTGCGCCGGCAGTCGCTGCACGAGCAGGCCACGCGCGAGCGCCTGATGTCCACGCTGGACCTGGTCGCCTCCGCGATGGCCGAGCAGAAGTTCTCGGCCGCCGCGCACGCGCTGGTGACCGAGCTGGCGATCCGGCTCGATTGCGACCGCGTGAGCGTGGGCTTTCGCCGCCGCACGCACACGCGGATCGACGCCGTGTCGCACACCGCGCAGATCGGCCAGCGCATGGACCTGATCCGCGCGATCGGCAGCGCGATGGACGAGGCGATCGACCAGAAATCGCCGCTCCGGATGCCCGCACCGGCCGCGCAGGCGCTGGTGGTCCGCGACCATGCGGCGCTGGCCCGCCAGCATGGGAGCGACTGCATCCTGACGGTGCCTTTCGTGACGGTCGAAGGCATCTGTGGCGCCTTCACCTTCGAGCGCCCGGGCGACCGGCCTTTCCTGCCGCAGGAGGTCGAGCTGTGCCAGGCGGTCGTGGCCCTGTGCAGCCGCGTGCTGGAAGAAAAGCGGCTGAACGACCGCCTGCTGGTTGCACGCCTCGCGGACCTCGCACGCGAACAGCTCGCGCGCTTCATCGGGCCGCGCTACTTCGGGCGCAAGCTGGCCGCCGCCATGACCTTGCTGCTGGTGGTCTTCTTCTGCGTGGCCGGCAGCCGCTATCACGTGGGCGCCAACGCCTCGCTGGAGGGCGCGGTGCGCCGGGTGCTGGTGGTGCCTTACGACGGCTACATCGAGACGGCCGGCCAACGCGCGGGCGACGTGGTCAAGGCCGGCGCCGTGCTGGCCACGCTCGACCGGCGCGACCTGCAGCTCGAATACCTGCGCTGGGCCAGCCAGGCCGACCAGTACGCCAACCAGTACCAGGAGGCGCTGGCCAAGTCGGACCGCGTGCAGGTCAACGTCACGCTCACGCAGGTGGAGCAGGCCAAGGCGCAGATGGCGCTGCTGGGCGAGCAGATCGCGCGGGCCAGCATCACGGCGCCGTTCGACGGCATCGTGGTCAGCGGCGATCTGTCGCAGTCGCTGGGCGGCGCGGTGAAACGCGGCCAGACGCTCTTCGAGATCGCGCCGCTGAACGAATACCGCGTCATCCTCGAAGTCGACGAGAGCGACATCGCCGACGTGCGCGAAGGACTGCCGGGCGAGCTGATGCTCAGTTCGCTGCCGGGCGAGGTCTTTCCGCTGGCCATCGGACACCTGACGCCGGTGACCACCTCGCACGAAGGCCGCACCTTCTTCCGTGTCGAGGCGGCGGTCGGCCAGGCGAGCGACCGGCTGCGCCCCGGCATGGAAGGCGTCGGCAAGATCGACGTGGGCGAGCGCAAGCTGATCTGGCAGTGGACGCACAAGATGCTGGACTGGTTCCGCCTGGCGTTCTGGTCCTGGGTGTAGGCGCCGCATGGCCGAGTCCCTCTACAGCGAATCGTGGTACCGGGTGGCGCACGTGCGCCCGCGGCTGCGCAGCCATGCGCAGATCCATCGGCACGTCTATCGCGGCGGCATCTGGTACGTGCTGCAGGACCATGCCAGCGGACGCTTCCACCGCTTCACGCCGGTCGCCAACCTGGTCATCGGCCTCATGGACGGCAAGCGCACGATGCAGGAGATCTGGGACCTGGCGAGCGAGCGCCTGGGCAACGAGGTGCCGTCGCAGGAAGAGATCATCAAGCTGCTGTCCGACCTGCACCGGGCCGACGTGCTGCGCAGCGACGCGCCACCGGACATCCGCGAGCAACACGAGCGCCGCAGCAAGCACCTGAAGCAGCGCATCAGGCAGTACATCGGCAACCCGATGTCGCTGCGCTTCCCGCTGTTCGACCCGGACCGCGCATTGACGCGCCTGATGCCCTGGGTGCGGCCGCTGTTCGGCTGGTTCGGCGCGGCGCTGTGGTGCGGCGCGGTGCTGACGGCGATCGTGCTGGCCGCGATGCACTGGAAGGCGTTCTCGGACGGCATGCTCGACCGCGTGTTCTCGGTCGAGAACGTGCTGCTGATGTGGCTGCTGTTCCCGCTGGTGAAGATCCTGCACGAGCTCGGCCATGCCTTTGCGATCAAGGCACGGGGCGGGGAGGTGCACGAGATGGGCGTCATGCTGCTGTTGCTGATGCCCATTCCGTACGTCGACGCGTCGTCCGCCTCGGCCTTCGAGGACAAGCGATGGCGCATGCTCGTGGGGGCCGCCGGCATGCTGACCGAGCTGTTCATCGCCGCCGTCGCGATGATCGCCTGGGTCTACCTGGAGCCGGGCACCGACCGCGCGGTGGCCTACAACGTCATCCTGATCACCGGCATCTCGACGCTGCTGTTCAACGGCAATCCGTTCCTGCGCTACGACGGCTACTACATCCTGTCGGACTGGCTGGAGATTCCGAACCTTGGCCAGCGCGCCAACGACTATCTCGGCTACCTGATCAACCGGTATCTGTTCGCGGTCGACAAGGTGCATTCGCCGGTGGTGGCCGCCGGCGAGCGGCGCTGGTTCGTCTTCTACAGCATCACCTCGTTCTTCTACCGGATGTTCATGATGTTCACCATCGTGCTGCTGGTGGCGAGCAAGTTCTTCGTCTTCGGCGTGCTGATGGCGATCTGGTCGATCTACAACATGCTGGTGCAGCCGCTGGCCCGCAAGCTGGGCTATCTCTTGAACAGCCCGAAGCTGCAACGGCGCCGCGGCCGGGCGCTGGTGGTCAGCAGCGCGGCGGTGCTGGTGGCGGCGCTGCTGCTGTTCGTGCTGCCGGCGCCGTCCTTTACCCGCAGCGAAGGCGTAGTGTGGGCACCCGACGAGGCGCAGGTGCGCGCCAACGTCGACGGCTTCGTCACCCGGGTGGCGGCCTCGCCCGGCCAGCAGGTGCGCAAGGGCGACTTGCTGGTGCAGTGCGAAGACCCGGAACTCATCGCCCGCCTGGCCGTGCTCCAGGCCGAGCTGGCCGGGATCGGCGCCAAGTACAACGCCGCGCTCGGCGCCAACCGGGTGCAGGCCGACATCCTGCTGCAGCAGATGGCGCACGCGCGGGTGGCTGTCGATCTGGCGCAGAAGCGGCTGGCCGAGATCGAGGTGCGCAGCCCGGGCAACGGCACCTTCGTGGTGGCCGACGTGCAGAACATGCCCGGCCGCTTCGTGCAGCGCGGCGAACTGCTGGCCTATGTCACCGACGACGGGCCGGCCACGGTGCGGGTGGTGATCCCGCAGGTCAATGCGGACAAGATCCGCCAGGGCTCCCGCCGCGTCGAGGTGCGTCCGGTCGACCAACCCGCGGCCATCGTGCCGGCGCAGGTGCTGCGCGAGGTGCCGGGCGCGACCAGCCAGTTGCCCAGCATGACGCTGAGCCTCCAGGGCGGCGGCCGGATCGGCCTGGACCCGTCGGCGGCGCAGGGCGAGCCGAAGACCTTGCAGAAGCTGTTCGTGCTCGATCTGCAACTGCCCGTGGGCGTCCGCATGGACAAGCTCGGCAGCCGCGTCTACGTGCGCTTCGAACATGCGCCGGAGCCGATCGGGCTGCAGTGGTATGCGGCGGCCCGTCGGCTGTTCCTCCGGACCTTCAATGTCTAGCGGCGTCGCAGCTTTCGACGACGTCTACCCCGAGCGTCCGGAGCTCCGCGGCGACCTGCTGCTCGACCGGCTGGGCGATGCGGTCGTCGGCCGCATCGCGCGCAGGCTGCGTGCGCGCCCGCAACGGGTGCGCGCCATCGTGCGGCAGGTGCAGCCCTTCGAGGCCGAGATGCGTGCGCTCGATGCGGACGGCCTGCGCGAAACGGCGCGCGAGCTCACGCGCCAATTGCGCCGCGAGGGCTTGAAGGACGCGCTGGTGGCGCATGCCTTCGCGCTGGTGCGCGAGACGTCCGACCGCATCCTCGGCATGCGGCACTTCGACACGCAGCTGATCGGCGGCTGGGTGCTGCTGCAGGGCATGGTCGCCGAGATGGAGACCGGCGAGGGCAAGACGCTGACGGCCACGCTGCCGGCCTGTACCGCGGCACTGGCCGGGCAGCCGGTGCACGTGATCACCGTGAACGACTACCTGGTCGAACGCGACCATGCGCTGATGCGGCCGGTCTATGCGGCACTGGGCATCAGTTCGGCAGCCGTGACGTCCGACATGACGCACGCGCAGCGGCAACTGGCCTATGCCTGCGACGTCGTCTATTGCACCAACAAGACGGTGGTCTTCGACTACCTGCGCGACCGCATCGTGCTCGGTGCGCAGGCCGACTCGCTGCACCTCAAGCTCGAGAAGATCTACGGCGGCGGCGAAAGCGCTGGCGAGGGCGGCCAGCCGACGCGCGTCAGCCGGCTGCTGTTGCGCGGGCTGAGCTATGCCATCGTCGACGAGGCCGACAGCGTGCTGGCCGACGAGGCGGGCACGCCGCTGATCATCTCGGCCGAGGTCTCGTCGCCCGGCGAGGCGCAACTGGCCGCGCAGGCCATCGCGCTGGCACGCCAACTGGTCGAAGGCGAGCACTTCGACGTGATCGCCGGCGAGCGCCGTATCGAGATGCGCGAGTCCGGCCATCGGCAGGCGATCGAGCTGAGCGCATCGCTGGGCGGCGTCTGGGCGCTGACGCTGCGGCGCGAAGAGCTGGTCTCGCAGGCGCTGACGGCGCTGCACCTGTTCGCACGCGACGAGCAGTACCTGCTGCGCGACGGAAAGATCCAGGTGATCGACGAGTTCACAGGCCGCGTCATGGCCGACCGGTCCTGGGGTCAGGGTCTGCATCAGCTGATCGAGGTGAAGGAGGGCTGCGAGGTGACGGCCCGGCGCGAGCCGCTGGCGCGCATCAGCTACCAGCGCTTCTTTCGCCGCTACCGGCTGCTGTCCGGCATGAGCGGCACCGCATCCGAAGTGGCCGGCGAGCTGGGCGGCATCTATGGCCTGGCGGTGGTCAAGGTGCCGACCCACCGGCCCAGCCGGCGCCGCACGCTGGCCGACCGCGTGGTCGAGACCGATGCGCAGAAGTGGGACGCCGTGATGGCGCGCGTGCTCCAGCACCATGGGCGTGGCGCCCCGGTCCTCGTCGGCACGCGCTCGGTGGTGTCGTCGGAAACGCTGGCGGCATTGCTGGCGGCGCGCGGCATCGGCCATCAGGTGCTCAACGCCAGGCAGGACAGCGCCGAGGCCGAGGTGATCGCGGAAGCCGGGCAGTGCGGCCGCATCACCATCGCCACCAACATGGCCGGGCGTGGCACCGACATCAAGATCGCGCCCGACGCGGTGGCGCTGGGCGGGCTGCACGTGATCCTGACCGAGCGCCACGAGGCCGGCCGGATCGACCGGCAGATCGCGGGGCGCTGTGCGCGCCAGGGCGACCCGGGCCACGTCGAGGCGATCCTGTCGCTGCAGGACGCGCTGGTCGCGCCGCACGCGCATGGCATGCCGGGCATGGCCGTGCGCCGGCTCGCGGCCGCGTGGAGCGCGCGCAAGGACACCATCTATGCGCGCTGGATGCGGCGCCTGCAGCGGCGCACCGAGCGCCTGCAGTCGCGCATGCGCAAAGGACTGCTCAAGTCCGACCGCCAGATGGGCGACATCCTGTCGTTCTCCGGCCGCGCGGAATAACCGCGCCGCGCCGATCAAGATTCAAGAAAGACACCATGCATCACCTTCGTTCCCGCCGCGTCGCGACCCTGCTGGCCATGGCCGGGCTCGCCGTCGCCTGCACGGCTGCGATGGCCGCCGACAAGCCGCCGGCCGTCATGGCCGTGCCGGCGCCGGTGCCCAATCTCCTGCCGGGCGCCCGGCAACCCGCGGCCGGTGGCAACCCGGCCGCCACACCGGTGGCCGCCGTGCCGCTGAGCGGCAATCGCAGCAAGAAGATCGGCGACGACATGGAATGCCTGCTCGAACCTTCGCTGGTCGCCAACGTCGGCAGCCCGGTCGAAGGGACACTGAGCCAGGTGCTGGTCGACCGCGGCGCCAACGTGCGCAAGGGCCAGGTGGTGGCGCGCCTGAATTCCTCCGTGGAGAGCGCGACGGTCACGCTGCGCGCGGCGCAGGAAGCCTTCGGACAGCGCAAGGTGCAGCGCAACGAGGACCTCTACAAGAAGGAACTGATTTCCGCCAGCGAGAAGGACGAACTGGAAACACAGACCCGGCTGGCCACGCTGGAGCGCAAGCAGCAGGAAGAGATCCTTGCCCTGCGCACCATCACGAGCCCGCTCAACGGCGTGGTCGTCGAACGCTTCCTGTCGCCGGGCGACCATGTCTCGCAGGAGAAGATCCTCAAGCTGGCGCAGATCGATCCGCTGCACGTCGAGGTGATCGTGCCGGTGGAGCTGTTCGGCGCCATCGGCACCGGCATGAAGGGTACGGTGCAGCTCGGCGCCATGATGGGCGGCAGCTACATCGCCACCGTCAAGGTGGTGGACCGCGTGATCGATGCCGCCAGCGGCACCTTCGGCGTGCGGCTCGAGCTGCCGAACCCCGGCAACCGGATTCCGGCGGGCATGCGCTGCAACGTGCGCTTCGGCAAATAGGTTCGCGGCCGTGGTCGATTCCCTGCCCCAGCGTCCGACCCGGCCACCGTGGCGCGTGGTCGCCGTGGCTGCACCGATCGGCGGCGGCAAGTCGGCGCTGGTCGACGGCCTGGCTGCAGCGCTGGGCGGAGCGCCGACCCTGCGCTTCGACGACTACGAGAACGCCACCCGGCAATCGGTGGGCGCGCTCGGAGCCTGGCTGGCCGAGGGCGCCGATTTCGACCGCTTGCAGGCGCCGGGCCTCGCCGATGCATTGCGCGTGCTGCGCGCCCGCAGCGATGCGGTGCCGGTGCCCATCGTCTTCGAGATGCCGCTGGGCCGCGCCTGGACGGCCACCGCGGCGGACATCGACCTGCTGGTCTGGGTCGACGTGCCGCTGGACATCGCCCTGGCGCGACGCGTGCGCGACATCTGCGGCGGGCTGTTGCAGCGCAACGCAACCGAGATGCGCAACGGCGTGGCCTGGCTGAACGACTACCTGTCGCACTACGCCGCCGTGCTGCATGGTGTGCTGCAGGCGCAGCGGCAGTCGGTGCGGCCGCAGGCCGATCTGGTGCTGGACGGGCGGCACGACGTCGGCACGCTGGTCGGGCAGGTCATGGCCTTCATGGCGCAGCGCCATGGCTGAGGTACGCATGGACGCCATGGATGCACGACTTGCGCTGCCGACCGAGGCATTGGCCCAGGCACGCGCGTACCTGTGCGTGGACGCCTTCATGGCCGACATGGCGGGCGCGACGGCGCTGTCGACCGCTTTCGAGACCGGCGTGGTGGACCACCTCGCCGAGCATCCTTCCAGCGGCGTGGCCGGCCTGCGCGACGCATTGGCGCTCGATGCACGCGGCCTGCAATTCCTGCTTGGGCTCTTGCGTGCCAATGGGGTGGTCGGCGGCGAACCCGATGCACCGACGCTGACGCCGGCGTTCCGCGCGGCGCTCGCTTTTCGCGACATCCTCGAAGCCAAGCTGTACTTCGCCAAGCTCGTCGCCCCCGACTTCGTGCAGTCGCTGACGACCCTGCTCATGGCGCCGGCGCGCTTCGCCGAGCAGGCCCGCATCTTCAAGCTGTTTTCCTACCAGCACGCGCTGGCGTCGACGCCCGACAACCTCGCAAGGACGGCGCGCTGGATGCGGCTGACCACCGCGTTGACGCGCTACGAGGCGGCCGCCTGCATGGCCGTGCATGACTTCTCGCGCCACCGCCGGATGCTCGACGTGGGCGGCAACAGCGGCGAGTTCGCGCTGCGGCTGTGCCGCGCGCACACGGCGCTCGAAGCCACCGTGTACGACCTGCCGGTGGTCTGCGACATCGGCGCCGCGCATGTGGCCCGCGCGGCCGAGGCGGGCGAGGGCGCGCGCATCCGTTTCGTCCGGCGCGATCCTGCAGCACCGGCGCTGCCCGGAGGCCATGACCTGATCACCTTCAAGTCCATGCTGCACGACTGGCCGGATGCCGAGATGGCGGACTTTTTGCGCAGGGCGCACGACGCGTTGGCACCGGGCGGCATGCTGCTGATCTTCGAGCGCCGGCAGCTCGCGGACGACACGCGCGCACTGCCGCTGCCTTTCGGCCAGCTGCCGCTGATGCTGTTCTTCCGCTCGTACCGCGCGCCGCAGGCTTATGGCGCACAGTTGTCGGCGCTTGGCTTCCGATCGATCACCATCACCGAGGTGCTGCTCGACATGCCCTTCATCCTCATCACCGCTACGCGGCCAAGGCCATGACCGCATTCCACACACCGCTGCCGCTGGAGCGGGTCGAGGCCGGCGAGCTCCAGGTCGACTACTGCCTGTGGGCGTACACGCCGCCATCGCCGGCCGAGGGCAAGCTGCGATCGATCAACCTGCTCCACAACAGCCTGGCGAGCGAGAACATGGGGCCTCGTGCGGCCGAACTCATCGCGGCGGTGCGCCGGGCCTTCGGTCCGCAACGCACCGTCTGGGGCGTCAAGCGGGAGGAGGGGAGTGCGGGCGGCATCAGCTGGGAACTCTATGTCTACGACTACGCGCGCCGACAGCGCAGCCGCTCGGTCACCCGGCTGCTGGAGGTCATCCGGCCCTGGGTCGCGTCGCCTTTGTCGATCAACGAGGCGCGCGACTACTTCATGTTCTCGATCGACCTCGACCGTGCCGTGCTCGACGAAGGGCGCCCGCTGGAAGCGCTGCAGATGTACATCGGCAACGTGGGCAGCACGGTGTCGTCCGGCATCTGCTACGAGGTGACGCCGAGGGCGGTGACGATGAAGAACTTCTACTTCTTCTTCGACGCGCGCACGCAGATCCGCGAGATCGTCGACAAGGTGCGCTCGTCCGCCTATCTCGACCTCGCGCATTTCGACATCGACACGGTGCTGTGGCCGGAGTTGCGCCGATGCCAGACCATCGTCGTCGCCAACAAGCGGCACCACGACGGCGTCTATTTTTCGCGCATCACCATCGACCAGTTGCTGTTCTTCCTGCGCCGGATGGGCTTCCCGGCGGCGCAGATCGAATTCGCGGAAAAGCACCGGGCCGAACTGAACCATCTGCTCTACGACGTCGGCATCGACTACCGCATGGAAGACGGCCGGCTGAAGGTGATCAAGAGCGCATACTACGGCGCGTTCTAGACGCACAGAACTGCACAGGACAAGACCCCATGGGTGTTTTCGACCACACGCAATACGTCTCGATGACGATGGAATTCAGATGCAATCTGAAGTGCGTCCATTGCATGATCGAAGACACCATGGACCGGCTGGCACCGCAGACCCAGGCGCAGTTGCAGGCGCTGTGCGCCACCAACCTGATGCACCGCAAGTGGAAGGGCCTGATCCTCACGGGCTCGGAGATCACCCTCCACCGCGACCTGCCCGAATGGGTCCATATGGCGCGCAGTTCGGGCTTCGAGAAGATCCGCATCCAGACGCACGGCATGCGGCTGGGCAGCGAGGACTACTGCACCGAACTGGTCGAGGCCGGCGTCAACGAATTCTTCATCAGCGTGGCCGCCGCCGATGCCGAGACGCACGACGGCATCACCACGGTGCGCGGTTCCTTCGACAAGACGCTGCGCGGCCTGGAGATCCTCGACCGCACGCCGGGCGTCGTGACCATCACCAACACCGTGGTGACAGAGCGCAGCTACCGCCAGTTGCCGGCGCTCGTTGCGCGGCTCGCGCACCTCAGGCAGCTGGCCCAGATGGAGTTCTGGTTCTACTTTCCGATGAGCGAGCAGGATGACAAGGGGCTCGTCGCATCGCACATGGCGGCGCTGCCTTACCTGAAGCAGGCCATCGGAGATGCCCGTGTTTCGGGGCGCGGCATCGAGGTCAAGAACTTCCCGGAATGCCTGCTGGGCAGCGATGGTGCGATGCTGCACAACGACCAGCCGGAGCTCTACATCGACGATGCGTTCTGGGTGGAGTTCATGCGCAACGGCTTCTACCAGTGCGCCCACCGCGCCCGGTGTGCCTCGAAGCAATGCCTGGGGCTCAACACGGCCTACATCAAGAAGTTCGGCTGGCATGAGCGGGAGCTTTCGCCGCTATCGGGTGGGGTTCGTGCGCAGTCTGCAGTGTTGCCGAGGGGATAGAGCCGAACGGCGACTACGCCACGAGCACGCGCCAGACCAGCACCGTGTTGAGCGCAACGATGCAGGCGACGATCACACCGGCAATCCAGACGACGATGCGTGAATTCGCGAAGCTCCCCATGATCTCGCGGCGGCTGGTGAACCGGATGAGCGGCACCATGGCAAACGGCAACTGCAGGCTCAGGATGACCTGGCTCAGGAGCAGCAGCTTGGTGACGCCCGCTTCGCCGTAATTCAGCGTCACGAAGAAGGCCGGGATGATGGCCAGCGAACGGGTCAGCAACCGCCGCGCCCAAGGCGGCATCTTCAGCCGGATGAAGCCTTCCATCACGATCTGGCCTGCCAGGGTCGCGGTCACGGCAGAACTCAGGCCCGAGGCGAGGAGGGCGATACCGAAGACCGTACCCGCGATCGCGAAACCCGTCACCGGACCGAGCAATTCGCTCGCGTCCTGGAGGTCGGCGACTTCGTGCAGGCCGTTGGCGTGAAAGATGGCGCCGGCCGCGATCAGGATGGCGGCGTTGATGAAGAAGGCGATCAGCAGCGCGGAGACGATGTCGATCGTTGCAAAGCCGATGGCGCTGCGCTTGCCCGCATCGTCGCGTGGGAAGTCCCGGGTCTGCACGATCGAGGAATGCAGGTACAGGTTGTGAGGCATCACGGTGGCCCCGATGATGCCGATGGCGATGTACAGCATGCCCGGGTTGGTCACGGTCTCGCGTGTCGGCATGAAGCCGGCGAGAACGGCCGACCACTGCGGTTGTGCAACGACCAGGCTCATCCCGAAACAGGCGATCACCAGTGCCAGCATGCTCACGATGACCGATTCGAGGTACCGGAACCCTCGCTGCTGGAGCCACAGCACGAACAACACGTCGAGCACTGTCAGCGCGACGCCCCAAGGCATCGGCAAGCCGAACAGCAGCTTGAAGGCGACGGCGGTCCCGATCACCTCGGCGAGGTCGCAGGCGCATATGGCAATTTCACAGAACAGCCACTGCGGCAGCACGGTTCTGGGGGACGAGAACTTGCGGCTGGCCTGCGCGAGGTCCAGGCCCGAGGCGATGCCCAGGCGTGCCGAGAGCACCTGCAGGAAGATGGCCATGACGCTCGACATCGCCACGATCCAGAGAAGCGAATAGCCGTAGGCGGAGCCGCCGGCCAGGTCGGTCGCCCAGTTGCCCGGGTCCATGTAGCCAACGGCGACAAGGTAGCCGGGGCCGGCGAAACGCATCATCCGCTTCAGCCATGACGCGTTCAGCAGCACCGGAATTCGTTTCGTTGCCAATGGGCGTGCCACCATGGAAGAGGGCAGCTCCAGGGCTTCTTGTACGGGGGCTGACGAAGGTGGCACGGGGACTTCTCCAATCAGCAAAGGCTCAACCCGAAATCCATCCTGTCGCGCCGCTGCCCACGAGTGCAACCCCGAACAGGACGATGGCAAAACCGGTCCAGCGCCGAGCCTTTCTGACGGCGGGCCGCCAAGCGGCCTGCGGCGACAGCCTGACGGCGCCTTGTGCTTCGATGTGCATGACGTTTCCTTGATGCGTTCGATGTTCGGACAAGAGGCGCCGTGCTGCCGCGAACGGCGCACGGCACCGTCTCGTCATCAGGCAAAGGCGCTGCTCAGGCTCAAGGCCCCGTTGACGCCCGCGGGGAAGAAGCCGCCCTTGTTCACGGCGTCCTTGCTCAGGTAGACGATGTTGAGCACATCGCCGGGTGTCCGGCTGTAGGCGATGCCGTTGCTGTCCAGCGGCACGATGTTCGAGGTGTCGGACGTGCCGCTGATGCCCTGGTCGACGTCGCTGGAGCCGTCCAGCGAATCGCGTGCGTTGGAGATCGCATCGGCACCAGCGCGAAGGGAGGGCGTCGCCAGACCCTTGGAATAGAGCACCGTGCGCACCAGACCTGCGTGGTAGGCCTCCGCGGCGAGGATGCCGGCGGCCGCTTCCAGATAGGTCTTGTTCGAAATCAGCGGCGCGGCACCCTTGTAGGCCGTGACGCCCACGTCTTCGAAGATGAAGGCGCCCAGCAGAAAGGCCTCGTCGCTCGCGTAGGGGTCGAAGGCTTGACCCGGGCCCACCAGCCCCGCAGCCCGCGCAGCCGTCGAGAACGCACCGTTCGGATCGGTACCGCCGACGTCGATCTGCGGTTGCGCCACGGCAGCGCTGCCCAGTGCCGCGCGCAGGAAACGCACATGATCGGCCTCGTCCTTGGCAATCTCGCGCGCATAGGCGGCCACCACCGGATCCTTGAATGGAACGGCATGGCCGCCGATGACCATGCCGCGAGTGCCGGTGCCCGAAAGCTGGTCGTCGCTCAGGCCTTGGCCGAACACCGCGTATTGGTAGAACTGGGACTCGAGGTACTCGAGATTCAGGGCGAAGTTCAGGATGTCGACGTCGGATGGGCCAGGCGCCGTCTGGGCAACGGAGTCGCTGCCGCCGCCGCAGGCCGCGAGGATGGCGCCACCCGCCATGCCGACTGCAAAACCGCCGCTCTTGCGGAAGAACCGCCGCCTTTCCGCGAGTTTTTCGCTGCGCTGCTGCAAGATGTTCAATGTCAGGGGACTACCGAGCATGAGTTTCTCCTTGGCGACGCGCCTGCTGAAAGAGGACGACGTCACCGATGCCGCAAGAGACACTGAGCCACCAGGATCGGCGACGCAGCACGTCGAACAGTCACGACGCTCTCTTGCTTGAGCGGCAAGCGATGCCATCGTGCATGTCCTCACTACATACGCGCTGCCGATCCGTCGTGGATTCAGGCATTGCGGCACGTGCGGCGCAATGGAGCGTTGCTGATTTCGGCCTTCTTTGATTTAACATAATATACATTGTATAAATATCAAGGCAATCCCGACCAGGAGGTATGTCAACACCCCAGCCGCATAATCCGCCCGCCCTCAACTCAAGCACCGAATCCGCCATGGACCTGCATCTCGACAACCAGCACGTGATGATCACCGGAGGCAGCAAAGGCATCGGCCTGGCATGCGCGCTGGGGTTTCTGCAGGAAGGCGCGCGCGTCAGCCTCGTGTCGCGGAACGGCGCCAACCTGCGCCAGGCCGAGCAGACGCTCGTTGCCGCCCACGCCGCAGCGGCCGGCCGCATCTCGCTGCATGAAGCCGACCTCAAGCAGCCCCTGGCGGCCGAAGCGGCGCTCGATGCGGCCGAACAGGCCTTCGGGCCGGTCGACGTGCTGGTCAATTCGGCGGGTGCCGCGCGCCGCACGCCGCCGGACGAGCTGACCGCCGCCGCCTGGCACGACGCGATGGATGCCAAGTACTTCAGCTACATCCACATGATCGACCCGGTCGTCAAGCGCATGGGCCGGCGTGGCCGCGGCGCCATCGTGAATGTCATCGGCGCCGGCGGCAAGGTCGCCAGCCCGACCCACATGGCCGGGGGCGCGGCCAACGCGGCGCTGATGCTGGTCAGCGCCGGCATGGCGGCGGCCTACGGGTCCAAAGGCGTGCGCGTGAATGCCGTGAATCCGGGCCTGACGCTGACCGAGCGCCTCCAGGAAGGCATGGCGGCCGACGCGCGCGCACAAGGCATCGATGCGGCGGACGCCCTCGCCCGCGCCACGTCCAGGCTGCCGCTGCAACGCATCGCCACGCCCGAGGAAATCGCCAACGCCGTGCTGTTTCTGGCGTCGTCGAAGGCCAGCTACATCACCGGCGCGATTCTGGCGATGGACGGTGCCGTGGTGCCCATGATCTGAGTCCGCGACCGAACCCGGATTCGGGCACCCGCCGCGCCGCGTTCGGGCTTCAGATCGGGTGCAGGGGTTCGCCGACCACGACCTGGTTGCGGCCGTGCCGCTTGGCCTGGTAGAGGCTCCGGTCGGCGATCTCGATCAGGTCCGAGAACTTGCCGTCGATCTGCGGCGTGCCCGAGGCCACGCCCACGCTGACCGTCAGCCATGCGCCGGTGGCCGAATCGGCGTGTGGAATCTGCATCGCCTCGACGGACCGGCGCAGCTTTTCGGCCACCAGCCGTGCGCCGCCCGCGGGCATGCCGGGCAGGATGACCGAGAACTCTTCGCCGCCGAAGCGCGCAGCCAGGTCTGTCGGGCGATTGCAGGCCGCGAGGATGGCGCCGGCCACGCGCTTGAGCGCTTCGTCGCCCGGTATGTGGCCGTAGCAGTCGTTGTAGGCCTTGAAGTTGTCCACGTCGATCATCAGCACGCTGAGTTCGAGTCCCTGGCGGACGGCGCGGTCCCACTCGGCACCCAGGTACTCGTCGAAATAGCGCCGATTGCCCAGGCCGGTCAGGCCGTCCGAGTTCATCAGGCGGCGCAGTTCGAGATTCGACTCCAGCAACTGCTGCTGGCTCTGACGCAATGCGTGGTACGCCTCGTCGCGCTGGACCATCGCGAGGTAGGAGCGCGAGTGATAGCGGATGCGCGCGATCAGCTCGATCGTGTCCGGCAGCTTGACCAGGTAGTCGTTGGCGCCCGCCGCGAAGGCGGCGCTCTTGACCGACGCGTCCTCCTTGGTCGACAGCACGATGATCGGGATGTCGCGCGTCACCGGATTGGCGCGGTAGGCCTGCACCAGCGTGAGGCCGTTCACGCCGGGCAGCACCAGGTCCTGCAGGATGACCGTCGGCCGCGTTGCCACGGCGGTGGCCAGCGCCTCCTGCGGGTCCTGGCAGAAATGGAAGTCGATGTTCGGTGCGGTCGACAGCGCCCGGCGGATGGCCTCCCCGACCATCACCTGGTCGTCGACCAGCAGCACCATGGCCGTGGGCATCGGCGTACCGCTCGGGGAAAAACTCTCGGGATTGGGAGGCATGTCAAATTCCTTTCGGAGATACCGCTAGCGGATCGGGACCCGGTGCCGGGAACAGGTTGGCCAGCCGCGGCGCGATCTCGGCCAGCGGCCGTATCTCGACGGCTGCGTTCAGCGCGGCGGCCGCCTTCGGCATGCCGTAGACGGCGCTGGTCGCCTGATCTTGCGCGATGGTGAGGAAGCCGCGCTCTCGCATGGCCTTCAATCCTTCGGCGCCATCGCGGCCCATGCCGGTCAACAGCACGCCGGCCGCCTCGCCTTTCCAGTGCCGCGCGACGTCGGAGAAGAACACGTCGATCGACGGCCGGTACAGGCATTCGCGCGGCTCGCTCGTGTAATGAAGGCACCCATCGGACTGCAGGTGAAGATGATCGTCGGTGCCGGCCAGCAAGACGATGCCGGCTGCCGGCCGTTCACCCGAGGTCGCGAGCCGGACCGGGCACCCCACCTGCTGATCGAGCCAGGTGGCCATGCCGGCGGCGAATTGCGCATCCACATGCTGCACCAGCACGATCGCGGCCGGGAAGTTCGCCGGCAGGGCGCCCAGCAGTTTGGCCAGCGTGGGCGGCCCGCCGGCCGATGCGCCGATGGCCACCAGCGGCGGCAGTTGCCGCGGCGGTGCGATGCGTGCGGCCTTGGCGGCGGCCGGCCGACCGCCATTGAAGTGGCCGATCAGCCAGCCGACGTTGCGGATCTTGCGCAGCAGCGGCGCGGCAGCCTCCCGGATGTCGCCCTGCCCCAGCGCCGGCGTGTCGACCGCATCCAGCGCGCCGTAGCCCATCGCGTCGAAGACGCGCCCGGTCTGCCCGCCCACGTTGACCGTGACGATCACGATGGCGCACGGCGTCTCGGCCATGATGCGGCGCGTCGCCTCGACGCCGTCCATCACCGGCATGATCAGGTCCATCAGGATCACGTCGGGCCGCTGCGCCGCGCAGCGCTCCACCGCCTCGGCGCCGTTGGACGCGCGCCAGATGACCTGGAAGCCCGGCTCCAGCGACACCGCGCGCTGCAGTGCCTCGACCGCCAGGGGCATGTCGTTGACGATACCGATCTTCATGGCCGCGCCCTTCCGATCAAATCCTCGACGGCGTCGAGCAACGCCTCGTCGTGGAAGCTGCTCTTCGCCAGGTAGTAGTCGGCACCGGCGTCGAGGCCGCGTTGCCGATCGTCCTGCCGGTCCTTGTATGACACCACGACCACCGGCACGTTCTGCAGCCGCGGGTCGCGCTTGATGCGCGACACCAGCTCGATGCCGTCCATGCGCGGCATGTCGACGTCGCTCACGACGAGGTCGAAGGCCTCGGCGCGCAGCATGTTCCAGCCGTCCAGGCCATCCACCGCGACCGCGACGTCGTAGCCGCGATTCAACAGCAGCTTGCGCTCCAGTTCGCGCACGGTCAACGAATCGTCGATGACCAGCACGCGCTTGCGGCGCTCGGCACCGATCGGCGCCGAGCCGGCGTCCACCCGCGCGAGCCGTCCACCGGCCACCAGCTTGTGGATCGACAGCAGCAGGTCTTCGACGTCGAGGATCAGCAAGGGCGTGCCGTCTTCCATCAAGGCGCCGGCCTGGATGTTCTGCACCTTGCCGAGACGCGGATCGAGCGGCTGGACCACCACGGTGCGTTCACCCAGATAGCGGTCGACGGCCACGCCGTAGGTGATGTCGTGGTCTCCGATCACCACCACGCAAGCCGTGCCGGTCGCGGCCTGCCCGTCGCCGTACTGCAGCAGCTGGCGAGCGGACACCAGCCCGATCTGGCGGCCCTGGAAGCGAACGTGCTGATGGCCTTCGAGCTGCTCGATGTCGGCGAGCGGAACCTCCAGCGCATGCGCGACGTAGGCCAGCGGAAAGGCGTAGTTCTCGCCGCCGATCTCCACCAGCAGGCTGCGCACCACCGACAGCGACAGCGGCATTTCCAGCACGAACTTCGTGCCTCGGCCGAACTGCTGCTGCACCCGCACGGCGCCACGCAGCTGCCGGACCATGTTCTGCACCACGTCCAGCCCGACGCCGCGGCCGGATATCTCGGTGACGGCATCGCGCGTGCTGAAGCCGGGCAGGAACAGGAACTCGAGCAGCTCGGCCTCGCTGAGCCGCGCGGCGGTCTCGGTGTTCGAGAGCTTGCGCTCGACGATTTCATGCCGGAGCTGGTCGAGGTCGACACCGGCACCGTCGTCCGATATCTCGATCACGAGCATGCCCGCGCTGTGCCGCGCATGCAGGCGCAGCACGCCCTCGGCCGGCTTGCCCGCAGCCAGGCGCCGTTCGGGCAGCTCGATGCCATGGTCGACGGCGTTGCGCAGCAGATGCGTCAGCGGCGCGTCGAGCTTTTCCAGGATGTCGCGGTCGACCTGCGTGCTGTCGCCCTCGATCTCCAGCCGCGCCTGCTTGCCCAGCGAGCGGCTCAGGTCGCGCACCTGCCGCGCCAGGCTGCCGAGGCCGTCGCCGAACGGCCGCATGCGGCAGGCCAGCGCGGTGTCGTAAAGGCGCTGCGCCAGATGGCCCATGCGCCAGCCGTACTGGTCGAGTTCGTTGATGCGGCGGCCGAGACCCTGCTCGCATTCGCCGACGATGCGCACGGCGTCCTCGAGTGCGGCGTCGAGCTGCGCGTCGGTGTCCTGCGCGGCCAGCAGCGAGCGGATGGTGTCGAGCGCCTTGCCTGCCGCGCCCTGCTGCCGCTTGAGCCGCAGCATCGACGCATTGAAGGGCGCGAGCCAATGCGACTCGACCAGCGTTTCGCTCGACAGGCCGAGCAGCCGGTTCAGCGTGTCGGCGGTGACGCGCAGCACGCGCTCGCCGTCGGTGACGGTCGCGCCCTCGCCGCGCGCCGACGCCGGTCGCGTGGCCAGTCCGGACGGAGACTCCTGCAGGTCGTCTGCCGCGCTGGCGGCCGGTTCGGCGGGCAACCGTGGTGCCGCAGGAAGCGCCGGGGCCGACGCGGCGGGTGGCTCCAGTTCGAACGGCGGCCAGGCCGGATGAGCCGGCGCAGGCGCGGTCATCGGTGCGCCCGCACTCCCCCGCTGGGCCAGGCGCGCAAGAAACTGCGCGATCTCCGGCCCCAGGTCCCGGTCCGTCGAGGCGATCCGCAGCAGCAGGTCCGCGCCCATCAGGAGCGCATCGATGTCGGCCGGCTGCAGCAGCAGCCGCCCTTCCTGCGCGCTGACCAGACAGTCTTCCATCGCATGCGCGATCTGCACGCCGGGCTCCAGGTCGACGATCCGCGCCGCGCCCTTGAGCGAGTGCGCGGCCCGCATGCAGGCCTCGAGGTGCTGCGCCGCCTGCGGATCGCGTTCCAGCGCGAGCAGTCCGGTGTTGAGCACCTGCACCTGGTTGTCCGCTTCGAGCTGGAACAGCTCCAGCATCGACGCATCTCGGAGCTGGTCTGGGTTCATGCAAGGCTCCGGTCGATCGCGTGGGCCAATGCCGCCTCGTCCAGTAGGCCGACGGTGCGCGCGCCGCACTGTGCGACGCCGCGCGAGAACTTGATGGACGACCCGGCCAGCGTGGCCGGCAGCGGTTCGATCGCGCTTTCGGGAATGCCGTAGATGCCGTCGACTTCGTCCACCGGCAGCACCACGCCCCGTCCGCCCATCGCCATCACGAGCATGCGCGGCAGGCCCGGACGTTCGCGGCCATCCGAAGAAGACGGCGCGGCGGGCTGCGGCTCGAGGCCGAGCATGCGTGCCAGCGACACGCACACCGTCAGGCTGCCGCGCACGTTGGCGACGCCCAGCAAGGCCGGGTCGCGGCGATGCGGCAAGGCATGCACCGGGCGCACGGGTGCGACCTCGTCGAGCGCACGCGTCGGCAGGCTCAGCCATTCGCGCTCGACCCGGAAGACCAGCAGACTCGCACGCTGGCTGGATTCGCCTGCGCCGGCCCGCGCGATCGGCGCAGCCAGCACGCGGGTTTCCAGGCTCGGCGGCAGGCGATCCAGCAAGTCCTTGGCGGCGTTCGCATACACCGGGCAATTGCGGCAATGCACATGCGGCGGAAGCTTGTCGCAGCTCTTGTCGCCCTGGATGCCGATCCGGTTCCAGCAGTCGTCCACCGCAGCCATCACGGGCGCCGTATCGAGGGTGTCATCCATGTTCGCGCTCTTTGCGGCTCGCGCGCGCCTTCAACCGGCGCGCGCCTTCGAGATCGCCCTGCGACTCCAGCAAGGCCGCGAGCTGCAGCAGCGCGCGGGTGTGGGCCGGGTCCAGGTACAAGGCCTTGCGGTAGCCGGTCTGGGCCTGGTGCGCGCGGCCGGCGGCATCGTGCAACAGGCCCTGGAAATAGTAGGCGTCGGCCGAAGGGCCGCTGGTCGCCAGCCAACGCTCGCACGCGGCCAGCGCTTCGTCCAGGCGGCCGAGATCGGCCAGGCGCAGCAGTTCGGCGGCCGCGTCCGGCGCCGGGCCGGATGCAGCAGCGGAAGAAGCACCCGTTGAAGTTGCCGCGACTTCGGCCGCCCGGCCGACCGCACGAAGCGGGCGCTCCGGAGCGGGATGCGACCGGGCCGGCGCCGCCCTCGCCGGCAGCGCCATCGACACGGAGGACGACTCGTCCGCGCCGGACCCAAACCGCTTCTCCGGCGCACGCGCCAGGCTGAACGCGAATGCATGGGCGCGGCCGATCGACGGCATGCCCTGGCGCGTCAGGAGGCTGGCTTCCGCCGGCCCGACGAACATCAGGCCATCGGGTTGCGTCAGGCGCCGAAGGATCTTGACGGCACGCTCCTGTGTCGGGCCATCGAAATAGATCAGCAGGTTGCGGCAGAACACCACGTCATAGGGCGCGGCACCTGCCAGCATCAGGGAGTCGAACAGGTTGCCCTGCTGGAAGCGCACACGCTCGACCACCCGCTGCGACAACGCCTGCCCACGTTCGGCCGGCGTGAAGTGGCGCTCGCGCAGCAGGCCTTGCGCCTCGCCGCGGAAGGAGTTGCTGCCATAGACCGCGCGCCTGGCGAACTCGATCACCTTCTCGCTGATGTCCATGGCGTCGACCACGATGCGCTCGGCGGCGACGCCGGCATCCAGCAGCGCCATCACGATCGAGTAAGGCTCCTCGCCGGTGGAGCAAGGCAGGCTCAGGATGCGGACCGTGTCCTTGTCCTTGAAGCGTTCGCGGACGGCATCGGCCAGCGCCGCGAGCGACTCCGGATAGCGGAAGAACCAGGTCTCCGGCACCACCACGGCCTCGATCAGCGCCTGGACCTCGGCCGGATGCAGCTGCAGGCGCTTCCAGTAATCGTCCTCGTCGACCGCGCCGCTCGCTGCGCTGCGCAAGCGCACCGCGCGCTCGATCGCGGCCTCGCCGATCGAGCCGGCATCCAGTCCGATGCGGGTCTTCAGCAGTTGGCCGAAGCGGTTGCGCACGGCGTTCATGGCGAATGGCTGCCGGCGTCGGCACCATCTTCGGCAGTGAACAGCAGCGCCTGCACGTGCTCGGGCAGCAGGTCTTCCACCCTTACCCACTGCACCATGCCGCCGGTTTCATTGAGAACCGGCCCGAGATAACGGGCGCCCGGGTTGTCGAGCCCGCTCGGAACGAACGCCGCGGGGTCGCGGTGAATGGTTTCGGTGGCTCGCTCCAGCACCAGGCCCAAGGTGCGCGTCGGGTTTTGCGCGGGCGCCGCACCGCGGTATTCGACCAGCACGATCCGTGTGCTGGTCACGGGATTGGCGGCCCGGCCGATGGCGAGCGCGCACAGGTCGATCACGGGAACAGGCTGCGCCAGCCCCGGCAGCACGCCGGCGACCCAGCCCGGCGCGCCCGGCAACTGCTTGAGCGGTTGCAGCGGCAGCACCTGCTGCACGCAGGCGGCGTCGAGCACGTAGCGATCCGTCCCCATGCGGAACAGCAGGAAGAGCTTGCGGCGTGCCGGCATCGACGCGCCCGCATGCCGCAAGGGATCGTGAACCGCCAAGCTCACACCTTGAAGCGCGAAACGCCGGTCCGGAGGTCGTTCGAGACCAGATTCAGCTCGTCGATCGCCGAACTCGACTGGCGCAGCGACTCGACGGTCTGCTGCGTCGCCTCGCTGAGCTGGGCCAGCGCCTGGTTGATCTGTTCGGCGCCCGTCGCCTGCGCGCCCATGCCTTCGTTGACCATCTGCACGCGCGGCGCCAGGGTCTGCACCTGCTGGATGATCTGCGTGAGCTGGTCGCCCACCTGCTGCATGTCGGCCATGCCGCGGCGGACTTCCTCGGAGAACTTGTCCATGCCCATGACGCCGGCCGAGACCGACGACTGGATTTCTCGGACCATCTGTTCGATGTCGTAGGTCGCCACGGCGGTCTGGTCGGCCAGCCGGCGGATCTCGGTGGCCACCACCACGAAGCCGCGGCCGTACTCGCCGGCCTTCTCCGCCTCGATCGCCGCGTTGAGCGACAGCAGGTTGGTCTGGTTGGCGACGTTGGTGATGGTCGTCACCACCTGGTTGATGTTGCCGGCCTTCTCGTTGAGGATGGCCAGCTTGGCGTTGACCGAACCGGCGGCGTCCACGACGTTGCGCATCGTGTCTTCCATGCGCGCCAGGCCGCCCTGCCCGTTGCCCGCCAGCGACGCGGTGCGCTCGGCGGCGCTGGACACTTCGGTCATCGTGCGCACCAGGTCGCGCGACGTAGCGGAGATCTCGCGCGAGGTGGCACCGATCTCGGTCGTCGTGGCCGCGATCTCGGTTGCGGTCGCCTGCTGCTGCCGCGACGTCGCGGCGATCTCGGTCACCGAGGTCGCCACCTGGATCGCCGAGCGCTGGGTTTTGCTCACCAACGTCGACAGCTCGTTGGCCATCGTGTTGAAGCCGACTTCCACCGCATTGAACTCATCCTTGCGGTCCAGGTCGAGACGGCGCGTCAGGTCGCCCCCGCCGAGCTGCGTCAGCGTGCCGACGATGCTGTGCATGGGCTGGGTGATCGCCTGCATCAGCAGATAGCCGCAGGCCACGGCGGCGGCCAATGCCAGCGCCAGAGACACCAGGATGCCGGTTTCGGCGCCGGCAACGGCATTCGCGATCCCTTCGGTGGCTTCGTCCGCCTGCTTCTTGTTGTTGGTCACGATCGCCGCCAGGATTTCGGTGCCCGCGTTGAAGATCGGACTCAACTGCTCCTGCAGGACCGTGCGGCCGCGTGCGGCCAGCGTCGTCGGATCGTCGGCCAGCAGCGTGTCGCGGACGCGGCGGTAGTTCGTGATGATCTTCCGGAAGTCCTCGTACATCGCCATCTCGTCCGTGCGCTTGACCGACTTCTCGTAGCCGGCCAGGAGGTCGTCGAACTGGCGGTCCGCCTTGGCCAGCGACTCCATCAGCGCGCGGCGGTTCTCCGGCGTGGTCTGCTCGATGACCTCGCGCAGCCGCACGAAGCTGCCGCCCCAGCTGGAACGCATCGTCGCGCTGTAGTAGAGGCCGGGAACGGAGTCGTTGCGGATGACTTCGACGTCGCGCTCGATCGACAGCAGGCGCTGGAAGTTCATCGCCGCCATCAGGACCATGATCGCCAGGATGACTGCGAAGCTGGCGAGCATGCGCTGGCGGAGTGTCAGATTTTTCATACAGAGAGTGTTGCAACGAACGTGGCGCGCGCTTGTCGCCCGCGGAGGACGGTGAGTGCAACATTTTGTGCACAAGTGTTCGACCAGGAACAGCGAATGCAGGAAAAATCCGAGCTATCGCCATCTGATTGTCAACTTGAGTCAGATGATACTGATGCTTTGGTGCTCATCTCTCTGAGATTCGCGGCGCTGCCGACGGCGAACGGAACGTCTCGGCAGCCGGGCGTCCGGGCTCGCCGCAGCCCAGGTCGTCGCTGCGGCGGGCCTTGCCTCGTCAGAACGTGTGGCGCAGGCCCGGCGCGTCGCGCAGCGACTCGTTCGCCACGCGCAAGCGCACCGCGCTGCTACCCTGACGCGATCAGGCGCTCACCACTTGCCTGCGCCGGGCTGTTTGGCGCGCACGGCCGCAGTCAGCATCTCGACCGCATCGGGCCGTTTGCCCTGCTGCGCGAAGTTGAGGGCGGTCATTCCCAGCTCGTTCTTCATCAGCGGGTCGGCGCCCTCGTCGAGCAGCAGCTTCACGCTTTCGGCCGAGCCGTACATCGCGGCCATCATGAGCGGCGTGGTGCCGTTGGGCGACTGCGCGTCGATGAACGCGTACTTGTCGAGCAGCGTCTTCATGATGCTCAGCTGGCCGCTGCTGGCTGCGTAGTGCAGCGGCGTCCAGCCCGGTTTGTTGACTGCGGCGTCGCGCGCCAGCAGCTTGTCGACCAGGTCCGACTGGCCCTTGATCGCGGCCAGCATCAGCGCGCTCTCGTCGCTGGCGTTGCGCGCGTTGACGTCGGTCTGCGGCGACGACAGCAGCACGTCGATCACCTTCGGCGAAGGCTCGCGCAGCGCGATCAGCAGGCCCGTCTGGCCACGCTCGTCGCGCGTGTTGGGGTCGAATCCACGGTTCAACAGGTTGCGCACCGCGCCGGGGTTGTCGCCGTGCACGGCGCGGAAATAGTCGTCGAACGAGCCGGCATGGGCCGGCAGCGTGGCGGACAGGGCTGCCGCGAGCGCGGCCAGGCAAAGCAGTTTCTTCATGGCGATCTCAGGTTGTCACGCCGTTGAACAGCGTCTCGAAATTCCGGCTGGTGGCTTCGGCCACCGCCTCGACGGGCATCTGCCGCAACTGCGCAATCTGCTGCGCGACGAGCGGCACGTACGACGGATTGTTGGTCTTCCCGCGGTAGGGCACGGGCGCGAGATAGGGGCTGTCGGTCTCGATCAGCATGCGGTCCAGCGGGACGAAGGCGGCCACGTCGCGCAGGTCCTGCGCCTTCTTGAAGGTCAGGATGCCGGAGAAGGAAATGTAGAAACCGAGGTCGAGCGCGGCACGCGCCACTTCGGCCGTTTCGGTGAAGCAATGGAAGACGCCGCCGGCCGATCCGGCCGACGCATCCTCGCCCTCTTCCTTGAGGATGGCCAGCGTGTCGGCCGAGGCTTCGCGGGTGTGGATCACCAGCGGCTTGCGGGTCTGCTGCGCGGCGCGGATGTGGAGGCGGAAGCGGTCGCGCTGCCATTCCATGTCGGCGATCGTCCGGCCGCCCTTGCGCTCGGCCATCTGGTAGTAGTCGAGCCCGGTCTCGCCGATCGCCACCACCTTCGGCCGCGCCGCACGGCTCAGCAGGTCGTCGAGGCTGGGCTCGGCGATGTCTTCCTCGTCCGGATGCACGCCCACGCTGGCCCAGAAGTTGTCGTACTGCGCGGCGAGCGCCTGTACTGCGTCGAACTCCTCCAGCTTGGTGCAGATGCACAGCGCGCGGTCGACCTTCGCCGCCGCCATGGCGGCGCGGATCTGCGGCATTTCCGAGAGGAGTTCGGGAAAGGTCAAATGGCAGTGGGAGTCTGTGAACATGGCAATCTCGATGGCGGTGGCCGTACCGGAACGGTGATGGCGAGCAGGCCGCGCACACGCGCGGCGGAATTCAGAGTGTCTGGGTCGGGCGGTCCGAGCCGGCAAGCCCGTCGAGCGCTTCCTCGATCCGGGCCTTGAGCTGGCGGGACTTCTCGTCCGGCGGAAAACGCACCCCGATACCGGGCGTCCGGTTGCCGCCGGCGCGCGAGGGCGTGATCCACGCCACCTTGCCGGCAATCGGGTGTCGCTGCGGGTCGTCGGGCAGTGTGAGCAGCACGTAGACGTCGTCGCCGAGCCGATAGGTGCGCGAGGTCGGAATGAACACCCCGCCCTCGGCGAACAACGGAATGTAGGCGGTATACAGCGCGCTGCGCTCGCGGATCGCCAGCTGGATCACGCTGGGACGGCCAGACGGGCGCGCGCCGGAGTTCATGGACGGCGGCCTGCGGAAACCAGCGCGCTGCGTGCCTCGCTCACCAGCGATTCGAGCATCAGCCCGGCATTGAACGGATGGTCGGCGGTGCGCGCCGCCTGGGCGAGCGACCTGGACCATCGCGCGAGCACGAGATGCGACGGCGCAGCCGGCAGATCGGCCGGCGCGAAGAAGCGAGGCTCGGCACCGTTGCCGACGGCCATCAGGTCGTGGCAGAGCTTCTGCAGCACGTCGATGGCCTGCGCGGGCGCATGGTCGGAGAGCGCGGCCACCTCGCCACGCGACATGGCCTTGGGCAGCAGTGCCCACGCCTTCGGCGACTGGCCGCTGCCGGCGAGCCGCAACGCATCGCTCGGCCGGCCGCCGGCCGCGCGCAGCAGCGCGGGCGCATCGGCCGCGGCAACGCCCTGCGCCACGAGCCATTCGGTGGCCTGCCCGGTCTCGGGCCAGGCCAGCGGGAAGCCCAGGCAGCGGCTGCGGATGGTCGGCAGCAGTTGCCAGGCAGCTTCGCTGGCCAGCACGAAACGGACATCGCCGACCGGCTCCTCCAGCGTCTTCAGCAGCGCGTTGGCGGTGATCGCGTTCATGCGTTCCGCCGGATAGACCAGCACGACCTTGCCCCGGCCGCGCGCGCTCGTGCGCTGCGCAAAGCCGATCGCGTCACGCATGGCCTCGACGCGGATCTCCCGGCTGGCCTTGCGCTTCTTGTCGTCGATGTCGGACTGCGTCTTCTCGTCGAGCGGCCAGCCGAAAGCCATCATCGCGGTCTCGGGCATCAGCACGCAGAGGTCGGCATGCGTGCGCACGTCGATGGCATGGCAGCTGCCGCAGTGGCCACAGGCGCCCTGCGGCGTCGGTGACTCGCAAAGCCAGGCCGCGGCCAGCGCCAGCGCCAGTTCGTACTGGCCCAGACCCGACGGCCCTTGCAGCAGCCAGGCGTGGCCGCGCTGCCGCAACAGGTCGGCCAGTGGCGCGAGCAGCCAGGGAGCGAGCGGCGCCATCAGATCCAACCCTTCGACCGCAGCGCGGCTTCGATCTGCTGCCAGACGGCTTCGCGCGGCTGGTCCGCATCGATGCGGGCGAATCGGCCGGCGTGCTGCGCGGCCCGGGCCGCATAGCCCGACGCCACCTCCCGGAAGAACTCGACGGGCTGCGACTCGAAGCGATCGGGCACGCGTGCGCCGGCCAGCCGCTCGGCGGCGGTTTCGGGTGCGAGGTCGAACCAGATCGTCAGATCGGGTTGCAGCAGCACGTCGGCCTGCACGGCACCACCTTGCACCCAGCCTTCGAGCGTCGACAGCACGCCGAGGTCGAAGCCGCGGCCGCCCCCCTGGTAGGCGAAGGTGGCGTCGGTGAAGCGGTCGCACAGCACGACGTCGCCACGCGCCAGCGCCGGCTGGATCACCTGCACGATGTGGTCTCGGCGGGCAGCGAACACCAGCAGCGATTCGGTCAACGCGTCCATCGGGCGGTCGAGCACCAGCGTGCGCAGCGTCTCGGCCAGTGGCGTTCCGCCGGGTTCGCGGGTGCGCGTGACCTGCCGGCCGAGGCCGCGGAACAGTGCGTCGAGCGCTTCGATGTGGCTGGACTTGCCGGCGCCGTCGATGCCTTCCAGCGTGAGGAACAAGGGGGATGCGCGATCGCTCATTGGCCGCTCCGTGGGGTGGCGTCCGGCGCCGATGCGCCGCCGAGGCCGCGCTGATAGCGGTTGACCGCACGGTTGTGTTCGTCGAGCGAGCCGCTGAACTGGCTGCTGCCGTCGCCGCGCGAGACGAAATACAGCGACTTGCTCTGCGCCGGCTGCACCGCGGCCAGCAGCGCCGCCTTGCCGGGCATCGCGATCGGCGTGGGCGGCAAGCCGCCGCGCGTATAGGTGTTCCAGGGCGTGTCGGTCTGCAGGTCCTTCTTGCGCAGGTTGCCGTCGAACAGCGCGCCCATGCCGTAGATCACGGTCGGATCGGTCTGCAGCGGCATGCCGACACGCAGGCGGTTCACGAAGACGGCTGCGATCTCCGGCCTGTCGGCGGTCTTGCCTGTCTCCTTTTCGACAATGCTGGCCAAAATCAGCGCCTCATCGGCCGACTTGAGCGGCAGATCGGGTGCGCGCGCGGCCCAGGCGGCATCGAGCTTCTTGTCCATCGCCCGCATTGCGCGCTGCAGCAGCGCAACATCGGTCGAGCCCTTCGAGTAGGTGTAGGTGTCCGGGAAAAAGCGGCCTTCCGGATGCTGGCCGGCCCGACCCAGCCGCGCCATCAGGGCATCGTCGCTGTCGCCGACGCTGTCGGGCTTGAGCTGCTCAGCCTTGGCGAGCGCGGCCCGGACCTGGCGGAAGTTCCAGCCTTCGACCAGCACCACGCTGCGCGTGGCCTCTTCGCCGCGCACCAGCACGTTGAGCAGCGTGCGCGGCGTCACGCCACGCTCCAGCTCGTAGCTGCCGGCCCGGATCTGCCGGTCCTGCCCGGAAAAGCGGAACCAGGCGTACAGGAGCTGCGGATTGACCTGTGTGCCGGTGTCGGCGACGAGCTGCGCGATGCCGCGCGGCGTGGTGCCGGGTTCGACCGAGAGGTCGACGCTCGGCGCGGGCAACGGCAGCGGGCGGTTGAGCCACCAGAGCGCTCCGGCGCCAAGGCCGAGCACGGCAAGGGCACAGAGCAGGAACAGGGTGAGGAAGATGCGGCGCACGGACGGGAAGGATGGCGGCGAAACGCGGAGCCGGAGAGGTAGCCCTTCGGGCCCGCGGGACAGGGCCGGCCATGATAATTCAGCGATGACCTCTGCCGTCCTTCAGGGTGTTACCACCCTCTCCCACCTCGGCGTGATCCGCGCCGAAGGCCCCGATGCCGCCAGCTTCCTGCATGGCCAGCTGACCCAGGATTTCGCGCTGCTCGATGGCAGCGAAGCCCGGCTGGCGGCGCTGTGCACGGCCAAGGGCCGCATGATCGCCAGCTTCGTCGGTATCCGGCCGCAGCCCGAACTGATCCTGCTCGTCTGCAGCCGCGACATCCTCGCCGCGACATTGAAGCGCCTGTCGATGTACGTGCTGCGCGCCAAGGTCAAGCTGAGCGATGCCACCGAGGCGATGCCGCTCTACGGACTGGCAGGCAGCGCGATCGCGGCGAACGGCGCGGATCCCGCCGCCGCGCCGGGCCAGCGTACCGCGCTGGCGGTGCCTGATTCGGCACCGGTCAGCGTGGTCGCGCTCCATCCCGCGGACGGCGTACCGCGTGCGCTCTGGATCGCGCCCGACGCCGCCACGCCGAAGCCGGTCGGCGCCGAACTGGACCTCGGGTCGTGGCAGTGGGCAGAAGTGCGCAGCGGCATCGTCACCCTGACCACGCCGGTGCTCGATGCCTTCGTGCCGCAGATGGTCAATTACGAGTCGGTGGGCGGCGTGAACTTCAAGAAGGGCTGCTATCCGGGCCAGGAGATCGTGGCCCGGAGCCAGTTCCGCGGCACGCTCAAGCGTCGCACCTATCTCGTGAACGCCGATGCGCCGATCGCCGCCGGTCAGGAAGTCTTTGCCGGCGGCGACGCCGAGCAGCCGGTGGGCACGGTCGCCCAGGCCGCCGTGGCGCCCGATGGCGGCTGGTCGGGGCTGGTGTCGATGCAGATCGCTGCGCTGGACACCGGCGGCCTGCGCGCAGGCACCGCCGACGGACCTGCGCTGCAGGTCGAGCCACTGCCCTACCCGCTGCTGCTGGACATCTGAGCGGCCCTGCGGCGTGCTGCCGCATCGGCCTTCAAGGCATCACAGCGGCTTGCGCATGTCGATGTGCGCGATGCCGGCCTCTTCGAAGGGCTCGCCTTCCGGCAGGTAACCGAGCCGGCGATAGAAAGCTTCGGCGCTGCGCTGTGCGTGCAGCGTCACTTCGCGATCGCCGCGCGCCCTGGCCGCCGCTTCGAGGGTCTGCAGCACGGCGGCGCCATGGCCTCCGCCACGCAGCGTGTGGTGCACCGCCATCCGCCCGATGCGCGCGACGCCGGGCGCGTCCGACAGCAGCCGAGCCGTGCCGATCACGCGGCCGAGCCGGTTGCGCGCGACCGCATGCAGCGCCGTCGTGTCGTGCGCGTCCCATTCGAGTTCCTCGGGCACGTGCTGCTCCTTGATGAACACCGCGCGCCGCAACGCGCCCGCGCCGGTCGCCAACTGCTGCCAGTCGCCGGTGACCACTTCGCGCATCGGCTCGCCGGCCTCGTAGCCGGTCATGATCGCGCGCAACTCGAGCGGTACAGGCTTCGACGTCTGGGTCTTCGGATCGGCGAACACGTAGATCAGCTCGGACGTGACCAGCAGTTCGTCGCCGCGGAAGAGCGCACCATGGAACACGATCGATGAATTGCCGATGCGCACGCACTTCATGCCGGCGTCGAGCACGTCGTCCATGCGGGCGGAGGCGTTGAATTCGACCGACGCCTTCTTGACGTACAGGTCGCCGTCGAGTGCGTGCATCGATTCCTCGTACGGCAGCGCCATGTCGCGCCAGTACTCGGAGATCGCGGTGTCGAAGTACATCAGGTAGTGCGCGTTGAAGACGATCTTCTGCATGTCCACTTCCGACCAGCGAACGCGAAAGCGCATCAGGTGGCGGAAGTCGGCGCGGATGTAGGGGCGGGTGTCGGTGCTGCGAGGGTCGGTCATGGGTTCAGTGCGTGTTGCAGGGCGCGCGCGGCATCGGCGTGCGCCTGAAGGGCTTCGGGTATGGCACGGCCCATCTTGATGAATTCGTGGATGACGCCGCGGTAGATCTCCAGATCGACCGGTACGCCGGCGGCGCGCAGCTTGTCGGCATAGGCGATGCCGTCGTCGACCACCGGGTCGGCCTCGGCCAGGCCGATCCAGGCGGGTGCGACGCCGTCGACGTCCTCCGCGTTCAGCGGTGCGAAGCGCCAGTCGTCGCGATCGGCCGGCGTGCGCACGTACTGCCCGAAGAACCAGCTGATCAGTGCTTCGTCCAGCAGCGGTCCGGTGGCGAAGCGCGCATGCGACGGCGTGTCCTGATGCGCGGTCATGCCGGGATAGAACAGCAGCTGCAGTGCGATCGGGATGCCCGCGTCGCGCGCCATCAGCGCACACACGGCGGCGAGCGTGCCGCCCGCGCTGTCGCCACCGAGCGCAAGGCGTGTGGTATCGAGCCCGAGCCCGGCGCCATGGGCGACGAGATGCCGCACGGCGTCCCAGGCATCGTCGGAGGCGGTCGGGAACTTGTGTTCGGGTGCGAGCCGGTAGTCGAGCGAAACCACTGCGCAGCCGCTGCGGCCGGCCAGCACGCGGCACAGCGTGTCGTGCGTCTCGATGCTGCCGACCGTGAAGCCGCCGCCATGGAAGTACAGCAGCACCGGCAGCGCGTCATGCGACGGTGCATACAGCCTTGCCGGGAGCGCGAAGCCGTCGCGCGCGGGCATGTGGAGGTCCTCGATGCGCGCAAGCGGCGGCTTGGGTACTTCGAGCACGCCGGCGCCCTTGGCGTAAGCGGCCTTGGCATCGGCCGCGCCCATCGCATGAAAAGGTGGATGGCCGGCGCGCGCCATGCGCTCGACCACGCTGGCCATCTTGGGCGTCAGCATCGGTGCAGGCCCGCGTGGGTCGGCGCAGGCCCAGTGCCTGAGGCGACAGCAGCGCGGGTATTGTGGGTGGGCAAGATCGGCTCCGCTTGTTAGATTCGAAGGGTCCAAATCGTACAGCCCTCGAGACCCATGGCCCTCATCCAGTACCTGACCCAGATCCAGTTCGAATTTGGCGCAATCCAGCTGCTGCGCAGCGAATGCGCGCGCATCGGCATCGAGCGCCCGCTCATCGTGACCGATGCCGGCGTGCGCGCCGTGGGGATCCTGCAAAAGGCACTCGACGCACTCGGCGACATGCCGGTTTCGGTGTTCGACCAGACACCGTCGAACCCGACCGAAGCCGCCGTGCGCGCGGCCGTCGAGGTCTACC
This sequence comes from Variovorax sp. GW821-FHT10B04, assembly GCF_059415645.1. Classification (NCBI taxonomy): domain Bacteria; kingdom Pseudomonadati; phylum Pseudomonadota; class Betaproteobacteria; order Burkholderiales; family Comamonadaceae; genus Variovorax; species Variovorax sp. GW821-FHT10B04. The sequence goes on from NZ_JBWKNQ010000017.1 coordinate 101,755, forward strand.
GCAGTGGCGGCTGCGACGGCCTGATCGCCGTCGGCGGCGGCTCCGCCATCGACTGTGCCAAGGGCGTCGCCATCGCGGCGACGCACGAGGGGCCGCTCAAGACCTACGCGACGATCGAAGGCGGTTCGCCGAAGATCACCGAACGCGTGGCGCCGCTGATCGCGGTGCCGACCACCAGCGGCACCGGCAGCGAGGTGGCGCGCGGCGCCATCGTGATCGTCGACGACCATCGCAAGCTCGGCTTCCACAGCTGGTTCCTGATGCCCAAGGCCGCGATCTGCGACCCCGAACTCACGCTCGGCCTGCCGCCCAAGCTGACGGCTGCGACCGGCATGGACGCGATCGCACACTGCATGGAAACCTTCATGTCGGCCGCCTTCAACCCGCCCGCCGACGGCATCGCACTCGACGGCCTGGAGCGTGCCTGGGGCCACATCGAACGCGCGACCACCGACGGCAGCGACCGCGAGGCGCGCCTCAACCTGATGAGCGCATCGATGCAGGGCGCGATGGCCTTTCAGAAAGGGCTGGGCTGCGTGCATTCGCTGAGCCACAGCCTGGGCGGCGTCGATCCGCGCCTGCATCACGGCACGCTGAACGCCCTCTTCCTGCCGGCCGTGATCCGTTTCAATTCAGGCGCCGAATCGGTTCGCAAGGACCAGCGGCTGCAGCGCATGGCACAGGCGATGCACCTCGATTCGGCCGGCGATCTGGGCGACGCGATCCGTGACATGAGCGCGCGCCTGTCGCTGCCGAGCGGCCTGGCCGCGGTCGGCGTGACGCCCGACCTGTTCGAGAAGATCATCGACGGCGCGATGGCCGACCATTGCCACAAGACCAATCCGCGGCTGGCGACGCGCGACGACTACCGCGAGATGCTCGAAGCGTCGATGTAAAAGCGCCGATGTGGGCGGGCCGAGGCCGCTGCTGCGCGGCCCGGCTGCGAACGCTGCTCAATAGGACGGCGCGATCGCTTCCGCATATTCGTAGAGCGCACCCAGGATGTCCTCGGCGCGCGCATCGGCCGTTTCGGCGAGCGTGTCGATCTCCGCGAAGAACTGGTCGACGTTGCGTACACCACCCTCGCCTTCGAGCAGGCGCGCGGCACGGTGCGCCTCCCAGCGCTCGGCTTCTTCCGGCGACAGCGTGTCGCCGAAATTCCGCGCGCGGTAGCGGAACAGCAGTTCCTCGAGCCGCGGATCGTCGAAGCCGGTGCGCGCCTGTGCAAGCGCAGCCGGCGACAGTTCACGCAGCTGGTTCAGCCGGCGCCGGTCGGCGTTGCCGACGAAACCGCCGTACAGGTCCTCGTCGACATCGGGCGTGGCCTCTTTCGGGCGCGCATAGACCTGCGGCCAGATCGCGCTCATGTCGGGCAGCCCCTGCGCGATTTCGGCATGGCGCATCGCCGTGGCGAAATCGACGCCCCAGCGCTCGGCCATCGCGGGCGACAGCGTGCGCAGGTTGCCGACCACCATCGGCGACTTGTTGAGGTGGACGCCCTTGATCGGCAGCCGCACCACGCCATCGGGCAGATCGGCCGTGCGGGTGAACATGCGCTGGCGCAGGGTGTCGATGTCCAGGTCGCGCAGTTCGCTCGGGTCGTACGCCAGGTCCCAGGCGATCAGTTCGTTCTTGTTGGTCGGGTGATTGGCCAGCGGCCACATCACGGCGAGGCAGCCGCGTTCCGCCGGGAACATGCCGGAAACGTGAAGGAACGGTTTGGCGTTCGCCGGCGTCGCCGGCAGACCGAGCTCCGACGCCACGCGGTCCTTGCGGTGCAGCCCGAACGCGAAGTCGAACAGCCGCGGCTGCCTGTCGCGGATCAACCGGGCCAGCGCGATGGTGGCGCGCACATCGGACAGCGCGTCGTGCGCCGCTTCATGCAGCAGGCCGTTGGCACGCGCCAGGTCCTCCAGCTTGAAGCTGGGCTTGCCGTCCGCCTTCTTCGGCCACTCGATGCCTTCTGGGCGCAGCGCATAGGTCAGGCGCACGACGTCGAGCAGGTCCCAGCGGCCGCAGTCGTTCTGCCATTCGCGCGCGTACGGGTCCATGAGATTGCGCCAGAAGAGAAAGCGCGTGACCTCATCGTCGAAGCGGATCGTGTTGTAGCCGACACCGATGGTGCCCGGCTGCACGAATGCGGCTTCGATCTCGGCCGCGAAGGCGTGCTCCGGGACGCCCCGTTCCAGGCACAACTGCGGCGTGATGCCGGTGAGCAGGCACGCTTCGGGGCTTGGCAGGTAATCGGGGGCGGGCTTGCAGTACACCATCACCGGTTTACCGATCTCGTTGAGGTCGGCGTCGGTGCGGATCGCCGCGAATTGCGAGGGGCGATCCCGTCGCGGCACGGCGCCGAAGGTCTCGTAGTCGTGCCAGAGGAAGGTGTGAGCGGACATGGCGGAAAAGTATCAGAGCAAAGGGGAAGACAGGCGTGCAAAGGCATCGCCCAGACGCCGCCAGAAGGTTTGCCGGCGACGCAATGCCACGGGCGCGGCGCTGTGCAGGTCAGCCTCGAACTGCGCCGCCATCGATCGAGCCAGCGCGGGACCATACACCACGGCCATCACTTCGAAGTTGAGCCGGAAGCTCCGGTTGTCGAAATTGGCGGTACCGATCATCGCGCACTGGTCGTCGACCACCATGGTCTTGGAATGCAGCATGCGCGCCTTGTATTCCCATATCTTCACGCCGGCCGCGAGCAACTCGTCGTAGTAGGAGCGCGCTGCTGCACTGACGATCGCAGAGTCGCTGCGGCGCGGTACCAGTAGCCGCACGTCGACCCCACGCAGTGCCGCGCTGGTCAGCGCCATCAGCGCCGGCTCGCCCGGCACGAAATATGGCGTGGTCAGCCAGGCGCGGCGTGTTGCCGAATGGATCGCCGCCACGTGCATGCGGTGGATGGCTTCCAGCGGCGTGTCCGGCCCGCTGGTGACGATCTGCATCGGGATATCGCCTGCTTCCAGCACGGGCAGCAGATGCTCGATGCCGCCAGCGATCGAACGCAGGTCTTCGCCGGTGGCATAGGTCCAGTCTTCGAGGAAGGTCGCCTGCAACCAGCGAACGGCGCTGCCTTCGAAGCGCAGGTGGATGTCGTGGTACGCGTCAGGCCGCGTGCGGCGGTCTTCCTCGTCGGTGATGTTCACGCCACCGGTGAAGCCGATGCGGCCGTCGCACACCACGATCTTGCGGTGGGTGCGGTAGTTGGTCACCGGTCGCAGGCGGCGGCCGATGCGCGTCTCGTGAAACAGCGCGACCTGGATGCCGGCTGCATGCATCGGTGCCATGAATTTCCGGCCGATGCGCTTCGAGCCCAGTGCGTCGAGCAGCAACCGCACCGCGACGCCCTCGCGTGCGCGTTCGATCAGCAGGTCGCGCAATGCAGTGCCGATGCGGTCGGGCTCGAAGATGTAGTACTCGAGATGGATGTGGTCCCGCGCCTCGCGCACGGCTTCGAAGATCGCATCGAAGGTGCGTGCGCCGCCCGACAACAGCGTGGCGCTGGTCGCACTCGACACCGGCATGCCGCAGGCGGCCGCGCCGAGTTCGGCCATCTGCCGAAGCGCGGGCGGTGCACTGGCATCGGCATTGCGCAGCCGCGCGACCTCCGCCGACGATTGCGCCTTGAGGCGGCTGCGCAGCCGCTTGAGTTGCTGCTTCTTGAGCCGTTGCGGCCCGAGGAAGTAATAGATCAGGAAGCCGCCGAAAGGCAGCAACGCCAGCGACAGGATCCAGCTCATCGTGGAAACCGGCGCACGCTTCTGCATCACGATCCATACGGACAGGACGGCGATGTAGCCGCTCCAGGCAAAGGAGAGCCCGGTTTTCCATTCAGGACTGAGAGTGGGGAGCAGCAAGAGAAGGATCGATCGGAAAATGAAAAAGGCCGGCAGCGATGCTACCGGCCTTTTCTGTCCATTCGAGAAGCACCGCGGAACCGGCTTTGCCGGGCCGCTGGTGATGCCCCCGGAAGGGGGTTGGCGAGAGGCGACACGAAGTGCGCCGAAGCCTGGGGGAGAACCCAGCTAGCCTGCGGCGGTTTCTTCCGCTTCGGGCTTGGCCTTGCCTTCCTTCTTCGGCAGCGGCTGGATGTCGAGCTGCACTTCGTCCTTGTCGTCGAGGTCGACGGTCAGGCGACCACCGTCCTGCAGACGTCCGAACAGCAGCTCGTCGGCCAGCGCACGACGGATCGTGTCCTGGATCAGACGTTGCATCGGCCGCGCGCCCATCAGCGGATCGAAGCCCTTCTTCGCGAGATGCTTGCGCAGTGCGTCGGTGAACGTGACGTCGACCTTCTTCTCGGCCAGCTGGGTTTCCAACTGCAGCAGGAACTTGTCGACCACCCGCAGGATGATCGTCTCGTCCAGCGCCTTGAAGCTCACTTGCGCGTCCAGGCGGTTGCGGAACTCGGGCGTGAACAGGCGCTTGATGTCCGCCTGCTCGTCACCCGATTCACGCGGGTTGGTGAAGCCGATGGTCGCCTTGTTCATGGTTTCGGCGCCCGCATTCGTCGTCATGATGATGATGACGTTGCGGAAGTCGGCCTTGCGTCCGTTGTTGTCCGTCAGCGTGCCATGGTCCATGACCTGCAGCAGCACGTTGAAGATGTCCGGATGCGCCTTCTCGATTTCGTCGAGCAGCAACACCGCGTGCGGCTTCTTCGTGATCGCTTCGGTCAGCAGGCCGCCCTGGTCGAAACCGACGTAACCCGGAGGCGCGCCGATCAGGCGGCTCACCGCGTGACGCTCCATGTACTCGGACATGTCGAAGCGGATCAACTCGATGCCCATGATGTAGGCGAGCTGCTTGGCCGCTTCGGTCTTGCCGACGCCGGTCGGGCCGCTGAACAGGAACGAGCCGATCGGCTTGTCGCCCTTGCCCAGACCCGAACGCGCCATCTTGACGGCGGAGGCCAGCACTTCGAGTGCCTTGTCCTGGCCGAACACGACGCTCTTCAGATCGCGTTCGAGCGTCTGCAGCTTGCCGCGGTCGTCGTTGCTGACGTTCGCCGGGGGAATGCGCGCGATCTTCGCGACGATTTCCTCGACCTCGGTCTTGCTGATGGTCTTCTTGCGCTTGCTTGGTGCCAGGATGCGCTGGGCGGCGCCCGCCTCGTCGATCACGTCGATCGCCTTGTCGGGCAGATGACGGTCGTTGATGTACTTCGCGCTGAGCTCGGCCGCAGCTTGCAGGGCCGCCACGGCGTATTTCACGCCATGGTGTTCCTCGAAGCGCGACTTCAGGCCCTTCAGGATGTCGACGGTTTCCTGCACCGTCGGCTCGACCACGTCGACCTTCTGGAAGCGACGCGACAGGGCTGCATCCTTCTCGAAGATGCCGCGGTATTCGGTGAAGGTGGTGGCGCCGATGCACTTCAGCTGGCCGCTCGAGAGCGCCGGCTTCAGCAGGTTCGATGCGTCGAGCGTGCCACCCGATGCGGCACCCGCGCCGATCAGCGTGTGGATTTCGTCGATGAAGAGCACGGCATTCGGCTTGTCCTTCAGCGACTTGAGCACACCCTTCAGGCGTTGCTCGAAGTCACCACGGTACTTGGTGCCGGCCAGCAGCGCGCCCATGTCGAGCGAATACACCACGGCTTCAGCCAGGATCTCGGGCACGTCGCCCTGCGTGATACGCCAGGCCAGGCCCTCGGCGATGGCGGTCTTGCCGACACCGGCCTCGCCGACCAGCAGCGGGTTGTTCTTGCGCCGGCGGCACAGGATCTGGATGACGCGCTCGACCTCGTATTCGCGGCCGATCAGCGGATCGATCTTGCCGTCCTTGGCCATCTGGTTGAGGTTCTGTGTGAACTGCTCGAGCGGCGATGCCTTCTCGTTCTTTTCACCACCGCCCTCTTCGCCCTCGTTCGACGGCGCTTCGCTGCTGCCCTTGGCGGCTTCCGGCGGATCGCTTTTCTTGATGCCGTGCGCGATGAAGTTCACGACGTCGAGGCGCGTCACGCCCTGCTGGTGCAGGTAGTACACGGCATGCGAATCCTTCTCGCCGAAGATCGCGACCAGCACGTTGGCGCCGGTGACTTCCTTCTTGCCGTTGCCTGTGGACTGCACATGCATGATCGCGCGCTGGATCACGCGCTGGAAACCGAGTGTGGGCTGGGTGTCGACATCGTCGGTACCCGCCACCTGCGGCGTGTTGTCCTTGATGAAATTCGTCAACGATGCGCGAAGGTCGTCGACATTGGCCGAGCATGCGCGGAGCACTTCCGCGGCGCTCGGGTTGTCCAGCAAAGCGAGCAGCAGGTGCTCCACCGTGATGAACTCGTGGCGCTGTTGCCTGGCCTCCACGAAGGCCATGTGCAAGCTGACTTCCAGTTCCTGGGCAATCATGAGATTTCCTTTTGCCTTGCTGTAAATAAATGGTCAGATGGGTTGGAGTGCGCTGAATTCAACAGGTTCATTCGACCGGCTCGCTCACGCACTGCAGCGGATGACCCGCCTGATGCGCAGCTTCCATCACCTGGTTGACCTTGGTGGCGGCCATGTCGCGTGAATACACGCCACAGACGCCACGTCCGTCGAGATGGATCTTGAGCATGATCTGCGTCGCGCTTTCCCGGTCCTTGTTGAAGAACTCCTGGATCACGACCACGACGAATTCCATCGGTGTGTAGTCGTCGTTGAGCATCACGACCTGGTACATCGACGGCGGCGCCGTCTTCTGCGGGCGCCGTTCCAGCACGACCGCGTCGCCGTCGTCGCGCTTGGGCTTGATCGCCGGCGCCTTCGGAGTCGAGGGGATTCTGGTTGCCATGAAATTCATTCTATCGACCGTCCAAGCGCCACGTCGGCGCCACAGGATTTGCTGTCATAGTAAGGATAAATCAAGGGCTGGGAACTCGGACATCGGGCGCAAAAGCGCGCAAAAAACAAAAAATCTTCCGCGTCGCCGCAGTTGCGAGTTTCGTACCAGCTGGAAGAGCCAAAAACAGAAAGCCCCGAGGCCGTCGCCGGCTCGGGGCTTGTCTTGACGAAGCTTGACGCAACTCACCAGCCAACCAGGCGCTTGCGCGCCCGCAGCCGGCCTGCGGCTCAAAGGTCCACGCTCAAGCTGAAACGGTCTTCAGCGCGGCGTTCAGGGTCTCGCTCGGACGCATGACGGCGACGCACTTGGCTTCGTCCGGCAGGTAGTAGCCGCCGATGTCCGCCGGCTTGCCCTGCACCGCTGCGAGTTCATCGACGATCTTCTTCTCGTTGCTCGTCAACGCCTGCGCCAACGGAGCGAACTTCGCCTGCAGTGCCGTGTCCTGGGTTTGTGCGGCGAGTTCCTGCGCCCAATACATCGCCAGGTAGAACTGGCTGCCGCGGTTGTCGAGCTGGCCCGTCTTCGGCGACGGGTTCTTGTTGTTGTCGAGCAGCTTGCCGGTGGCGGTGTCCAGTGTCTTGGCCAAAATCTTGGCCTGCTCGTTGTGGGTCTTCAGGCCCAGGTCTTCCAGGCTCACGGCCAGCGCGAGGAATTCGCCCAGCGAGTCCCAGCGCAGGTGATTCTCTTCGACCAGTTGCTGCACATGCTTGGGTGCGGAGCCGCCAGCGCCGGTTTCGTACATGCCGCCGCCGGCCATCAGCGGGACGATCGACAGCATCTTCGCGCTGGTCCCGAGTTCCATGATCGGGAACAGGTCGGTCAGGTAGTCGCGCAGGATGTTGCCGGTCACCGAGATGGTGTCCAGGCCGCGAATCACACGTTCCAGCGTGTAGCGCATGGCACGGACCTGCGACATGATCTGGATGTCCAGGCCGCTGGTGTCATGGTCCTTCAGGTAGAGCTTAACCTTCTTGATGACCTCGTTTTCGTGCGGACGGTACGGGTCGAGCCAGAACACGGCGGGCGTGCCGGAGTTGCGGGCACGGGTCACGGCCAGCTTGACCCAGTCGCGGATCGGCGCGTCCTTGACCTGGCACATGCGCCAGATGTCGCCCTGCTCCACGTTCTGGCTCAGCAGCACCTCGCCCGTGGCGAGGTCGACGATGTTCGCAACGCCGGCTTCGGCGATTTCGAAGGTCTTGTCGTGCGAGCCATATTCTTCGGCCTGTTGCGCCATCAGGCCGACGTTGGGTACCGTGCCCATGGTCTTCGGGTCGAAATTGCCGTGCCACTTGCAGAAGTTGATGATCTCCTGATAGATGCGGGCGAAGGTCGATTCCGGCATCACGGCCTTGACGTCCTTCAGGCGGCCGTCGGCGCCCCACATCTTGCCGCCGTTGCGGATCATTGCGGGCATCGACGCGTCGACGATGATGTCGTTGGGCGAATGGAAATTGGTGATGCCCTTGGCCGAATCAACCATCGCCAGTTCGGGACGGTGCTCGTGGCAGGCGTGCAGGTCACGCTTGATCTCGTCCTGCTTCGATTGCGGCAGCGTGGCGATCTTGTCGTACAGATTGGCCATGCCGTTGTTCACGTTCACGCCGAGTTCGTCGAACAGAGCGCCGTGCTTGGCGAAGGCGTCCTTGTAGAAGATCCTCACGCAGTGGCCGAACACGATGGGGTGCGACACCTTCATCATCGTGGCCTTGACGTGCAGCGAGAACATCACGCCGGTCTTGTAGGCGTCGTCGATTTCCTGCTCGTAGAACGCCAGCAGTTCCTTCTTGCTCATGAACATGCTGTCGATGATCTCGCCAGCCTGCAGTGCAACCTTGGGCTTCAGGACGATGGTCTTGCCCGAGGCGGTGACGAGTTCCATCTTGACGTCGCGTGCGCCGTCGAGGGTGATCGACTTTTCGCCGTGGTAGAAGTCCCCGGCGTGCATGTGCGAGACGTGGCTGCGCGACGCCTGGCTCCATTCGGCCATGCTGTGCGGGTTCTTGCGCGCGTATTCCTTGACGGCCTTGGGCGCGCGACGATCGGAATTGCCTTCGCGCAGTACCGGGTTGACGGCGCTGCCCATGCACTTGTTGTAGCGCGCGCGGATGTCCTTTTCCTTGTCGGTCTGCGGTTGCTCCGGAAAGTCGGGGAGCGCGTAGCCCTTGGCTTGCAGTTCGCGGATGGCCGTTACCAGCTGGTTCTGCGAGGCGCTGATGTTCGGCAGCTTGATGATGTTGGCATCGGGCTCCAGCGTCTTCTTGCCCAGTTCGGCCAGCGTGTTCGGGACCTTCTGCGCGTCGCTCAGGTAGTCGGGAAATTCGCCAAGGATGCGGGCCGCCACCGAGATATCACTGGTCGTGACATCGATGCCAGCCGGAGCCGTGAAGGCGCGCACGATAGGCAGAAACGCACGCGTCGCAAGGGCCGGTGCCTCGTCGGTCAGCGTGTAGATGATGGTGGGTTGCGTCGTACTCATGCGCTTGGGTCCTTGATGTGGTGGTCGATCGGGTCACTCGGCGGCCTTGCTGCACGCGGTCTTCGTGAGACAGTGGCGGCGCGGCTCCGATGGTGAGGGGTATGTCCTGAAACCTCACTGGAAGCTCAGGACCAATGAAAAATGCGTCGCGATTCCTCTGAGATTCCAGCGCGTTCGTGCGGTTCTTGTGTCGAGCCAGTTCGTGGCGGTCACATGTTGTCGATCATCACCTGACCGAAGCCGGAGCAACTGACTTGCGTTGCGCCCTCCATCAGGCGCGCGAAGTCATAGGTGACTTTTTTGCTGACGACCGACTTCTCGAGTGAGCTGATGATCAGATCCGCGGCATCCTTCCAGCCGATGTGCCGCAGCATCATCTCCGCCGAAAGGATTGCCGACCCGGGGTTCACGTAGTCCTTGCCGGCGTACTTCGGCGCCGTGCCGTGGGTCGCCTCGAACATGGCGATCGTGTCGCTCATGTTCGCGCCCGGCGCGATCCCCATGCCGCCTACTTGCGCCGCCAGGGCGTCGGAAATGTAGTCGCCATTCAGGTTCAGCGTGGCAACGACCGAATATTCGGCCGGCCGCATCAGTATCTGCTGCAGAAATGCATCGGCGATGCTGTCCTTGACCGTGATGTCTCTGCCTGTCCGTGGATTCTTGACACGCATCCACGGACCGCCGTCGATCAGTTCGCCACCGAATTCCTTGGCCGCCAGCCCGTAGCCCCAGTCACGAAATCCCCCTTCGGTGAACTTCATGATGTTGCCCTTGTGCACAAGGGTCACGGACGGCTTGTCGTTGTCGATGGCGTACTGGATCGCCTTGCGCACCAGACGTTCGGTGCCCTCACGCGACACCGGCTTCACGCCAAGCGCCGAGGTCTCGGGGAAACGCAGTTTTTTGACGCCCAGATCTTCCATCAGGAATTTGATGAGTTTCTTGGCCTTGTCGCTTCCTGCCTCGAATTCGATGCCGGCATAGATATCCTCCGAGTTCTCGCGGAAGATGGCCATGTTGGTCTTTTCGGGCTCCTTCAGCGGCGAAGGCACCCCGCTGAAATACTGGATGGGCCGCAGGCATACGTACAGGTCGAGTTCCTGGCGGAGTGCAACGTTCAAGGAACGGATGCCGGTGCCCACCGGCGTGGTCAACGGTCCCTTGATCGACACCAGGTGATCGCGCACCGCGTGGATGGTTTCATCCGGCAGCCAGATGTCCGGTCCGTAGACCTTGGTGGACTTCTCACCTGCGTAGATTTCCATCCACTGGATCTTTTTCTTGCCGCCGTATGCCTTTTCTATAGCGGCATTCACGACCTTGATCATCACCGGTGTGATATCCCTCCCTACGCCATCCCCTTCGATGAACGGAATGATCGGAACATCGGGTACTGCGAGCGATCCGTCGACGTTGGCGCTGATCTTCTGGCCCTCGCTGGGAACCTGGATGTGCTGATAGCTGGGCATTGGGAGTGTGGCGCAGGGGTGACAGTCAAAGGTCGATGGCTTTTTCGCGGAGCAACTGCCAGCGGAATAGCCGTAGAATTTTAGACGCAACCGGAGGGGCATGAAGGCCTGTCAACGGCGGCCATGCCGGCTTCGTTGTTTGCAGACCTTCTGCTGGCCGGGAGGCATTCTCAAATTAACTCCACAGAGGAACCGTAATGAACAAATTTCTCGCAGTCATGATCGCTGGTCTGTTCGCAGCGGGCGCCTACGCGCAAAACCCGGCCGGTGCGTCGGCTGAACAAGCGCCGGTGACCAATTCGAAGCCCCAGGCACGCGCTGACGCCAAGGTCGCTGCGAAGAAGCCAGGTGTCAAGGCCGCTGCCGGTGGCGACATCAACAAGACGCCAGAAGGCGGCGCCGTCGGAACCGACAAGGCTGCCGTGGCCGGTGAAAAGCGCGCAGAAACGCGCGACGCACGTCGCCCTGCCAAGGGTGGTGGCGTGAAGCGCAAGACGACCCAAGGCGGTACGCCGCAGTAATTGATAGAGCATTGCGCTCTGTCAAAAAAAGCGCCTTTCGAGGCGCTTTTTTTATTTGATTGCAGTCGGGCAAATGGTCAACCGCCAATCCAGGTCCTCGTTGTAGGGGAGCCGACCATCAGTCGAATTTAGTTACACAGGACTTTTATATGTACAAGCTTCTCGTTACCCTCACCGCCAGCATTTTTGTCATGAGCGCCTTTGCCCAGGCCCCGGCGCCCGCTCCCGTTCCAGTGATGCGGGTCGCGAAACACGCCGCGCCGCACCATCCGACGAAAAGCAAGGTGGCGCACAAAGCCACCAAATCGCACAAGAAGCACGTGGTGAAGGCGAAGCACAAGCCGGCACACGCCAAGCACAAGCATCAAATCTGAAGCCGATGTAAGCTCCTTACCTGGAAAATGCCCGCTCACAAGCGGGCATTTTTGGTTCAGTCACAACCCTCTTCGTCATGGTCATTCGTCGCCTTCTTTCCATCTGCTGTGTCACTGCTGCCGCGCTGCTTCCCTTCGGACCCGCATGGTCCCAGGAACAGCCGCAAATGAATCTACAGCGCGTCCACCTCTCAGCAGGCATGTACCAGATCGACGCACAAGTGGCGGTCTCTCCTGCCGAGCAACAAACAGGACTCATGTACCGACAGGAAATGCCTCAGCAGGAAGGCATGCTCTTCGTGTTTCGGCAGCCTTCGACGCAGTGCTTCTGGATGAAGAACACCGTGCTACCCCTGACCGCCGCTTTTGTGGCCGACGACGGCCGCATCGTGAATCTCGTCGACATGAAGCCACAGACGCTCGACTCGCACTGCTCGCAGGAACCGGTCCGCTACGTGCTCGAGATGAACCAGGGTTGGTTCGCGAAGAAAAATATCGCGAAGGGCTTCAAACTGGGCGGCCCGCCGTTTGAGGTGCGTCGCTGAGACAACCGCCCCTCCGCCTTCGCCCGGTGCATGAAAAAAGCCGACCTCAGGGTCGGCTTTTTTCATGGCGCAGAAAGAACTCAGGCGAAGTTCTTCTCTGCAAACTCCCAGTTCACGAGCTTTGCAAGGAAGGTCTCGACGAACTTCGGGCGCAGATTGCGATAGTCGATGTAGTAAGCGTGCTCCCAGACGTCGACGGTCAGCAGCGCCTTGTCAGCGGTCGTCAGCGGCGTGCCGGCAGCACCTGTGTTGACGATGTCGACCGTGCCGTCGGCCTTCTTGACCAGCCACGTCCAGCCCGAACCAAAGTTACCGACTGCCGACTTCACGAAGGCTTCCTTGAAGGCGTCGAAGCTGCCCCACTTGGCCTCGATGGCCTTGGCCAGCGCGCCGCTCGGAGCGCCGCCGCCTTGAGGCTTCATGCAATTCCAGAAGAACGTGTGGTTCCAGATCTGCGCGGAATTGTTGTAGATCCCGCCGCTGGACTTCTTGACGATTTCTTCAAGCGTCAGGCTTTCGAACTCGGTTCCCTTTTGCAGGTTGTTCAAGTTCACGACGTATGCATTGTGGTGCTTGCCGTAGTGGTATTCGAGGGTTTCCTTGGAGTACTCGGGTGCCAATGCGTCAATGGCGTAAGGCAGGGGCGGAAGAACGTGTTCCATGTATTTCTCGTGGGTTGGTTGTCGAACGTTCCATTCTAGAAAGGAATTATTCCTCCTGCGTCGGACAGCGGCGCATCGACCCCCCTGATCTAACGGACCTTGCGCACCGTGAAATCAACGGAGCCGTGTGCGAGCCGCCCCGACACGAAATCGCCGCTGGCGAGCACCGCTGCATGTGTGACCGTGCGTCCGTCGGCATCCTTCAGCCAGGCATAACCTCGCTGAAGAACCAGCGCCGGATCGAGCAGTTTCAAGCGGGCCTCGAGCTGATCGAGTCGATCGCGTCGGCGCTGCACGTCGTATGAAAAACAGCGGGGCAGATCGGCCTCCAGCAAACCGAGCGCGTTGACCGCAAGGGCGTGCCGTGCAGCCGCCGCGTGTCGCAGACGCTGTGCATGCCCCGAAAGCCGGAGATGCTGCCCGGCGACGATGGCGGATGGTCGGCCCAGGCGGCCCGCCACAAGGTCGAGTCGTTGCGCCATGAGATCGATCCGCCGGCCAAGGGCGCCCTGCAGGCGTTCTTCGATCAGGTCGAGCGCACCTTGCCACAGGTCACGCGGCAAGGAAACCAGTTCCGCCGCCGCGGTCGGCGTGGGTGCGCGCACGTCCGCACAAAAATCCGCGATGGTGAAATCGGTTTCGTGCCCCACGCCGCACACCACAGGCACCGGGCTTCGCACGATGGTGCGTGCGAGCGTTTCGTCATTGAATGCCCACAGGTCTTCGATGGATCCACCACCGCGCACGAGAAGGATGACATCCACCGGCGACTGCATTTCATAGAGCGATTCGAGCGCATCGACCAGTTCGAGCGGCGCCGCGGCACCTTGAACGGCGGATGGCACGAGCACCACCGGAATGTGCGGTACGCGTCGCCGAAGCGCCGTCACCACGTCGTGAAGCGCCGCTGCACCAAGCGACGTCACCAGGCCGATTACCCGGGGCATCGAGGGCAGCGCCCGCTTGCGCGCCGGGTCGAAAAGCCCTTCGGCTTCCAGCCGGGCCTTGCGCAACATGAATTGTTCGAACAACGCGCCCTGCCCCGCGCGCTGCAGGTTCTCGACGATCAGTTGCAGATCGCCACGCGGCTCGTACACGCCCAGCCGTCCACGGACCTCGACCTGATCGCCGTCCCGTGGAGAGAAGTCCACGAGGCTGAACGCACGACGGAACATTGCGCAGCGAAGTTGTCCGGTACCGTCCTTGAGGGAGAAATAGCAATGGCCACTGGAGGCACGAGAAAAACCGGAGATTTCGCCCACCACCGTGACTGGATTGAAGCGAGCCTCCAGCGCATCGGCGATCGCGTGGCAGAGAGCTCCCACCGCCCAGACGCGGGGTGCGGACGCATGCGTCGAAACCGAGAGGCTCAAGAAATCCTCTCGACTTCCATCACCATTCGTCCACAAGCAGCGGCATCATGGGTCATCGGCTTTTCGTGCAAGCTCACACCGCACGGATTCCCGTGTAACTGGTTGATTTTGTTCAAAAAAGAGCTGCTCAAAATTCGATCGTTCCAATGCAACGCCCGGCCAGCGTGGGTTTTGATGAGTTGCCAACGTAGTTAATCACAAAGTTATCCACAGAAACTGTGTCCAGTTGCTGACAAAAGTGATGGCGGGAACGCCATGGCAGCCCAGCGATAATCGCCGCGGATAGACGATCCGGAAGGACGGAGGATTCCTTGTTTTCCATCATAGTTGCTGCCGGTTGGCCCATCTGGCCCCTGCTCGTTTGCTCCGTTCTGGCATTGGCCTTGGTCATCGACCGGTTGGTGAATCTGCAGGCGGTCAAGGTGATCCCGCCGAAGCTCCTTGCCGAGGCGATCGCAGCCTCGCAGCGCGTACTTCCCAGCGCCGAAGTCGTTTCGAAACTTGAAAAGAACTCCGCACTCGGTGAAGTGCTGGCCGCCGGCCTGCGTACGCTGGACGCAAGCCCACGTTGTTCCGCGGAAGACTTGCGTACCTCGATGGAAGGCGCCGGCCGCTCCGTCGCACATCGCCTGGAGCGCTGGCTGCCCGCATTGGCAACGATTGCATCCGCCGCGCCCCTTTTGGGGCTTCTTGGCACCGTCATCGGGATGATCGAGATCTTCGGCTCTCAATCGCCCGCTGGTGGCGTCATGGGGGCGGGCAACCCTGCCCAGTTGGCGCATGGCATTTCCGTTGCGCTCTACAACACGGCCTTCGGCCTGATCGTGGCGATTCCGACGCTGATCTTCTGGCGCTATTTCCGCACCCGCGTCGACGCTTATCTGCTGCAGCTCGAGCTCGCAGGCGAGCGTTTTGCCCGGCATCTGAACGGACTTCGTCAAGCATGAGCGCCTCACGCATGCGCTTCCGGAATGCTGCGCGCGATGAGCCGGAGATCAATCTGATCCCCTTCATCGATGTCCTGCTGGTCGTGCTGATCTTCCTCATGCTGTCGACCACCTACAGCCGATTCACCGAGATGCAGCTTCAGTTGCCGGTGGCCGACGCCGACGCGCAACGTCCTCGTCCCAAGGAAATCGTCGTCGCCGTGGCGGCTGATGGCCGTTATGCCGTCGATCGTGCCCTGCTCGCGGATCGCAGCGTTGATTCAATGGCTGCCGCACTCGGCGTCGCGGCCGCCGGCGCGAAAGATTGCGTGGTGATCATCAGTGCCGACGCAAGCGTGGCGCATCAGTCCGTCATCACGGTGATGGAGGCCGCGCGCCGCGCGGGATTGATGCAGATCACCTTTGTCACCCAATCTGCCGCCCAGGCCGGACCTTAGGTTGTCGATACAGGATGTCTGGCTGACGCGCGGCCCGCTGGCGTGGTTGCTGTGGCCGCTTTCCCGCGTGTACGGCGCGCTTGCGGCTGCCCGCCGTGCACAGTACCGGTTCGGGTGGAAAACGGTCGAACGTGTACCCGTCCCGTTGATCGTCGTCGGGAATGTCGTGGCCGGCGGCGTCGGCAAGACACCGGCCGTGATCGCAATCGTGCAGCATCTCCAGGCCCGCGGTCTGGCTGTCGGGGTCGTGTCGCGGGGATATGGACGGGTTACGCGGGATTGCCGCGAAGTGCTGGCCGACAGCGACCCCGCTGAAGTCGGCGATGAACCTGCGCTGGTGAGCCGCATCACCGGCGTGCCGGTGACCGTTGCACGCCGACGCATCGAAGCGGCGCGCAGCCTGCTGTCGCGGCATCCGGAGATACAGGTCATCGTGAGCGACGATGGACTCCAGCACCTGGCCATGGGAAGAGACATCGAAATCTGCGTGTTCGATGACCGCGGCGTCGGAAATGGCTGGTTGCTGCCCGCGGGCCCGCTTCGCGAGGCATGGCCGCGCCGCTGCGATCTCGTGCTGCATACAGGTCGGCGTCCTGCATTCGAAGGCTATGTGGCACGACGTGCACTTGCCGATCACGCGCTGGGCAACGACGGGCGCCGCGTCCCGCTCGCCGAACTCGCGCATCGCCCGGTCATCGTGGTTGCCGCGATCGGCAGGCCGCAAGCGTTCTTCGAGATGTTGCGCGCCGCGGGACTGTCGGCGATACAGGAAATTGCACGGCCGGACCATGACGACTTCCGGGAGTGGCAACGCCCCGCGATCCCGGATGCCGTGCTGCTGTGCACGGAAAAGGACGCCGCCAAACTGTGGCGCATCGCACCCGATGCGCTCGCCGTTCCCTTGCTGTTCACTCCGGAGCCGGCCTTTCTGAACGCGCTCGACGCAAAGCTATCATCGACTCATGGACACCAAGCTGCTTGAATTGCTCGTATGCCCCGTGACGAAAGGGCCCTTGACCTGGAACGCCGAGAAGCAGGAACTGGCCTCTCGCAGCGCGCGTCTTGCCTATCCGGTGCGTGACGGCATTCCGGTGTTGCTCGAGAACGAAGCGCGCACGCTTTCAGACGAAGAGCTCGGACTTTGAGCTTCACTGTATTGATTCCCGCACGGCTCGCTTCGACGCGCCTGCCGAACAAGCCGCTGGCCGATATCGCCGGCCTGCCGATGATCGTGCGCGTCGCACGGCAGGCCGCGCAGTCGGCAGCGATCCGTGTCGTGGTCGCCGCCGATGACGTGCGCATCGTCGAGGCCTGTGCCGCCCACGGTATCGATGCGTTGCTCACGCGCAAGGATCATCCGAGTGGGAGCGACCGCCTTGCCGAAGCCTGCGAACAACTCGGATTGCCGGACGAGGCGATCGTCGTCAATGTCCAGGGCGACGAGCCGCTGATCGATCCATCGCTGATCGATGCGGTGGCCGAGCTGCTTGCCGCGCGCCCCGACACTGCCATGAGCACTGCAGCTCATGCGATCGATTCGGTACAGGACTTCCTCAATCCCAACGTGGTGAAGACGGTATTGGACGCGGCTGGCAATGCGCTGTACTTCAGCCGCGCGCCGCTGCCCTGGTGGCGAGACGGCTTCGCGGCGCAAGGACCAACGGTTCTGCCGACGTCACCGGCGCCGCTGCGGCATGTCGGCATCTACGCCTACCGTGCCGGTTTCGTACGGCGCTTCCCGTTGCTCGCGCCCGCGCCGGTCGAAACAGCCGAAGCGCTCGAGCAATTGCGCGCACTCTGGCACGGGCATCGCATCGCGGTGCACGTCAGCGCGCACGCGCCAGGTCCCGGTGTGGACACCCCAGAAGATCTGACGCGGGTTCGCGCCCTGCTCGACGGCCGTTGAGCCCGACCCACTCGTCTTTTTTCGAGGGTGCGCATGCTATCCTCGACACAACTCCGCCCTCCTTCGTCGCCAGGACGAAGACGGCGTGACACAGAATTCAAAGAACGTCCGAGGACACCATGAGACTCATTTTGTTGGGCGCCCCCGGCGCGGGTAAAGGCACGCAAGCCGCTTTCATCTGCAAGAAGTACGGCATTCCCCAGATATCGACCGGCGACATGCTGCGCGCTGCGGTCAAGGCCGGTACGCCGCTTGGCCTGGAGGCCAAAGCAGTGATGGCATCGGGTGCGCTGGTGAGCGACGACCTCATCATCAACCTCGTGAAGGAACGTCTGGCGCTTCCGGACTGCGCCGGTGGCTTCCTGTTCGACGGCTTCCCGCGCACCCTTCCTCAAGCCGATGCCATGCGTGCGGCGGGTGTCAAGCTCGACTATGTGCTTGAAATCGACGTGCCGTTTGCGGACATCATCGAGCGCATGAGTGGTCGTCGTTCGCATCCTGCATCGGGCCGGATCTATCACGTCAAGTTCAACCCGCCCAAGGTGGATGGCAAGGACGACGTGACGGGCGAAGAACTGATCCAGCGCGATGACGACAAGGAAGAAACCGTCGGCAAGCGTCTCGATGTCTACAGCCAGCAGACCCGTCCGCTGGTGGACTATTACGCGAACTGGGCCAAGGCCGAGCCGGAAGCCGCGCCCAAGTACCGCGCCATCAGCGGCGTGGGCTCTGTCGATGAGATCACCCAGCGCGCGCTGGCTGCACTGAGCAACTGAAGCTGCCGCAGCAGGACTCAACCGTTCGAGGCGGCCGCCGTTTCGGGTTCCTGCGCCGCTTCTTCCATCAATTCGAGCATCAATGCGACACGCGCCTTGGCTGGCGTGAGCGCGCCTGCATCGCGCAAGACGTCGCCTGATTTCGGCAGGATGTGGCCTTGCATGCAGCGTGTCGCACGCACGACCGCCATGCCGGCGGACTGCGCCCGAATCGCGGCGTCCTCCAGGGCATGGTGCAGCGTTCCGTTTCCAGTCGCGGCGAGTACGAGCCCGCGCGCAGCACCCGGCTTGCCGCCGTTGCGCTCGGCGATCAACGCATCGACAAGCCCAGCGCCAGCGCCCGCATGGCTCATCAGAATTTCTACGCGCGGCCAATGAGACGGGTCTCGCGCGACAGCTGAAAGAGCCCCGGACGAAGCGCCTTCGGCGGGCCATTGGCGAAGCTGACGGACCATGCCCTCCTCGACGTAGCCGAGCGGACCTGAATCGCCCGAACTGAATGCATCGAGGCGGTACGTGTGGACCTTCTGCACGTCGAGCGCCGAATGCACCACGCCCGCGCATACGACCACGACACCCCGCGCGCCCGGCGTGGATGCAACGGCCATGGCGTCACGCACGTTCTGCGGGCCGTCGGGAGCCAATGCGCTCGCTGGTCGCATCGCGCATGTGATGACCACCGGCTTCTGCGGGCCGAGCGCGAGGTGAAGAAACAGTGCGGTCTCTTCGAGCGTGTCCGTCCCGTGAGTGATCACGACGCCCATCACATCGGCCTGGGCCAGCCAGTACGCGCAGCGCTGCGCGAGTCGCTGCCAGGTCGCCATATCCATGTCCTTGCTGTCGACCTGCGCAATCTGTTCGGCGTCCGCCGTGGTGCCGCGCGGCAACGCGATACCACTCAGCAAATCGTCCACGCCGACCTGCGCAGCGGTGTAGCCGATGTTGTCGCCCTTGGCTTCGGCGCGGCCGGCGATCGTGCCGCCGGTGCCCAACACGATGATTCGATGTGCCGCTGGGACAAGTTTGTTCACCATTGCTTGCAAAGTTCCGAGAGCTGGTTAAAAATACAGATACTGGATATTCAAACAGTACCGCAAGGAGCGTCCCATGCAGTTCACCGCAAAGCTTACCTCTCGCCAGCAGCAGATCCTCGATCTGATTCGCAGCACCATCGCTCGCACTGGCGCGCCACCCACGCGTGCGGAGATCGCCAATGAGCTCGGCTTCAAGTCTGCCAACGCAGCGGAAGAACATCTCCAGGCGCTGGCCCGCAAAGGTGCCATCGATCTGCTCAGCGGCACTTCGCGTGGCATCCGCTTGAAAGGCGATGCGCTGCGTTCGCTCAATGAATCACGAAACAACCAGTTCTCGCTATCGCTTCCCGGCATGGCGCAGCTCGCGTTGCCGCTTGTCGGCCGCGTGGCGGCAGGGTCACCGATCCTCGCCCAGGAACACGTGGACCAGACCTATTACGTCGAAAGCACGCTGTTCCAGCATCAGCCCGACTACCTGCTCAAGGTGCGCGGCATGTCGATGCGCGACGCCGGCATCATGGACGGCGACCTGCTGGCGGTGCAGGCCACGAAGGAGGCACGCAATGGCCAGATCGTCGTCGCACGGCTCGGCGAAGAGGTCACCGTCAAGCGGCTCAAGCGCACCAAGGACGTCGTCGAGCTGCATGCAGAGAACCCGGACTACCCGACCATCGTGGTTCAGCCTGGTGAGCCCTTCGAGATCGAAGGCCTCGCCGTCGGACTGATCCGGAACACGATGTTGATGTAGTGCCGTCGAAATCGGCTGCGAGAGGTGGCGGGCGTATGGCGATGGCCATCACCCTGTCGCAGCCTTCGGATCGCAATCCTGCCTGTGTTCAACCTCTACCTTCTGGAGTTCACATGGGAATCGCCCTTCTTGCTTTCGTTGATCTGTTGATGCCACTGCAATCGCTGGCCAGCCGCTGGATGGCTACGCGTCGCGACCATGACATCGGTGGTGCCGGTCTGCGTTATGTGTCGGTACGTCCGGCCGTTGGCAATCCACCGAGTGGCCTGGCGTCCAGCGTCGCGACCAAGCCTGCGCGGCCTCTGCGCGTGGTGCGCGTCGTCGATAGGCACGCCAACGAATCGCATGCAGGCCGCGTGGTGATTTCGGGTCGCATGTCGGATGTCTGCGCCGAGCTCGATCGACTCGCGGCGCTGGAAGCGTCGGGTGCTGTCTCGTTGCACGACAGGAACTACCGCCTGCACTGATTGCCCCGCGCGTAGCGGCAGATCAATGCGCCGCACCGCAAAAAGCGGGTATCTGCAGGATGCCTGCTGACATGGCGAGCCGATGCCGGGAGGCACAATGGCGAGCCATGAATATTGTGATCCTCGATGACTATCAGGACGCAGTGCGCAAGTTGCGCTGCGCCGCCCGGCTAGACGCTTATTCAGCCAAGGTCTATACGAACACCGTCAAGGGCATCGGTCAGTTATCGGTACGGCTGAAAGACGCCGACGTGATCGTGCTCATCCGCGAGCGCAGCCAGATCTCGCGGCAACTCATCGAGAAGCTCCCGCGCCTCAAACTGATCTCCCAGACAGGCCGCGTCGGCAGTCACGTGGATGTCAACGCCTGCACCGAACGTGGCGTCGCCGTGGCTGAAGGCAGCGGTTCGCCGCTGGCACCGGCCGAGCTCACCTGGGCCCTGATCATGGCGGCGATGCGCCGTCTGCCTCAGTACATCAGCAATCTCAAGCACGGCGCCTGGCAGCAGTCCGGACTGAAGTCCGCATCCATGCCACCCAACTTTGGCCTCGGTTCGGTGCTGAAAGGAAAGACGCTGTGCATCTGGGGCTACGGCCGCATCGGCCAGTTGGTGGCCCGTTACGGCCAGGCGTTCGGCATGCAGGTCGTGATCTGGGGACGTGAAGAGAGCTGCAACCGCGCGCGCTCCGATGGCTTTCAGGTCGCGCCGAGCCGCGAGGATTTTTTCGCGATGGCCGACGTGCTGACCATTCATCTGAGACTGAATGACGACACGCGCGGCGTGCTCACGCTGGACGACCTCTCGCGCATGAAACCCACATCGCTGTTCGTCAACACGTCGCGTGCCGAGTTGGTGGAACCGGACGCCTTGCTCGCCGGCCTGAACCGCGGCCGTCCCGGCATGGCGGCGATCGACGTGTTCGAGAGCGAGCCGCCGCTGCAGGGCCATGCCCTGCTGCGCCTCGAGAACTGCATCTGCACGCCGCACATCGGCTATGTCGAGCAGGAAAGCTACGAGATGTACTTCGGCCTTGCATTCGACAACGTCGTGAACTTCATCAAGGGCAATCCGAGCAACATCGTGAACCCCGGCGCACTGCAGGTGCGCCGCTGATACTGCACTTGCACGATTGCCAGCACGCTGGCAGTACAAACGAGGACCGGCGCTGCGCGCGACGCGCGGAGAATCGGCGCTCGGCTTTGGCATCCATCCCCATCTAGCGATATTCATCCAATGACTGTGAACTACCCGAGAATTGCCGTGATCGGCGCCGGCGCCATGGGCCGGGGCATCGCACAGATCGCCGCACAGGCCGGCAGCGAGGTCCTGCTGCTTGACAGCTTTGCCGGCGCTGCCGAAAAAGCACGCGAGGCGCTCGCCGCGCAGTGGCAGAAGCTGCATGAAAAAGGCAAGTTCGATGCGGCGCAGCGCGACGCGCTGGTGGCGCGGATCCGGCCGGCGCAATCACTCGAGGACTTGAGCGGCTGCGATCTCGTCATCGAAGCGGTGATCGAAGACCTCGAAGTCAAGCGCAAGCTCTTTCGAGAATTGGAGGCGGTGGTCGCCCCGTCGGCGACGTTGGCGACGAATACATCTTCGCTGTCCGTCACCGCGATAGCCGCAGGACTGAAGCATCCGCAGCGCATGGCAGGCTTCCATTTCTTCAATCCCGTTCCGCTGATGAAGGTGGTCGAGGTGGTTGCCGGCTTCAAGACCGACACGGAGGTATGCAAGCTGTTGGCGGGCTATGCGCGCCAAATGGGCCACAGCGCCGTGCAGGCGCAAGACACACCTGGCTTCATCGTCAACCACGCCGGGCGCGGCTTTGGCACCGAAGCACTGCGCATCGTCGGTGAAGGCGTGGCCGACTTTGCAACCATCGACCGCATCCTGAAGGACCAGGCCGGCTTTCGCCTCGGCCCCTTCGAGTTGATGGATCTGACGGCGCTGGACGTGTCGCATCCGGTGATGGAGTCGATCTATCGCCAGTACTACGACGAGCCACGCTTCCGGCCGAGCGTGATCACGGCGCAGCGGCTCGCCGCCGGCGCACTCGGGCGCAAGACCAACGAGGGCTTCTATCGCTATGTCGATGGCGTGCAGCAGGTCGCACCCGAGGCGCCTGCGCCGACGATCGACACGATGCCACCGGTGTGGGTGTCGCCCCGCGCGGCACGCCGGCCTGAACTCCTGAAGTTGATTCATGCGCTCGGCGGACAGCTGGAAAGCGGTGCCGCGCCGTCCTCGCAAGCATTGATCCTCGTGGCACCGCTGGGCTTCGACGTGACGACCGTGGCCGCAGTCGAAAGGCTGGACGCGACGCGCACCGTGGGCATCGACATGCTGATCGATGACGCAGCCACGAAGCGCCGCGTGCTGGCCACCAATCCGGCCACACGCATCGGCGTTCGCGACGCAGCGCATGCACTCTTCGCACGCGACGGCAAGGCCGTCAGCGTGATTCGCGACAGCGGCGGCTTCGTGACGCAGCGAGTGGTTGGCACGATCGTGAACATCGCAGCGGACATGTGCCAGCAGCGCGTGTGTTCGCCGGCCGACCTCGAGACTGCTGTGCGGCTCGGCCTCGGCTACCCGCAAGGGCCGCTTGCCATGGGGGACCTCTATGGCCCGACCAACATGCTCGAAGTCCTGTTCAACCTGCAGACGGTCTATGGCGATCCGCGCTACCGCCCGAGCCCGTGGCTGCGCCGCCGCGGCGCACTGGGGCTCAGCCTCATGCACGAAGAAGAATGAAGTGGCGAGAAGGAGACAAGCATGAAGGCAGAGATCAAGAGCACGACCGAAGGCAGCACGATGGTGCTGTCACTCTCCAACCCATCGCAGCGCAATGCGCTCGGTCCCGACATGTACGCCGCCGGCATCGAGGCGCTCAATGGCGCCGAGAGCAGCCATGAGATACGCAGCGTGGTCATCGTCGGCGAGGGCCCTTGGTTCAGCGCAGGCGGTTCGCTGCAGCGGCTCCAGAACAACCGCGAGCAACCGCCCTCGGTACAGGCCGAGAGCATCGAAGGCCTGCACAACTGGATCGATTCGATCCGTACGTTCCCCAAGCCGGTGATCGCCGCCGTCGAAGGCGCTGCGGCCGGGGCGGGCTTCGCGCTGGCGATGGCATGCGACCTCGTGGTCGCGGCGCGCGACGCCGTGTTTGCCGCCTCGTACAGCAGCGTGGCGCTGTCGCCCGATGGCGGACTCAGCTGGCACCTCGCACAGGCGCTGCCGCGGCAGCTTGCAAGCGAATGGCTGATGGGCGGAGAACGCATTGCGGCCGCCCGGCTGCATGCGCTCGGACTGGTCAATGAACTGACCGACAGCGGGCAGGCGCTGTCGGCTGCGCTCGCCATGGCAGCACGGCTCGGTGCGCGTGCGCCCAACGCGCTGGCCAGCATCAAGGAGCTGCTCGGCGAGGCGCGCGGCTCGAGCCTGAACACCCATCTGGCGCAGGAGCGCGACCACTTCGTGCGCAATCTGCATCACCCCAATGCGGGCATCGGCATCACCGCCTTCCTGACGAAGCAGACGCCGCGCTACGAATAGCGCCCGGGTCGCTCCCGCGACAACCCTCCGAATTTCAGTCGCCGACAGGACATGCCAATGGACGACCCCATTCTTACCATCGAAGAACGAGAAGCGATCAACAGTGGTCGCTGGTTCTCCTCTCTTTCACCCTCACTTCGTCACGACATCCTCCGATGCGCTTTCGTCAGACGCTACAAGGACGGCGACCTGCTCGCGGCGCGCGGCGATCCGCCCGAGCATTGGATCGCCTGTGCCAAGGGCGCGGTGCGCGTCAGCTCGACGGCCGTGTCCGGCAAGCAGGTGACGTTGACGTATGTCGAGCCGGGCATCTGGTTCGGCGACGTTGCCATGTTCGACGGAGACCGTCGGACGCACGATGCCTATGCGCATGGCGACACGACCACGCTCAACGTGGCGCGGGGCGACTTTCAGAAGATCCTCGCACTGCACGTCGAGTTGTACGAGGCGCTGATGCGGCTTCAGGCACGGCGCATCCGAACGCTGTTCGGCCTGGTCGAGGACCTCAACACCCTGCCCTTGCGCGCACGGCTGGCCAAACAGCTCAACCACCTGATGCGAAGCTACGGCACACCCAATCTGGCAGACGCCAGCCAGACGCGCATCGGCCTGCAGCTTGCGCAGGAAGAACTCGCGCAGTTGCTTGGAGCATCGAGGCAGCGTGTCAACCAGGAGCTCAAGACGATGGAGCGCGAGGACGTGATCCGCATCGAGCAGGCCGGACTGGTGGTGCTCGACCGTGCTGCGCTCATGAAGATTTCAGAAGCGGACCAATGAGATGACCCAGGACTTCAGCAACTTCGTCGGCACGCGCGCGGTCTCCGGACAGCATGCATTCGACATCGCGGCGCTGGCCGTTTGGCTCGAGGCGAACGTCGACGGCTTTCAGGGACCGCTGACGGTCGAGATGTTCAAGGGTGGCCAGTCCAACCCGACCTACAAGCTGGTCACGCCGTCGCGCAGCTATGTGATGCGGGCCAAGCCCGGGCCTGTCGCGAAATTGCTGCCCTCGGCGCACGCCGTCGAGCGTGAGTTCAAGGTCATGAGCGGCCTCGCCGGCACGGATGTTCCCGTGCCGCGCATGTACGGCCTGTGCGAGGACGAGTCGGTCATCGGCCGCGCCTTCTACGTGATGGAGTTCATGTCGGGCCGCGTGCTCTGGGATCAATCGTTGCCTGGCATGAGCAACGCCGAGCGCACAGCGATCTACGACGAGATGAACCGCGTGATCGCAGCGCTGCACAGCGTCAAGTTCGCGGAGCGCGGACTGGCCGACTATGGCAAGCCGGGCAACTACTTCGAGCGGCAGATCGGTCGCTGGAGCAAGCAATACGTCGCGTCGGTCACGCAACCGATCCCCGAGATGGATCGCCTCATGGAATGGCTGCCGGCCCACATACCGGCCAGCGCGCGGGACGAGAAGCTGACATCGATCGTGCACGGCGACTACCGGCTCGACAACGTCATGTTCCACCCCACCGAGCCACGGGTGATCGCGGTGCTGGACTGGGAGTTGTCCACGCTCGGCCATCCGCTGGCGGACTTCAGCTACCACTGCATGTCGTGGCACATCTCGCCCGGCCAGTTTCGCGGCCTGGGCGGATTGGACGTGGAGAGCCTGGGGATTCCCAGCGAGAGCGACTACATCCGCCTGTACTGCGAGCGAACCGGCCTCACGACGCCGGAGGCACTGGCACCGGACTGGAATTTCTACATGGCCTACAACCTGTTCCGCATCGCCGCGATCCTGCAAGGCATCGCCAAGCGCGTCGAAGCCGGTACGGCCTCCAGCGAACAGGCCGTGGTCTCGGGCCGCGGCGCACGACCGATGGCCGAAATGGCCTGGCAGTTCGCCCAGCGCGCCTAGGCGTCCGCGTCCGGCCGCTCGATCATCCACCTCAGGAGACATCATGGACTTCGAATACTCGGAAAAGACCAAGGACCTGCAAAGGCGCGTCAACGCCTTCATGGATGAGCACATCTATCCTGCGGAGTCCGAATATGCCGCCGAGCTGGCAGCCAACACCGCCGCCGGCAAGCGCTGGACCGCACTGAACACCGTCGAGAAGCTGAAGGTCAAGGCCAAGGCGCAGGGTCTCTGGAACCTGTTCCTGCCGGTCGACAGCGCCGAGGCTTCGGGCTATGAAGGCGGCGGCCTCACCAACCAGGAATACGCGCCGCTGGCCGAGATCATGGGCCGGGTGCCATGGGCCAGCGAAGCCTTCAACTGCTCGGCGCCCGACACCGGCAACATGGAGACGATTGCACGCTACGGCTCGGAAGCCATCAAGGCACGCTGGCTCAAGCCATTGCTCAACGGCGAAATCCGCTCCGCCTTCGCGATGACCGAGCCCGACGTGGCCTCCAGCGACGCAACCAACGTGGCCACGCGCATCGAACGCCAAGGCGACGAATATGTGATCAACGGCCGAAAGTGGTGGATTTCCGGCGCGGCCGATCCGCGCTGTGCCGTCTTCATCACGATGGGCAAGACCGATCCCGATGCACCGAAGCATTCGCAGCAAAGCATGGTGATCGTGCCGGCCGGCACGCCCGGCATCAACGTGTTGCGCCCGCTGAACGTGATGGGCTACGACGATGCCCCGCATGGCCACGTCGAGATGGTGTTCGACAACGTTCGCGTGCCGGTCGACAACATCCTGCTCGGCCAGGGGCGTGGGTTCGAGATCGCGCAAGGCCGCCTGGGCCCGGGACGCATCCACCATTGCATGCGTCTGATCGGTCTGGCCGAGCGCGCGCTTGAACTGATGTGCCGACGCGCCTCGTCGCGTGTGGCCTTCGGCAAGACCGTCGCGTCGCAGACCGTCACGCAAGAACGCATCGCCGAAGCGCGCTGCAAGATCGACATGGCGCGCCTGCTCACCCTCAAGGCCGCGTGGCTCATGGACGTCGCAGGCAACAAGGTCGCCAAGAACGAGATCGCGATGATCAAGGTGGTGGCGCCCAGCATGGCCTGCCAGGTGATCGACTGGGCGATGCAGGTGCATGGCGGTGGCGGG
This sequence comes from Variovorax sp. GW821-FHT10B04, assembly GCF_059415645.1. NCBI lineage: Bacteria > Pseudomonadati > Pseudomonadota > Betaproteobacteria > Burkholderiales > Comamonadaceae > Variovorax > Variovorax sp. GW821-FHT10B04. The sequence goes on from NZ_JBWKNQ010000017.1 coordinate 128,889, forward strand.
CTCTGCGACGACTTCCCGCTGGCCTACGCCTATGCCGGTGCCCGCACGCTGCGCTTTGCGGACGGCCCGGACGAAGTTCACCGCAATGCCATCGCGAAATGGGAACTGGGCAAGTACGCGGTCGACAAGCGCGAGATCGATCCGCCCGTGACGCGCTTCTGACCCGAACGGCGACAGCCCTGTCGCTTCATGAGCCGATGGCGCCTCGCGGCGCCATCGGCTTTTTGCTCATCAGAGCTTCTTCTGGAGAAATACGGCAGTGCCGTAGGCCGGATCGAGCTGGTAGCTCGCGAACCCTTCGCGCGCATAGGCGCGCAGTGCCGGCTGGTTCCCCTGCAATACCTCGAGCGTGAGCTTGCACGCACCGCGCCGGAGCGCTTCGGCCTCGACGCGGGCCAGCATCCGTTGCGCGATGCGTTGTCCCCGATGGCTTGCGAGCACCATCACGTCATGCACGTTGACGAGTGGACGACAGGCGAAAGTCGAGAAGCCTTCGATGCAGTTGACGAGTCCGACCGCTTGCGCACCGTCGAACGCGAGCACGCTGAAAGCCTGTGGCCGCGCAGCCAGCGCTGCCGGCAGGCCGGCACGGACCTCTGCGCTCAGTGCCGTCCCGCCGCCCGCTGGATCCTGTGCATAGGCATCGAGCAGGTCGACCAATGCCGTTGCATGCGACGCGTCGCGATAGTCGGCGAGCAGGATACGTATCGAGCCGGCTTCGTCTGCCTTGCCATCCGCTGTTTCGCTCATGGTCACGCGCTTTCGATCGTCGACGCAATACGGCGCGCACAGGCCTCGGCTTGCGCGGCATCGCGCGCTTCGACCATCACGCGAAGCAGCGGCTCGGTGCCACTGGCGCGGATCAGCACACGGCCAGTGTCGCCCAGCTCGGCTTCGGCGCGCTCGGTTGCCGCGGCCAGCTCGACGCTGGCTGCCCAGTCCTGTCCCTCCGCCAGTCTCACATTGATGAGCGTCTGCGGGAACAGCGTCACGCCCTCGAGCAGTTGCGCGACGCTGCGACCGCTGCGCACGCAGGCCTGCAACACCTGAAGCGCGCTCACGATGCCATCACCGGTGGTGTGCCGGTCGAGCGCCAGCAGGTGACCGGAGCCTTCGCCGCCGAGCAACCAGCCGCGCTTGTCGAGTTCTTCGAGCACATAGCGATCGCCGACCTTCGCGCGCACGAATTCGATTCCTCTTGCACGCAACGCCACTTCGATGGCCTTGTTGGTCATCAGCGTGCCCACGACGCCCTGGGGCTTCTCGCCGCGCTCGATGCGCTCCATCACCATGAGGTAGAGCAGCTCGTCGCCGTTGAACAGGCGGCCGGTCGAATCGACCAGTTGCAGCCGATCGGCATCGCCGTCGAGTGCGATGCCGTAATCGGCACCCTGCTTCGTCACTGCTTCGATCAGCGCCTGGGGATGTGTGGCGCCCACGTTCTTGTTGATGTTCAGCCCATCCGGCGCGCAGCCGATGCTCGACACATCGGCGCCAAGCTCGTGGAAGACCTGCGGCGCGACCTGGTACGCCGCGCCATGCGCGGCGTCGACCACCAGCTTCAGACCGTGCAGGCCGAGATCGTAGGCAAAGGTGCTCTTGCAGAATTCGGTGTAGCGACCGGCTGCGTCGTTCAGCCGGCGTGCCTTGCCCAGCCTGGCGGAGTCGACCCAGACCGGTGGCTCTTCCAGCGCCGCTTCGACGGCCTCTTCCCATTCATCGCTCAGCTTGGTTCCCTGCGCACTGAAGAACTTGATGCCGTTGTCCGCGTAGGCGTTGTGGCTCGCACTGATGACCACGCCGAGACTGGCCCGCTGCGCGCGTGTGAGGTAGGCGACGCCGGGCGTCGGCAGCGGTCCCAGCAGCACGACGTCGACGCCCGCCGAGTTGAAGCCCGATTCCAGTGCCGATTCCAGCATGTAGCCCGAGATGCGCGTGTCCTTGCCGATCAACACGCGCGGCCGGTTTTCCGTCTTCTTGAGCACGCGACCGACCGCATGGGCCAGTCGGAGGACGAAGTCCGGAGTGATGGGCGGCTGACCCACGGTGCCGCGGATGCCGTCGGTCCCGAAATATTGTCTTGTCATGAGTGATTGGCTCCCTGTTGTTGTTCTGCCCGCATGGCGCGCCACACGGACAACGCGGCGACCGTCTCGCGCACATCGTGGACGCGCACGATCGACGCACCGCGCTCCACGGCCAGCAGCGCCGCCGCCACACTCGGCACCATACGCTCAGCGGCTGCATCGATGCCTGTCACGGCGCCGAGTGATGACTTTCTTGACCAGCCTGCCCACAGCGGCAAACCGGCGACGTCGAGTTCATTCTGGCGTGCCAGCAAGGCAAAGTTCTGAGCGACCGTCTTGCCGAACCCGATGCCTGGATCCAGTGTGATGCGCTCGGCGGCGATGCCGGAAGATCGCAGTGCCGCCACACGCTCCTCGAGGAATGCCCGTACGGCAGCAACGACATCGCCATGCATGGGCGCTGCCTGCATGGTCTGCGGATCCCGGTGCATGTGCATGACGCAAATACCGCAGGACGCGTGCGCAGCGACGGCCCCGAGCGCGCCCGGCCTGCGCAACGCCCAGATGTCATTGACGATGTCGGCGCCGAGATCGAGCACCGCTCGCATCACTTCCGGCTTGTAGGTGTCGACGGACAGTGGCACACCCAATTTGACCGCCTCGCGCAGCACGGGCAACACGCGGGAAAGCTCGTCGTCCAAGGATACGGAGGGGCTGCCGGGGCGGGTCGATTCGCCACCGATGTCGAGGATGTCGGCACCTTCGGCAAGCAGCTGCTCGCAGTGTCGCAATGCAGCCGTCGTCGACGCGTGCGCACCGCCGTCCGAAAAGGAATCCGGGGTGACATTAACGATGCCCATGACCCGCGGCAGCGAAAGATCTATCCGGAACCGGGTCGTCTGCCAGATCGACGCCGTCATGTGCGAGCCCCATGAAAAAACGGGGCCAGAGGCCCCGTTGATCGGCGATGCGCCATGCTCAAGCCGCGGTGGGTGCCGGATCGGGATTGACCGCAGGCGTACCACCGGCACCGCCACTGCCCGAAGGCGGAATGCGCGGCGTCCAGTCCTTCGGCGGGCGTGGTGCACGGCCAGCCATGATGTCGTCCAGCTGCTCGCTGTCGATGGTTTCCCACTCGAGCAGCGCCTTGGCCATCGCGTGCATCTTGTCGCTGTTCTCTTCGATCAGGCGACGCGCCAGGGCGTACTGCTCGTCGATGATGCGGCGCACTTCGGAGTCGACCTTCTGCATGGTCGATTCGCTCATGTTCGTGGTCTTGGTGACCGAGCGGCCGAGGAACACTTCGCCTTCGTTTTCCGCGTAGACGATCGGTCCGAGCGATTCGGTCATGCCGTAGCGCATCACCATGTCGCGTGCAATATGCGTTGCGCGCTCGAAATCGTTGCTCGCACCCGTGGTCATCTGATGCATGAACACTTCTTCGGCAATCCGTCCACCAAACAGCATGCTGATCTGATTCAGCATGTATTCGCGGTCGTAGCTGTAGCGGTCCTGCGACGGCAAGCTCATGGTGACACCCAGCGCGCGACCGCGCGGAATGATCGTGACCTTGTGCACCGGATCGCACTTGGGCAGCAGCTTGCCGATCAGCGCATGGCCGGACTCGTGATAGGCCGTGTTGCGACGCTCTTCCTCGGGCATGACCATGCTCTTGCGCTCGGGGCCCATGAAGATCTTGTCCTTGGCCTTCTCGAAGTCCTGCATCTCGACAACGCGGGCGTTGCGCCGTGCAGCCATCAGTGCAGCTTCATTGCACAGGTTGGCCAGATCCGCACCGGACATGCCAGGCGTTCCGCGGGCGATGACGCTCGGATTGACGTCCTGGCCGAGCGGAACCTTGCGCATGTGCACATTCAGGATCTGCTCGCGTCCACGAATGTCCGGCAGCGTCACATACACCTGGCGGTCGAAACGACCGGGGCGCAGCAGCGCGGCGTCAAGAATGTCGGGCCGGTTCGTCGCAGCCACGACGATCACGCCGAGGTTGGTCTCGAAGCCGTCCATCTCGACCAGCATCTGGTTGAGCGTCTGTTCACGTTCGTCGTTCCCGCCGCCGAGGCCCGCACCGCGCTGGCGACCGACGGCGTCGATTTCGTCCACGAAGATGATGCAGGGTGCGTTCTTCTTGGCGTTCTCGAACATGTCGCGGACGCGGGCGGCGCCCACACCGACGAACATTTCGACGAAGTCCGAACCGGAGATCGAAAAGAAAGGAACCTTGGCTTCACCGGCAATCGATTTGGCCAGCAGCGTCTTGCCGGTGCCGGGAGGGCCGACCAGCAACAGGCCACGTGGAATACGGCCACCGAGCTTCTGGAATCGGCCCGGATCCTTCAGGAAGTCGACGACTTCCTTGACCTCTTCCTTGGCCTCATCGCAGCCAGCAACGTCGGCAAAAGTGACCGTGTTGCTGTTCTCGTCAAGCATGCGGGCCTTGCTCTTGCCGAAGCTGAACGCCCCGCCCTTGCCGCCGCCCTGCATCTGTCGCATGAAATAGACCCAGACCCCGATCAGCAGGAGCATCGGCCCCCAGCTCACCAGCAGCGTCATGAGCAACGAACCCTCTTCGCGCGGCTTGACGTCGAACTTGACGTTGTTGGCGATCAGGTCGCCAACGAGGCCTCGATCGAGGTAGGTGGCCGTCGTGCGGATCTTGCGGTCGTCGTTGGTGATCGCGACGATCTCGCTGCCGCCCTGACCTTCCTGGATGGTGGCGCTCTTGATGCGGTTGCCACGGACTTCTTCAAGAAAGTCGGAATAGCCAATCGCTCCGGAACCGGCGCCGCCGCGGGTGTCGAACTGCTTGAACACAGTGAATAACACCATCGCGATGACAAGCCAGACGGCTACTTTGGAAAACCACTGATTGTTCAAACGAAACTCCAGTCAAAGCGCGTGACAGCGAAATGAAAAATTCGCCGAGGTCACGCAATTGGCGGCCATTTTAGGCTTTTCAAGCTGCGAAACCTGCTGATTTCCCGCAAGCAGCCGTAGGCCGTGCACGGGTTTGGCAAGTAAATTCGCAGTTACGTGAGGTATCAAGTCGTACAGCTTCAGCGAAGCCCGATCCCGACCATGAAAGTCTCTGACGAGCGGTCACGGGAGGCCTTTGGCTTCATCGGCTTGACGATCCGGAAATTGGTCTTGAAGAGCTGCGTCAACTCGGCATAGCCACCGCCATGAAAGAGCTTGGCCACGAGTGCGCCTTCCGGCTTCAGGTGCTGGCGTGAAAAGTCGATTGCCAATTCCACCAGGTGGACGATGCGCGCGGCATCCGCCGAGGCGATGCCCGACAGGTTGGGCGCCATGTCCGAAACCACCACATCGGCTTGTCGCCCCTTCAGCAACGCAGTCAGCTGCGACAGCACATCGTCCTCCCGAAAGTCACCCTGTATGAAGGTCACGCCCTCGATGGGTTCCATTGGCAGGATGTCCAGCGCGACGATGGTGCCGTCGAGCATGCCGGCGGCCGCGCCGCCTGGCGACATGCGGCGTCTCATGTACTGGCTCCACGCGCCTGGCGTCGAGCCCAGATCGACGACAAGCTGCCCTGGCTTGATCAGCCCCAGCGTCTCGTCGATCTCTTTGAGCTTGTAGGCAGCACGCGCGCGATAGCCCTCTTTCGTGGCGAGTTTCACCCACGGGTCGTTCACGTGATCGTTCAACCACGCTTTGTTGACCTTGCTGCTTTTGGTCTTGACTTTCATTCGCCTCGATAATACGGGGATGTCAGCCATACAACTCTCCCCTGCGCAGCGCAAGGTGCATCGCGCCGAAGCCCATCACCTCGATCCGATCGTCATGGTCGGTGGCGACGGGCTCACGCCAGCCGTCAAGAAGGAGGTCGATTCCGCACTCAAGGCGCACGGCCTGATCAAGGTTCGTGTGTTCTCCGATGACCGTGCGGCACGCGAGGCCATGCTGACCGAACTGGCCGACGAACTCGGCGCCGCGCCGATCCAGCACATCGGCAAGCTGCTGGTGCTGTGGCGCCCCAAGGTCGAGAAAGAGCGTGTCGTGGACGAAGACCGGATGCCCGGCCCGCGCGACGTCAAGGTGCTCAAGTACAGCAAGCGCGGTGGCCAGCGCCCCGAGATCAAGACCCTGCGCGTGCTGGGCAACCAGCGTCTCACGCCGGGTGGCACCATCAAGCGTGCCAAGGCCAAGCGTCCCCTGTCGGCCAAGAAGCGCAACCAGGCGGACTGAGGCCGGTGACAGCGCAGCGCCACATTCTCTGCATGAAGTGGGGCACCAAGTACGGCCCCGACTACGTCAACCGGCTCTACGCGATGGTGCGCCGGCATTTGGCGGGCGACTTCAGCTTCGTCTGCCTCACGGACGACGGCGCCGGGATCCGGCCCGAGGTCACCTGCCTGCCGATTCCGTCGCTGAATCTGCAGCTGGCACCGGGTCAGCGCGATGGCGCGTGGAAGAAGCTCACGACCTTCGAGAACGATCTGCACGGGTTGCGTGGCACGGCCTTGTTTCTCGATCTGGACGTGGTCATCGTCGGAAACCTCGACGCCTTCTTTGAACAGCCAGGCGAGTTCCTGATCATCCACGACTACGCCCGCCCCTGGCGAACCGAGCGGATCACTGGAAACTCGTCGGTGTATCGCTTCGAGCTGGGGGCGCATGCCGACGTGCTGGCGCATTTCCGCACGCATATGGACGAGGTGCAGGCCCGGTTCCGCAACGAACAGGCCTATCTGTCCGATTTTCTGCATCGCCAGGGCAAGCTTCAGTACTGGCCGGACGCCTGGTGCCCCAGCTTCAAGTACCACGGCATACCGACATGGCCGACGAACTACTGGCGCGAGCCTTTCGTACCTGAGGACGCCCGCATCATGGTGTTCCACGGCGAATGCAATCCGCCGGACGCGCTCGCGGGGCGTCGCAACCGGGCCTTCCGCTTCATCCGGCCCGCACGCTGGGTCGCGAAGTACTGGACGAGCTGATCAGCCCTTGCGGCTGCTCATGCGCCAGAGCAGGGAGCCGGCACAGAGCCACTGGCACAGATACATGCCGCTGCCCGCCGCGTGCCAGAACTTGAGGCTGTCGCGCGCCAGGATATGAGGGGCCGCAACGTATTGCTGAAGCAGGGCCAGCAGCATGCCGGCCAGGACGAGGAACAATCCGGCAAGAACCGGCCTGTCGAAGCCCGCGTCACCCCTCGAACGAAAATACATGAGCAGGATCAGGCCGCAACCCAGTGCGATCCAGGTTTGCGCCGCGAACAGCTGGCCTGCGAAATTACCCGCCACGGAAGGATTTCCCAGGCGAGCGAACAGCATCGGTACAACCAGAAAGCCGATCGTGGTGAGGCTTCCCCACCACAAGGAAGCCAGCAACAACGCGATCCGATCCTTCATGCCGCGCCCGGTCAGATGTAGCTGACCGCGACGATCTCGTAGTGCTTCAGCCCGCCGGGCGCCTGCACTTCAGCGGTGTCGCCCTCTTCCTTGCCGATCAATGCGCGTGCGATGGGGCTCGAAATGTTGATCAAGCCGAGCTTCAGGTCGGCTTCGTCTTCGCCGACGATCTGGTACTTGACCGTGTCACCGGTGCTTTCTTCCTCGAGCTCGACGGTCGAGCCGAAGACGATCTTGCCGCCCGCATCCAGTGCGGTCGGATCAATGATCTGTGCGGCAGAAAGCTTGCCTTCGATCTCCTGAATTCGGCCTTCGATGAAGCCCTGGCGGTCCTTGGCGACTTCGTATTCGGCGTTTTCACTCAGGTCGCCCTGCGCGCGCGCTTCGGAAATCGCGTTGATGACCCAGGGACGGTCCACCGTCTTCAGGCGATGCAGTTCTTCGCGCAGCTTCTCAGCGCCGCGCTTGGTCACGGGAATGGTTGCCATGTTCTTGTTCTCCAGAAAGCGAAATCGCCGAACGCTACCGTTCGGCGATGTATGAGGGGACGTGCTCAGACGAGCGAACGTCCGGTCAGCCGGCTCAGGATGGCGAGCGGGCTCGACTTGGGATTGTATTGCCTCGCCGCGGGCAGATGAAGGGTCTGCTCGAGCATGTACTGACCCGACATCACGGCGTGCGAGGTCTGATCGGAAAAGCAGACCCAGACGGATCCGGCCGGAAAAGGCACCGTCTGCTGAGGGCCATTCTGCTGATACGCCAGGTCGGCCTTCATCGCGTCGTGCAACTGAAGCATCAGATGGTCGTATTCGCTGCGCAGCGACTTGGTCACCCGCAAGGCACGCAGCAATTTCGCCTGCCAGCCGACATAGGGTTTGACGCGCGGCAGAAAACGCCGTGCGACATCCTCGAATGGCTCGCCGACACGCCATACACGCGGCGTGCCTGCGGGATTCACGTTGGTGAATACGCGCAGGATGCGTTCGCCATGGTTCGGTCGCGACGGGAAAGCGTCGACGTGCATTCGCTTGTCATCGGCACGCCACGACTGGACGCGTGTCTCGACTTGCGCCGGACGGTAGCTGGTCGGTGCCAGCCGCAAAGCCGGTGTGTAGTGCGGCAGCAGGCTGTGGATCAACTGCTGCGCCTGCGCGCGGAAGCGCCCAACCATGTCCGCCGCGGCCCGCTGCACCGCCTCATCGCCGGCCACGCCCTTGATGCGACCCTGGGCGTCCAGGCTGATGTTTCGCACCTTTGGCGCCAGCAGGGCCGGCGTCAGGAGTTCATGCTCGCGGCCCTGCAGCTCGAAGCCCAGCCGTGGAAAGACCAGCACCTTGCCGGCTTCGAGCGCCGTGATCCATGCCTCGTTGGGCGCGGCGGCGTTCCAGTCGTCCAGGTCGAGTTCGACGAGCTGCGAGTCCATGGCGATGCTCAGACCTGCTCGAGCTGAGCGTGCATTTCCTGCACCGAGATCACGCCCAGTTCATCCATGTGCTGCATCCCTTCCACCGCGGCTTCCGCGCCGAAGATGGTGGTGTACGTGGTCACACGGGCCTGGAGTGCCGAGGTGCGGATCAGCCGCGAATCGGTGATCGCGTTGCGGCGCTCCTCGACCGTGTTGATGACCAGCGCAATCTCGTTGTTCTTGATCATGTCCACGATGTGCGGACGGCCTTCGGTCACCTTGTTGACCAGCGCGCAAGGGATGCCAGCTGCCACGATGGCCGCGGTCGTGCCTTTGGTCGCGATCAGTTCGAAGCCGAGCTTGACCAAGCCACGCGCTACGTCGACGGCGCGCGCCTTGTCGTTGTTCTTCACCGAGATGAAGACCTTGCCCGACTTCGGCAGCACCGTGCCGGCACCCAGTTGCGACTTGACGAAGGCCTCGCCGAAGGTCTTGCCCACGCCCATGACTTCGCCGGTCGACTTCATCTCGGGGCCGAGGATCGTGTCGACGCCAGGGAACTTCACGAACGGGAACACGGCTTCCTTGACGCTGAAGTACGGCGGCGTCACCTCCTTGGTGATGCCCTGCGACTTCAGCGACTGTCCGGCCATGCAGCGTGCCGCGACCTTGGCCAGCTGGATGCCGGTCGCCTTGCTCACGTAAGGCACGGTGCGCGACGCGCGCGGGTTCACTTCGAGCACGTAGATGACGTCCTTGCCATCCTTCTGCTGGATCGCGAACTGCACGTTCATCAGCCCGATCACGTTGAGCGCGTCAGCCATGGCTGCGCTCTGGCGCTTCAGCTCGGCGACGGTGTCCGCGTTCAGGCTGTAGGGCGGCAGCGAACAGGCCGAATCGCCCGAGTGCACGCCAGCCTGCTCGATGTGCTCCATCACGCCACCGATCAGCGTCTGGCCGTCGGCATCGCGAATGCAGTCGACGTCGCACTCGACCGCATCGTTCAGGAAACGGTCGAGCAGCACGGGCGAATCGTTGCTGACCTTGACTGCTTCGCGCATGTAGCGCTCCAGGTCGCGCTGCTCGTGGACGATTTCCATTGCACGGCCGCCGAGCACGTAGCTCGGGCGCACGACCAGCGGATAACCCAGTGCAGCAGCCTTCTCGAGCGCCTCGGGCTCGGCGCGCGCCGTCGCGTTCGGCGGCTGGCGCAGGCCGAGCGTGTGCAGCAGCTGCTGGAAACGCTCGCGGTCTTCGGCCGCATCGATCATGTCCGGCGAGGTGCCGATGATCGGCACGCCGTTGGCTTCCAGGTCGAGCGCGAGCTTCAGCGGCGTCTGGCCGCCGTACTGCACGATCACGCCGAGCGGCTTTTCCTTGTCGACGATCTCGAGCACGTCTTCGAGCGTCAGCGGCTCGAAGTACAGGCGGTCGGAGGTGTCGTAGTCGGTCGACACGGTCTCGGGATTGCAGTTGACCATGATGGTCTCGTAGCCGTCCTCGCGCATCGCGAGCGCGGCATGCACGCAGCAATAGTCGAACTCGATGCCCTGGCCGATGCGGTTCGGGCCGCCACCGAGAACCATGATCTTCTTCTTGTCCGTCGGATCGGCCTCGCACTCGTCCTCGTAGGTCGAGTACATGTACGCGGTATTGGTCGCGAATTCGGCAGCGCAGGTATCGACGCGCTTGTAGACCGGGCGGACGCCCAGCGCGCGGCGCTTCTCGCGCACCGCGGTGTCGGTGGTCTTGAGCTGCTTGGCGAGACGACGATCGGAAAAGCCCTTCTTCTTCAGCGCAAGCAACGTGTCCCGGTCGATGTCGTCGAGCGACGTGGTTTCCAGTTCGAGCTCGATCTTCACGATCTCCTCGATCTGCACCAGGAACCACGGATCGATCTTGGTCAGCGCGAACACTTCATCCACGCTCAGGCCCATGGCGAAGGCATCGCCGACGTACCAGATGCGCTCGGGTCCGGGCTCGCCGAGTTCCTTCTCGAGCACTTCGCGGTCCTGCGTCTTCTCGTTCAGGCCGTCGACGCCGACTTCGAGCCCGCGCAGCGCCTTCTGGAACGACTCCTGGAAGGTGCGGCCCATGGCCATCACCTCGCCCACCGATTTCATCTGCGTCGTCAGGCGCGAATCGGCCTGCGGGAATTTCTCGAAGGCGAAGCGCGGGATCTTGGTGACGACGTAGTCGATCGACGGCTCGAACGACGCCGGCGTCGCGCCGCCGGTGATGTCGTTGCGCAGTTCGTCGAGCGTGTAGCCGACGGCCAGCTTGGCCGCGACCTTGGCGATCGGAAAACCGGTGGCCTTGGAAGCCAGTGCAGACGAACGCGACACGCGCGGATTCATCTCGATGACGACCATCCGGCCGTCCTTCGGATTGATGGAGAACTGCACGTTCGAGCCGCCGGTGTCGACGCCGATCTCGCGCAGCACGGCCAGCGAGGCATTGCGCAGGATCTGGTATTCCTTGTCGCTGAGCGTCTGGGCCGGTGCGACCGTGATCGAGTCGCCGGTGTGCACGCCCATCGGATCCAGGTTCTCGATCGAGCAGACGATGATGCAGTTGTCCGCCTTGTCGCGGACCACTTCCATCTCGTATTCCTTCCAGCCGAGCAGCGATTCCTCGATCAGCAGCTCGTTGGTCGGCGAGGCTTCGAGGCCGCGCTTGCAGATGGTCTCGAACTCTTCCGGGTTGTACGCGATACCGCCGCCGGTGCCGCCGAGCGTGAAGCTCGGCCGGATCACGGTCGGGAAACCGACGGTCCGCTGCACGGCCCAGGCTTCTTCCATCGAGTGCGCGATGCCGGAGCGGGCCGAGCCCAGTCCGATCTTGGTCATCGCGTCCTTGAATTTCAGGCGGTCTTCGGCCTTGTCGATGGCCTCGGGGGTCGCACCGATCAGTTCGACCTGGTACTTGCCCAGCACGCCGTGGCGCCACAGGTCGAGCGCGCAGTTCAGCGCGGTCTGGCCACCCATGGTCGGCAGGATGGCATCCGGACGTTCCTTGGCGATGATCTTTTCGACCGTCTGCCAAGTGATCGGCTCGATGTAGGTGACGTCGGCCGTGGCCGGGTCGGTCATGATCGTCGCCGGGTTGCTGTTGATCAGGATGACTTTGTAGCCCTCCTCGCGCAGCGCCTTGCAGGCCTGGACGCCCGAATAGTCGAACTCGCAGGCCTGGCCGATGATGATCGGGCCGGCGCCGATGATGAGGATGCTTTTGAGGTCTGTGCGCTTAGGCATTCTTGTTCCCTGTCTTGTGCTTTTCCATCAGTGCCGTGAAGCGGTCGAACAGATAGCCGATGTCGTGCGGGCCGGGCGAGGCTTCCGGATGGCCCTGGAAGCAGAAAGCCGGCTTGTCGGTGCGCGCCAGGCCCTGCAGCGTGTTGTCGAACAGGCTGATGTGCGTCGGGCGCAGATTGGCCGACAGCGACTTCTCGTCGACCGCGAAGCCGTGGTTCTGGCTGGTGATGCTCACACGGCCGTCGTCGAGGTCTTTCACCGGATGGTTCGCGCCGTGGTGGCCGAACTTCATCTTGAAAGTCTTTGCCCCCGAGGCGAGCGCCATGATCTGGTGGCCCAGGCAGATGCCGAAGGTCGGGATACCGGTCTCGATCAGTTCGCGCACGGCAGCAATCGCGTAGTCGCATGGTTCCGGGTCGCCGGGACCATTGGCCAGGAAGATGCCGTCCGGCTTGAGCTTGAGCACATCGGCCGCGGGCGTCTGCGCCGGCACCACCGTGATGCGCGCGCCGCGCTGCGCGATCATGCGCAGGATGTTCTTCTTGACGCCGTAATCGAAAGCCACGACGTGGAACTTCGGCGTGATCTGCACACCGTAGCCGGCGCCCAGCTTCCACTCGGTCTGGTTCCACTCGTACGCGTGCTGGACCGACACGACCTTGGCCAGATCCAGCCCGGCCATGCTTGGCGCGGCCTTGGCCGCCGCCACGGCCTTGTCGATCACGCTCTGATCGACGGACTCACCGGCCGCCAGGCCGACGATGCAGCCATTCTGGGCGCCATGGGTGCGCAGGTGGCGCGTGAGCTTGCGGGTGTCGATGTCGGCGATGGCGACCGTCTTGCCCTGGACGAGGTATTCGTTCAGCGTCGCACTCTTGCGGAAGTTCGATGCGACGAGCGGCAGGTCCTTGATGATCAGCCCTGCGGCATGGATCTTGTCGGCTTCGATATCTTCACCGTTGACGCCGTAGTTGCCGATGTGCGGATACGTGAGGGTCACGATCTGCTGGCAATAGCTCGGGTCGGTGAGGATTTCCTGGTAGCCGGTCATCGCGGTGTTGAACACCACTTCGCCGACGGTGGAGCCCGTGGCTCCGATCGAATTGCCGAGAAAGACCGTGCCGTCTGCGAGCGCCAGGATGGCGGGAGGAAAAGCTCCCTTGAGAGACAAAAGCACTGGGTTCTCCGGATGGATGACGCCCAAAGCGAACCCAAGGAGCCCAAATGAGATTGGGGGGCTGCGGCTTTCGTCGAGGGGTAGGCTTGTGTGCGCTGTGGGCGGGGTGTGGGGGAAAGCCCCCGATTATAACCGGCGGCGCTTATGAATCCGCCAGAACCGCACCACTGGCGTGCAGGCATATCGCTGCCGCAGCGGCCACGTTGAGCGACTCCTCCCCGCCTGGCTGCGCAATCCGTATGTGATGAGTGGCTCGGGCCTCGAGTGCAGCCGACACGCCCTGCCCTTCATGGCCCATCAACCAGGCACAGGGATGAGGCAGCGTGGCGCGATGCAACCACTCGCCTCGGTGCGAGCTGGTTGCAACCATTGGCACGGTGAGTGCATCGAGCGCGCCAAGATCGACGCCCTCGATGAGTTGCAGACCGAAATGCGCGCCCATGCCCGCGCGCAGCACCTTGGGTGCCCACAGCGCCGCCGTGCCCTTGAGCGCCACGATCTGGGTGAAGCCGAAGGCGGCTGCGCTGCGAAGGATCGAACCGACGTTCCCCGCGTCCTGCAGGCGATCGAGGACAACCGTCGGCACGTCTGGCAGCAAGTCCGGACGCATCGGCAGGTGCAGCACGAAACCCATCGGCGCAGGCGATTCCAAGCCGCTGACGCCCGCCAGCAGTGCATCGTCGACGACGGCGATCTTGTCGGCTGCATCGGCCCATTCGAAGCGCGAGGAAGCCCAGAAGGACGCCGAAAAGACCGCCAGCGCGGGCCTCACGCCGCGTTGACGCGCCGCGCGGCAAAGATGATCGCCCTCGAGCCAGATCCGCCCGAGCTTTCGGTAGGCCCCCGGATCTTGCGAGAGCTTGCGCAAGTCCTTCAACAGCGGGTTGTCCCGGGACTGGATCTGCGTCGTGTGGGGCGCACTCACGATTGCACCCAGACTTCGCGCTGGACGCCTTGGTCGGTGCCGGCCATCGTCATGTCGATGGCGGGCGCCACGACCATCAGAGCGACGGGCTGTGCGGCCATCCGCGCCAGCGCCGCCGCGACCGGGCTGAAAGACCGACGATGGTGATGGCAGGCGCCATGGCGCACCAGCGCATCGAGATGTTCCGGCGTGCCATAGCCCTTGTGGCCGGCAAAACCGTACTGCGGAAACTCCGCGTGAAGCTGTTCGCAGAGCTTGTCCCGATATACCTTGGCAATGATCGACGCAGCGGAAATGGCCTTGACCCTCGAATCGCCCTTGACGATCGCCTCGGCCAGGACGTCGAGCTTCGGCAGCCGGTTCCCGTCGACCAGCACCTTGGCTGGCTTCAGCCGCAGGCCTTCCACCGCGCGTCGCATGGCCAGCATCGTCGCCTGCAGGATGTTGTGGGTGTCGATTTCTTCGACGCTGGCCTGCGCGATCGAGCAGCACAGCGCCTTGGCCAGGATCTGCTCGTTGAGCCGCTCGCGTTGCAGTGCGGTCAGCGTCTTCGAATCAGCAAGGCCGCGGATCGGCCGTTTGTCGTCCAGGATGACGGCTGCAGCCACGACGGGCCCGGCCAGCGGGCCTCGGCCGGCCTCGTCCACACCGGCCAGCAGGCCCGGCGCATCCCAGACCAGCGCAGCCTGCTCAGCCTTCAAGAACTTTTTGGATCGCATCGGCGCACAGTGTCGGCGTATCGCGCAGCAATTCCGCATGCAGCGCTGTAAATCGTTGTTGCAGCGCCTGCACCTTGTCGGGCTGTGCCAGCCACGCGAGCGTGGCGTCGGCCAAGGCCTCGGGCGTCGCCGCCTCCTGCAACAGCTCCGGCACCACGAAATCGCGGCACAGGATATTCGGCAAGCCGACCCATGGTTGCAACTGCTGGCGATGCATCAGATGCCAGGACACCCGGTTCATGTTGTAGGCGATGACCATCGGCCGCTTGAACAATGCGGCTTCGAGCGTCGCCGTGCCACTGGCGATCAACGTGGCGTCACAGGCTGCGAGCGCAACGTGCGACTGTCCGTCGAGCAGCAGTACACGCCCTTCCATGCCGCTTGCCTTCAGCAGTTGCTCGACCTCGACCCGCAGGCTCGGGATCACCGGCGCAACGAAGCGGATGCCCGGCTGCCGCTTGGCCATCAGCGCCGCAGCCTGGAAGAAGCGTGCGGCCAGGTAACGAACTTCGGAGCGGCGGCTGCCTGGGAGCAGCGCGATCACCGGCGCCTCGCCGTCGAGTCCGAGGCGCGCGCGCGCGGCGTCGCGGTCGGGCGCCATCGGGATCACGTTGGCCAGCGGGTGCCCGACATAGCTCGCGGCGACGCCCTGCTCGGCCAGCAACGCGGGCTCGAACGGGAAGATGCACAACACATGGTCGGCTGCCGCACGGATCTTTTCGATGCGATCCGGACGCCACGCCCAGATCGACGGGCAGACGAAATGCACCGTCTTGATGCCTCGTCCGCGCAAGCCGCTTTCGAGGTCGAGATTGAAATCCGGCGCATCGACGCCGATGAACAGCGCCGGCCATTCGCGCAGCAGGCGGGCCTTGAGCTGGCGCCGGATACCGGCGATCTCGGCATAGTGCCGGAGCACTTCGATGTAGCCGCGGACGGCGAGTTTTTCCTGCGGCCACCAGCTCTCGAAGCCGCGCGCCAGCATCTGCGGACCGCCGATGCCGACGGCCTTCATGTCCGGCCAGCGTGCTTGCAGACCATCGAGCAGCAGCCCGGCCAACAAGTCGCCCGAGGGCTCTCCGGCGACCAGCGAAAACTGCCGCTGTGTAACTGGCATCGGTGACTCAGCGCGCGATGCCGCGAGTGGAATTCGAGAGGAAAGCGCTCATCACCGCCACGTCGTCGGCGGCCTCGGGCACATCCGTACCGAGCGCGTCGATCGCCCGGCGCGCTTCGTCGAGCGTGCTGCCTTGGCGATACAGCAGCTTGTGCATCTGCTTCACTGCAGCAATGCGTGCCGGCGAGAAGTCGCGTCTTCGCAGACCGACGATATTGAAGCCCCGGACGGCCAGGGGATTGCCGTCCACGAGCATGAACGGAGGGACGTCCTGGCTCACGGCGCTGGCGAATCCGACCATCGCATGCGCGCCGATCGACACGAATTGATGGATACCGGTCAGTCCGCCAACCGTGACCCAGTCGGCCAGGTGCACGTGCCCGGCCAGCGTCGTGTTGTTGGACAGCGTGGTGTGGTTGTCGACGCGGCAGTCATGGGCGATGTGGGTGTACGCCATGATCCAGTTGTCGTCGCCTACCCGCGTCACGCCCCCTGCGCCCGGCACGCCCAGATTGAACGTACAGAATTCGCGAATCGTGTTGCGATCGCCGATCAGCAGTTCCGTCGGTTCGCCTGCATATTTCTTGTCCTGCGGCACGGCGCCAAGCGAGGCGAACTGGAAAATGCGGTTGTCCTTGCCGATGGTCGTGCGGCCTTCGATCACGCAGTGCGCGCCGACCGTGGTTCCTGCACCGATCTTCACGTGCGAACCGATCACCGCGTACGGGCCTACGCTCACGGAGCTATCGAGCTGCGCGGCAGGATCGACGATGGCCGTGGGATGAACCTGTGTCATGCCTGGCCGGGCTTCAGCTGATTTGGCGCATGGCGCACATCAAGGTGGCCTCGCATGCGAGCTCCGACCCGACCAGCGCGCGCCCCTTGAACTTCGAGATACCAGCCTTCATGCGCTCGATCTCGACTTCCAGCGTCAACTGGTCACCGGGCTCGACCGGCCGCTTGAATCGGGCGCCGTCGATGGCGGCGAAGTAGTAGACGGTGTTGTCGTCCGGCACGATGTCCAATGAGTGGAACGACAGCAGTGCAGCAGCCTGCGCCATCGCTTCGAGCATCAGCACGCCCGGCATGACCGGGCGATGTGGAAAGTGGCCGTTGAAGAACGGTTCGTTCATCGTCACGTTCTTGAGGGCCGTGATGCACTTGCCCTTCTCCATCGAAAGAACACGGTCGACCAGCAGGAATGGGTACCGGTGAGGAAGCAGTTTGAGGATCTGATGGATGTCGAGCGTCGTCATGATTTCTTGTTCTGCAGCAACTGCTGTTCGAGTGCCTTGATGCGTTCACGCAGGCTGTGCAGTTGCTTGAGGGTGGCAGCGTTTTTTTCCCAGGCGGCATTGTCGTCGATGGGAAACATGCCGGTGTACTGGCCTGGCTTCAGGATGGAACGCGTTACCACTGTCGCGGCGGAGATATGGACGTTGTCTACGAGCGTCAGGTGGCCCAGAACGATCGCGCCGCCGCCCACCGTGCAACCAGCGCCGATCACGGCGCTTCCAGCCACGCCGACGCAGCCCGCCATGGCGGTGTTCCTGCCGATGTGCACGTTGTGCCCGATCTGAATCAGGTTATCCAGCTTCACACCGTCTTCGATGACGGTGTCTTCGAGCGCGCCACGGTCGATACAGGAGTTGGCACCGATCTCGACATCGTTGCCGATACGCACCGCACCCAACTGCTCGATCTTCACCCACGCACCTTGCGAAGGAGCCAGCCCGAAGCCATCCGCACCGACCACGACACCAGGATGCAGAAGGCAGCGCTCACCGATGCTGCAGTCCTCGCTGATGGTCACACGCGACTTCAGGACGGTGCCGGCGCCGATCCGGACGCCACGCTCTATCACGCACAAGGCGCCGATCTCGGCCGTCGGGTCGATATGAGCCTCTGGATCGATCACCGCACTGGGGTGAATGCGTACCGTCCCCGGTCTCTGGTGCGTTCGCTTCCACAACTGCGTGAGTCGCGCAAAGTAGAGGTATGGGTCAGGTGTGACGATGAACGCGCCCCGCTGTGCCGCTTCATCCTGCATCGCAGGCGAAACGATCACGCAACCCGCCTTCGAAGCAGCCAGTTCCTTGCGGTACTTGGGATGGCTCAGAAAGCTGAGCGCATCCTCCTGAGCGGTCTGCAGTGGCGCCAGTCGTTCGATTGAAAGTTCACCGCTGCCATGCAACTCGCCCCCAAGGGCGTCGACGATGGCGTCCAACCTCAATGCCACGCAAGCGGCCTTACTTGGCTGCGGCAGGCGCAGCTGGCGTCGTCGTCGGCGCTGTCAACGAAGCATTCAAGGCCTTGATGACCTTGTCGGTGATGTCGTGTTTGGGATTGATGTAGATCGCCTCTTGCAGAATCGCGTCATACTTTTCTGCCTCGGCCACCTGCTTCACCACACGGTTCGCGCGCTCATAGACCTGTTGCAGCTCCTCGTTCTTGCGTGCGTTCAGGTCTTCCTGAAATTCGCGGCGACGGCGCTGAAATTCGCGATCTTGATCGACCAGGGCACGCTGGCGAGCGACACGTTGGCTTTCTGCAAGCGTGGGCGCTTCGCGTTCGAATTTCTCGGATGCGGTCTTGAGCGCTTCACCCAGCGCCGCTACATCTTTTTCCCGCTTCAGGAACTCCGCTTCGAGCTTGGCTTGCGCAGCCTTCGCAGGCTGAGCCTCGCGCAACACACGATCCGGATTGACGAAGCCGATGCGGAAGGTTTCCGGGGCTTGCGTCTGCGCCTGCGCCGGCAACGCAGACAAAGCTCCCAACGGGATGAGCAATGCGCCTGCAACGCGGGACAAATAATTCATTAGAAAGATGTTCCGATCTGGAATTGGAAGCGTTGGATTCTATCCTTGTAGACCGGTTTGCTCGGGTCGGTCACAAGGTCCTCCTCGCTCTGGGAGCGGATGGGAATGGCATAGGCCAGCCGCAAGGGACCCAGCGGAGAAATCCAGCTGATGCCGAGGCCCGCCGACGCGCGAATCTTCTGTTGCGCCTTCCACTGCGCATCGCTCTGCTGCCCGCGTTCGGAAAACACGTTGCCAGCGTCGAAGAAGCCATACAGGCGCAGCGTGCGGTCATTGCCGGCGCCAGGGAATGGCGTGCTCAACTCCATGTTGAAGATCGCCTTCTTGGTGCCACCGAGCGCAGCCTCAGTGACGGCATCCCGCGGACCGAGCGAGTTCTGTTCAAACCCGCGAATCGATCCCAGGCCGCCCGCGTAGAAGTTCTTGAAAATGGGATAGGCCTCGTTGCCGATCGCCTTGCCGTAGCCCACCTCGCCGTTGACTGCAAGGGTGTACTGCTTGCTCAGCGGGAAGTACTGCTGATATTGATAGCTGGACTTGAGGTACTTCAGGTCGCCGCCAGCGCCCCACTCCACGTTGGCGCGTTGCAGCCGTCCACGCGTCGGCACCAGCGCGCTGTCGCGATCGTCGCGCGCCCAGCCGATCGTCAACGGGATGCCCCATTTGCTGTCGTCGGCACAAGTGACGTAGTTGGCTGCGCTGGTCGCACAACCAAAATAGTCGCGATAGGCTTGTGGCGTGTACTGCGCGATGTTCGTGCCGGGTTCGAAGATGAACTGCTCCAGCCCGATACCGAAGAAGACTGTATCCACTTCGCTGAACGGCACGCCAAACTTGATCGATCCGCCCTGGGTCACAAGCGAATAGTCGCCGTCAACCGTGTAGTACGGACGCGTGGTCTGGTGAAACACGCTAAGCGTGCGGGAGATCCCATCCTTGGTGAAGTACGGATCGGTCGCCGTCACAGAAATCGTTCGGTAGTACTTGCTCGTGTTGACCTGCAGGCCAAGGAAGTTGCCCGTGCCGAACACGTTTTCCTGAGAAATACCGAAGGTCAACGACACCTTCTCGGAGCTGGAATAGCCGGCGCCCAGTTGCAGCGTCCCGGTCGGCTTCTCCTTGACGTCGATCATCAGGTCGACCTGGTCGGGCGAGCCCGCCACTTCCTGCGTCTCCACGTTCACGTCCGTGAAGAAGCCCAGCCGGTCCACCCGGTCGCGCGACAGCTTGATCTTGTCGCCGTCGTACCAGCTCGCCTCGTACTGACGGAATTC
>NZ_JBWKNQ010000018.1:0-133690 GCF_059415645.1 Variovorax sp. GW821-FHT10B04
GCCCTGATCCGCCTGAAGCTGCGCTCCTCAGCGGCGCAGAAGGGAATCGCCTGACCCACACCGCATACCGGGCGCTCAGGGGTGTTCGACGGTTGTGTGCACCGCAAAGGGAACAGCCAGAGCCGCGCGTCTTGGTTGAGCAGCGGTTCGCGAAGGCTATTCGTTGGAAGCGAGCGCAGGTGGGTGTTCTGCTTTCGGATGCACAACGGCCGTGTCGGGCGTCGGTGGGTGGGATGCCTTTGGGCGGCTGTTGAGGCTCCGGCGAGCACCGCAGCGAAAGGCGGATCAGGGCCGCGCATGTTTGAGCGAAGCGAGTTTGCGCGGACCCCGCCTTTCGTGAGGAGCAGCAGCGAAGTCCGAAGGACCGGAGACGTCTGCCGCCCAAAGGCATCCCATCCACCGACGCTTTCCCATCACCGAAGAACGCTCCTGCTGAACCAGCAACCATCACTACCGCAAGCGTTGAAAACGCTCGCAGTGCCAGCCCCCCTCAGTGCCCCGAAACCACCACCGGAATCTCCGTCGCAGGTGGCGTGTTCCGGCTGCGTCCGCTGCGCACGATGCCGTCGATCATGATCATCCCGACGCCTGGAATGTCACCCAGCTGAACGCTCTCCAGCAGCCCGGGCGCGGGCGAATGCTGTGCGCGGTCCATGAACACGAAGTCCGCGTCGCGGCCCACTTCGATCAGGCCGCAGTTGAGGTTGCGGATGCGCGCCGTGTTGCCCGTGGCAAAACAGAACACCTGCTCCGACGGGATGTTCGCGAAGGCCGAGATGAATGCGACCATGCGCAGGATGCCGAGCGGTTGCACGCCCGAGCCTGCCGGGCCGTCGGTGCCCAGGATCACGCGGTGCGGGCACTTGAGTTCCATCGCGGCGCGGGCCGCGGCGATGGCCGTCTTCTCGTTGCCGTTGTGCACGATCTCGATCGCGCGCGACGACTTCTCGCACAGCTCGCACACGTGCGCCTCGGGCAGCGACGTGTGGCCGCCGTTGATGTGGCCGATCACGTCGGCATCGGCCTCGAGGATCGTGTCCTTGTCGATGTAGCCCGAGCCCGGCACCGACGGGCCGCCCGTGTGGATCGTGCTCTGGATGCCGTACTTGCGCGCCCAGGCCACCATCTCCTTGGCCTCGTAGCCCGCCTTCACCGTGCCCAGTCCGACTTCGCCCAGCAGGCCCACGCCGGCTTCGGCGAGTTCCTTGAAATCGCTCTCGACCATGCCCTTCTCGATCACCGGCGCGCCGGCCAGCACCTTCACGCCGCCCGGGCGGAAGTTGTCGAACGCGCGCTGCGCCGTGATGGCCAGCGCCTTCAGGCCGACGATGTCCTTCGGCCGGCCCGGCAGGTGCACCTCGCCGGCCGAGATCATGGTGGTCACGCCGCCGTGCATCATCGAATCGATCCAGCCGAGCTGGCTCTGGCGCGGCGTCCAGTCGCCGAACACCGGGTGCACGTGGCTGTCGATCAGGCCGGGCGCGACGCAGGTCTTGCGCGCGTCGATGACGGTCTTCGCGCCTTCGAGATCGCAGTCCTTCTCCTTGCCGACGGCAACGATCAGGCCATCGTCGATCACGATGGTGTCGGCGTCCAGCACCGGCTTGTCGATGTCGCCCGAGAGCAGCAGACCTATGTTCTTGATGACGACTTTGCCGGACTTTCCGCCGGCGGCGATTTCTGCCATGTGGGGGCCTCGTGGGTGGGTGATGTTTGTTCTTGGGGATCGTCCGCGCGCACGGTGCGCAGCACGGTCTCGATCACGAAATCTTCCCAGTGCGCCACCGCGTCGGTGCTTTCCAGCGGCTCGCCGAGGAAGGCCGTCAGCGTGTGGCGGTTGGATGTGTAGAAGTAGCCGGTCGCGGTGATCAGCAGGTACACGTCGCGCGGTGCCAGGTCGCTGCGGAAGAGGCCCTGCGCGGCGCCTGCGGCGATCAGCTCGCGCACGATGGCGATCGCGCGCGACGAGTACTCGCTCGCGCGCAGCGACTTCGCGATGTGCCGGCCCTTGTGCAGGTTCTCGGTATTGAGCAGCGTGACGAACTCGGGGTTGCGCCGGTAGTAGCCGAGCACGAAGCGGATCACCGAAGTCAGCGCCTCGACCGGGCGCGTGGTGTCGAGTTCGAGCGCCGCCTCGGCCTCGTCCATGCGGCGGTAGATGCCTTCGAGCACCGCGATGAACAGGCCTTCCTTGCTGCCGAAGTAGTAATAGATCATCCGGTCGTACGACTTGGCGGCCTTCGAGATCTTCTCGACGCTGCCACCGTCGTAGCCGTACTTGGCGAACACCTTGGTCGCCGCGCGCAGGATGTTGTCGCGCGTGGCCTGCGCCGCGGCCTCGCGCACGCCGGTGCGGCGGGTCGGCTTTGCAATCGCTTTCTTGCGCTCTGTCACCACAAGCATTGGCCTCGTGAAAGGCGGTCGCCGCCGGGCCGCCCCAAGGCGGACCGCGCCTCCCCCTCGGGGGGTGGAGTTACACGAGCGCAGCGAGTGAAAAGCCGGGGGGCCATCACTTCTCAGCGAAGGCGCGTTCTACGACGAAATCGCCGGGGGTGCTGGTGTTGCCTTCCTTGAACCCCCGGCCTTCCAGCATGTGCTTGAGGTCGACCAGCATGCCCGGGCTGCCGCACAGCATCACGCGGTCCTCGGCGGCGTTGATCGGTGGCAGGCCGAGGTCGTCGGTGAGCTTGTTGCTCTCGACCAGTTCGGTGATGCGGCCCATGTTGCGGAACTCTTCGCGCGTCACCGTCGGGTAGTAGAGCAACTGCTTCTCGACCAGCTCGCCCAGGAATTCATGCTTGGGCAGATGGTCGGTCACGAGGTCGTGGTACGCCAGTTCGTCGACCTGGCGCACGCCGTGCACCAGGATGACCTTCTCGAACTTCTCGTAGGTTTCCGGGTCGCGGATGATGCTCATGAACGGGGCGAGGCCGGTGCCCGTGCCGAACAGGTACAGGCGCTTGCCCGGCAGCGTGTAGTCGATCAGCAGCGTGCCGGTGGGCTTGCGGCCCACGATGATCTTGTCGCCGACCTGGATGTGCTGCAGCCGCGACGTCAGCGGGCCTTCGTCGACCTTGATGCTCAGGAACTCGAGGTATTCCTCGTAGTTGGCGCTGGCGATGCTGTAGGCACGCAGCAGCGGCTTGTCGTTCACCCGCAGGCCGATCATCGTGAAGTGGCCGTTCGAGAAACGCAGCGACGGGTCGCGCGTGGTCGTGAACGTGAACAGGCGGTCGGTCCAGTGATGGACGGAGAGGACGGTTTCTTCGTTGAAGGCACTCATACAAATATCTGCATTGGTTCAGTTGGCGGGATCGCGGCGCTCCGGGCTCCGCGGTCGGACGTGATTCTGGCTCTTGCCGTGCCGCACCGGTGTAAACGCCCGTTGCTTGCTGGCACTGCATTTGCTACATTGATTTTTGAATGTAGCGTTTACAACATGAAAGTGGAGTGAATGCTACACAAACGACTGGCCCATCACAAGCAGCTTTCGGGCCTGCCGGCACAGTCAAACCACGAGATTTTCCGCGATGACAGAACACACCAAGACAGACGGATTGCCGGGCATGGACGTGCCCGTGCTGCCAGCGGCTGCACAGGGCAAGTCGCCGCTGCGCAATGAGCGCATGAGCACGGCCAAGGTCGAATGCAATGCCTGCCCGGTGCTGTGCCAGATCTCCGACGGCCGCACGGGCGCCTGCGACCGCTACGCCAACCGCGACGGCGTGCTGGTGCGGGTCGACCCGGTCTTGCTGCTGCGCCGGGCCATCGCGAGCGAGGCGCCCGCCTTGGTGCCTTTTGCGCGTTCTGCGGGCACGGACGGTGCCGAGGCACCAGAACAGGGTGCCGTAGGCGCCGAAGATCCGGACTGGAGCGGCGACCTGCTGCATGCCGACGAGGTGTTCGTCACCGGCGTGGGCTCTTCCACCACCTACCCCGACTACAAGCCGGCGCCCTTCATCGTGGCCTCGAAGGCCCGGGGCGTCGACATGGTCACGGTCGTCACCGAAGGCATCTTCAGCTACTGCAGCTTCAAGGTGAAGATCGACACCGACCGCTTCCTCGGCGCGGAGCAGGCCAACGTGCGCTACCGCGGCGAAGTCGTGGGCCATGTCACGACGGCTGAATACGGCTCGCAGATGCTGTCGCTCGGTGGCGTGCACCACCTCACCGGCGGCAGCAAGAAGGAAGGCCGCATGACGGCCGAGGTGATGCAGTTGCTCGGCAACAAGAAGCCGGTGGAATGCGTGATCGACGGCGGCTCGAGCCTGGTGATCCAGGCCGGCAAGGCGCCCATCGTCAATGGCGTGAAGGAAGAGCGCATGCGCGTGGGTTGCGGCTCGGCGGCGATCGGCATCTTCGCGCGCCAGTTCGCCGGCGTGGCCGACGAAGTGGTGGTGGTCGACGACCACATCACCGGCGTGCTGACCGAGCACCAGGCCGGCCGCTGCCTCGACATGCCGACCTCGGGCATCCAGATGCGCGGCCGCAAGTCGACGCCGGGCCGCTACTTCCAGGTGGCCAACCCGGGCAACGGCTGGGGCGGCACCGACATCGCCGACCCGCTGTCGATCATCGAGAGCTGGGAAGAGGGCGTCGCCAAACCCGGCCTGCGGTTGCTGATGACATCCACCACCGGCGAGCATGCGCAGTGGTACGTGCTCGACGACGCGCTGCAGCCGGTCGAGCAGCCGATGCCCGATGCCGTGCGCCACATCGTCGAGCGCATCGGCGAGAACTGCGAGCCGTCGCTGTGCACCGTGCTGTTCCTCTGCGGTGCCGGCGGCAGCCTGCGCGCGGGCGTGAGCGAAAACCCCGTGCTGCTGACGCGCGCCATCAAGCAGGCGCTGGTCAACGTGACCTGCGGCGGCGCGCCGGCCTACGTGTGGCCGGGCGGCGGCATCACGGTGATGGTCGACGTCATGCGCATGCCCGACAACAGCTTCGGCACGGTGCCGACGCCGGCCATCGTGGCGCCGATCGAATTCAGCATGCGGCTCGACGACTACGCTGCGCTCGGTGGCCACATGGAGCACGTGTTCCCGCTCGAACAGGCGCTGGCCCGCGGTGCGTGGCAGGACGATGGTGCACCCCAGGCACGCCAATGGCTGGCGATCGATCCGGCCAATCCGTGGCCGCTCGGCCAACCACCGATGCTCGGCTGAAATGAAGCTCGCCCCCAGGCTTCGCGCACTGCGTGCCGCCTCGCCAACCCCCTTCCAGGGGCAGCGCCAGCAGTCCGGCAGCGCCGGCTCTGCGGCGTCTCCGGTAGTCGGCCGGGCCTGTTTCGTGCGCCGCGCGTCGCACGGCGGCGTGATGGCGCACTGACATGCCGGCCGAGCGTATGCGGCTCGACGACGGCCGCTGGCATTTCAACCACGGCCCGATCGACATCGTGGCCCAGGCCGACGGCGATGCCGTGGCGGTCGCCGCGGCGCATGAAGCCGCGTGGCAGCGCTTCATGCCGCTGCTCGACGAACTCGTGGCCGAGCTGCCGTTGCTGCGGCAGCCGGTGGGTGCATCGCACGCGTTGCGTGGGGCGGTTGCGCGACGCATGTGGGACGCCTGCGCACCCTTTCGTGCGGGCTTCATCACCCCGATGGCGGCGGTGGCCGGTGCGGTCGCGCAGGAACTCGTCGCGTGCTACCAGCGGCCCGGCGTCGCGCGCGCCTGGCTCAACAACGGCGGCGACATCGCGCTGCATCTCGCGCCCGGTGCGTCGGTGCGCGTGGGGCTGTTCGCCGACCTGGCACGTTTCGACCCGCGCGACCGCGGCGACCTGCCGATCGATGGCGCCTTCGACGTGACGGCCGACCAGCCGGTGCGCGGCGTCGCGACCAGCGGCTGGCGCGGCCGCAGTTTTTCGCTCGGCATCGCCGACAGCGTGACGGTGCTCGCCGCGACCGCGGCGCAGGCCGATGCCGCGGCGACCGTCATCGCGAACGCGGTCGACGTCGACGATGCCGGCATCACGCGGCAGCCCGCGAACACCCGCAAGGACCAGAGCGATCTCGGCGACATCCCGGTCACGGTGGACGTCGCGCCGCTCGCGCAGGAACAGGTGCGGCGTGCACTGGATGCGGGTGTCGCGCGCGCCACGGCGCTGCAGCGCGACGGTCTGATCGCGTCGGCCGTGCTCGCTTGCCAGGGGCAGTGGCGCGTCGTCGAACCCTTATGCTCCAACCCTGCCGCAGATCCGGCGCTCCCGGGTCCACCGGCGCATGCAGTTGGTTCAGTATTTGCTTAATGAAAAGCAGGCAATCCCCATGATCGATATCCGTCGTGTCTTCACCCATGTCGAGCACATCCACCACGAGTTCGGCCCACGCGCCGCGACGCCGCTGGTGCGTGGTGCCGTCGGCGTGGTGCTGACCAATCCCTTTGCGGGCCGTTACGAGCCCGACATCCTCCCCATGATGAAGCTGCTCGATCCGGTCGGCGTCGACATGGCGCACCGCTTGCGGGCCGCCATGGACGTGCCGGTCGAGCAGATCGCCACCTATGGCAAGGGCGCCATCGTCGGTGCCGCGGGCGAGCTCGAACATGGCGCGCTGTGGCATGTGCCCGGTGGCTATGCGATGCGCGAGCTGCTCGGCTGGAAGGGCGACCGCGACGCCTACCGGCAAGGCAAGGCCGAAGACAAGACCGGCCAGCCCGGCAACGCGCTGTCGATCGTGCCGTCGACCAAGAAGGTCGGCCCGCCGGGTGCGGCGCTGGATGTGCCGCTGACCAACATCAACGCGAGCTACGTGCGCGGCCAGTTCGATGCCATCGAGGTCCGCGTACCGGGCGCGCCGGCCGCCGACGAGATCGTGTTCATCCTCGCGATGAGCACCGGCTACCGCGTGCACGACCGCGTGGGCGGCCTGCGCGCGGAAGACATCAGCAAGTGGGACGGCCTCCGCTGAGCCACGAAAACAAGGAACAAAACATGACCGCCAACATCCGCAAGTTGATCGTGCAAGTGGACGAAGTCCGCAAGGAAATGGGCCAGACCATCGACCCGCCGACGCGCCGTGCCGTCGCCATCGCGGTGATCGAGAACCCCTACGCCGGCCGCTACAGCGAGAACCTCGACGAGCTGATCGCCATCGGCGAAGAGCTGGGCGCGCTGCTGGGCCAGAAGGCCGTCGCGGCACTCGGCATTGCGCCCGGAGAGGCACAGAGCTACGGCAAGGCCGCGATCGTCGGCGAGTCGGGCGAGCTCGAGCATGCGGCCGCGATCCTGCATCCGAAGCTCGGCGCGCCGCTGCGCGTGGCGGTCGAGAAGGGCGCCGCACTGGTGCCTTCCGCGAAGAAGCGCGGCACGCTCGGCACCGCGATCGACGTGCCGCTCGGCCACAAGGACGCCGCCTTCGTGCGCAGCCATTTCGATGCGATGGAAGCCCGCGTGTCCGACGCGCCGCGTGCCGGCGAGATCGTCGTGGCCGTGGCCGTGACCGACAGCGGCCGTCCGCTGCCGCGCGTCGGCGGCCTGAAGGTTTCCGAGATCCAGGGCCTCGACGGCCTGCGCTGATTCCCCTTTTTTCTTCCGACCACCAAGGAGCTTCTCGATGAACCCCATGCGTCATGTCTTCAGCGCCGCCGCTGTTGCCGCCCTCGCCACCGCTCTCGTTCCAGCGCATGCGCAGGGCGTGATCAAGATCGGCGAGATCAACAGCTACAAGGCACAGCCCGCCTTCCTCGAGCCCTACAAGAAGGGCATGGAACTCGCCATCGACGAGATCAACGCCGCTGGCGGCGTCAACGGCAAGAAGATCGAGCTGATCAGCCGCGACGACAACGCGAATCCGGGCGACGCGGTGCGCGTGGCCGAGGAGCTCGTGTCGCGCGAGAAGGTCGACATGCTCGCGGGCACCTTCCTGTCGAACACCGGCCTGGCCGTGGCCGACTTCGCCAAGCAGAAGAAGTTCTTCTTCCTGGGTGGCGAACCGCTGACCGACAAGATGACCTGGCAGGGCGGCAACCAGTACACCTTCCGCCTGCGTCCCGGCACCTACATGCAGGCCGCGATGCTGGTGCCCGAAGCCATCAAGCTGAAGAAGAAGCGCTGGGCCGTCGTGTACCCCAACTACGAATACGGCCAGTCCGCCGTGGCCGCGTTCAAGACGCTGCTGAAGGCCGCGCAGCCCGACGTCGAGTTCGTCGCCGAGCAGGCCACGCCGCTGGGCAAGGTCGACGCCGGCAGCGTGGCGCAGGCGCTCGCCGATGCCAAGCCCGACGCGATCTTCAACGTGCTCTTCGGGCCCGACCTGTCGAAGTTCGTGCGCGAAGGCAACACGCGCGGCCTGTTCAAGGGCATCGAGGTGGTCAGCGTGCTGACCGGCGAACCCGAGTACATGGACCCATTGAAGGACGAGGCGCCCAACGGCTGGATCGTGACCGGCTACCCCTGGTACGGCATCAGCACGCCCGCGCACCAGGCCTTCAAGAAGGCCTATGAGGACAAGTTCAAGGACTACCCGCGCCTAGGCTCGATCGTCGGCTACAGCATGATCAAGTCGGCCGCCGCCGGCATCGCCAAGGCCAAGACGACGGACACCGAGCAGCTGGTCGCGGCCTTCAAGGGCCTGCAGGTCGACACGCCGCTGGGCAAGATCACCTACCGTCCGGAAGACCACCAGTCGACCATGGGCGCCTTCGTGGGCCGCACCAAGAACGACGGTGGCAAGGGCGTGATGGTCGACTACGTCTACCTGGACGGCGCCGACGCCAAGTACCAGCCGTCGGCTGCCGACGTCAAGAAGTCGCGCTCTACCGACTGATCGAGGCAGAGACGGGTCATGAGCTTTTCCGGTTTCATCGTCCAGCTGCTCAACGGGCTGGCGAGCGCGTCGTCGCTGTTTCTCGTGGCGGCAGGTCTGTCGCTGATCTTTGGCGTCACGCGGATCGTGAATTTCGCCCATGGCTCTTTCTTCATGGTGGGCATCTACATCGCCTACACCCTGGTGGACCGTCTCGGCACCGGCGTCGGCTTCTGGCCCGCGCTGGTGCTGGCGGCGCTGGCCGTCGGTGTCCTCGGTGCGCTGATCGAGATGGTGCTGCTGCGCCGCATCTACAAGGCGCCCGAACTCTTCCAGCTGCTGGCGACCTTCGCGCTGGTGCTGGTCATCAAGGACGCCGTGCTGTGGCTCTGGGGTCCCGATGAACTCCTCGGCCCGCGGGCGCCGGGCCTGTCGGGCTCGGTGGCCATCCTGGGCCGTCAATTTCCGGCCTACGACCTCTTCCTGATCGTCGTGGGCCCCGTCGTGCTGGGCGCGGTGTGGCTGCTGCTCACGCGCACGCGCTTCGGCACGCTGGTGCGCGCCGCCACGCAGGACCGCGAGATGGTCAGCGCGCTGGGCGTGAACCAGGCGTGGCTCTTCACCGCGGTGTTCGCCCTGGGCGCGCTGCTCGCGGGCCTCGGCGGTGCGCTGCAACTGCCGCGCGAGCCCGCCACGCTCGAACTCGACCTGAACACCATCGGCGCCGCTTTCGTGGTGGTCGTGGTCGGCGGCATGGGCTCGCTGCCCGGCGCCTATGTGGCGGCGCTGCTGATCGCCGAGATCAAGGCGGTCTGCATCTGGCTCGGCGTGGTCGACATCCTCGGCTACAGCGTGTCCTTCTCCAAGCTCACGCTGGTGGTCGACTTCCTCGTGATGGCGGTGGTGCTGGTGTGGCGGCCGTGGGGCCTGTTCGGCCGGCCGCAGGCGCCGAGCCGCTATGTCGGCATGCAGGAAGAGCCGCTGCGCCGTGCCGGCAAGGGCTACCTGATCGCCGCGGCCGTGTTCGGCCTGGTGCTGGTGGCGATGCCGCTGCTGACCGCCAGCTCGCCCTACACGACCGTGCTGCTGATCGACCTGCTGATCGCCGCGCTGTTCGCGGCCAGCCTGCACTTCATCATGGGCCCGGCCGGCATGCATTCGTTCGGCCACGCGGCCTACTTCGGGCTGGGCGCCTACGGTGCCGCGCTGCTGGTGCGCGCGAGCGGCCTGCCGATGGAAGCCGCACTGATCGTCGCGCCGCTGGTGGCTGCGATCGGCGCCTTCGTCTACGGCTGGTTCGCGGTGCGGCTGTCCGGCGTGTACCTGGCGATGCTCACGCTGGCCTTCGCGCAGATCACCTGGGCCATCACCTACCAATGGGACAGCTTCACGGGCGGCAGCAACGGCCTGACCGGCGTGTGGCCGGCCGGATGGCTGTCCGACAAGCGCGTCTACTACTGGGTCACGCTGCTGCTCGTGGGCGGCGGCGTGCTGTGGCTGCGCCGCGTGCTGTTCTCGCCTTTCGGCTATGCGCTGCGTGCCGGCCGCGACTCGGTGCTGCGCGCCGATGCGATCGGCATCGACGTGAAGCGCATGCAGTGGGCGGCTTTCGTGATCGCCGGCGCGGTCGCCGGACTGGCCGGTTCGCTCTATGCGTTTTCCAAGGGCAGCATCTCGCCCGAGACCATGAGCGTCAACAAGTCGGTCGACGGCCTGGTGATGGTGCTGCTCGGCGGCATCCAGACGCTGGCCGGCCCGGTCGTCGGCGCGGTCACCTTCACCTGGCTGCACGACACCGTGGCGCGCAACACCGACTACTGGCGCGCGATGCTCGGCGCCATCATCCTGATCCTGGTGCTGCTGTTCCCGCAGGGCATCGCGGGCTTCGCGAAGCAGCTGTTCGACCGCCTGCGCGGCGAGGCCAAGGAGAGCAAGGCATGAGCCTCCTCAAAGTCGACAACCTCGGCAAGTCCTTCGGCGGCGTGAAGGCCGTCGACGGCATCACCTTCGACCTGGCCGCGGGTGAGCTGCTGGCGCTGATCGGCCCGAACGGCGCCGGCAAGTCCACCACCTTCAACATGGTCAACGGCCAGCTCAAGGCCGACCAGGGATCGATCAAGCTCGACGGCCAGGAACTCGTGGGCCGCAAGCCGCGCGAGATCTGGCGCATGGGCGTGGGCCGCACCTTCCAGATCGCCGAGACCTTCGCGTCGCTCACCGTGGTCGAGAACGTGCAGATGGCACTGCTGTCGCATGACGGCAAGCTGTTCTCCACCTGGCGCCGCGCGGCCGACCACCGGCGCGACGACGCGCTGGCGCTGCTCGACCAGGTCGGCATGAAGCGCCAGGCCGACCGGCCCTGCAGCGTGCTCGCGTACGGCGACGTGAAGCGGGTCGAACTCGCCATCGCGATGGCCAACAGCCCGAAGCTGCTGCTGATGGACGAGCCCACCGCCGGCATGGCGCCGAAGGAGCGCAATTCGCTGATGGCGCTCACCAAGGACCTGGTGGTCCAGCGCGGCATGGCGGTGCTCTTCACCGAGCACAGCATGGACGTGGTGTTCGCGTATGCCGACCGCATGATCGTGCTGGCGCGTGGCCGGCTCATCGCGCAGGGCAAGCCGCTGGAGATCCGCGACCATCCCAAGGTGCAGGAGGTGTATTTCGGCACCGGTGCGACATTTGAAAACCCCCAGGCCGCGCTTCGCTCCGCCAACCCCCTTGCAGGGGGCGACGCCAGCGGCCCGGCAGCGCCGGTTCCGCGGCATTCCCCGCAGGAGGCTGCACCATGACCGACATGCTCCTTGAAGCGAAATCGCTGTGCGCCTGGTACGGCGCGGCCCAGATCCTCTACGACGTCGATCTCGACGTGAAGCGCGGCGAGGTCGTCGCGTTGATGGGCCGCAACGGCGCCGGCAAGTCGACCACGCTGAAGGCGCTGATCGGCATGCTGGCCAAGCGCAAGGGCGCGATCAGCTTTCTCGGCCAGGACATCTCGAAGAGCGAGCCGCATGTGGCGGCGCGGCTCGGCCTGGGCTTCGTGCCCGAAGACCGCCGCGTGTTCACCGACCTGACGGTGATGGAGAACCTCGAGGTCGGCCGCCAGCCGGCGCGCCAGTGGGCCGACGGCAGCGCGGCACCGCTGTGGACGCCCGAGCGGCTGTTCCAGCTCTTCCCGAATCTCGGCGAGATGCCGCAGCGCCCCGGCGGCCGCATGAGCGGCGGCGAGCAGCAGATGCTGACGGTCGCGCGCACGCTGATGGGCAACCCCTACCTCGTGCTGCTCGACGAGCCGTCCGAAGGCGTGGCGCCCGTGATCGTCGAACAGATGGCGCACATGATCCTGGCGCTCAAGGCGCAGGGCGTGAGCATCCTGCTGTCGGAACAGAACATGCACTTCGCGGAACTCGTCTCCGATCGGGCCTATGTGCTCGAGAAGGGGCAGATCCGCTACCAGGCGTCGATGGCCGAACTGGCCGCGAACGACGAAGTGCGCCGGGCTTACCTGAGCGTCTGATCATTTCAACCACCCGAGGAGCGACACCATGCACATCACGAACCGCAGAGCACTCTTGAAGTCCGCCGCCGCAGCCGGCCTGATCGGCGGCCTGGGCGTTTCCGCGCCCCTGTTCGCCGCCAGCCCGATCAAGCCGAGCGCCAAGTCGGCGCTGATCGTGGTCGACGTGCAGAACTGCTTCATCGAAGGCGGCACGCTGGCCGTGAAGGGCGGCGGCGAGGTGGTGCCGGTGATCAACAAGCTCGCGGGCTCGTTCGAGAACATCGTGGTCACGCAGGACTGGCACACCGCCGGCCACGCGTCCTTCGCGAGCACCTATGCGGGCAAGAAGCCCTTCGAGACGACCAAGCTGACCTACGGCACGCAGGTGCTCTGGCCCGACCACTGCGTGCAGGGTACCGAGGACGCCGCGGTCGCCAAGGACCTGAAGCTGCCGACCGCGCAGCTCATCATCCGCAAGGGCTTCCACAAGGAGATGGACAGCTATTCGGCGTTCGAGGAAGCCGACCACAAGACGGCCACCGGCCTCGGCGGCTACCTGAAGCAGCGCGGCATCAAGACGGTGTTCATCACCGGCCTGGCCACCGACTTCTGCGTGGCCTGGACCGCGATGGATGCGCGCAAGGCGGGCTTCGAGGTCTACGTGATCGAAGATGCGACGCGCGGTATCGACCTGAACGGCTCGCTCGCGGCGGCCTGGAAGCAGATGACGGCCAAGGGTGTCAAGCGCATTCAATCCACGGACATTGGATGACCCCCCAGGCTGCGCGCACTGCGTGTCGCTTCGCCAACCCCCCTGAAGGGGGGCGCTGCCAGCGGGCCGGCGGAGCCGGTCCCGCGGCAGCCCTGGCCTTTCGTTTCGAACGTCAGGCCTGATCGACCGCCATGCCCTTGTCCCTCCGCGTCAACGCCCGTTCGGTGGACGTCGACGTCCCGCGCGAAACCTCGCTGCTGCACCTGCTGCGCAACGACCTCGGCCTGAACGGGCCGAAGTACGGCTGCGGCCTGGGCCAGTGCGGCGCCTGCACGGTGTGGGTCGACGGCGTGGCGGCGCGCTCCTGCGTGATCCCGGCGCACGGCGTCGCCGGGCGTGAGGTCACGACGCTCGAAGGCCTGGGCTCGCGCGGCGCATGGCATCCGGTGCAGCAGGCTTTCGAGGACGCGCAGGCCGCGCAGTGCGGCTACTGCCTGAACGGCATGGTGATGCAGGCCGCGGCGCTGCTGGCGCGCGAGCCGAACCCGAGCGAGTCGCGCATCCGCAGCGAGCTCTCGGGCAACCTCTGCCGCTGCGGCACCCACGTCGAGATCCTCGACGCGGTGCAGCGCGCGGCCGCGCGCCTGGCGCAACCGGTCGAAGGCGCGGCGTCTTGACGCGCCGCGCGGACCAGCCGACCACACGCGCCGAATTCCTCGCGGCCGATGGCGTGCTGCTGATCGTGCGGCCGCCGCCGCCCGCCCCGCCGCCGGTGCAGGGCCAGCCCAAGCTGATCAGCAGCAATCCGCTCGAAGGCGACGAGATCCTGCTGGCCGTCTGGGACGACGGCAGTGTTTCTGCGCTGAACGGCCACGTCGATCTCGGCACCGGCATCCAGACCGCGCTGGCGCAGGTCGTGGCGGAAGAACTCGACCTCGGCATGCCGTGCGTGCGCGTGATGCTCGGCGACACCGCGCGCGCGCCCAACCAGGGCGCGACCATCGCGAGCACCTCGCTGCAGATCCACGCGCAGCCGCTGAAGCTCGCGGCGGCGCAGGCGCGCGCCTGGCTGCTGGCACGCGCGGCAGAACGCCTGGGCGTTCACGCCGATGGGCTCGAAGCCCGCGAAGGCACGGTGCGCGTCGCGGCCGAGCCGTCCCGCGCGCTGTCCTATGGCGAACTCGTGCAAGGCCGGCGCACCGTGCTCGTGCTGGACGCCGGCACGCGCCTGAAGGACCCGAAGGACTACCGCGTGGTCGGCACCCGCACCGCGCGTGTCGACATTCCGGCCAAGCTCGCGGGCGAGCTGGTGTTCGTGCACGACATGCGCGTGCCCGGCATGCTGCATGGCCGCGTGCTGCGACCGCCCTATGCAGGCGCCGACCATGGCGACTTCATCGGCAACACGCTGGAGTCGGTCGACGAGGCATCGATCGCGCACATCCCGGGCATCCGCCAGGTGGTCGTGATCCGCGACTTCGTCGGCATCGTGGCCGAGCGCGAGGAGCACGCCGAGCAGGCGCTGCGCGAACTGAAGGTGACCTGGAAATCCTGGCCCGGCCTGCCCGCGCTCGACGATCTGGAAGGCGCGATCCGCGCGAACCCGTCGACGCAGCGGCTGCTGGTGGACGAGGGCGACGTCGATGGCGCGCTGGCCGGCGCCGCGCAGCCGATGCCGCGCACCTACGTCTGGCCGTACCAGATGCATGCGTCGATCGGGCCGTCGTGCGCGCTGGCGAGCTGGCAGCCGGACGGCGATGCCGCTGCGATGGCGTTGCGCGTCTGGGCCGGAACGCAGAACCCGCACGTGCTGCGCGCCGACCTGGCGAAGCTGATGGATGTGGAGGACATCGCGGTCGACGTGGTCCGCATGGAAGCCGCCGGCTGCTACGGCCGCAACGGCGCCGACGACGTCGCTGCCGACGCCGCGCTGCTGGCGCGAGCCGCCGGTGCACCGGTGCGCGTGCAGCTCACGCGCGAGCAGGAGCACGCGTGGGAACCCAAGGGCGCGGCGCAGTTGATGCAGGTCCAGGGCGGGCTCGATGCCGACGGCGGTGTCGCCGCCTACGACTTCGAGACCTCGTACCCATCGAACGGCGCACCGACCCTGGCGCTGCTGCTGACCCGCACGATCGAGCCGGTTGCGCAGGCCTACGAGATGGGCGACCGCACCGCACGTCCGCCCTACACCTACGAGAACCTGCGCGTGAAGGTCAACGACATGGCGCCGATCGTGCGCGCGTCGTGGCTGCGCGGCGTGTCGGCGCTGCCGAGCTCGTTCGCGCACGAGTCCTATGTCGACGAACTGGCGACCGCGGCGGGCGTCGACCCGGTCGCGTTCCGGCTGCGCCACCTGGACGACCCACGCGCCCTCGACCTCGTGCGCGAGACCGCGCAGAAGGCCGGCTGGCGCATGCGCACCGGCCCGCAGGAGAACGCGGACGGCGGACTCGGCGCCGGTGGCGACGTGCTGTTCGGACAGGGCTTTGCGTATGCGCGCTACGTGCACAGCAAGTGGCCGGGCTTCGGCGCAGCCTGGTCGGCCTGGGTGGCCGACGTCGAGGTCAACCGCAAGACCGGCGAGGTGCACGTGCGCCGCGTCGTGGTCGGGCACGACGCGGGGCTGATGGTCAACCCGGCGGGCGTCGAGCACCAGGTGCACGGCAACGTGATCCAGACGACCAGCCGCGCGCTCATGGAGAAGGTCGACTTCGCGCCGCAGCGCGGGCCGGACGCGTCGGCCGCCGATGCCTCGCAGGCGGCGCAACTGCCGGGCCTGCGGCCATCCGGCGTGGTCGCGAGCCGCGAATGGGGCAGCTACCCGATCATCAATTTCCGCCAGGTGCCGGTCGTCGAGGTGGTGCACATGCAGCGCCCCGGCGAACCTTCGCTGGGCGCGGGCGAATCGGCCTCGGTGCCGGGTACCGCGGCGATCGCCAATGCGATCTTCGATGCGACCGGCGTGCGCTTTCGTGCGCCGCCGTTCACGCCCGAGGTGATCCGCGCGGCACTGAATCCGCTGACGTCGGACTTGCGCCCTCTCCCCCCGGGAGAGGGCGGGGGTGAGGGCCGGCCGCCTTCGCAAGGCGAACAAACACAGCCCCCATCCCAACCTTCCCCCGGCGGGGGAAGGCGCAAGACCGAAACGCCCTGGCCGAAGCGCAAAGGCGTCTGGGCCACCGGCGCCGCGCTGGTCGTCGGCGGACTCGGCGTCGTGGCCGGCGTGCTCGGCTGGCGCAGCGCGATCGCGCCGGTGTCGCTCAGCGCGCCGGTCTACAGCCAGGCGACGATCGAGCGCGGCCGGGTGCTGGCGGCACTCGGCGACTGCGCGGTCTGCCACACCGCACCGGGCGGCACGCCCAACGCCGGCGGCCGGGCGATGGAGACGCCCTTCGGCACGCTCTACACCACCAACCTCACGCCCGATGCCGAGACCGGCCTCGGCCGCTGGTCCTTCAGCGCGTTCCAGCGCGCGATGCGCGAAGGCATCTCGCGCGACGGCCATCACCTGTACCCGGCCTTCCCGTACACCGCCTTCGCCAAGACCAGCGACGACGACCTGCAGGCGCTGTACGCGTACTTCAGTTCATTGCCCGCGGTGCACGCGCCGACGCCGGAGGCCGCGCTGAAATTCCCGTTCAGCGTGCGTCCGCTGATGGCCGGCTGGAACGCGCTGTTCCACGATCCGGCTCCCTACCAGCCGGTCGCCGCGCAGAGCGCCGAGTGGAACCGCGGCGCCTACCTCGTCAACGGCCTCGGCCATTGCGGCGCGTGCCACACGCCGCGCAATGCGCTGGGTGCGGAGCAGGGCGGCAGCGCCTTTCTGTCGGGCGCGATGGTCGATGGCTGGGAAGCGCCCGCGCTCACCGCGCTGTCGACTTCCGCCGTACCCTGGAATGCGGACTCGCTCTATCGCTACCTGCGCAACGGGCATGCGCCGCAGCATGGCATCGCGGGTGGCCCGATGGCCGAGGTGGTGCGCGAACTGTCGGCCGTGCCGGACGACGACATCCGCGCGATGGCACGCTACCTGTCGTCCTTCCAGCCGCAGGTCGGACCCGTCGAGGCGCAGGCCAGGGCCGTGCAGGTGGTGGCCGATGCCGCAGCGCGGCAACCCGTGCCGGGCGCGGCCCAGCGCATGTTCGACAGCGCCTGCGCCGCCTGCCACCACGACGGCAACGGGCCGACGCTGCTCGGCGTCAACACGCCGCTCGCGCTGAACAGCAACCTCACGAGCGCCAGGCCCGACAACCTGCTGCGCACGATCCTCGACGGCGTGCGCGAGCCTGCGTCGCGCGACATCGGATTCATGCCGCCGTTCCGCGAAGCGCTCGACGATGCGCAGATCGCCGATCTGGCGGCCTACATGCGCGGGCGTTTCGCGCCCGATGCGCCCGCGTGGACGGACCTGCCGAAGGCGGTGGCGCGGCTGCGTGCGGACGCGCCGCACGGCGCTTCGCGCTAGAACCGCGGCAAGACAGGCACGTGCGGCTCAGATCGCCGCCACCGCGGGTCGGCGAGCGTTCAGCAGCCCGTCAATCTGCGCATCCTTCTCGGTCCAGAGTTCCGCCAGCCAGCGATGGAAGCTGCCGCGGAACGCCGAATCGCCTTCGTAGTCGCCGCTGCCGAAGGCCGCCGGGATGGCGACCTCGCGGGCGCGCACGATCACGCGCGGCGTGCGGCCGCAGAGGAAGTCCCAGAACGAGGGAATGCCGTCCGGGTAGACGATGGTCACGTCGATCAGCGACTGGAACTTCTCGCCCATGGCATCAAGCGCCAGTGCGAGTGCACCGGCCTTCGGCTTGAGCAGATGCCGATAGGGCGAGGACTGGCTGCGGTGCTTCTGTGCCGTGAAGCGCGTGCCTTCGGCGAAGTTCATCACGCTGGTCGGCACGAGCGCGAATTTCTCGCAGGCGCGGCGCGTGGTGTCGCGGTCCTTCTCGCGCAGTGAAGGGTCGCGCCGCAGGTCCGCCTTGCCGTGGCGCTTCATGAAGGGGAAGTCGAGCGCCCACCAGGCCAGGCCGATCACCGGCACGTAGATGAGCTGCTGCTTGAGGAAGAACTTGAGCAGCGGAATGCGCCGGTTCATGGTGTGCTGCAGCACGAAGATGTCGACCCAGGACTGGTGGTTGCAATTGACCAGGTACCAGCCGCGGTATTGCAGCGCATCGATGCCTTCGACGTCCCAGGTGGTGCGCTGCGTGAGCTTCATCCAGCCGCTGTTGCAGGCGATCCAGCCGGTGGCGACCGCATTGAGCACGGGGTCGATGCGCACGCGCACCGCTGCGAAGGGCAGCACCAGCTTGACCAGGGCCAGCACGAAGACCAGCGAGCACCAGAAGAGCGTGTTGAGGACCAGCAGCAGGAAGGCGATGGCGCCGCGGACGACGGGAGGCAGGAAGGCGAGCATGCGGAGTGGTGGATGGATGCGAAGGGATGTCGACGATGAGCCCGGATGCATTCTCGGGCGGCTGCGAGATCGGTGGCTTGCGCCATGTCAGTTGTCGGCCGTGCCGCGCAGGGCCCGGCGGTATTGCACGGCTTCCGCCACATGCGGCACCCGCACGTCGTCCGCCCCCGCCATGTCGGCGATCGTGCGCGCGACCTTGAGTGCGCGGTGCGTGCTGCGCGCCGACCAGCCGAGCTTGACGGCCGCCGACTGCATGAACTTCAACGCCGCACTGTCGAGGCTGGCGTGCTGGTCGATCTCGCCGCCCTGCAGCGCATGGTTCGGCTTGCCTTGGCGGGTCATGGCGCGTGCGCGGGCTTCGGCCACGCGTGTGCGGATACCGTCCGTCGATTCGCCCGCCGGCGATTCGAGCAGTTGCTGGGCCGTCACCGAGGGCACCTCGATGTGCAGGTCGATGCGGTCGAGCAGCGGTCCGCTGAGCTTGCCCTGGTAGCGCAACACCTGGTCGGGCGTGCAGCGGCAGGCCTTCAATGTCGAGCCGAGATAGCCGCACGGGCAGGGGTTCATGGCCGCGATCAACTGGAAGCGCGCCGGGAACTCGGCGCGGCGCGCGGCCCGCACGATCGTGATGGTGCCGGTCTCCAGCGGCTCGCGCAGGGCCTCGAGTGCGGCGCGTGCGAACTCCGGAAACTCGTCGAGGAACAGCACGCCGTGGTGTGCGAGCGAGATCTCGCCCGGCCGGGGCGGCGAACCGCCACCGACCAGGGCGACCGCGCTCGCGGTGTGGTGCGGGCTCGATGTCGGCCGGCGCATCCAGCGTTCGACGGCAAAGCGGCCACCGAGGCTCGCAACGGCGGCGCTCTCCAATGCCTCGTCGACCGTCATGGCCGGCAGCAGCCCGGCAAAGCGCTGGGCCAGCATCGACTTCCCCGAACCCGGCGGGCCGACCATCAGCAGGCTGTGCTGGCCGGCTGCGGCGATCTCGAGTGCGCGCTTGGCGCCGACGTGTCCCTTGACCTCGGCGAGGTCCGCATACGCCACGGCCGCGGCGCCGGGCCGTGGCAGCACGCGGGCCCAGCCGTCGCCGGGCGGCTCCGGCGGCGTGCCGTCGGTCGGCGGCAGGAACTGGCCCACCACGTCGAGCAGGTGGCGCGCGCCGTAGACCTCGGCGCCGGGCACCAGCGCGGCCTCCTGTGCGCTCTCGGTCGGCAGCACCAGCCGCGTGGCTACGCCTTGCGTGTGCAGTGCCAACGCCATCGCCAATGCACCGCGCACCGGCCGAAGCTGGCCCGACAGCGACAACTCGCCCGCGAACTCGTGGCCGGCCAGGCGGGCGCCATCGATCTGTCCGCTCGCCGCCAGGATGCCGAGCGCCATCGGCAGGTCGAAGCGGCCGGAATCCTTGGGCAGATCGGCCGGTGCGAGGTTCACCGTGATGCGCTTGTTGTTGGGGAATTCGAGGCCGGCGTTCTGCAGCGCGGAGCGGACGCGCTCTCGGGCTTCCTTGACCTCCACGTCGGCCAGACCGACCAGCGTGAAGCTGGGCAACCCGTTCGCCAGATGCACCTCAACGGTGACGCTGGCCGCATCGAGCCCAAGGAGGGCGCGACTCTGCACCAAAGAAAGACTCATTTTGTTATACATCCCTGATATGGTGCGTTGTCGCACCGATGGTTAACCCTCTGGTCCCGAATTCGTGCACAAGGTAACAGTGGGCAACCCTCGGAACCCGAGTCTCCTGGCGGGAATCGCGTGCGCGACGGTGACAGCGTCCTTTGGCACGCTCCCTGCTTTGACGTGTTTTCCTTTCTATCCAAAGTACCAGGAGTCACTCGATGATGCACCGTAAAACCGCCCAGGCCTTGGCCGTGGTCGCCCTTGCTGCCCTGCCGATGTTCGCGAGCGCCCAGCTCACGGCCAACGTGGCATTGACCAGCAACTACAAGTTCCGCGGTCAGGACCAGGATGCGAGCAAGAGCAAGGCAGTCAAGCCGGCCATCCAGGGCGGTTTCGACTACGCCTTCGGTGAAACGGGCTGGTATGTCGGCAACTGGAACTCCAGCGTCGACTGGCTCCCGGGCAACAGCATCGAGAGCGACATCTACGGCGGCTACAAGTTCACGGCCGGCGGCATCGGCTGGGACCTGGGCGCCCTGACCTACATCTACCCGGGCAACAAGAACGGCAACACGACCGAACTGTACGCAGCCGGCAGCTACGGTCCCCTGACGCTGAAGTACTCGCACACCATCTCGAAGGACTACTTCGGCTGGGCTGGCGAGAACTCGGGTTCGGGCCTGTCGGGTCGCAACACCGGTTACCTGAACCTCGGCTTCGCTCAGGAAGTGGCTCCGTCGCTGACCCTGAAGGCCAACGTCGGCTACACCCGTTTCGCCAGCGACATCAAGGACCTGGGCGTGCCGAACTACGTCGACTACGCGATCGGCGTCTCGTACGACTTCGGCGGCGGCGTGGCCCTCTACGGCGGCGTGCAAGGTGCGAACAAGAAGAACTACTTCGGCGACGTGAACAAGGCACGCGCCATCGTCACGCTCAGCAAGACGCTGTAAACACAAGAGGCGCGGCCGGACGGCCGCGCCCGTCGGTTTCATCTATAGGAGAAGTGTCATGAAGCTGGTTACAGCCATCATCAAACCATTCAAGCTCGATGAGGTGCGAGAGGCACTGTCGACGATTGGCGTGCAAGGCATCACCGTGACCGAGGTCAAGGGCTTCGGTCGCCAGAAGGGCCACACGGAGTTGTACCGCGGCGCGGAATACGTCGTGGACTTCCTGCCGAAGGTCAAGATCGAAGCGGCCGTGTCCGACGACCTGGTCGAGCGCGTGATCGAAGCCGTCGAAGGCGCTGCGCGCACCGGCAAGATCGGCGACGGAAAGATCTTTGTCTACAACCTCGAGCAGGTCGTACGCATTCGCACCGGTGAAACCGGCCGCGAGGCACTTTGAGTTCAAGGCCCGAAAGAATAATCGACATGAAAAAACTGCTTGTCTCACTTGCGCTCGGCCTGAGCGTGCTCACGGCCGGCGTGACCGGTTTTGCGCAGACGCCGGCGCCCGCGGCTGACGCGGCTTCCGCACCGGCTGCTGCGGCACCCGCCGCGGCCGCGCCTGCTGCTGCTCCCGCGGCCGCACCTGCAGCCGCCGCTGCCGCAGCCCCCGCGGCTGCTGCGCCTGCCGCTGCCGCCCCCACCTTCAACAAGGGCGACACCAGCTGGATGATGCTGTCGACCTTGCTCGTCATCATGATGACGGTCCCTGGCCTCGCGCTGTTCTACGGCGGCCTGGTTCGCAGCAAGAACATGCTGTCGGTCCTGATGCAGATCATGGTCACGTTCTCGCTGATCGTGGTGCTGTGGCTCATCTACGGC
This sequence comes from Variovorax sp. GW821-FHT10B04, assembly GCF_059415645.1. NCBI lineage: Bacteria > Pseudomonadati > Pseudomonadota > Betaproteobacteria > Burkholderiales > Comamonadaceae > Variovorax > Variovorax sp. GW821-FHT10B04. The sequence goes on from NZ_JBWKNQ010000018.1 coordinate 21,755, forward strand.
TACAGCCTCGCGTTCACCGAGGGGAATGCCTTCATCGGCGGCTTCGATCGGCTCTTCATGAAGGGCATCTTCGATGCGTCGACCGGCGTGTTCGCTCCGGGTGCGACCTTCAGCAAGGGTGTCTACATCCCTGAACTGCTGTTCGCTGCCTTCCAGGCCACCTTCGCCGGCATCACCTGCTGCCTGATCGTCGGTGCCTTCGCCGAACGTGCCAAGTTCTCCGGCGTGCTGGTGTTCATGGTGATCTGGTTCACCTTCAGCTACGCACCGCTCGCGCACATGGTCTGGTTCTGGATGGGTCCGGATGCCTACACCGCTGCTGGCGTCGTGGACGAAATGAACAGCAAGGCCGGCCTGATCTGGCAATGGGGCGCGCTCGACTTCGCGGGCGGCACCGTGGTGCACATCAACGCAGCCGTGGCCGGTCTGGTCGGTGCCTACGTGATCGGCAAGCGCGTCGGTTACGGCAAGGAAGCTTTCACGCCGCATTCGCTGACGCTGACCATGGTCGGTGCCTCGCTGCTGTGGGTGGGCTGGTTCGGCTTCAACGCAGGTTCGGCTCTCGAAGCCGGCACCAGCGCCGTGCTCGCCTTCATGAACACCTTCTCGGCAACCGCAGCTGCAGTGCTGGCCTGGTGCATCGGTGAAGCCATGCTGCGCGGCAAGGCGTCGATGCTCGGTGCCGCTTCGGGTGCCGTCGCCGGCCTCGTGGCGATCACCCCGGCTGCCGGCAACGTCGGCCTGATGGGCGCAATCATCATCGGCTTCGTCGCCGGTTTCGCTTGCCTCTGGGGCGTCAACGGTCTCAAGAAGCTGCTCGGCGCGGACGACTCGCTCGACGTGTTCGGCGTGCACGGCGTCGGCGGTATCGTGGGCGCGCTGCTGACCGGCGTGTTCAACACGCAATCGCTTGGCGGTCCTGGCCTGGTGGGTGACTGGGTCACGGCAGCCACGATCTCCAACGGCATCGGCGCACAAGTGTGGATCCAGCTGAAGGGCGTGATCCTGACCATCGTCTGGTCCGGTGTCGTCGCATTCATCGCCTACAAGATCGCCGACCTGACCGTGGGTCTGCGTGTGACGGAAGAAGAAGAGCGCGAAGGCCTCGACATCTCCGCCCACGGCGAAACAGCGTACAACCGCTGATCTGTCTGTAGAACCAGCCGCTCTCTCCGGAGGGCGGCCGGTGTTCCCAAAAGAGTTGTCAAGCGAGAGTCTCCTTTGGATGTTCAGCCCGCAAGTGCTTCGGCACCGGCGGGCTTTTTTTTGCCTTGCCGCCGAGGCCATGCACAATCATCGGCATGTGGCATACCCTCGACGACAGCCTTTGCGAGCTCGGTGAATCGCCTTTCTGGCATCCGGACGAGCGTTCTCTCTATTGGCTCGACATCCCGGGCCGCGCAGTCTTGCGCACACGCGGCGAGATCGAGACCGAGACGATCGAGCGTTGGGCACTGCCCTCCGAGCCCGGCTGCATGGCGCCAGCGCGCAGCGGTGGGCTCGTGATCGCCTTGCGCGACGGCGTCTACCGCGCCCGCACCTGGGACGGGCCGCTCGTTCGGATCGCGCGCTTCGACTACGACACCCGGACCATGCGCTTCAACGACGGCAAGTGCGATGCGCGCGGCCGCTTCTGGGCGGGCACGCTCAACGAGGCGAAGGACCGGCCCAGCGCGGCACTCTATTGCGTCGATGCGCGCGCTGGCGGCGAGCCGGTGGTCGCGCAGATGGCCGGCAATGCGACCACGGCGAACGGCCTCGCCTTCTCGCCCGATCAGCAAACGATGTACTGGGCCGACACGGCCGCCCACGTCGTGCATGCCTGGGACTGGGACGCCGATTCGAACGTGCTGTCGGCGCAGCGCGTCTTTCACCAGTTCGAGCCCAAGCCGGCCGGCTGGGTGGTCGGCAACGGCGTGGCCTATGCGGGGCGGCCCGACGGCGCCACCGTCGACATGGACGGCAACTACTGGGCGGCAATGTTCGAAGGCGCGCAACTGCTGCGCCTGTCGCCGCAGGGGCAGCTGCTCGACGCGGTGCCCACGCCGGTGCAGTGCCCGACGATGCCCTGTTTCGGTGGCGACGACCTGCGCACGCTGTTCGTTACCAGTGCACGCCGTGGCCGGCCGGAGAGCGAATTGGCCTTGAAGCCGGCATCCGGTTGCATCATCGCCACGCGGGTCGCCACACCCGGCCTGCCGGTTCATTTTTTCGAGGACTGAAGCGGCTGCGGACGGAGTGGCCGGCGCTACCATCGAAGGATGGATTCCGCGCTGCACCCTCTCGTCGATCGCATCCGGGCCGCGAGGGCCGACGGCACACCGCTGCGCATTCGTGGCGGCGGCACCAAGGACTTCTACGGCGAGCCGCCGGAGGGCGCATTGCTCGATACGCGTGCATTGACGGGCATCACCAGCTACGAGCCGAGCGAGCTCGTCGTGACGGTGCGCGGAGGCACATCGCTGGCGGCGCTCGATGCCGAACTGGCCGCCCACGGGCAATGCCTGGCATTCGAGCCACCGCAGTTTGGCGAGGGCACCACGGTCGGCGGAATGGTGGCCGCCGGCCTGGCCGGACCGTCGCGCGCGAGCGTCGGATCGGTGCGTGACTACGTGCTCGGCGCCACCCTGGTGAACGGACAGGGCGAGGTGCTGAGCTTCGGCGGCCAGGTCATGAAGAACGTCGCGGGTTACGACGTGTCGCGCGTGCTGGCCGGTTCGATGGGCGCATTGGGCCTCATCGTCGAAGTGAGCCTCAAGGTGCTCCCGGTGGCGCCGGCCGAGACCACGCTCAAGTTCGAATGCAGCCAGGCCGACGCGCTCGATCTGCTGCACGGCTGGGGCGGCCGTCCATTGCCGCTGAACGCCAGTTGCTGGGTCGAGGACGCAGGCGTCGGCACGCTGTACCTGCGGCTGCGCGGCGCGGTCGCGGCTGTCGAGTCGGCTTGTGCACAGATGGGCGGGACACGGCAGGACGACGTCGCCGCCGACTGGAACGCGTGCCGCGACCAGCAACTGCCCTGGTTTGCCGAGCAGACGGCGCATGGCGCGCGCGAACTGTGGCGTCTGTCGGTGCCGCAGACCGCGCCGGTGCTGGCGCTGCCGGGCACGCCGCTGATCGAATGGCACGGGGGCCAGCGCTGGTATGCGGCGGCACCGGGCGAGGGTGCCGCATTGCGGGCCGCGGCGCGAAATGCGGGCGGGCACGCGACGCTGTTCCGGCCAGCCGAAGGCGCCGTCGCGGCCACACCTTCGTTGCCGCGCTTCACGCCGCTCTCGCCTGCGCTGGAACGGGTCCAGCGTGCGCTCAAGCAGGCCTTCGATCCGGCGGACATCTTCAATCGCGGCCGGCTGCTGCAGGGCTAGCCGCGCATGCGCCGCCTGCTCCACCTCACGGGTCAGCACCGGACGGCGTCCATCGATCGGATCTTCGGCCTGCTGCTGGCCTTCAACGCGGGCGCCGTCAACGCCGGCGGCCTGCTGGTGGTCCACATGTACACCTCGCACATGTCGGGCTTCGCCTCGCAGGTGGCCGACGGCTTGGTGCTGGGCAGCGTGCCGCTGCTGCTCGGTGCGGTCGGCGCGATCCTGGCCTTCCTGTCGGGTGCATCCACCACGGCGGTCATCGTGAACTGGGGCGTTCAGCATCGCCTGCGCAGCAGCTTTGCGATGCCGTTGCTGCTCGAGGCGGGCCTGATGCTCGTGTTCGGCCTGCTCGGGGCGATCACGCTGACCTGGCCGACGCCATTCGCCGTTCCGCTGACCGTGCTGTTGCTGTCGTACATCATGGGTCTGCAGAACGGGCTGAGTTCGTGCATGACGCATGGCAGGATGCGCACCACCCACATGACCGGCAACATCACCGATCTCGGCCTCGAACTCGGCAGGCTTCTCTATCGCAACCGGCGCGGCACCGCGACGGCGAAGCGCGTCGTCGCCGACCGCCAGGCCATGCGGCTGCATGCCGGATTGCTCGGCATGTTCATCGCCGGCGGGCTGGTGGGCGCGGCGGGCTTCAAGTACGTGGGCTTCGTGTGGGTGGTGCCGCTCGCCGCGCTGCTTCTGGTGCTCTCGCTGCCGCCGTTTCGCCGTGATCTGCGCCGCTCCGCCTATCTGCGCGGGATGCTGCAATCCCTCTGGGCACGGCGTGCCGGGCGCCCACCCCATGCCTGATGTTTCGCGTTCCTCATAAAAAGAACCCACCATGCAAACCGAACTCGCCCCTGAATTCCAGGGCACAGCCGATGGCCAGGAGGCCGAGGCGATCCTGCGCAAATGCGTGCACTGCGGCTTCTGCACCGCGACCTGCCCGACCTACCAGTTGCTGGGCGACGAGCTCGACGGTCCCCGTGGCCGCATCTACCTGATCAAGCAGGTGCTCGAAGGCAAGGAACCGACCCGCGCGACGCAGCTGCACCTCGACCGCTGCCTGACCTGCCGCAACTGCGAGAGCACCTGCCCGAGCGGCGTGCAATATGGGCATCTGGTCGACATCGGCCGCAAGATCGTCGACGAGAAGGTGCCTCGGCCCGCGCTCGAGTCCGCCACGCGGTGGCTGCTCAAGGAGGCGCTGCCGTCGCCGTTGTTCGGCCCGGCGATGAAGCTGGGCCAGTCGGTGCGCGGCCTGCTGCCGAAAAAGCTGCAGGCCAAGGTGCCGCCGAAGCAGGACGCCGGCGCCTGGCCGAACCGCACCCATGCGCGCAAGGTGCTGATGCTCGCCGGCTGCGTGCAGCCTTCGATGATGCCCAACATCAACAGCGCGACCGCACGCGTGCTCGATGCGGCCGGCATCCAGACCGTCATCGCGGCCGAGGCCGGCTGCTGCGGCGCGGTCAGGTTCCATCTGAACGACCAGGACGGAGGCCGCGCGCAGATGCGCGCCAACATCGACGCCTGGTGGCCTGCGGTGGAAAAGAACGAGGTCGAGGCGATCGTCATGAATGCCTCCGGCTGCGGTGTCACCGTGCGCGAATACGGCCACATCCTCCAGGACGATGCCGCCTATGCGCCGAAGGCGCGCCGCATCAGCGAGCTCACGCGGGACCTGAGCGAATTGCTGCCGGACCTCGTCCCCGCGCTGCGCGGCCGGTTGCGTGCCGAAGCGGCGCGCGGCGCCGGCGTCGTGGCCTATCACCCGCCGTGCACGCTCCAGCACGGGCAGAAACTGCGCGGCGGCGTCGAGACGCACATGCGCGCGCTCGGCTTCGACGTGCAGATCGCACGCAGCGAATCGCACCTGTGCTGTGGCTCGGCCGGCACGTATTCCGTGCTGCAGCCCGAGATCGCCTATCCGCTGCGCGACCGCAAGCTCGGCCACCTGAACCAGCTGCAGCCGCGCGCCATCGTCTCCGCCAACATCGGTTGCATCACGCATCTGCAGAGCGGCAGCGAGACGCCGGTGAAGCATTGGGTCGAACTGCTCGACGAAGCTCTGACGCCGGCCTGAGCGACGGATCGGCTCTGATCGCACGCGGACCGGCGCCGCCATCCGACGCGGCGGGCCGTGCACCACGGCCACAGTCGGCGCCTGTTGAACGATTCAGGAGCCACCGATGCCATCCACTTCCACGTTTTCCACGTCACCCGCGTTTCGCCATGCCGCACGCGCGGCAGGCGCATTGGCGCTTGCCGCCAGCGTGCTCATGCCCTGGTCCGCCCAGGCACAGGACGCGATACCCGCCATGAAGAGCCAGGGTGTCGGCCGTTTCGTCTGCGGTGGCATCGGTTCGGACGAATCCGGTGCGATGCGCGCCGCGATGAAGCAGCATCCGCTGTCGCTGCTGTTCGCGCGCCCCGACGGTGGTTATCTGGCCGACGTCGATGTGGTCATCAAGGACGCCACAGGCAATTCGGCGGTGGCGCTGCGCGCGGACGGACCGGTCTGCCTGATCGATGTTCCGGCCGGCCGCTACACCGTTCAGGCAACCAGCAACGGTGTCACCAAGACCCAGAATGCCGCGGTGGACGGCGCATCGAAAACCTTGGATTTCCGCTTCTAGATAATTCTGATCAATTGTCACTAATTGTGCCGCCTTCCTCGGTCGACTGAGAACATTCGGCCGGTCTAGGGGGAAGTCGCGGCCATGAGAGTGACGCACAACGCGTCTCCGATGCCCAAGCAATAGGAGTGCAAACCATGATGAGCGCAGGTGTACTGGGCTGGCGTGGACATGATTGGAGAGCCCAGGGCGCACCGCGCCGCGTGGCGTTGTTCGACCCCGTGATGCGTTCGCGCGAACTGGCGCGCAGAGCCATCCACCGGCTGGGTCATATTCCGGTGATCGTCGACGATCTGCGATGGCCGGATGCGGCCGACACATCGCCTGCGCCGGCCTACGACCTCGCCGTGATCAGCTGTCCCGCCAGCGCGGAGGCCGCTGTGGCGATGCTGGCATGCGCCCGGGCCGTGTTCGGCGAGCAGACCGCGCTGCTCGTGGTGGCGGGCAAGAGCCGAACCCTGCAGATGCGCGCCATCTGCACAGGCATCCGCGAAAGCGTGATCGTTCGTCCCTCGAGCTTCAGCAGCTATTACGGATTGCTGCGTCAGGCCATGCGTCGCCAGGGCTTCGACCTGATGGATCCGGAGCTCCAGTGGGGCCCCTATCGCTTCGAAGCCAGCGCCGGCATCGTCCAGTTCGGCGGCCGCACGCTGAAGCTCCCACCGCTGGAGTTCGACCTGGCAATGGAATTCTTCCGCAACCTCGACCGAACCCTTTCGCGGGAACGGCTCTACAGCACGCTATGGGAGCATTTCGATGACGGCTCGCGCGCATTGGACACCCAGGTTTCCCGGTTGCGCCGAAAGCTCGACCTGCAGCGCGTGGATGGCTGGTCGCTTCGTTCGGCGTCGGGCGTCGGCTATCGGCTGGTGTCGCCTCGTACGCAGGAGGCCATGGGCTTCACGCTGCCAGGGCGGTCTCGATATCCTTCGACAGCGATGCCGGCGAATCCAGTGGTGCGAAGCGCCTGAGCACCCGTCCGTCGCGGCCGATCAGGAACTTGGTGAAGTTCCACTTGATCGCCTTGCTGCCGAGCAGCCCCGGTTTCTCACGCGTCAGCCACTCGTACAGCGGCGCGGCATTCGGCCCCTTGACATCGATCTTCTCGGTCATCAGGAAGCTGACGCCGTAGTTGCGGGTGCAGAAAGCACCGATCTCCGCGTTGCTGCCCGGGTCCTGCGACCCGAATTGATTCGAGGGGAATCCGATCACCGCGAGGCCGTCCTTCGCGTACTTTGCATTCAGGGCTTCCAGCCCTTCGAACTGCGGCGTGAAGCCGCACTTGCTTGCCGTGTTGACGATCAGCAGCACCCGACCGCGATAGTCCGCCAGAGAGATCGGTTTGCCGTCGATGCTGACGGCGTCGAAGTCATAGATGCTGGTGTCGGCCATGGTCGTGTCCTTCGGTGTGTCGGCATGAGCGGCACATTCTTCCAGGCTGTGCCAGGTTCAATGATGCTTGTCGCTGCGCGCAATGGCCAGCAGGTGTTCGACTTCTTCCGGATACTTGCGCAGGTTGTTCTCGTGCCACCGCTTGATGATCCACATGAAGCCCGCGACGACGACGCCGAACGCCGTGATGGCCGAATACGCCGACAGACCCAGGCCGGTGCAGGCGCTGTAGAACGCACCGAGCACCAGGATGCAGGCCTGCTCGTTGAAATTCTGGACTGCGATCGAACGGCCGGCGCCCATCAGGTTGTGGCCGCGGTGCTGCAGCAGCGCATTCATCGGCACCACCAGGAAACCACCGAACCCGCCCAGCACGATCAGGAAAGGCACGGCCAGCCAGAGATTGCCGATGAAGTTCATGCCGATCACGAGCAGGCCCATGCCGATGCCCAGCGGGATCACGCGGGTGGCCATGTCCAGCCGCATGCGCACCGACGCGACGATCGCGCCGATGGCCGTGCCGATCGCCACCACGCCGGTCAGCGACGAGGCCTGCGCCGTGTTGTAGCCCAGTGCGAGCGAGGCCCAGGCCAGCACGATGTATTTCAGGTTGCCACCGGCACCCCAGAACAGGGTGGTGGTCGCGAGAGAGATCTGCCCGAGCTTGTCGCGCCAGAGCCGCGAATTGCAATGCCAGAAGTCCGGCAACAGCGCGGCCATGTTGCGAACGAAGCCATGCGCCGGGTTCGCGCGCAACGGCCGCATTTCCACGCCGGTATGCGGGATGCGCGTGTTGAACCAGGCGGCCGCGATGTAGACGAAGATCAGCATCGAGATCGCCGCCGCGGGCGGAGTGTCGACGCCGGTGTCGATCAGCGGGAAATCGAAGGCCAACAGCTGGCTGGCCACCGCATGGCTCACCAGCGTCCCGCCCAGCACGATGCCCAGGATGATCGAGGCGATCGTCAGGCCCTCGATCCAGCCGTTCGCCTTGACCAATTGCGACGCCGGCAGCAGCTCGGTCAGGATCCCGTATTTCGCTGGCGAATAGGCCGCGGCGCCCAGCCCGACGATGGCGTAGGCAACCAGCGGATGGGAGCCGAACAGCATCATCAGGCAGCCCACGACCTTGATCGCGTTGCTGATGAACATCACCTTGCCCTTGGGCAAGGCGTCGGCGAAGGCACCGACCAGCGGCGCAAGTGCCACGTAGAACAGCGTGAAGATCGGGACCAGTGCTGCGCGCTGCCATTCCGGCGAGCCGGAAGATCGCATCAGTTCGACCGCCGCCACGAAAAGCGCGTTGTCGGCCAGCGACGAAAAGAACTGGGCCGACATGATGGTGAAGAAACCGCGCTTCATCGATGGGCTGGCTGGCCAGTTGGGAGCTGGCGACGTGGGTGGGGCGGTGAAAATATGGCTTCGCCCTTTTTGGGGATGCGCGACGCGCTGTCGAGGGCGAAAGCGCGGTTATAGCATGGGGTGAAATGTCAAAATGCCTTGATGGGGTGGCATTTCCCTGACATGTTGTTTCATGTGGACGCCGCCCGACCACCAAATCGCTTCGTTGTGCCACGCCCCATCCTTGCCACCATCCATCCGGGCGCGTTGCGCCACAACCTCGACCGCGCGCGCCGCGCCGCCGTCGACGCGCGCGTCTGGGCCGTCGTCAAGGCGAACGCCTACGGCCATGGCATCGAGCGCGTCTTCGACGGCCTGCGGGCGGCCGACGGTTTTGCGCTGCTCGATCTGGCCGAGGCCGCGCGCGTCCGCGCCCTCGGCTGGCGCGGCCCGGTGCTGCTGCTCGAAGGCGTGTTCGAGGCGCGCGACCTCGAACTCTGCTCGCGTCTCGATCTCTGGCACGTCGTGCATGGCGATGCCCAGATCGACATGCTCGCGGCGCACAAGACGCAGGTGCCGCAACGCGTGTTCCTGAAGATGAATTCGGGCATGAACCGGCTCGGCTTCACGCCGGAACGCTTTCGCGCCGCGTGGACGCGCCTCAACGCGCTGCCGCAGGTCGACGAGATTTCGCTGATGACGCATTTCAGCGATGCCGACGGGCCCCGCGGTGTCGCCGACGCGCTCGCCACCTTCGAGCGGGTGACGCAGGACCTGCCGGGCGAGCGCAGCATCGCCAACAGCGCCGCCTTGCTGCGCCACACCGCGCAGACGCGCGCCGACTGGGTGCGTCCGGGCATTGCGCTGTACGGCGGCGCGCCCGACTTTCCAGAGAACGACGCGGCGCACTGGCAGTTGCAGCCGGCCATGTCGCTCACGACGAAGCTGATCGGCGTGCAGACGCTGAAGGCGGGTGACACCGTGGGTTATGGCTCCAGTTTCGTGGCCGAGGCGCCGCTGACCATCGGCATTGCCGCGATCGGCTATGCGGACGGCTACCCGCGCCACGCCGGCACCGGCACACCCGTGCTGGTGAACGGCGTGCGCACCCGTGTCGTCGGCCGCGTCAGCATGGACATGATCACGGTCGACCTGACGCCGGTGCCGGGCGCCGGCTTCGGCAGCGCCGTCACGTTGTGGGGACGCGCCGGCAACGGCGCCGTGCTGCCGATCGACGAGGTCGCGCAGGCCGCGGGCACGGTCGGCTACGAATTGATGTGCGCGGTCGCACCGCGGGTGCCGGTCGCGGTCGAAGCCGACGCGGGCTGAAATCGTCCGGGCGACGATCTGCGGACTGACCGCAGCCGTCGTCCGCGGTCAGTACAGCCTGATCTGGCTCAGCTTGAGCCGCGCAAGCCCCAGCAGCGCATCGGTGAAGGGCGTCGGCGTCCCGGTCAGCTGGCCGAGTTCGCGCACCACCGACACCAGTGCGTCGAGCTCGACCGGCCGGCTCGCCTCCACGTCCTGCAGCATCGAGGTCTTGAAGGCGCCGAGCCTGCGCGTGACTGCGTGGCGATCTTCCGGGCTCTCCGCGATCGGTATGCCGATGCGCGCGCCGATGTCCTTCGCCTCCAGCATCACGGCCGAGATGAAGCCGCGCACCAGGTCGTCGTTCATGATCAGGTCCGTGGTCGCGCCGGTCAGCGCGCTGATCGGGTTGACCGTCATGTTGCCCCAGAGCTTGTACCAGACGTCCTTCTGGATCTGCGGCGACACGCGGGCCTCGATCCCGCCGCGCACCAGCAGGGCGGCGAGCTCCTCGACACGCGGCGTGGCGCCACCGGACGGTTCGCCCAGGATCAGGCCGTTGCCGAAGTGATGACGCACCACGCCCGGTGCGTCGAGCGAGCAGCTCGCGTGCACCACGCCGCCGATCACGCGGTCGGCCGGAATGGCGCGTGCGATCGCGCCGTCCGGGTCCACGGCCGCCAGCCGCGAGCCGGCCAGTGGGCCGCCGAAACCACCTTCCAGAAACCACCAGGGCACGCCGTTCATCGCGGTGAGCACGATCGTGTCGGGCCCGACCAGGGGTGCGATGCGCTCGGCCACGCCGGCGAGCGCGGGCGCCTTGACCGCGATCACCACCAGGTCCTGCACGCCCAGCGCCGCCGGATCGGCCTGTGCGTTCACGGGCACGCGCGTGCGCTGGTCGCCGCGCATCAGGCCGAGGCCGTCCCGCTGCAGTGTGTCGAGCGTGGCGCCGCGTGCCACGACATTGATGCGGCAGCCCGCTTGCGCGAGCGCCACACCGATCCATCCGCCGATCGCGCCGGCGCCGTAGATACAGGTTTTCATGCGTCCGATGGTGCCAGAGCGCGGGCCTCGCCGGCACCGCAAGGTGGCCGAGGCACCGCCGGCGTCATGCTTCCGCGGTGAAGCCGACCCGCTTGACGATCGGCGCCCACTTGGCCGTGTCCTTCTTGAGCAGGTCCATCAGCTCGGTGGGTGTCGACGACATCGCTTCGAGCCCGAAGGTCGCCAGGCCGTCGACCACGTCCTTCGATGCCAGCGCCGTGCGCATGGCGGTGTTGAGCCGCGCCACCAGTTCCGGCGACGCCTTGACCGGCAGGAAGAAGGCGAACCATTCGCTGTGCGCCATGTCCTTGATGCCTTGTTCCTCGAAGGTCGGCACGTCCGGCGCGAAGCGGCTGCGCGTCGCACCCGAGACGCCGAGGATGCGCACCTTGCCGGTGGGCAGATGCTGCGTGATGTCGCCGATCGGGCCGGACACCGCCGAGATGTTGCCGCCCAGCAGGTCGAGCATCGCCGGCTGCGTGCCGCGGTAGGCCGCGTGCTTGAGTTCCACGTCGGCGCCCTTGCCGAGCAGTGCGCCGATGAAGTGCGGCGTCGAGCCCGCGGCCGGCGAGCCGAAGTTCGCGCCGCTCGGGTTGGCCTTGGCCCAGGCGAGGAAGTCGGGCACGTTCTTCACGCTGGCCGGCACCGACGGGCCGACCGCGAAGCCGAAGTCGAAGACGCAGCCCAGCGACACCGGTGCGAGGTCGGTCGCGAAGTCGTACGGCAGCTTCTTGTAGATGTGCGGATAGATCGTGAGGATCGAGGTCGGCGTCTGCAGGATCGTGGTGCCGTCGGCGGGTTGGCTCTTGACGTAATTGACTGCGATCTGGCCGCCCGCGCCGGTGCGGTTTTCCACCACGGCCGTGTTCGCGAAGCCCGGGCCCAGCTTGGTGGCCAGGCGGCGGCAGATGTTGTCGGACGTGCCGCCGGCCGCGAAGCCGGTGATGATCCGCGTGGTCTCGATGGTCTGGGCAAAGACCTGCTGGCCGATGCTCGCGAGCAGTGCCGAGGCGCCCGTGGTCTGCAGCAGATGGCGTCGTGTGAAGTTCATGTCTTGTCTCCGTTGGATCTGTCTTGTTGGTTTCAGGAAGCGTCGCGCAGCCAGGTGACGGCGCCTGAATGGGTCACGGCGCCCTGGTGTCCCGGGCGCACGGTGAGCGCGTATTTTTCCAGCAGGCCGCCCATTCGCATCCCCGCGTTTACCTCACGTCCGGCCAGCCGGCGTGCGATTTCGTCGGCCGCGAGTTCGACCGTGATGCTGCGCGCCGACGCGCGTGCATCGATCGCGATCACGTCGCCGTCGCGCAGCGCCGCGATCGGCCCGCCGTCGGCGGCTTCCGGGCCCGCATAGCCGATGCACAGGCCGCGCGTCGCGCCCGAGAAGCGGCCGTCGGTCAGCAGCGCGACCTTGTCGCCCATGCCCTGGCCGTAGAGCAGGGCGGTGATGCCGAGCATCTCGCGCATGCCGGGACTGCCCTTGGGGCCTTCATTGCGGATCACGATCACGTCGCCCGGCAGGTAGCGCTGGTTCTGCACAGCCGTCTGCGCTTCTTCTTCCGAGTCGAACACGCGCGCCGGGCCGCGGTGCACCAGCGTCTTGAGGCCGGCCGTCTTGAGCAGCGCACCGTCCGGGCACAGATTGCCCTTGAGCACGGCGAGCCCGCCGTCCGGCGTGATCGGATTGCCGGCCTCGCGCACCACGCGGCCGTCGGGCGCCGGTGCGTCGGCCACTTCCTCGGCCAGCGTGCGGCCGGTGAAGGTCAGCGCGTCGCCGTGCAGATAGCCCTGCTCGAGCAGCGTGCGCAGGATCACGCCCGCGCCGCCGATGTAGAACACGTCGCGCGCCAGGTACCGGCCGCCGGGGCGCAGGTCGGCGATCAGCGGCGTCCGCGCGAACACCTCGGCCACGTCGTCGAGGTGGAACTTGATGCCGGCCTCGTGCGCGATCGCCGGTATGTGCAGCGCGGCGTTGGTCGATCCGCCGGTGGCCGACACCACGGCGCAGGCGTTTTCCAGCGCCTTGCGCGTGACGACGTCGCGCGGCAACGGGCCGTCGCCCAGCACGGCCTTCATCAGTTGCCGCGCGGCGCGGCGCATCAGCGGCGCGCGTTCGCTGAACACCGCGGGCACCATGCTGGAGCCGATCGGCGCCAGGCCCAGCGCTTCCGACACCATGCCCATCGTGTTGGCCGTGAACTGGCCCGCGCAGGCGCCGGCCGTCGGCAGGCAGGCGCGGCTCATGGCCTCCAGGTCTTCCGCCGTCGCGGTGCCGGCCAGCACCTGGCCGATGGTTTCGTAGGTGTCGACCACGTTCAGGTCGCGCCCGTCCGGGCCGGGCATCTGGCCCGGCAGCGCCGAGCCGCCGTGCACGAAGACGCTCGGCACGTTGCAGCGCACCATGCCCATCATCAAGCCCGGCAGGTTCTTGTCGCAGGCGCCGATCGCGAAGATGCCGTCCCACTGGTGGCCGCGCGTGGAAGCCTCGACGCTGTCGGCGATCAGTTCGCGCGAGATCAGCGAGAAGCGCATGCCCGAATGCGCCATGGTCAGGCCGTCGCTGACCGACACCACCGGGCATTCGTGCGGCGTGCCGCCGCCCGCGTAGATGCCGGTCTTCGCGTGCTGGGCCTGCTCGCGCAGGTTCAGGTTGCAGGGGCTCATCTCGCCGCCGGTGTGGAACACGCCGACGTGCGGGCGTTCGATGTCCTCGTCGTCCTGGCCCAGCGCGTGCAGGAAGCTGCGAGTGGTCGCGCGGATCGTGCCGGTGCGGATGAGGGCGGAGCGGAAGGCGGGCGGCGTGGGCGCTGCTGCATCGGCCGGCGCTTCGCCGGTTTTCTTCGTGGGGTCGGTCATGTCGTCTCTTTTTTCTGATTCCGGGGAAAGTCCGGGGAAGTCCCGGAACGGGCGAACGCTCAGTAGCCGTTCGCCGATGCGCCGCCGGTGCCGGTCTTGAAGCGCGCCAGCAGCTGGCGTGCGCCGGCATCGAGCAGCATCGTGTCGACGCCGACCGCCACGAACAGCGCACCGGCCGCGAGCCATTTGCGCGCCTGCTCTTCCGTGGTCGACAGGATGCCGGGCGCCTTGCCGGCCCGGCGGATGCGCGCGATGCCGTCGGCGATCGCCGCCTGCACGTCGGGATGGCCCGGTCGGCCCGGAAAGCCCATCGACGCCGACAGGTCGGCCGGCCCGATGAACACGCCATCGACGCCCGGCGTGGCCGCGATCGCGTCGAGGTTGGCCATCGCTTCCACCGTTTCCGCCTGCACCAGCAGGCAGGCCTGCGCGTTCGCCTCGTGGATGTAGTCCGGGTAGGCCTGCCAGCGCGACGCGCGCGCGAGCGCCGACCCCATGCCGCGGATGCCCTCGGGCGGATAGCGCATCGCCTGCACCAGCTGCGCGGCCTGCGCGGCGGTGTCGACCATCGGCACCAGGATGGTCTGCGCGCCGATGTCCAGGTACTGCTTGATGAGCGCCGTTTCGCCGACCGGCACGCGGGCGATCGGGTGCGGCCGCGCAGCGCCGTCGGGCAGCGCCGACGCCGCGCTGGCGACGGCCTGCAACTGCGGCAGGACCGACCGGACGTCGTTCGGCGCATGCTCGCCATCGATCAGGAGCCAGTCGTAGCCGGTGCCCGCGAGCAGCTCCGTGACGTAGCCGTCGGCCAGGCCGACCCAGAGGCCGATCTGCGGCCGTCCGGCCTGCATCGCCTGCTTGAAGGTGTTGAGAGGGGTGTGCATGATCGATTATTGAATGCGGTGGTGCGCGCTTCCTGTCGCGTGCATTCGGTCGGCGCCCGGGTTTTCCCTTGGCCGTGCGCATGCCGGGCGCGCCGCGCTGCCTACACTCGCCCGATGGCCAAGGAAAAAACCAACTACGTCTGCTCCGAATGCGGCGGCACGAGCGCCAAGTGGCTCGGTAAATGCCCGAGCTGCGGCGCCTGGAACACGCTCGTCGAGCAGGTCGCCGCGCCTGCCGCCGGCGCCGCCAACAACCGCTTCAGCGCCCCCTTCGCCGCGCTCGCGGGGACCGGTGACATCGCCGTGCTGTCGGAGATCGAGGCGACCGACGTCGACCGCACCTCGACCGGCATCGACGAGCTGGACCGCGTGCTCGGTGGCGGCATCGTGCCCGGCGGCGTCACGCTGATCGGCGGCGACCCGGGCATCGGCAAGTCCACGCTGCTGCTGCAGGCGGTCGACGCCTTGCAGCGCGCCGGGCAGAACGCGCTCTACGTCACCGGCGAGGAGAGCGGGTCGCAGGTTGCGCTGCGCTCGCGCCGGCTCGGGCTCGACCACTCGCAGGTGCAGGTGCTGGCGGAGATCCAGCTGGAGAAGATCATCGCCACGCTCGACGCGCATCGCCCGGCGATCGCGGTGATCGACTCGATCCAGACCGTCTATTCGGACCAGCTGACCTCGGCGCCCGGCTCGGTCGCGCAGGTGCGCGAATGCGCGGCGCACCTCACGCGCTTCGCCAAGGCGTCGGGCACGGCGATCGTGCTGGTCGGCCACGTGACCAAGGAAGGCGCACTGGCCGGCCCGCGCGTGCTGGAGCACATGGTCGACACCGTGCTGTATTTCGAAGGCGACACGCATTCGAGCTTCCGGCTGGTGCGTGCCATCAAGAACCGTTTCGGCGCGGTCAACGAGATCGGCGTGTTCGCGATGACCGAGCGCGGCCTGAAAGGCGTCGCCAACCCGAGCGCGATCTTCCTGAGCCAGCACACCGAGCCGGTGCCGGGCAGCGTGGTGATGGTCACGCTCGAAGGCACGCGGCCGATGCTGGTCGAGATCCAGGCGCTGGTCGACAACGGCGGGCCGAGCCCGCGGCGGCTGTCGGTCGGCCTGGACCGCGACCGGCTGGCGATGCTGCTGGCCGTGCTGCACCGCCATGCCGGCGTGGCCTGCATGGACCAGGACGTGTTCGTCAACGCGGTCGGCGGCGTGCGCATCAGCGAACCGGCGGCCGACCTGGCCGTGATGCTCGCGATCACCTCCAGCCTGCGCGGCAAGCCGTTGCCCAAGGGCTTCATCGCGTTCGGCGAGGTCGGCCTCGCGGGCGAAGTGCGTCCCGCGCCGCGGGGGCAGGAACGCATGCGCGAGGCGGCCAAGCTGGGATTCAGCGTGGCCATCGTGCCGAAGGCGAATGCGCCGAAGAAGGGCGCCAAGGAGATCGAGGGACTGACGATCCATGCCGTGGATCGGGTGGAAGAAGCTCTCGACATCGTCCGCCGGCTGGACTGACGGCGTCGCGACGACAATCCGCGCCATGCAATTTCAGAAATTCCTGGTGCCGATCGGCGGTCTGGTGCTGCTCGGTTTCGCTTATCGCGGCTACGGCTGGGGCGGCGTCGCGCTGGCCGCCGGCGCGATCGTGATGTTCCTGCTGATGCACTTCAACCGCACGATGCAGACGCTCAAGCGCGCGGCCGACCGGCCGATCGGCTACGTCGCGAGCGCGGTGATGCTCAACGCCAAGCTCAAGAAGGGTTCGACGCTGCTGCACGTGATGGCCATGACGCGTGCGCTCGGCGAGCTGCGGTCGCCGAAGGACGAACAGCCGGAGCTCTACCGCTGGACCGATGGTGGTGGCTCCTACGTCGATGCCGTTTTTGTCGGCGGCAAGCTCGAAAGCTGGGAAATGACCAGACCTCCGGTCACCGAATAGCGCGGCAGCAATTCAGAACGGGGCGTCTTCGGGCAGCGCGGTTGCGGGAGCGCTGGCCGCAGCCACAGGCGCATCAGGCAGCGCGGCGCTGAACGCCGCTTCACCGCCGAGCGCTTCCAGCAGCGCGGGCACCAGCTGGCCGAGCTCGCCGGTGGCGATCGCGGCGTCGGCGTCGAAGTTGTCCTCTTTCTTGCCGCCGGGCGCGGCGTCGGCCGTGCCTTCGAGAAACACGATCTTGCGGATCTGCATCGACTCGCTGAGCTCGAAGGACACGCGGTCGTCCCAGGTCATCGCGAGCCGCGTCGGGCGCTTGCCGGACGCGATGTGCTGGCGCACTTCCTCGATGTCCAGCGGATGCTTGGCGTAGCGCACCACCGACTTCGATTCGTCCGTGGCCTTGAGCTCGCATTCGCGGTCGATCGTGAAGCCGGCCGGCGGCTCCTGGCTCGACAGCCACTCGGACATGGCGCTGGCGGGTTCGATCTGCGTGTTGATCTGCGTGACGGCGAAGCCTTCGAGCGACTGCACCAGGCTCGTCACGACCTCGTCGGCGCGCGCCGCATTGCTCGCATTGATCACCAGCCGGCGTTCCGACGGGTCGATCCAGACCGCGATGCGCGCGTAGCGTGCGAAGGCCATCGGCAGCAATTCGTGCGTGATGTCTTCCTTCAGGTCGCGCTTTTCCTTCTTGCCCGGCTTGCGGCCGGTGGTCGCCTCGATCTGCGCGCAGCGCTCGTCGACCTTGCGGCGCACCACCGAGCCCGGCAGCGCCTTGGTCTCGATCATGAATTCGAGCAGCCACTGGCCGCCGATGGATTCGACCAGCGGGCCGTTCTCCTGGCCACGCGGCTCGATCCAGCCGATGGATTTCTCCTGCGACGGGGAGCACGGAACGTAGCGCATCTTGCCGACCCCTTCCTCCGCATCGGTCAGCGACGGCGACCACGGTGCTTCGATGCGATAGACGATGACGTTCTTGAATACGGACACAGCAAACCTTTACGGACAGGGGATGGCAAAGCCCGCCATTGTCGGCCGGCCACGCTCTGCGCGCCGCCGTAAAATCGCAAGCTTTTGCGACAGCCTCCCCCGATATCCCCGCCTCCCCAAAGGACAAAGAACATGAGCGTGCTCCCCCCTTCGCTGGAAGATCGTGACGGCAAGATCTGGATGGACGGCCAGCTGGTCGACTGGCGCGACGCCAAGATCCATGTGCTGACCCACACCTTGCACTACGGCTGCGGCGTCTTCGAAGGTGTACGCGCCTACAAGACCGTCGACGGCACGGCGATCTTCCGCCTCGAAGAGCACACCGACCGCCTGTTCAACAGCGCCAAGATCCTCCGCATGAAGATCCCGTTCACCAAGGAACAGGTGAACGACGCGCAAAAGCAGGTGGTGCGCGAAAACAACCTGGAAAGCTGCTACCTGCGCCCGCTGGTCTGGATCGGCTCCGAAAAACTGGGCGTGAGCCCGCGCGGCAACACCATCCACGCGATGGTCGCGGCCTGGGCCTGGGGCGCCTACCTCGGCGAGGAAGGCATGAAGCGCGGCATCCGCGTGAAGACCTCCAGCTACACGCGCCACCACGTGAACATCACGATGACGCAGGCCAAGGCGGTCAGCAACTACAGCAATTCGATCCTCGCCAACATGGAGGCGCTGGACGACGGTTACGACGAGGCGCTGCTGCTCGACGCGAGCGGCTTCGTCTCCGAAGGCGCCGGCGAGAACGTGTTCGTCGTGAAGGACGGCGTGGTCTACACGCCCGACCTGTCGGCCGGCGCGCTCAACGGCATCACGCGCAACACGATCCTGCACATCTGCAAGGACCTCGGCATCGAGCTGGTGCAGAAGCGCATCACGCGCGACGAGATCTACATCGCCGACGAAGCCTTCTTCACCGGCACCGCCGCCGAAGTCACGCCGATCCGCGAACTCGACCGGGTCGAGATCGGCATCGGTTCGCGCGGCCCCGTCACGGAGAAGATCCAGAGCGCGTTCTTCGACATCGTCAACGGCAAGAATCCCAAGTACGCTCACTGGCTCACGAAAGTCTGAACATGGCCTCCCCCCAAGCCGCTATCGAATTGCTCGCCAAGGATCTGAATCCCCAAGGCGGCGTGTACTGCCCGAGCCCGAAGGCGGACATGAAGCTCTGGAACACCCATCCCAAGGTCTATCTCGACGTCGCCCACACCGGCGAGGCCAAGTGCCCCTATTGCGGTACGGTGTACCGCCTGAAGGCCGGCGAGACCGTGCATGGCGGCCACTGAGGCTGCCGACGCATCACCCGCCGCCGTCAGTTCCGATCACAGCCCCGAGCGCCTAGCGCCCATGGCCACGCCGCGGCTCTCGGTCGCCGTCCTGACCAGGAACGAGGCGCATGGCATTCGCGAATGCCTGCGCAGCGCCGCTTTCGCCGATGAAGTCATCGTGGTCGACAGCGGAAGTACCGACGACACCGTTGCCATCGCGCGTGAAGAGGGCGCGCAGGTCTTCGGCTATCCCGACTGGCAAGGCTTTGCCGTCCAGCGCAACCGCCTGCTCGCGCATGTCAGCGGCGACTATGTGTTCTTCCTGGACGCAGACGAAGTCATGACGCCGGAATTCCAGGCCGAGCTGCGCGCCGTCGTGCAGTCCGGTGCGCGTGCCGTCTGGAAGATCCGGTGGCGCATGGTGGCTTTCGGCCATCCACTGACCCATTACCGCGCGACGTCGACCATCGAACGCCTCTTCAGGCGCGACATGCTGATCGAATACAAGGGCGTGGTGCACGAAGAGGCGGTGCTGACCGAGCCCGGCGCGCCGCGTCACGTACTGCGTGCCCCGCTGTTGCACCATTCGCGCACCACGGTGCGCGCCAGCCTCGAGAAGCTCACCCAGTACGCGATGCTCGGCGCGGCCAAGCGTGCGGCGCTCGGCAAGCGCGGCGGCGTGCTGCGCGGTCTGGCCGCCGCCACGTCGATGTTCCTCCGTCTCTACATTTTCCGGCTCGGCTTTCTCTGCGGCGGTGCCGGTTTCCTTTATTGCTATTTCGTGGCGCTGGAGAGTTTCTTCCGCTACGCCGCCCTGTATTACGACCGTGCGGAACTGACTGAAAGCGTGGGGCGATGAGTTTTTCGGCGAAGGTGCAACCCTGGTGCGTGCGGGTTGCGACGGCATGTGCATTCCTGGTTCCGGGCATCGGCCTCTGGGTGCCGTCCGGTTATTCGTGGGGCGTGAGCCTGCTGTTGCTGGCGTCGCTCCTGTCCATACCGTTCTGGTCCAGAAGACTGCGGCCCCTGGACTTGACGGGCTGGCTGGCGCTGTCGATCGCGCTGATGGGCCTGCTCTGGTGGATCGACGCGGAGCCAGGCCATTTCGGGCCCGGCGCGTACGAGAAGCCGCTCAAGTATCTGCTGGCGTTGCCCTGCCTGTTCTTTTTGCACGCCTATGCGCCCAGGATCCGGGCGCTGTGGTTCGGCTTCGCTTTGGGTGGCATCGGCAGCGGGCTGACCGGGATCTACCAATGCGTCGTGCAGGACATGCCGCGTGCCACGGGCTACACCAACGCCATTCAGTACGGCGACCTGAGCCTGCTTTTCGGATTGATCTGCCTGGTGTTCCTGGCGGCGCGGCCCGCCTGCATGCGGTTGTCGCTCCATCTGCTGCTGGTGGCCGGTGCGGCTCTCGGCGTGCTCGGCTGTCTGATGTCGCAATCGCGCGGCGGCTGGCTGGCGCTGTTGATCGTCCTGCCCGTCATGGCCATCCTGCTGGCGCGCTACCTGCCGCGACGCGCCATGATCGTCGTCGGCGTGCTCAGCCTGGCGGGCATCGTCATCATGGTGGCGGCGCAGGTCCGCAAGTTCGATGAGCGCATCGACGAAGCCCAGCATGAGATCGCGCTGTTCAACAAAGGCGACAGCACCGTCACCTCGGTCGGCCAGCGGCTGTACCACTGGCGGCTCGCCTGGCAGATGGGCGTCGAGAAGCCGCTGACGGGATGGGGCCGCTACGGCTATGAAATGGAAAAGAAGCGGCGTGTCGAAACCGGGCTCGCCAACAGCAGCGTGCTGGAGTACGCCCACGCCCACAACGAAGTCCTCGATATCTTCGTCAAGCATGGCGTCCCCGGCGTGCTCGTGCTTCTGTTCTTCTATGGGGTGCCGGTCTTCCTGTTCTGGCCGAGCGCTGCGCGCGTCCGGCAGGGCGCGGACGGCGGCATCGATCGCGTGGCGCTGGGTCTGCGCATGGCCGGATTGCTGATACCGATCTGCACCATCGGGTTCGGCCTGACGCAGGTTTTCACTGCGCACAATAGCGGGAATATCAATTATCTTTTCCTGACCATGCTGCTCTACGCCTGCCTGCGTGGCCACGAAAAAGAACAACGACAAGCGCGCACGATGCCCACCACCTCTCAGGGAATCTCCATCGATGCACGTCCTGCTGGTCAATAACTCCGTCATTCCCGTGTATGCCTATGGCGGCACGGAGCGCGTGATCTGGGACCTCGGCAAGACCTTGGTGCAGATGGGGCACCAGGTCAGCTACCTGGTCCCCGAAGGTTCGCGCTGCGACTTCGCCCGGCTGCTGCCGATCCAGCCCGATCGGCCCTGGCGTGAACAGGTGCCGCAAGACATCGACGTCGTCCATTTCCAGTTCAATCCGAGACTGGAGTCCGAAGACGCGCTCGGCAAGCCCTATCTCTTCACCGAGCACGGCAATGGCCACAAGGCCAAGCCGCTGCCGCTCAACACCGTTTTCGTTTCACGCGACCACGCGCAGCGCTACGGCTCGACGCAGTTCGTGCACAACGGGCTCGACTGGTCGGCCTACGGACCGGTGGATTTCCAGCGCACGCGCACGCACTTCCACTTTCTCGGCAAGGCCGCATGGCGGGTGAAGAACGTGAAGGGCGCGATCAACATCGCCAAGCGTGCGGGCGTGGAGCTCGATGTGCTGGGCGGCGACCGCTTCAATTTCCGCCGCAGCATCCGGCTGACCCTGTCGCGCCGCATCCACTTCCATGGAATGGTCGGCGGCCAGCAGAAAGCCGAACTGCTGAACGCCTCGCGTGGCATGGTGTTTCCGGTGCGCTGGCACGAGCCCTTCGGCCTGGCGATCATCGAGAGCATGTACTTCGGCTGCCCCGTGTTCGCCACACCCTATGGTGCGCTGCCCGAACTGGTGCCCGAGCATTGCGGCGTGTTGTCGAACCGTGCGTCCGAACTGGTCGAGGCCATTCGCACCCGGAGCTTCGACATGCGTGCCTGCCAATCGCACGTGATGCAGAACTTCAGCGCGGAGGCCATGACGCGCGCCTACCTGCGGTACTACGAACGCGTGCTGGCCGGCGAGCGCGTGAACGACGTGGCACCCATCATCCAGGGCAAGGCCCGCTCGCTCGACTGGCACGGCTGATCGCCGGGGGCGGCCCCCACGACCGGGGCTACCGGGCTACCGAGGCAGTTCGATGACGAAGCTGGCGCCGGGCTGGTTGTCCGGGCGGC
Source organism: Variovorax sp. GW821-FHT10B04 (assembly GCF_059415645.1). Taxonomy (NCBI): domain Bacteria; kingdom Pseudomonadati; phylum Pseudomonadota; class Betaproteobacteria; order Burkholderiales; family Comamonadaceae; genus Variovorax; species Variovorax sp. GW821-FHT10B04. The sequence goes on from NZ_JBWKNQ010000018.1 coordinate 44,003, forward strand.
CCTCGCAGCGCAGGCGGCCGCCGTGCCGTCCGACGATCGATTTCACCAGCGCCAGTCCCAGCCCCACGCCGCCGTCCCGCTCGCTGGCGCCGGGGAGCCGGTAGAAGGGTTCGAAGATCCGCTCGCGCAGCGCTTCCGGCACACCCGGGCCGTGGTCGTTCACCCGGATGCGTGCCCAGCTCCCGATCGTCTCGAGCTGCACGCTGATCTCGCCCGCGCCGTAGCGCCGCGCGTTCTCCAGCAGGTTGCGGATCGCGCGGCGCAGCAGCCGCGGAACCCCTTGCACGGCCAGGCTGTCGCTGTGCGTCCCCTCGGCCAGGTCGAGTTCGGCGTCCATCCGCGCGCATTCCTCGGCGGCCAGGCCGGTCAGGTCGACCGTCTCGACCGTGCCGACGTCCACCTCGCTCACATCGAGCCGGCTCGCCAGCAGGATCTCGTCGATCAGCTGGTCCAGCTCGCTGATGTTGCGCGAGATCTCGCGCCGCGCGCTCGGGTTCGGCTGGTCGCCCATCAGCTCCAGCCCCATGCGGATGCGCGTCAGCGGCGAGCGCAGCTCGTGCGATGCATTGGCCAGCAGCGACTTGTGCGAGCGCACCAGCGTCTCGATGCGGCCTGCGGCGGCGTTGAAGCGGCGCGACAGGTCGGCCACTTCATCCTGACCTTCTTCCGGCACGCGGGCCGACAGATCGCCGTCGCCCCAGCGCTGCACGCCGCGCTGCAACGCCTCCAGCCGCTGCGTGAGGCGCCGCACGATCGGGAACAGCGCGACCGCGACCGCCAGTCCGACGATGCCGAGCATCCAGAGGTAGCCGGTCTGCGGACGCGACCAGGGCGGTGGGCCGCCGCCGCGATCCTCGCGTTCGCGCGGCCCGAACTGCATGGTCACGCGCTGTCCGCTGTCGAGCGTGATGTCGAAGCGCAGTCCTTCGCCCGGCCGGCCCACGCGCATGGCGGTGCCGGTGCCGAGCGACTGGCCGTTCGGGTCGGTCAGCGTCACGTCGCGCGGCACCGGCTGCGAGCGCTCGTTCTCCACCGCGACGCGCCAGGCGAACCCCGCCGCAAAGGTCAGCGCCGCCACGCCCAGCAGCACCGCCACCCAGATGCGCACATACAGATGCCGTGTGAAGAGTCCGATCATGGGCGAGCCTCGGGGTGCGTCATCTCTAGTCTTGCTGCTTGGCGAAGACGTAGCCGACGCCGCGCACCGTCAGGATGCGCTTCGGGTTCTTCGCATCGACCTCGATCGCGGCGCGGATGCGGCCCATGTGCACGTCGATCGAGCGGTCGAAGGCCTCCAGTTCGCGACCGCGAACGGCTTCCATGATCTGGTCGCGCGTCAACACGCGGCCGGCGCGTTCGGCCATGGCGACCAGCAGGTCGAACTGGTAGGACGTGAGTTCGGCCGAGGTTCCGCCGACCGTCACGGTGCGGGCGTTGCGGTCGATTTCCAGCGTGCCGAAGCGCATCACGGTGATGGTCGCCGCCTCGCTGCTCGTCTCGCCGCGTCGGCGCAGCACGGCGCGGATGCGCGCGAGCAGTTCGCGCGGTTCGAAAGGCTTGGGCAGGTAGTCGTCGGCGCCGATCTCCAGGCCGATGATGCGGTCCATCGGGTCACCCTTGGCGGTCAGCATCAGCACCGACACCTTGGCCAGCGCGCCGGGCAATGCGCGGATGCGTCGGCACAGGTCGAGACCGTCGATGTCGGGCAGCATCAGGTCGAGGATCACCAGGTCGGGGGCGTGCTGCTGCAGTTGCTCGAGGCCGGACATGCCGTCGGCCGCGTGGCTCACGCCGAAGCCCGATTGCGTGAGGTATTCGCTGACCATCTGCGCCAGGCGCGCATCGTCTTCGATCAGCAGGAGTTGGGGGGTGGTCATGACGGCCATGATTGCGCGTGGCCGGCAAGGCGGCTTGAACGCTCCGTAAAGTTGGGGTAAACCAAGGCGTCGCCGAAGCGCCCCACGGGGGCGATCAGGCGGCTTCGAACAGCATGGTGCCAGATCGCGCGGCGGTTTTCGACGTCGGCATGGTCTGGCGCAGCAGCGCTTCGAGTGCGCTCGCGTCCGGTGCCGGCCGGCAACCGGCGGCGCGTTGCAGGATCTCGCCGGCCAGCGCGCGCAGCAGCCCGGTCGATGCCTGGATGCGCGCCTTGAAGCCGGCATCGTCCAGCGTGTCGGCCAGGCTGCGGTTCAGCTCGGCGAACCAGGGCAGCGAGGCCTGGTCGAGCAGCACCGCCGGATTGGCCTTGTCGCTCACCGCCGACCAGGCCCGCAGGAAGCGCTGCACCTCCACGTTGAGCTGCCGGCAATGCTGCAGTTCTTCCCGCAGCGCGCCGAGCGCGGCCACGTCGGTCAGGCGCTTCTGGAAGAAGATCTGCGAGAGCACGCCCCAGTAGTAGGTGTAGTCCCAGATGATCTTCACCGGCAGCACCTGCGGGTCGCCGAACAGCGCGTACTGGTCCTGGTAGAGCGTCAGGGTGCTGTCGTAGAACGAGTGGTAGAGCTGGTCGTAGAGCTGCGCGCGGGCCTCGATCGAACGCCCGTTGCGGTCGTGCGCGATCAGGTCACAGATGTAGGTGTTGCCGATGGCGATGAAGTCGCTGCCCGGCGAATAGAACGGGTCCAGGAACAGGCCGGCCTCGCCGGTCAGCGCCCAGCGCTGGCCCGAGAACACCTGCTTGCAGCCATAGGAGAAGTGGCGGAAGAACGCGAAGTCCTGCAGCAGCGCGCGCTTGCCGTCGAGCGCGTCGAACAGCCGCGGCTGGTACGTTCTGAACCAGTCCATCGCCTTGTCGAAGCTGTCCATTGTGTCCAGCGGATGGAACTTCGGATCGGCCACGATGCCCACCGAATGCGAGCCCGAAGCCAGCGGAATCAGCCAGACCCAGTAGCCCGCACCGACCAGGTGATTGGTCGACAGCCAGCGCGCCTTCGGCTCGCAGCGGTTGCGCCAGGCCGGGTCGTCGCTCCAGTCGTCGAGCGCGATGCGTTCGCCGATGCGGAACCAGACGGCGTTGACGTCGTGCGCGTTCGGCTCGGCCAGCCCGAGCTTGCGCTTGAGCAGCCCGGCACGGCCGCAGGCGTCGACCAGCCAGCGCGCCGAGGCCTCGTGCGTCTCGCCGTCCTGCGTCCAGCTCAGGTGGTGCGGCTGCTGCGGCTGTTGCGCAGGGTCGGCCAGCGTGATCTGGCGCACCAGCGCATGGTCGACGAACTGCACGCCGCGGCGCTTCGCCTCCTCGGCCAGGTAGTTCTCGAAGATGCCGCGATCGATCTGGTAGCTCGGGATGTGGAGCGCCCGGCTCACGCCGATCTCGGTGACCTGGTCGATGTCGTGCCGGCCTTCGCTGAAGAAGAAGCGGAAGCCGAACTTGCGCAACTGGTCCTGCTGCATGTGCGGCTTCAGGCCCAGCACGGTGTCGAAGTAATGCGCGCCGATCTCGACCGACGACTCGCCGACCTTGTGCGCCGCGTGCGGCACCGGGTGCGCGCGGCGCTCCAGCACCAGTACGTCGATGTCGGCGAACTGCTGCTTGAGTTGCAGCGCGAGCGTCAGGCCCGCGAGGCCGCCGCCCATGATCACCACGTCGTGCTGTCGTTGCGTGGCGATCGTCATGGTTCAGTCTTTTCTGGCGGGCTGCAGCCGGAGCGACAGCGTGGGAGAGAGGGACAGGTGGATCGGCGAAGAATCCGGCGCCGCGTCCGATGCGGCTGCGAGCCGCTCGAACAGCGGCAGCGCCCGTGCCATCGGATTGCCTTTCAGCAACGCGGCGGCATCGGACCGGGTCGCGGTCTCCGCCGTGGCGCCGTCGCCTTCGCTGTCGACCAGCGACCAGTCGAACGATGCCACGGTGCGTTCGGTGCGCGCCGGTGCGAGCACCATCGCGACGGCCAGCAGCCCGTTGCTGTCGGTCACGGAGGACAGCGCGCCGACGGCCGGCATGTCGTAGCCCACGAGCAACACGGCCTGCGCGTCGGCGGCGCACTGCACGGCGGCTTCGAGCAGGCCGATCGCGAAGCTGCGCTCGTAGCCCGACACCGAGTTGCTCGCCTGCATGCAGCCGGTGCCGATGGTCCAGTAGCCGACCGCGGCGTTGTGCACCGAGTTGTGGAACTTGATCGGCGACAGCAGCGTCGGCTCCTTGGCCAGCGTGCTGCACATGTAGTCGTTGATGCCCAGGTCGCCGTGCGCCGAGATGAAGACGCAGGGCAGGTCCTTGGCCTCGCGGCCCGCGCCGGCGACCGCCGCGCTCGCCACTTCGAGCGCCAGCGCGACGGTGTCCGGTGCGCGGCGCCGTTCGGCCGGTGCCAGCAGTTGCGGCGCCGGCCGCCTGGCGGGCGGATCGGCCGGTGCGCCCTGGCCGATGAAGGCCGCGCGTGCCGCCTCCCAGCCGGGCAGCAGCGGCGACCAGAGGGCCGGGCCTTCGATGTGGAGCGTGCGCGCAGTCGTCATGTCTTGCCGAAAATCAGGGCGCAGTTGTTGCCGCCGAAACCGAAGGAGTTGCTCAGCGCGCGGCGCACGTCGCCACGCGCCGGTGCCAGCCGGATCTGCGGGCCGCACGCCGCGTCGGGCTGCGTGGTGTTCACGGTGCCGGGCATCAGGCCGGTCTCGATCGCGAGCAGGCTGACCACCGCTTCCACGATGCCGGCGGCGCCGAGCGTGTGGCCGGTGAAGCCCTTGGTCGAACTGGCGTGCGTGGCCGCCGGAAAGCGCCGTGCCACCAGCGCGCCCTCGACTTCGTCGTTCTTGGTGCTCGCCGTGCCGTGCATGTTGATGTAGTCGATCGCGTCTGCCGCCATGCCGGCGCGCGCCAATGCGTCGTCGAGCGCGCGCTCGGCGCCGAGGCCTTCCGGATGCGGTGTCGACATGTGGTGCGCGTCGCTGGCTTCGCCGTAGCCCAGCAGCTGCAGTTGGCCAGGCGTATCTGCCGCACCGGCATCGGCGCGTTCGAGCAGCGCGAAGCCCGCGGCCTCGCCCAGGCTGATGCCGTCGCGGGCCGCGTCGAACGGCCGGCAGGGTTGCGGCGACACCAGTTCGAGCGAGTTGAAGCCGTACAGCACGCTGCCGCACAGCGTGTCGACACCACCGACCACGGCGGCGTCGACCAGCCCCAGGCGGATCAGCCGCTCGGCCGATGCGAAGGCCTTGGCGCTGGACGAGCAGGCGGTAGAGATGGTCTCGCACGGTCCGGCCAGGCCCAGCGCGTCCTGCACGAAGAGCGCGAGCGAATGCGGCGTGTGGATGTCGGGGCGCCGTTGCGCCGCAGGGAAAAAGCCGTCGGCGTCGAGCTGGGTGTAGGCCAGCTCGGTTTCGCCGATGCTGGAGGTCGAGGTGCCGAGGATCAGCGCGATGCGCGCCGGGCCGTAGCGTTCGCGCAGCGCCGCGACGGCGTCCATGAAGCCGTCGGCCTGCAGTCCCAGCCAGGCGAGCCGGTTGTTGCGGCAGTCCCAGTGCGCGAGCGGCGCGGGCAGCCGCAGGTCTTCGAGCCCGTCGACCCGGCCGATCCAGGTGGTCAGCCGTGGCCGACCCGGGCCTTCGTCGCCGAAGTCGTTGAGCCGCAGGCCGCTGCGGGACTGTGCGAGCGCATCGACCAGCGCGGCCTTGCCGGCACCGACGGCCGATGTCGCGGTGTAGGCGCGGATGGGAAGGGGCGGAATGCGGGAGGGCACGAATGAATGGTGGGGAAAGAACGGAAAAGTGGAGAGGGCCGGCGCCGGGTGAGCGCGAGCCTACCAGCGGAAATGGCGCGCGCACGTCGGCATTCTTCGACAGCGCGCGCCGCGCCGGCGAGCGAATCGGCTCAGCGCAACCGGCGCTGGGCCAGCGCGACCAGCACCAGCACCGGCAGCCCGAGTGCCGCCGTCGCGATGAAGAAGCTCACGTAGCCGTAGGCGTCGACGAAGGCGCCCGAATAGCCGGCGATGAACTTCGGCAGCAGCAGCATCAGCGAGCTGAACAGCGCGTACTGCGTGGCCGAATAGCTGATGTTGGTCAGGCTCGACAGGTAGGCGATGAAGGCGGCCGACGCGATGCCGCCGGCCAGGTTGTCGGCCGACACCACCAGCACCAGCATCGTCATGTCGTGGCCGTGCAGTGCGAGCCAGGCGAACAGCAGGTTGCTCGCCGCACTGAGCACGGCGCCCAGCATCAGCACGCGCATCACGCCCAGGCGCATCGACAGCACGCCGCCGACGAAGGCGCCGACCAGCGTCATGATCACGCCGAACACCTTGCTGACGGTCGCGACCTCGTCCTTGGTGAAGCCCATGTCGACATAGAACGGGTTGGCCATGATGCCCATCACCACGTCGCTGATCCGGTAGATCGCGATCAGCGCGAGGATCAGCGCGGCTTCCCAGCGGTAGCGGCGGAAGAAGTCCGCAAAGGGCTCGATCAGCACCGCCTGCAGCCATTCGGCGGCATTGCGGGCCTTCGGCGATGCGCGCTGCGCGGGCTCGGCCGACAGCAGCACCGTCAGCACGCCGACCGCCATCGAGGCGGCCATCACCAGGTAGGCGACCTTCCAGGCGTTGTCCTGATAGCCGGCCGTTCCCGCGACCTCCGCCCAGGCGGCGACCCAGAGCACGCCGGCGCCGGCCCAGATCATCGCGAGCCGGTAGCCGGTCTGGTAGGCCGCGGCCAGCGCAGCCTGCTTGCGCGTCTCGGCGGATTCGATGCGGAAGGCGTCGAGCGCGATGTCCTGCGTGGCCGAGCCGAAGGCGACCAGCAGCGCGCACCAGACCAGCGGCGGCAGCCCGGCGCGCGGGTCGTTCAGCGCCATGCCGATCAGCCCGGCGACCACCAGCGCCTGCGCCAGCAGCAGCCAGCTGCGCCGGCGGCCGAGGGCACGGGTGAGCAGCGGGATCGGCAGCCGGTCGACCAGCGGCGCCCAGACCCACTTGAACGCGTAGACCAGGCCGACCCAGCTCAGATAGCCGATCGCGGTGCGCGCCACGCCGGCCTCGCGCAGCCGGAAGCTCAGCGTGCCGAGCACCAGCAGCAGCGGCAGGCCGGCCGCGAAGCCGAGCGCCAGCATCCGCAGCGTCGCGGGTTCGAGGTAGACCCGCAGCGCATCGCGCCAGCGCAGGGAAGGGGAAGCGTCGGCGGCGGGAGGTGTGGACATTGCGGGCAAATCGTGGCGGCCTGCTTATTATTCCCGCATGTGTTTCCTCTGCGGACCCGATGCCGATGTATCACGTGGCGGCCGCCCCTGGCAGGCCCGCCGCGCCTTCCTGCTGGCGGCGGCCGGCAGCGCGGCGCTGCCCGCGCTGGCGCAGGTCGACGTCGGCCGCGCATCGGTCGCGCGCAACTTCGTGTCGGCCGACAACATCGAGCGAGCCGGCACTCAGCAGTACGGAGAATTGATGTCGCAGGCCAGGGCGAAGGGCGCGCTGGCGCCGCCGGGCAATGCGCAACTGCAGCGGCTGCGCGCCATCGCGCAGCGGATCATTCCTTTCGCCGCCCAATGGAACCCGCGCGCCGCCCAGTGGAAGTGGGAGGTGAACCTGATCGGCAGCAAGCAGATCAACGCCTTCTGCATGCCGGGCGGGAAGATCGCCTTCTTCACCGGCATCCTCGACCAGCTCAAGCTCACGGACGACGAGGTCGCCATGGTCATGGGCCATGAAATGGCGCATGCGTTGCGCGAACATGCGCGCGCCCGGATGGCGAAGAACGCGGGCACGGGCGCGGCGCTGTCGATCACGGCGCAACTGCTCGGACTCGGCCAGGTCGGCGACATGGCGGCGCGTGCGGGCACGCAGCTGATCTCGCTGCAGTTCAGCCGCAGCGACGAGTCCGAGGCCGATCTGGTGGGGCTGGAACTGGCCGCCCGGGCCGGCTACGACCCGCGTGCTGCCGTGTCGCTCTGGACCAAGATGGCGGCGGCCTCGAAGAACCAGGGCGGCTTGAGCTTCCTGTCGACCCACCCGAGCGGCCCCGACCGCATCCGCACGCTGCAGGCCAACGTGCCGAAGGTCGAGCGGCTGTACCGCGACGCCAAGCGCTGAGGCGCCGGACCGGCCGCCCGCAGGCTCAGCCCACCCGCATCAGCACGATCACCGCGTAGACCAGCACGGACAGCCCCAGCAGACTGAAGCCGACGGTGCGGCGCCGGTTGGTCTGCACCCAGAGGATCACGCCGGAGATCGACAGGAAGATCAGGCTGCCGGCCAGCGTGTCGACCAGCAGGATCCAGGGGACCGACATGCCGGTGCCCTTGTGCATGTTGGTCAGCGTCGCGACGAAGCCGTTGCTGGTGCTGGTGACCGCGACCGAGCGGTTGCCGGCCCAGTACTCGGCCTGCACCGCCGCATGGGGGCCGCCGAAATTGAAGGTCCAGCGCGCCGGCTGCATCAGGCGCGGTGCGGCTGCAGGCGCCGGCGCGGTCGTCGCTTCGGGCGATGCTGCGGGTGCCGCGTGAGTGCCGGCCTCGGCCTTGCCGCCCGGCGTCTTCTCTGTCTTCTCGGTCCAGGCCACGGGGCGGGCGGGCTCGACGCGGGTGTTGTTCGGCGGGCCGTCGAGTTCGAGTGCCTTCTGCAGCCATGCCGCCATGGCTTCCGGTGTCGCGGGCGCCGGATCGGGCAGGGCGAGCTGGCTGTTGGCGCGTGCCTGCGTGACCGCCGGCAGCTTGAGTACCGCGCGGTGGTTCAGCCAGATCCCGCTGAAACCGAAGGTCAGGCCGAGGATCGCGCCCCAGAGTCCGAACCAGCCGTGCGTCTTGCGGACCCAGCGCACGAAGGCGGCGCGACGATGGTGCGGATGTGGCGCGGCGGTGCGCACCGGCGGTGCAGTCGAGGTCGGAACGGCGGCCATCAGGAGGCGCTCCGCGAAAGGAAAGGCGGGGGCTGGATCGTCAGATGCATCGGTGGGGCGGGTAGGAAGGCGGCGCATTTTCCGCGCGCTGCGCAAGCGGGCAAACCAGAGGTCGCATCGCATATTAGATGCGAATGGATTGCATTGTCTTTTACTCGCCTAAGCATGACGGGCTGCGGCGCAACCGCATCGGCGCATGGCCTGGCGCGTGCGACTTGGCATGTGCAGCCGCTGGCACGCCGCTTGCATCTCAACTTGTACACAAGACAGGATGCTTGACGATGGTGCATGAAACGACTTCCGCAGCGCCAGGCGATTCCACCGCCTGGATTACGAAGATCGAGCCGCCCATGGCGAATTCCAACGCCATGCGCAGCGGCCCGCTCGCCGGCCTCCGCTTTGCGGTCAAGGACAACATCGACGTGGCGGGCGTGCCCACCACCGCGGCCTGTCCGGCCTTCACCTACCAGGCCGGCGCCCACGCACAGGTGGTGCAGCGCCTGCTCGATGCCGGTGCGGAACTGGTCGGCAAGACCAATCTCGACCAGTTCGCCTGCGGCCTGAACGGCACGCGCTCGCCCTACGGCCCGGTGCCCAACAGCTTCGACCCACTCTATGTATCCGGCGGCTCCAGCTCGGGCTCCGCCTGGGCGGTGGCGACCGGCGCGGTCGACTTCTCGCTCGGCACCGACACCGCCGGCTCGGGCCGCGTGCCGGCCGGCCTGAACAACATCGTGGGCATCAAGCCGACCAAGGGGCTCGTCAGTGCGCGCGGCGTGGTGCCGGCCGCGCAGAGCGTCGACTGCGTATCGATCTTTGCGCGCACCGTCGACATCGCGGCGCGCGTGCTGCAGGCGGCGATGGGGCCGGATGCCGGCGACCCCTACTCGCGCACGCTCGCGCTGACCACCGCGCCGCTGCCGGTGCGGCCGCGTGTCGGCGTGCCGAACCGGCTCGACTTCTTCGGCGACGCGCAGGCCGAGGCGGCCTTCGCGCAGTCGCTCGACCAGCTCGAGGCATTGGGCGCCGAGCTCGTGCCGATCGACTACGCGCCGCTGGCCGAAGCGGCGGCGCTGCTGTACGAGAGTGCGCTGGTGGCCGAGCGCTATGCCGCCGTGCGCGGCTTCTTCGACATGCACGAGCACGAGGTGATCGAGCCGGTGCGCAGCATCCTGGCGCGCGGCCGCGACTACAGCGCCGCGGACTTCGTCGATGCACAGACCCGGCTGCGCGCACTCGGCCAGCGCGCGGCGCCGATGTGGCAGCACATCGACGTGCTCGCGGTGCCGACGGCGCCGGCCAGCTACACGATCGCGCAGATGCAGGCCGACCCGGTCGCGCTCAACCAGAACCTGGGCGCGTACACCAACTTCGTGAACCTGCTGGACTACGCCGCGATCTCGGTGCCGACCTGCCTGCGTGCGGACGGCCTGCCTTTCGGCATCACCCTGGTCGGCCCCTGCGCCAGCGACTTCCAGCTGGCCGAGCTCGGCCAGCGCATCCACCACGCCAGCGGGCTCACGCTCGGCGCCACCGGCCAGGCGCTGCCCGAGCCCGTCGCCTTGCCGCTGGTGAAGCCGACCGCCACGGTGCAGGTCGCCGTGGTCGGCGCCCACCTGTCGGGCATGCCGCTCAACGGCCAGCTGACCGAGCGCGGTGCCGTGCTGCTGCGCGAGACGCTGACCGCGCCCGAATACCGCCTCTTCGCGCTGCCCGGCACCGTGCCGCCCAAGCCCGGCATGGCGCGCGTGGCCGCCGATGGGGCGTCGCTGATCGTCGAGGTCTGGGAAATGCCCGCCACCGCCTACGGCTCCTTCGTCGCGCTGATCCCCGCACCGCTGGGCATCGGCACGCTGAAGCTGGTCGACGGCAGCAGCGTGCAGGGCTTCGTCTGCGAGTCGCTGGCACTCGACGGCGCCGAGGACATCACGCACCACGGCGGCTGGCGCCGCTACATCGCTTCCCGCCAGGCCGCTTCGGCCTGAGCCGTCCCTTTCACCCGTTCCGCTTTCGACATCACACAGGAGTTGCTTCATGGATACCCAGGAAAAAACCTTCCCGAGCGCCGCCGCACGGCCATCGCGCCGCCAGCTGCTGCAGACCGGCGCCGCCGGACTCGCCGTGCTGGCTGCGCCCGCGCTGGTGCGCGCCCAGTCGATGCCGAAGATCCGCATCGGCTTCTGGCCGGTCGCGGCCGGGCTGCCGTTCTTCGCGGCCGTCGACAAGGGCTACTTCAAGGAAGCCGGCCTCGACGTCGAGCCGCTCAAGTTCGCGGGCGCGCAGCAGGTGATGGAAGCCATGCTCTCGGGCCGTTCTGACGGCAGCGCCAACGGCACCGGCTCGGCCAACCTGGCGATCGGCGAGATCGCGCAGCCGGGCCTGTTCAAGATCTTCTGCACCAATCCGAGCAACGCCAAGTTCGTGCTCGACGAGTTCATCGTCGCCAAGGACAGTGCGTTCAAGACCATGGCCGACCTGAAAGGCAAGAAGGTCGCGTCGGGCCCCGGCATTCAGAACGTGACGCTCGCCAAGACCATGCTGGAGCGCGCGGGCGCGACCGGCGCGACGGTCAGCGAACTGCCGATCGGCCAGCACGTCGCCGCGCTCGTGGCCGGCCAGGTCGACGCCTGCTACACGCTGGAGCCGACCGGCACCGTCGGCCGCATGAACGGCACCACGCGCGTGCTCGAGGCCGGCGTCGTCGCCAAATACATCCTGGGTGACCCGATGGCACCGTGGCATGGCGGCGCCGCCAGCCTGACGACCGAGTTCATCAAGAAGAACCCCGAGGCGACGAAGAAATTCATTGCCGCCTATGCGCGCGGCGTCGAGCTGGTGCGCACGCAGCCCGACGACGCACGCCAATACATGAAGGGCTACACCGCCATCGAAGGCGCACTGACCGCCGAAGTGCCGCTGGCCTCGTACATGCTCTACAACGAGTTCAAGCCGAGCGACGTCGCGTACTTCCAGAAGTTCTACGACCTGTTCACCGACAAGGGCATCTTCGAGAAGAAGGTCGCCGTCGACGGTCTTCTCTACAAGGGCTGAAGCATGAGGCCCGCCCCCAGGCTGCGCGCACTGCGTGTCGCTTCGCCAACCCCCTCGCGGGGGCGATACCAGCGGCCCGGCAAAGCCGGTTCCGCGGTATCCCTGAAAGAACCCAATCAGAAGGAGTACCGACATGGCTGAAGCGGCCGCCCCCGTAACCAAGCCCTGGACGCCGCCCGCGGCCAACGCATCGACCGCTGCGCCCAAGCCACCGCTGTGGGACAAGCTGCTGCCGGCGATCGGGCCGATCGTGCTGTTCATCGTGTGGGACCTCGTGGTCCGGCTGGGCTTCATCAAGCCCATCCTGCTGCCCGCGCCGGCCGACACGGTGGCCACGCTCATCACCGGACTGGCCGGCGGGCCGTTGCTCACCGACTTCGCGGTGACGGTGTGGCGCACGGTGCAGGCCTTCGTCATCGCCGCGGTCATCGGCGTGCCGCTGGGCGTGCTGCTGGGCAGCAACGAGAAGCTGTACCGCAGCGTCGAGTTCCTGATCGACTTCTTCCGCTCCACCCCGTCGTCCGCGCTGATCCCGCTGTTCCTGCTGATCTTCGGCGTGTCCGACATCAACAAGATCGCGATCGCGGCCTTCGGCGCCTTCCTGATCGTGATCTTCAACAGCGCCTATGGCGTGATCAACGCGCGCAAGCAACGCGTGATGGCCGCCAAGGTGATGGGGGCGTCGCGCTGGCAGGTGTTCAAGGACGTGCTGATCTGGGAGAGCCTGCAGCCCAGCTTCGTCGGCCTGCGCTCCGCGGTGTCGATGGCGCTGGTGATCGTCATCGTGGCCGAGATGTTCATCGGCTCCGACGCCGGCCTCGGCCACCGCATCATCGACGCGCAGCAGGTGCTCAACGTCAAGAGCATGTATGCCGCGATCCTGGCCGCAGGTGCGCTGGGCTATGCCCTGAACATCCTGTTCCTCATTGCAGAACGCAAGATCGTTCACTGGTCTGGAAGGTAATCGCCATGTCCGCAGTCCTCAACGGCCCGGTGTACGCCGACGTGCCCGCACCCGTCTTCGCGCCCGGCCCGGCCGGCACGCACATCACCATCCGCGGCCTGACCAAGTACTTCGCGGGCTGGCCGCTGTACGAGAACTTCGACCTCGACATACCGAAGCACAAGATCGTCTCGGTGTTCGGGCCCAACGGCTGCGGCAAGAGCACGCTGATCAACATGATCGCCGGGCTCATACCGATCGACTCCGGCGAGATCCTGTTCGACGGCAAGAGCCTGAAGGACACCAAGATCGGCTACGTGTTCCAGAACTACCGCGAGGCGATGTTTCCGTGGATGCGCACCATCGACAACATCGCCTATCCGCTGAAGCTCGAAGGCCGCAGCAAGGCCGAGGTGGACCGCCGCATGGCCGAGCTCGTCGCGTCCTTCGACGTCAAGTTCGACCTCAACCGCTTTCCGTACGAGCTGTCGGGCGGGCAGCAGCAGACCGCGTCGATCATGCGTGCGCTGGCGCCCAACCCCGAAGTGCTGTTCCTCGACGAGCCCTTCTCGGCACTCGACTTCGAGATGACGCTGTTCATCCGCGAGAAGCTGCAGGAGGTCTTCATCCAGACCGGCACCACGATGCTGCTGGTCTCGCACGACCTGGAAGAAGCGGTCTACCTGGCCGACGAAGTGCTGCTGCTGACCAAGCGGCCGACCAAGGTGGCCGAGATCCTGAAGTACGACGACGCACGCCCGCGCACGCTGGAAACGCTGAGCTCGGCGAGCTTCGTGGCGATGAAGAAGTTGAGCCTCGAAATCTTCCAGAGGGAGGTGCGGAGGTGACGCCCGCGCAGACCGAAACCTACGTCGATGCCGCCGCCGCCGCGCTCGGCCTGCCGCTGCGGCCCGACCACCGGCCCGGCGTGCTGCGCTTCTTCGCATTGGCCGCCGAGATGGCCGCGGTGGTCGAGGCCGTGCCGCTCGGCGCGCATGCCGAGCCCGCGGTGAGCTTCGTGCCGGTCGGCCCGAAGGAGAAAGAAGCATGAGCGCCGCATCGGCTGATGCCCTGCTGTTGAAGGACGCGGCGACGATGGCCGAAGCGGTGCGCAGCGGCGCGGCGAGCGCCGTGTCGCTGGTGCAGGCGAGCCTCGACCGCATCGGCGCCACCGAGGGCCGCATCAACGCCTTCACCGACGTCGTGCACGAGCGTGCGCTGCGCCGCGCGGCGCAGGTCGATGCATCGCTCGCCTCCACGGGCGGTGCGCGCACCCGCGAGCTGCCGCTGCTGGGCGTGCCCTTTGCCGTCAAGAACCTGTTCGACATCGCCGGCCTGCCCACGCTGGCCGGCTCGAAGATCGAGCGCGAGGCCGAGCCCGCGCGCGGCGACGCGGCGCTGGTGCGCCGGCTGGAGAGCGCGGGCGCGGTGCTGGTCGGCGCGCTCAACATGGACGAGTACGCCTACGGCTTCACCACCGAGAACAGCCACGTCGGCGCGGCCCACAACCCGCACGACCTCACGCGCATCGCGGGCGGATCGTCGGGCGGCTCGGGCGCCGCGGTGGCGGCCGGGCAGGTGCCGCTCACGCTGGGCTCGGACACCAACGGATCGATCCGCGTGCCGGCCTCGCTGTGCGGCATCTTCGGGCTCAAGCCGACCTTCGGCCGGCTGCCGCGCACCGGCAGCTACCCGTTCATCTCCAGCCTCGATCACCTCGGCCCGTTCGCGCGTTCGGCGCGCGACCTGGCGCTCGCCTACGACGCGATGCAGGGCCCCGAGACCGGCGATGCGCGCGACCCCGGCTGCGCGCAGCGCGCGGTCGAACTCACCATGCCGCAGCTCGCGCACGGACTGGGCGGCCTGCGCATCGGCGTGCTCGGCGGCTACTTCCGCGAGCGCGCGATGCCCGAGGCGCTGAGCGCGGTCGACCGCGTGGCCGAGGCGCTGGGTGCGCATCGCACGGCGGAACTGCCGATGGTGGAGGCCGGCCGCGCCGCCGCGTTCCTGATCACCAATTCGGAAGGCGCCGCGCTGCACCTGCCCGACCTGCGGCGCCGTCCGCAGGACTTCGAACCGCTCTCGCGCGACCGCTTCCTGGCCGGCGCGTTGATCCCGGCCGCCTGGGTGGCGCGCGCCCAGCGCGTGCGCCGGCTCTACGCCGAGCAGGCCGCGAAGCTGTTCGAGCGCTTCGACATCCTGCTGGCGCCGGCCACGCCCTGCGCCGCCACGCCGATCGGCGCGGAATGGTTCGAGATCAACGGCCAGCGCCTGCCGGTGCGGCCCAACATGGGCGTGCTCACGCAACCCATCTCGTGCATCGGCTTGCCGGTGTGCGCGGTGCCGGTGTGGGGCGCGCATCCGAGCCTGCCGGTCGGCGTGCAGGTGATCGCGGCGCCGTGGCGCGAAGACCTGGTGCTGCGCGTCGCCGCGGCGCTCGAGGCGGCGGGCGTGGCGCAGGCGCCGGTCGCGGCACTGAAGTGATGCAGGAGGACCCCATGGAAAACGCCATCAACCTGCCCGACGTGCTGGCCGAGGTCACCGCCGTCTTCGCGCGCTACGAAGACGCGCTGGTCACCAACAAGGTCGACGTGCTCGACGAGCTGTTCTGGGACAGCCCGCACACGCTGCGCTACGGCGCGGGCGAGAACCTCTACGGCTACGGCGAGATCCAGGCCTTCCGCGCGAGCCGCCCCGCGCAAGGGCTGGCGCGCACGCTGATCCGCACCGTCATCACCACCTATGGCCGCGACTTCGCGACCGCGAACTGCGAGTTCCGGCGCGAAGGCAGCGCCAAAACAGGGCGCCAGAGCCAGACCTGGATGCGCACCGCACAGGGCTGGCGCGTGGTGGCCGCCCACGTGAGCCTGCTGGGCTGATTCGCGCAGGCACGCTTCGTGCGTACAAACTTGTATCCAAGACGGTGTGCGCACCAGATCAGGCGCGTGGCCCGGCTGAAGGTTTGTCTTTCCTCAACTGTTGTCCTCTTCATTCTTCGGAGCGTCCCATGAGCCAGATCAATCGCCGTGATTCCCTCAAGTCCATCGCTGCCCTGGGTGCCGCCGGCACGCTGGGCGGCTGGAGCGCCCTGGCGCAGGCGCAGAAGCCGTTGACCATCGGCGTGATCTATGTCGGCCCGCGCGACGACTACGGCTACAACCAGGCGCATGCCCAGGCCGCGGCCGAAGTGAAGAAGATGCCCGGCCTGAAGGTGGTCGAGGAAGAGAACGTGCCCGAGACCGCGGCCGTGCAGAAGACCATGACCGGCATGATCCAGCAGGACGGCGCCAAGCTGCTGTTCCCGACCTCCTTCGGCTACTTCGACCCGCACCTGCTGGCGATGGCCGCCAAGTACCCGGACGTGCGCTTCTCGCATTGCGGCGGCATGTGGACCGAAGGCAAGCACCCGAAGAACGCGGGCAGCTTCTTCGGCTACATCGACGAGTGCCAGTACCTGAACGGCGTGATCGCCGGCCACATGACGAAGAGCAACAAGATCGCCTTCGTCGCGGCCAAGCCGATCCCGCAGGTGCTGCGCAACATCAACGCCTTCACGCTCGGTGCGCGCTCGGTCAAGCCCGGCATCACCTGCAGCGTGATCTTCACCGGCGACTGGTCGATGGCCGTGAAGGAGGCCGAGGCCACCAACAGCCTGGCCGACCAGGGCTGCGACGTCTTCACGATGCACGTGGACGGCCCGAAGGTGATCGTCGAGACCGCGGCCAAGCGCGGCAAGATGGTCTGCGGCTACCACGCGAGCCAGGCCAAGCTGGCGCCGCAGGCCTACCTGACGGGCGCCGAATGGAACTGGCTCACCGCCTACAAGACCATCATCGAAGCGGCACAGACCGGCAAGCCGCACCCCAACTTCCTGCGCGGCGGCCTGAAGGAAGGCTACGTGAAGATGTCGGCCTACGGCCCGGCCGTGACCGATGCCGCCAAGAAGCAGGCCGACGACATCAAGGCCAAGATGATCGCGGGCAGCTTCGACATCTTCAAGGACGGCATCAAGGACAACAAGGGTGCGGTCGTGGTGCCGGCCGGCAAGACGCTCAAGCAGACCGACCTCGAGCTCGAGAAGATGAACTACCTGGTCGAAGGCGTCAACGGCAGCATCTGATCGAACCGCCATGCGCGCCGCGATGAAGGAAATCGCCCTGCCGGCGTTCGCCATTGCGGCGGCGCTGCTGTTGTTCGGGCTGATGGTCTGGTTCGCCGGGGTCGACCCGGTGGACGTGTGGGTGACGCTCTTCATGGGCGCCTTCGGCGACTGGTTCTCCTGGCAGAACACGCTGCAACGCGCGGCACCGTTGATGCTCACCGCACTGTGCGTGGCCATTCCGGCGCGCGCCGGGCTGGTCATCATCGGCGGCGAGGGCTCGGTGGTGCTGGGCGGGCTGGCCTGCGCCGCACTGCCTTACGCCGTCACGCTGCCGAACAACGTGCTGGGCACGGTGCTGGTGTGCATCGCGGGCGCCGTGGTGGGCGGGCTCTGGATCATGCTGGCCGGCTGGCTGCGCCAGTACCGCGGCATCAACGAGACCATCAGCAGCCTGCTGCTGGCGTACATCGCGATCGGCATCTTCAAGCACCTGGTCGAAGGCCCGCTGCGCGACCCGGCCAGCCTGAACAAGCCGTCGACGCACCCGCTGCCCGATGGAATGCTGATCGGCGGCATGGCCGGCTCCGACGTGCACTGGGGCCTGGCGATCGGCGTCGTGGCCTGTCTCGGCCTCGGCCTGTGGCTGCGCGCCACCGCATCGGGCTTCTCGATCCGCGTGGTCGGCGGCAATCCGCGCACCGCGCAGCTGGTCGGCCTGCCGGCCACGCGGCTGATCATGGCGGCCTGCGGTGTCGGCGGGGCTTGCGCCGGCGTGGCGGGCGCGGTCGAGGTGGCGGCGGTGCACACCAACGCCAACGCATCGATCATCGCGGGCTACGGCTACGCGGGCATCCTGGTGTCCTTCATCGCGCGGCACAACCCGATCGCGATCATCCCGGTGGCGATCCTGTTCGGCGGCTTCGGCGCGGCGGGCAGCCTGCTGCAGCGGCGGCTGGGCCTGCCCGATGCATCGGTGCTGGTGCTGCAGGGCATGGCCTTCGTGCTGATCCTGGCGAGCGAAGGGTTGCGCATGATCGACTGGAAGACGCTGATGAAGAACCGCATGCCGCGCGCGGTGCAGCCGAGCATGACGAAGGAGACCACGGTATGACCGCGGACCAATGGGTGGCGCTCGTCGCCGGCATCGTCGGCGGCGCATTGCGCGTCGGCGCGCCCTTCCTGTTCGTCAGCCTGGGCGAATGCCTCACCGAGAAATCGGGCCGCATCAACCTCGGTCTCGAAGGCGTGCTGGTGCTGTCGGCCATGGCGGCTTTCGGCGGTGCCTACCTTACCGACTCGGCCTGGCTCGGCGTGCTGATCGGCGCCTTCGCCGGTGCGGCGCTCGCGCTGCTGCACGGCCTGCTGTGCTCGCTCGACCGCGTCAACGACGTCGCGACCGGCATCGCGCTGATGCTGTTCGGCACCGGGCTCGCGTTCTATCTCGGCAAGCCGCTGATCCAGCCGCAGGCGCCGCAGATCCCGGCGATCCCGCTGGGCAACTGGAGCGACAGTTCGGTGGTGCGTTCGGCGCTGCAGGTCAACGCGCTGGTGCCGATCGGCATCGTGCTGGCCGTGCTGCTGTGGTGGGCCTTCGCACGCACGCGGGCCGGACTGCTGGTGCGCATGGCGGGCGACTCGGCCAATGCGACGCGTGCGCTCGGCTATTCGGTGTCGGGCCTGCGCATCGCGGCGACCACGGCGGGCGGCTTCATCGCCGGGCTCGGCGGCGCATCGCTCACGCTGTTCTATCCGGGCAGCTGGAACGAGGGCATCTCCAGCGGCCAGGGCCTGATCGCCGTGGCGCTGGTGATCTTCGCGCGCTGGAGCCCGCTGCGCTGCGTGGGCGCGGCCTTCCTGTTCGGCGGCGCGGGCGCGATCGGCCCGGCGCTGCAGTCGATCGGCGTCGGCTGGGGCTACCACCTGTTCAACACGGTGCCCTATGTGCTGACGCTGGTCATCCTGATCATCACCTGCAAGCCCGGCAGCGTGGCGATAGGCAGTCCGGGCGAGCTGTCGTCGACGCGATGAGGCGCGCAGCATGAGCGGCTTCGGCGGTCTCAACAAGTCGGCGCACGGCGTCGTCGTCGGGCTGGTGCAGTGCCAGCTGCCGGTGGTGCGCACGCCGGCCGAACTCGCGGCGCAAACGCAGCGCATCGTC
Source organism: Variovorax sp. GW821-FHT10B04 (assembly GCF_059415645.1). NCBI lineage: Bacteria > Pseudomonadati > Pseudomonadota > Betaproteobacteria > Burkholderiales > Comamonadaceae > Variovorax > Variovorax sp. GW821-FHT10B04. Next base: position 63,068 of record NZ_JBWKNQ010000018.1, read on the forward strand.
GAACTGGTCGGCAAGGCGCGGCGCAACCAGGGCACGATGGACCTGGTCGTGTTCCCGGAGTATTCGCTGCACGGCCTGTCGATGGACACCTCGCCCGACATCATGTGCACGCTCGACGGCCCCGAGGTGGCGGCGTTCCGGCAGGCCTGCATCGACCACACCATCTGGGGCTGCTTCTCGATCATGGAAGCGAACCCCGGCGGCCATCCGTACAACAGCGGGCTCGTGATCGATGACACGGGCGCGATCCGCCTCTACTACCGCAAGATGCATCCGTGGGTGCCGGTCGAGCCGTGGGAGCCGGGCAACCTCGGCGTGCCGGTGTGCGACGGGCCGAACGGCAGCAGGCTCGCGCTGATCATCTGCCACGACGGCATGCTGCCCGAGATGGCACGCGAGGCCGCGTACAAGGGCGCCGAGATCATCCTGCGCACGGCCGGCTATACCGCGCCGATCCGCCATGCCTGGAAGATCACCAACCAAGCCAACGCCTTCTGCAACCTGGCCTACACCGCGAGCGTCTGCATGTGCGGCAGCGACGGCACCTTCGACTCGATGGGCGAGGGCATGTTCTGCAGCTTCGACGGCACCGTGATGGTCGAAGGCGGCGGCCGCGTCGACGAGATCATCACCTGCGAGCTGCGGCCCGACCTGGTGCGCGAGGCACGCACCGGCTGGGGCGTGGAGAACAACATCTACCAGCTCTACCACCGCGGCTACGTGGCGGTGAAGGGCGGCGCGCAGGACTTCCCGTACACCTACATGCAGGACATGGCGGCCGGCCGCTACAAGCTGCCGTGGAGCGACGACGTGCAGGTGACCGATGGCACGTCGTGCGGCTTCGCGGCGCCGCTGCGGGCCTACAAGGGCGCCGAGTCGCACCCGCTGGTACCCGGCGTGCCCGGCCTGCGTGCAGCCGTGCCCGACATCCCCGAGCAACCCGATTCGTCCCACCGCAAAGAGATCGGCAGGGCGACCGGCAAGGAGGCTTCCGAATGAGCACCGTTTCAGCCCAGCCCTACGCCTGGCCCTACAACGGCGACCTGCGCCCCGAAAACACCGCGCTGATCGTCATCGACATGCAGACCGACTTCTGCGGCAAGGGCGGCTATGTCGACGTGATGGGCTACGACCTGTCGCTGGTGCAGGCGCCGATCGAGCCGATCCAGCGCACGATGGCACGGCTTCGCACGCTGGGCTTTCACATCATCCACACGCGCGAAGGACATCGGCCCGACCTGGCCGACCTGCCGCCGAACAAGCGCTGGCGCTCGCGCCAGATCGGCGCGAACGGCGTGGGCATCGGCGACGACGGCCCGTGCGGCCGCATCCTGGTGCGTGGCGAGCCGGGCTGGGAGATCATTCCGGCGCTCGCGCCGCTGCCCGGCGAAGTGGTGATCGACAAGCCCGGCAAGGGCTCGTTCTATGCCACCGACCTCGAACTGATCCTGCGCACGCGCGGCATCGAGAACCTGATCCTCGCCGGCATCACGACCGACGTGTGCGTGCACACGACGATGCGCGACGCCAACGACCGCGGCTTCGAATGCCTGCTGCTGAGCGACTGCACGGCCGCCACCGACCACGGCAACCACCTCGCCGCGCTGAAGATGATCACCATGCAGGGTGGCGTGTTCGGTGCGCATGCCACGTCGGGCGCATTGCTCGACGCACTGGCCGGCGCGTGACGATTTCAACGATTCCAGGACGGAGACCCACGCCATGATCGCCCCGCTTGATTTCGTCGCGCCGGCCACCGGCGCACTGGCGCTCGACACCTACCAGCTGACCAAGCGCTTCGGCGCCTTCACCGCGATGGACAGCGTGACGATGCGGGTCGAGCCCGGCACGGTGCACGCGCTGCTCGGCGAGAACGGCGCCGGCAAGAGCACGCTGGTGAAGTGCGTGGCCGGCTTCCAGCGCGCGGAGGAGGGCAGCGTCCTGATCGACGGGCGCGAGCAGGACATCGCCAACCCGATCGTCGCGCGGGCGCTCGGCATCGGCATGGTCTACCAGCACTTCACGCTGGCGCCGGGCATGACGGTGGCGGAGAACCTGTTGCTGGCCGGCGGCAAGACGCCCGCGCTGATCGACTGGAAGGCCAAGCGTGCGGAGCTGAAGGCTTTCCTCGCGACGACGCCCTTCAGCCTCGACCTGGACGTGACGCCGTCCTCGCTGGCGGCGGGCGAGAAGCAGAAGCTCGAACTGCTCAAGCAGCTGTACCTGAAGCCGCGGCTGCTGATCCTCGACGAGCCGACCTCGGTGCTGACGCCGCAGGAGGCCGACGAGGTGCTGGGCCACGTGCGCGACTTCGCCCGGAGCGGCATGTGCACGGTGCTGATCATCACGCACAAGTTCCGCGAGGTGATGGCGTACGCCGACAGCGTGACGGTGCTGCGCCGCGGCAAGGCGGTGCATCACTGCAAGGTGCCGGACACGACGCCGGCCCTGCTGGCCGCGGCCATGATGGGTGTGGCCGCGCAGGACGGTGCGCCGCCGCCGCCCGAAGCCGAGGTCGCGCCGGCCGCGACCGCGCATGCGTCGGGGCGCACGGTCGCCGCCGATGCGCCGATCGCGCTGAAGGTCGAGGGCCTGATGGCGCAGGGCGACCGCGGCACGCTGGCCGTGCACGACCTGAGCCTGACGGTGCGCGCCGGCGAGATCCTGGGCGTGGCCGGCGTGTCGGGCAACGGCCAGCGCGAACTGGTGGAGGCGCTGGTCGGCCAGCGCGCGCGGCTCGGCGGCAAGGTGACTGTGTGCGGCGAGCCCTATGCGGCGCGGCGTGCCGAGAACCGGCGCCTGAAGGTGCGCAGCCTGCCGGAGGAGCCGTTGCGCAATGCGTGCGTCGGCGACCTGAGCGTGGCCGAGAACATGGCCCTGCGCGACTTCGACCAGCCGCCACTGGCCAAGGCGGCCTTCGGCGGCATCCTGAACTTCCCGGTCTGGCGCAGCCGTGCGCGCGAGTGGATCGCCGAGTACGGCGTGAAGACGCAGGGCGAGGGCGCGCCGATCCGCAGCCTGTCGGGCGGCAACGTGCAGCGCGCGGTGCTGGCGCGCGAGCTGGCGGGCGACATCAACGTGCTGATCGCGGCCAACCCGGTGTTCGGCCTGGACTTCGCGGCGGTCGCGGAAATCCATTCGCGCATCGTGCAGGTGCGCGAGAAGGGCGGGGCGGTGCTGCTGATCAGCGAGGACCTCGACGAGCTGCTGGAACTGGCCGATCGCATCGTGGTGATGAGCGAAGGGCGCATCGTGTTCGAGACCTCGGCTGCTGCGGCCGAGAGGCATGTGCTGGGGGCGCACATGGGCGGTGGGCATGAAGCCGAGCCGCATGGTGGGCATCGGGTGGCTGCGTGATGGTGTTGCCTTGCGTTGAGGCGCTGGCCTGCTCGGCGGTCCTTGGACGTTGGGGAGCGCGCCCGGCATGCGGTGTGGGCCAGGCGACCCGCTGCGCCGGCCCTTCGGGCTCCCTTGCGGTGCTCGCCTTCCGCGGGGTCCCGCCCAAACTCGCTACGACTGCGTCTTCGCTCAGACAAGGGCGAGCCCTGATCCGCGGAAGGCTCCGCTCCTCAGCGGCGCAGAAGGGAATCGCCCGGCCCACACCGCATACCGGGCGCTTGGGGTTGATCGACGAACCCGTGCACCTCGACGCAAGCGGCGCGCAGGCTGCGCGGGTGGGTGCGCTGTGGTTCGCAAAGGCCCGTCGCTGGAAGCGAGCGCAGGTGGTGTTCAGTGATGCACAACGCTCGTGTCGGGCGTCGGTGGGTGGGCTGTCCGTGGGCGGCTGTCCGGCTCCGGCGAGCACCGCAGCGGAAGGCGGATCAGGGCCGCAGCTGTTTGAGTGGAGGCGCCAGCCGGAGCGAGTTCTGCGGACCCCGCCTGGAGTGAGGAGCAGCAGCGAAGTCCGAAGGACCGGAGTCGTCTGCCGCCCACGGACGGCCCACCCGCCGACGCCTCCCCACAACCGCAAATCTGAAAAGCAACAGCAACAGCAACAGCAACAGCAACAGCAACAGCAACAGCAACAGCAACAGCAACAGCAACAGCGGCAAGCAGGCCCCCGATTGCCCACAGCCACCTGAAAGCGACCATGCGCACAGAAGCCACCCCCTTCCCCTACGACTTCGACATCGACAAGACCGCACTCGTCCTGATCGACATGCAGCGCGACTTCATCGAGCCCGGCGGCTTCGGCGAAACGCTGGGCAACGACGTCGCGCTGCTCGAAGCCATCGTGCCCGCCACCAGGACCATGCTCGAAGCCTGGCGGCAGGCCGGCGGGCTGGTGGTGCACACGCGCGAGGCGCACCGGCCGGACCTGTCGGACTGCCCGCCCGCCAAACGCAACCGCGGCAATCCGACGCTGCGCATCGGCGACGAAGGGCCGATGGGCCGGATCCTCGTCATCGGCGAGCCGGGCAATCAGATCATCGAAGCGCTCGCGCCAATCGATGGCGAGATCGTCATCGACAAGCCCGGCAAGGGCGCGTTCTATGCAACCGGCCTGCACGAAACGCTGCAGCAGCGCGGCATCACGCACCTGCTGTTCGGCGGCGTCACCACCGAGGTCTGCGTGCAGACCAGCATGCGCGAAGCCAACGACCGCGGCTACGACTGCCTGCTGCTCGAAGACTGTACGGAAAGTTACTTTCCCGCCTTCAAGGCCGCTGCCGTGGAGATGATCCGCGCACAGGGCGCCATCGTCGGCTGGACCGCGCCGAGCACGGCCGTCCTGGCCGCGCTGAAGGACTAACATCCACCCCGTGTCCGCCGTCGCTCCCACCACCCCCGACTTGCCCGACGTGGCCGTGTTCCGCACGCGCGCCGACGAGGTCTATGCCCAGCTCAAGCGCGACGTGGCCGAGTTCAAGCTCGTCCCCGGCGATCGCTTCACCGAAAACGAGATCAGCGAACGCCTCGGCGTCTCGCGCACGCCGGTGCGGCAGGCGCTGTTCCGGCTGCAGCAGGAAGGCTTCGTCGAAGTGCTGTTCCGCAGCGGCTGGCGCGTGCTGCCTTTCGACTTCGACCAGTTCGAGCAGTTCTACGATTTGCGCATGGTGCTCGAGACCACCGCCGTGCACCGGCTGTGCGAGACCGATCGGCGCATCGACCGCGTGTTGCTCGACGAACTCGCCGCCATCTGGCTGGTGCCGGTGGCGCAACGCAGCAGCGACACCGTGCAGGTCGCGCAGTGGGACGAGGCCTTTCACTGCTCGCTGGTCGCGGCTGCCGGCAATGCCGAGATGGCGCGCGTGCACCGCGACGTGACCGACCGCATCCGCATCATCCGCCGGCTCGACTTCACCAAGCAGCCGCGCATCGACGCCACCTACGACGAGCATGCCAAGATCCTGAAGGCGGTGCGCAGCAACCGTGGCGACCAGGCGGCCATGCTGCTGCGGGCCCACATCGAGACCAGCCAGGCCGAGGTGCGCAAGATCACGCTCCACCAGGTGCACCTGGCGCGCCTGGGCGGCAAGGCGAGCTGAGCATCGGCGCCGAGGCGCCGAAAGCGGACTGAAAGCCCCGGCGATCCGGCATCGCCGTTTACCTACAGCGCCTTGCGGCGCGGCTCGGGAAAATGGAAACTTCGCGGCCGAACGAGGCTCGAACCTTCCCAATCGGCAGAAGCCGAAGCCTTGAGGAGCAGGTATGACAGGCGATGGTGCAACACGGTGGAACCTCGGTGACCTGGATTTTTCGCGCATCGCGCTCGACCGGGCCAGAGCGGACGACAACCTGTTCTACCTCGCGGCCTGTGCCTCCTTCATCGAGAGCGGTTCCGACCTCTACACCCAGAACCTGATCGACTTCTTCGAAGGCGACGCCGAAGTCGCCACCTGGCTGCGCGAGCACTGGGAACCCGAGGAACTGCAGCACGGCCGCGCCTTGCGCGCGTACGTCAACCATGTGTGGCCCGAGTTCGACTGGGAGCCGACCTTCCAGGGCTTTCTCGAGGAGTACGCGGGCTACTGCAAGGTCGAGCTGCTGGCGCCGACCCGCGCGCTGGAGATGGCGGCGCGCTGCGTGGTCGAGACCGGCACCGCCACCTACTACGGTGCCCTGGCGCGCAGCACCGACGAGCCCGTGCTGCGCGATCTCACCGGCCGCATCGCGGCCGACGAGGTCAATCACTACAAGCATTTCTATCGCTTCTTCCGCCGCTACCGCGACGCCGAAGGCGTGGGTCGCGCCCGCGTGCTGGCCACCGTCGGCAAGCGCACGCTCGAACTCAAGAGCGAAGACGCCGACTGCGCGATCCGCCACGTGGCCGCGGCCCGCGCCGCGGACCATCGTCCGGACCCGGCCGACGTGCGGCGCCGCAGCGCGGCCATGAGCGCCACCATCCGCCGCAACCTCAAGCCCGGCGCCACGCTGCGCATGCTGATGCGTCCGCTGGAGCTGCCGCCGCGCATCCAGGCGGTGGTGCAGTACCCGGTCGAGCAGTTCATGCAGCGCGTCTTCCTGCGCTGACGCGTCGAGCGTGGTGGTTCAGCCGAGCGCCGCGAGGCGTTCGCGCAGGAACTCGGCAAACGCATAGGCGATCACCGGCAACTGCCGTCCGCGCAGGCTCGCCAGCACCAGTTCGCCGCGCGGAAAGCCGCGGTCCTCGATCTCGCGCGCGACGATGGCCGGGTCGCCGAGCACCGTGCCGATCGCCATCTGGAACGAGATCGACTGGCGGTCGTCCAGGCAGCCGCGCAGGAACTCGAAGCTGTTGCTCTCGACCATCGGCCGCAGCCGGATCGAGCTGCGCGCCAGGAAGCGCTCCAGCAGCTGGCGACCGCCGGTGTCGCGGTTCGACAGCACCACCGGATGGTCGGCGCAGTCGCGCAGCCGCAGGCCCGGATGCTTCGCCAGTGGATGGTCGACGTGCATCACCGCCATCAGCTTCTGCTCGACCATCTGCATGCGCGCGATGTCGGGTTCGGGCGCGAGGTTGAAGACCACGGCGAGTTCGGTGTCCAGCGCGCGCAGCGCGTCGGCGGCCTGCACGTGGTCGCCGATGCGCGCCTCGAAGGCCACCAGCGGGTGGGTCTTGCGGAACTCCGCAATGGCCGCGGGCAGGAAGCGCGGAGCCAGCGCCTGGCTGGCCACCAGCCGTACCGTGCCGCGGCGCAGGCTCTGCAGCTCCTCGATCTCGGAACGCACGCGGTCGAGCTCGGCGCTGCGGTCGCGGACGTAGCGCACGAACAGCTCGCCCGCGGCGGTCAGCCGCATGCCGCGCGGCAGCCGCTCGAAGATCGGCGTGCCGAGTTCGTCCTCGATGTCCTGGATGCGCCGGTTCACGGCGGAGGGCGCGACGTGCAGCCGCTCGGCCGCCTGGCGGATCGAGCCGACGCGTGCGACCTCGTCGACATAGCGCAGCAGGCGCAGGTGGTTCATGCCGTCTCTCTCGTTGTCGAATCCATCCCTGGTTTCACGCAACGACCATGCCCGCCATCTTGCGTCGGCAGTGCCTCGACCGTTGCCGTTCCGGCAACGGATTGCGCGCGATAAAGCAGCAAAACGAAGCGCCATTTGGCACGGCGGCTGCGTGGCTTCGGACATGAAAGCCACCCCGCCATCCCCACGCACCAAGTCGGCGCCGCGCACCTCCGGCGCCGCCCATGCGACAACGGTCGCCACGCCGGAAGCCGCGACTTTCGGCCCCGCGGCACACAACGCCTGGACGCTGGAGGCCGACCGCGTCAGCCTCGTGCGGCGCGCCAGGGCGCCGGTGCCGCTGCACCTGGACGCGGCGCCGCAGGCCGTCGAGATCGACCTGGCGCGCAGTGCGCTGGTGGTGGTCGACATGCAGAACGACTTCTGCCATCCCGAAGGCTGGTTCGCGCAGAAGGGGCTGGGCACCAGGGCGGCGCGCCGGCCGATCCCGGTCATCCGCGATCTGCTGCCGGCCTGGCGCGGCGCGGGCGGTGCGGTCGTGTGGCTGCATTGGGGCATCCGCGCCGACCGACGCAACCTCTCGCCGACCGTGCACTTCAAGGGCAAGCGCACGGCCGATGGCGTGGGCTATGCGGAGCATTCGCCGATCGACCACGGCCCCTCGCTGGTGCAGGGCAGCTGGGGTGCGCAACGCATCGACGAGCTGGCCGATGCGCCCGGCGACATCACCGTGCACAAGCACCGGCTGTCCGGCTTCTGGGACAACGAACTCGACAGCGTGCTGCGCCAGCAGGGCATCACGACGCTGCTGTTCGCCGGCATCAACACCGACCGCTGCGTGTTCTCCACGCTGCAGGACGCGAACTTCCTGGGCTACGACTGCGTGCTGCTGGAAGACGCCTGCAGCACGCCGTCGCCGGCCTACGTCACCAAGGGCGTGCTGTTCATCGTGCAGCAGCTGCACGGCTTCGTCGCCACGGCGGCGGCACTGATGTCCTCGCTTTCATCCCGGTGATCGCGCCGCATTCCTTCCCTCCATCCATTCATCCACACAGGAGTCCTCTGCCATGTCCCTCGTTCGTCTCCCGATCCGCCGTCGCTTCGGTGCCGTCTTGCTGTCCGCCTGCGGGCTTGCGCTTGCCATGACCGCGGCGCCCGCCTCCGCCCAGACGCCGATCAAGCTGGTGCTCAACTGGAAGTACGAAGGCCCGCAGGCCTGGTTCTTCCTGGCGCAGGACAAGGGCTACTTCAAGGAGGAAGGGCTCGACGTCACCATCGACCAGGGCGAGGGCTCGGCCGCGTCGATCCCCAAGGTCGCGGCCGGCGCCTACCAGGCCGGCTTCGGCGACATGAATGCGCTGATCGACCTGGCGTCGAAGCGCCCGGCCGATGCGCCGGTCGGCGTGTACATGCTCTACAACACGCCGCCGTTTGCGCTGGTGGTGAAGAGCGACAGCCCGATCAAGTCGCCCAAGGACCTCGAAGGCAAGACTGTCGGCGGCCCGGCCAACGACGGCGCGCTGAAGCTGTTCCCGGCCTTCGCCAGGATCGCGAAGGTCGACGCCAGCAAAGTGAGCATCACCAACATGGCGCCGAACCTGCGCGAGCAGATGCTCACGCGCGGCCAGATCGACGCCGCCTTCGGCTATGTGACCACCGTCACCTTCAGCGCCAAGGCGATGGGCCTCGACCCCGCGAAGGACCTGCGCTTCATCCGCTACGGCGACCACGGCATGGACCTGTATTCGAACACCGTGTTCTTCTCGCGCAGCTTCGCGAAGGAGAACCCGAAGGCGGTGGCCGGCTTCGTGCGCGCGCTCAACCGCGCCGTCAAGGAAGTCATCGCCAACCCGGATGCGGGCGTCGACTACGCCATCAAGCGCGAGCCGCTGCTCAAGCGCGAGGTCGAGAAGGAGAAGCTGCTCGCCACGCTCAAGAACGACATGAGCCATCCCGAGATCGCCCGCATCGGGCTGGGCGACGTCGACGACGCGCGCCTCAAAAAGAACATCGCGATCGTGGCCGAGGCCAACGCGCTGCCGCGCGCGCCCGAGGTCTCGGAGGTGTTCGACCGCAGCTTTCTGCCGGCGCGCGCCGAGCGCCCTTCCGCCACCGCCGCGCCCTGAACCCGGCCTCACCGAATCACATCCGAAAGAGACTCGCATGGACTTGCAACTGCGCGACAAGGTCGCACTCATCACCGGACCGGCCAAGGGCATGGGCCGCGCCATCACGCTGGCCTTTGCCCAGGAAGGCGCCAGGCTGGTGCTCGCGGGCCGCGACACCGCCGCCATCGAACCCGTGGCCGCCGAGGCGCGCGCGCTCGGCGTGGCGGCGATCGTCGTGCCCTGCGACCTGACCGCTGCGCCGCACACCGAGGCGCTCGCCGCCGCCGCGCTCGAGGCCTTCGGCCGCATCGATGTCCTGGTCAACGTGGCCGGCGGCTCGGGCCCGATCGGCAAGACCGGCTGGGAGACCACGGCCGAGGAATTCAACGAGATCGTGCAGCTCAACATGAGCGGCTGCTTCAACACGATCCACGCGGTGCTGCCATCGATGATCGAAAGGCGCAGCGGCAAGATCGTGAACGTGGGCGGCACCTTCGGCCTGCGCGGGCGTGCGGGGCGCATGGCGTACTCGGCTTCGAAGTGGGGCCTGCGCGGCATCACCAAGAGCTTCGCGCTCGAAGCCGGCCCGTACAACATCAACGTGAACAACGTCGCGCCCGGCATGGTCGACGGCCCGCGCTTCCGCGAGAAGGTCTGCGCCAACATGGCCGAGAAGCTCGGCATCACGCTGGAAGAGGCGATGACGCGCCACGCCGCCGACTACGCGCTGCGGCGCGTGTCGACCGATGCCGACGTGGCCAACGCCTGCCTGTTCATGGCGAGCGAGGTGTCGCGCCAATTGACTGGCGTCGACTTGCCTGTCGACGGCGGTTGGGCTGCACTGTGAGCGCGCGCACCATGAAAGAAGTCGACCTCGTCGTCCGCGGCGCACGCATCGTGTCGCCGGACCGTATTTACGAAGCCTCGGTCGCGATCGCGGGCGAGCACATCGTGGCCGTCGGCCACGACGACACCATGCCGAGCGCGCGCGAGGAGATGCGCGCCGACGGCCTGTTCCTGCTGCCCGGCGCCATCGACAGCCACGTGCACTTCCGCGACCCCGGCTACCCGAACAAGGAGACCTGGCGCACCGGCTCGGCCGCCGCCGCGATGGGCGGCGTGACTACTGTCTTCGAGATGCCCAACACCAACCCGGCCACCGGCACGGTCGAGGCATTGCGGCTCAAGCAGAAGGCCGCGGAGGCGTCGTACTGCGACTTCGGCATCCACGGCCTGCTGGGCGACGACACGGTCGACCGGCTCGAGGAGTTGCTCGACGCCGGCGTGACCAGCTTCAAGGCCTTCGTCGGCAACACCTTCGGCAACCTGCCGGCACCGACCGATGGCGCATTGCTCGAAGGCTTCGAGAAGCTCGCGCCGCTGGGCATCCGCACGGTGGTGCATGCGGAGAACTCGTCGATCCTGTTCCGGCGCCAGAAGAAGATGCAGGCGGCCGGCCGCATCGATGCGATGGCGCATCTGGCGGCGCGTCCGGCGGTGGCCGAGATCGAGGCCATCGGCCGCGTGCTCACGCTGGCGGAATGGACCGGCGCGCGCGTGCACATCGCGCACCACAGCGCGGCCGATTCGCTCTTCCTGCTGCGCGAAGCCAAGCGGCGCGGCGTCGACGTGACGGCCGAAACCTGCCCGCAATACCTGCTGCTGAACACCGACCACATGCTGAAGCTGGGCGGCGTGATGCGGCTCAACCCGCCGATCCGCGAGGCGCGCCACAACCAGCCGCTGTGGGACGCGCTGATGGACGGCACGCTCGACATGATCGCCACCGACCATGCGCCGCACACGCCGGAAGAGAAGACGCGCGAGAGCATCTGGGACTGCGACTGCGGCTTCCCCGGCGTCGAGACGCAGATGCCGCTGATGCTGACCGAAGTGAACCGCGGGCGCGCCTCGCTGATGGACTACGTGCGCTGGAGTTCGGTCGCGCCGGCCAAGGCCTGGGGCCTCTACGGCACCAAGGGCGTGATCGCGCCCGGCGCGCATGCCGACATCGCCTTCGTCGACATGGAGCGCGCGGGCGTGCTGTCGCAGAACAGGCTGCAAAGTATCAGCAGGATCTCGCCGTGGAACGGCCGTCCGGTGAAAGGCTACCCGCTGCACACGCTGCTGCGCGGGCGCTTCGTGATGCGCGACGGCAGGCTGGTCGGCGAGGCGGTGGGCTGGGGCCGATCGGTGAAGGCCGTGCAGCAGATGCCGACGCCGAAGCCGCGCAACACCGAGCACTACAGCAGCGCGATTCTCGAGACGCCGCCCGGCGTGCCGCGCAGCGCGGTGCCCGTGGGCGAGGTGGACTGGAGCGCCTCGTGACGCATCAGAAGATCGGCGTTCATGTGGTCGCCTGCCGCGGCCCCGGCGACCTCGGCGGCGTGCAGGCACTGGTCGACGCCGGTGCCCTGGACCCGCGGCACATCGTCGCGGTGATGGGCAAGACCGAGGGCAACGGCTGCGTGAACGACCACACGCGCGACTTCGCGGCCACGGCGTGGTGCCACTTCCTGGCGCCGCATCTGGCGTGCACCGTGCAGGACGTCCATGCGCGCGTCGCGCTGGTGATGTCCGGCGGCACCGAAGGCGTGCTGTCGCCGCACTTCACGGTCTTCACCCGCGAAATCATGGAAGGTGCCGAGGCCGCGCCCTCGCACGGCGAGAAGCGTCTGGTCGTCGGCGTCGCCCACACACGCGACTTCGCCCCGGAGGAGGTCGGCCGCATGGCGCAGGTGCGGGCCACGGCCGACGCGGTGCACGACGCCATGCGCGACGCCGGCATCGCGGACGCGGCGGACGTGCATTTCGTGCAGGTGAAGTGCCCGCTGCTGAGCTCGGCCAAGATCGACGACGCGCTGCGGCGCGGCGCGGCGACGGTCACGCGCGACACCTACGAATCGATGGCTTTCTCGCGCGGCGCCTCGGCCTTGGGCATCGGGCTGGCGCTGGGCGAGATCGCGCCGGAGCACCTGAACGATGCGGCCGTGCTGCACGACCTCACGCTGCACTCGGCGCGCGCATCGGCCTCGGCCGGCATCGAGCTCGAAGGCAACGTCGTGATCGTGCTGGGCGAAGTGCGCGGCGGCGCGTCGGCGTTCCGCATCGGCCACACGGTGATGCGCGACGCGGTCGACGCCGCCGGCGTACGCACGCTGCTGCGCACGCATTTCGGGCTCGACCCGGAGCGCGATGCCGACGCCGTCGCATCGCGCCTGGTCAACCTGCTGGCGAAGGCCGAGGCCAGCCCCGATGGCCGCGTGCGCGGCGCGCGCCACACCATGCTGAACGATTCCGACATCAACGCGACGCGGCATGCGCGCGCGGCGGTCGGTGGCGTGCTGGCCTCGATCGTGGGGCGTACCGCGCTGTACGTGTCGGGCGGCGCCGAGCACCAGGGCCCGCCCGGCGGCGGACCGGTGGCGGCGCTGATGCGCGTGGACTGAGCGCAGGCCGCACCGCACCACGCATCGCAACGAAACAACCTCCCGAAAGACACCATGAGCCAGAGCTTCATCCAACTGTCCGACGTGATGCTGCGCTACGGCGGCGGCACCATCGCGCTCGATCACACCACGCTGGGCATCGCCGAGGGCGACTTCGTCGCGCTGGTCGGGCCCAGCGGCTGCGGCAAGTCGACCATCCTGAAACTGGTCGCGGGCCTGCTCAAGCCGACGTCCGGCGCGGTGATCGCCGGCGGGCGCGAGGTCGGCGCGGTCGGCACGAAGCCGGCCGGCGCGCATGCGGCGCAGGCACCTCGGCTGCGCATCGGCCTGGCCTTCCAGAACCCGACGATGCTGCCCTGGCTCACGATCCGCGAGAACGTGATGATCCCGCTGAAGATCGTCGAGCCCTTCCGCCAGCACTACGCGAAGAAGAAGCGCGGCGAATACGCCGGGCGCGCCGACGCGTTGCTGGCGCAGGTCGGGCTGAAGGGCTTCGGCGACAAGCGGCCGTGGCAACTGTCGGGCGGCATGCTGCAGCGCGCGTCGCTGTGCCGCGCGCTGGTGCACGAGCCCGAGCTGCTGCTGCTCGACGAGCCCTTCGGCGCGCTCGACCAGTTCACCCGCGAGGAACTGTGGGACATCATGCAGAAGCTCTGGATGGACCGCCGGCCCACGGTGCTGCTGGTGACGCACGACCTGCGCGAATCCGCGTACCTCGCCAACCGCATCTGCGTGATGAGCTCGCGGCCCGGCCGCATCCTGGAGACGCGCGACGTCGGCTTCGCACGGCCGCGCACGCTGGAGAGCAGCTATGCGCCCGAGTTCGCGACGCTGGTGCAGCAACTGCGCATGCGCATCGCCGACGCGCGCCGCGATGGCGACGCCACGCCGCCGCCGGCCGTTGCGAGCCGCGCCGTCGAAGACATCGAAGAGGTGGTCGCATGAACACGCCGTCTCCTGTATGGCGCCAGCGCCTGCTGTCCGCCGGTGCGCTCGTCGGCTTCTTCGTGCTGTGGGAACTGGTCTGCCTGGCCTTCAACGTGTCCGACCTGATCCTGCCGCGGCCGAGCCAGATCGCGCAGGTGCTGATCGAGAAGATGCCGCTGCTCTGGGCGCATGCGCTGCAGACGCTCTACACCACCTTCGCCGGTTTCGCGCTCGGCGTGCTGGCGGGCATCGTGATCGGTGTCGGCATCGGCTCGTCGAAGCTGGCCTACGACGTGACCTATCCGCTGCTGGTCGGCTTCTCCAGCATTCCGAAGGTCGCGGTGGTGCCGCTGTTCGTCGTGTGGTTCGGCGCGGGCACGGTGCCGGCCATCCTCACGTCGATGGTGATCAGCATCTTCCCGGTGGTGGTCAACGTCGCGACCGGCCTGGCCAGCACCGAGCCCGAACTCGAGGACGTGCTGCGCGTGCTGGGCGCCCGCAAGCGCGACATCCTCTGGAACGTCGGCTTGCCGCGCGCCATGCCGTACCTGTTCGCGTCGCTCAAGATCGCCATCACGCTGTCCTTCGTGGGCACGGTGCTGGCCGAGACGGTCGCCTCGAACAAGGGCATCGGCACCGTGATGATGATCGCCAGCGGCAACTTCGACGTGCCGATGGTGTTCGCCGGCCTGTTCCTGCTGGCGGCGATGGGCGTGGTGCTGTATGCGCTGTCGTCGCTGGTGGAGCGGCGCGTGACCGGTTGGTCGCAGCGCAAGACCGATCTGGCCACGGGCGGTGCGTGAGCAGCGCCAAAGACCCATGCCGAAGCCGCCGGCCGGGTGCAAGATCGCGCTGAAATGACGACGACCCACGACACCTCCATCGACTGCGCCTGGCTGCTGGCCGACCCCGGCGCGACGCCCGCGCAGCGCCACATGCGCATCACCCTTGCCGAGGGACGCGTCGCCGCGCTCACGCCGCTGCGCGACGCGGTGCCCGGCCGCCGTCGGCTGGCCCTGCCCGCGCTGGCCAATGCGCACGACCATGCGCGCACCTTCCGCAGCGCGACGCTGGGCGCCTTCAACCAGCCGCTGGAGAGCTGGCTGGCCTTTCTCGGCGTGGTGCCGGGCATGGACCCGTATCTGTGCGCGGCCACGTCCTTCTCGCGTTCGCTGCGCAACGGCGTGGTCGACCTGATGGTTCATTACACGCGCGCGCAGGGCGGCATGCCCTATGTGGAGGAGGCAGCGGAAGTGGCCCGCGCCGCACGCGACGTCGGCGTGCGCATCGGCTTCGCGGTCGCCATGCGCGACCGCCATGGCATCGGCTACAGCGACGACGCCACGATGCTGGCCGCACTGCGGCCGGGCATCCGCGACGCGGTGGCGCAGCGGCTGGCCGTGAAGCCGGTTGCACCCGCGCAGCAGCTCGCGGTGGTCGACGAAGTCGCGGCGATGGTCGCGTCCGGCGGCCACGGCGCGCATGTCGACGTGCAGTACGGGCCGACGGCCGTGCAGTGGTGCAGCACGCCGCTGCTCGAAGCCATCGCGCGCGCGTCGGCCGACACCGGCCGCCGGGTGCACATGCACCTGCTCGAGACGAAGTACCAGCGCGACTGGGCCGACGCGGCGCATCCCGGCGGCATCGTGCGCTTCCTCGACCGGATCGGCCTGCTGAGCCCGCGGCTCACGCTGGCCCACTGCGCCTGGGCCCGGCCGGACGAGCTCACGTTGCTGGCCGAGCGCGGCGTGACCATCGCGGTCAACACCAGTTCGAACCTCGGCCTGAAGTCGGGCATCGCGCCGCTGGCGGAGATGCTCGCGCAGGGCTGCAAGGTCGCGATGGGCCTGGACGGCATGGCCTTCGACGAAGACGACGATGCGTTGCGCGAGGCACGGCTGGCCTATGCGCTGCACCGCGGCTGGGGCTACGACACGGCGATGACGCCGGCGCAGCTGTGGCGCTTCGCCTCGCGTGGCCGCATCGCGCCTGGCGAGCCGGCCGACATCGTGCTGCTCGACTGGGATGCGCTCGACGACGATGCGCTGTTCGACGACGTCGACCCGCTCGACCTGCTGCTGGCGCGCGGCAACGGCCGCCACATCCACACGGTGCTTGCCGGCGGCCGAACGGTGGTCGACGCGGGCCGGGTGTGCGGCGTGGACGAGCTTGCGCTGCAGGCAGAATTGCGAGGCCGCATGCGCGCGGCACTCGCGGCCGACGCCGGCCATCAAGGCTGGCGCGGCACCGTGCAGGCCCTGGCCGAAGACCTCGCGCCCTTTTACCGTCACGGCCGCTTCGGTGGCTGCTGCGGCTGACCTCCAGATACATCACGCAATCCATGACCCGACTCAAGATCACCGCCGGCGGCTTCGACTTCATCGCCGAAACCCATCCCGACGCGCCGCTCACCGTGGCCGCTTTCCTGAAGCTGCTGCCCTACCGGCAGAAGCTCATCCACGTGCGCTGGAGCGGCGAAGGCTGCTGGGTGCCGCTGGGCGAGTTCAAGCTCGAGGCCGACGGCGCACCGGTCGGCTTCGAGAACCACACCAGCCATCCGTCGGTCGGCGACATCCTGTTCTATCCCGGCGGCTACAGCGAGACCGAGATCATCCTGGCCTATGGCGCCTGCAGCTTCGCCAGCAAGATGGGCCAGCTCGCCGGCAACCACTTCCTCACGATCGTGGAAGGCAAGGAAAACCTGCGCAAGCTCGGCACCAAGGTGCTGTGGGAAGGGGCGCAGGACGTGGTGTTCGAGCTGGCCTGATTCGGCTGAAGGCCGCGGCGCCTGCAACCGCTACCGCAACTGCAGTTGCCCGTCGTGTGCCGCATCCAGGACTCATCGGTCGTCGAACGGCGCGAATATTTCCGCAACCCAATCGACGAACAGCCGGGTCTTGGTGCTCAGGTGCCGATTGCTCGGATAGAGGATGTGGAAGGGTTGCCGCGGACGGGTCCAGCCGCCCAGCACGCGGCGCAGTTGCCCGCTTTCGAGATAGGGCGCGGCCATGAACTTGAACGCCTGGCCGACGCCGACGCCAGCAAGCAGCGCGTTCAGGTGGGCGGTGCTTTCGTTGACGGCGACCTCCACCTGGCCATGCACCTGTATCTGTTCGCCTTCCTTGTGGAATTCGAGTGGGAAGGCCCGCCCGGTCAGAGACGAGAAGTAGCCGGCGATGGCATGGCCCGGGACGCGGTTCTTGTCCGCCGGTTCCCTGGCGGGGGGCATCAGTTCGGACGGATGTTTCGGCACGCCCCGCGCGCCCAGGTACACCGGACTCGCGCACGTGACCCAATCCATGTCGGCGATGCGCCGCGCGACGAGCGACATGTCGGGCAGGGGGCCGCCGCGAATCGCGCAGTCGACGCCTTCGCCGACCAGGTCGACCGGGCGATCGCCAACGCCGAGGTCGACGTGCAGGTCCGGGTAGCGGGCCCGGAGGCCCGGCAAGGCAGGGATGAGGATCATGTTTGCCAGCACCGAACCGACGTCGACGCGGATGCGCCCCTGCGGCCGGGCGCGCGCCTGTGACGTGCTCTCGTCCATGTCGTCGAGCTCGCCGATGAGGCTTTTCGCACGCTCGAAATAAGCGGAGCCCTCGGGCGTCACGCTGACGCGCCGTGTCGTGCGATGCAGCAGCTTCGTCCCCAGGTGCTGCTCCAGGTCCTGCACGAGCTTGGTCACCGTGGGGCGGGGGATGTTCATCGAATCGGCAGCGCGCGAGAACCCACCGGATTCGGCGATGCGCACGAAGACGCGCAGGGCAAGCAGTTGATCCATGGCGGGTAACGGCGACTTTCAATGCCTTGATTATTCATATTGATGAAATATCAAGTCAAAGATATCGACTTTATTCAGGGAGATGAACATTTTAAGCTTCGCTCACCCTCTCAACCACAGGAGCAAAGCCATGAACAACAAACTCTCGGGCAAGGTCGCCGTCATCACGGGCGGTACCACCGGCATCGGTCTCGCAGCCGCCAAGGCCTTCGCGTCGGAAGGCGCATTCGTCTACATCACAGGCCGGCGCCAAGCCGAACTGGACGCGGCCGTGAGCGCCATCGGACACAACGCGACGGGCTTTCAGGCCGACTCGACCAAGCTCGCCGACCTGGATCGGCTCTACGACGCAGTGCAGGCACGCCATGGCCGCATCGACGTGTTGTACGCCAACGCGGGCGGCGGCGACATGCTGCCGCTCGGTGCCATCACCGAGGCGCACTACGACCAAACCTTCGACCGCAACGTGAAGGCCGTGGTGTTCACGGTGCAGAAGGCGCT
This sequence comes from Variovorax sp. GW821-FHT10B04, assembly GCF_059415645.1. NCBI lineage: Bacteria > Pseudomonadati > Pseudomonadota > Betaproteobacteria > Burkholderiales > Comamonadaceae > Variovorax > Variovorax sp. GW821-FHT10B04. The sequence goes on from NZ_JBWKNQ010000018.1 coordinate 81,220, forward strand.
GCCGCTGCTCGGGAAGGCTGCGAACGGCGCGTCCGTCATCCTGGCCGGTTCGACGGCGGGCGTGAAAGGCACCGCGAACTTCAGTGTCTACAGCGCAACCAAGGCAGCGGTTCGCAGCCTCGTGCGCAGCTGGGTCCTGGACCTGAAGGGTCGCGCGATCCGCATCAACACGCTGTCGCCGGGGCCGATCCACACCCCGGGCCTGGTCGAACTCGCAGGCCCCGATGCCGCCCAGCAACAAGGCCTGCTCGACTACCTGACCGCGCAGGTGCCAATCGGGCGCATCGGGCAGCCCGAGGATGTCGCCAAGGCCGCGATCTTCCTCGCGTCGGACGATTCGGCGTTCATCACCGGCATCGAACTGTTCGTCGACGGCGGCATCGCCCAGATCTGAGCTGCCCGTCGAGCCCCTCGGACCTGAAAGGAATCCATCATGAAAAACGCTCTCGAATTGCTTCAGTCCTATCAGGACAACGTCCGCACGCCAGCCGCCGCTGCGGCGCTTTTTGCCGAAGATGGCGTCCTTGAACTGCCTACGGTCAAAGCGCATGCCCGCGGCCCCGCGGCCGTAGAGGCGCTGCTGGTCAATCTGCTGGCGAAGATTCCGGATTTCCGGTTCAAGGATTTCAAGGTCTGGATCGACACGCCCGACAAGGTGTTCGGCGAATACTCCGTCGAGGCGCTGGTGGTCGACACCGGGAAGATCTACCGGCAGACCTACGCCGGTGTGCTGATCGCCGAAGGCGGCAAGATCAAGCTGCTCCGCGAAGCGCTGGACACGGCGGCAGCGGCGCAGGCGTTCAGCAAGGACTGAAGGGCAGCGAATCCGGTGGCGCTACGGCTACAACGTGAAGTCGTAGTCCACCGTGATCGGCGCATGGTCGCTGAACTTCACGGTCTTGTAGATCGACTCCTCGCGCGCGAGCGCGCCCAGTGCCGGCGTGGCCAGGTGGTAGTGAGTGCGACAAAAAACCCGCGCATGAATCGGGTTGCTGGTCGTTGGGCAAGACGACTGTCGTCGGCCGAGGCTGCGTGGAAACACCATCGGTGCGCCAGTATGCCGAACACTTGCATTGCGAGTGCCCGTCGTGAGGCTCAAAGGCCCGTCCAACGACGATCTACTGAAAGTACCGTCACAGCACGTCGATGACGTCATGCGGCTTGCGCAACTGCAAAGCAGCATGGAAAGGGCTTAGGCCCCCACCAGCCGCCAGTCGCATCGCCTTGCCTTGCCTTGCCTTGAACTTGCTCCCTTCGACGGCAACGATCGCTTGCGAGAAGAGATCGAGTTCACCGCGCAGGACCATGAAGTGCCGGCAAACGCTGCGGATGCCCGTGCCGTTGTGGTGGGTAAGCGCTGACGTTCGACGCGACCGTTGCTCTCTACTCGGGCTTGCCTTGTGCATGGCGCACCAGCTTCCGAAGAACCGTCGTCAACATCTCGCGTTCCTTCTCGGTGAGGACCGAGCAGACATCGTCATCGACCCGGCGTAAAGCCGTCCGGCCCGGTTCGAGCCGTCGGCTGGCCTGTGGCGTCAGCGAGATCAGGCTGATGCGTCCGTCGGTCGCCGACGGCGTGCGCTGCACCAGCCCGTCGCGTTCCATGCGGGCCAGCAGCTGCGCCATGCTGGGTTGTGCCACCGCGGCGAGATCGGCGAGTTCTTTCTGGGTCAGTTTTACCCCATCCTTCAGGGAAGCGAGCACGGGCAGTTGCGACGCGGTCAGCCCCACGGCCGCCAGCTCGTCGTCGGCACGCTTCGACAGCACGCGCGCAAGGCGATTGATGATCAAGCTTGGCATGTCGTGCGGGCGCCATTCGGCAACTGGCTTCACAATTTTCCTTTGACATGTATAGGCTCCTATGTACCATCATAGGGTCCTATCAATGTAGCAGAGGAAATCGTCGTGTCGCAACATCCTTCTATCGCGATCATCGGAGCCGGCCCGGGCGGACTGACTGCGGCCAACGTCTTGAGCCGGCACGGCTGGCGCTTCGACGTGTTCGAGGCCGACTCGTCGGAGGCAGCGCGCGACCAGGGCGGCAGCCTCGATCTGCATCCGGAAGACGGACAGCTCGCAATGGAACGCGCCGGACTGCTCGAAGCCTTCCTCGCCGTCGCGCGTCACGAAGACCAGGAGCAACGCGTACGCGACTTCGTGACCGGTGCACTGCTGCGCGAGGAGATTCCGGAGCCGGGCACGGGCACACGCCCCGAGATCGACCGCAAGGTTCTGCGCGAACTGATGCTGGCGCCGCTGGCCCCGCAAACGATCCACTGGGGCGTGCGCATCGACCAGGTGCTCGCCTTGCCGGATGGTCGCCATGAACTGAAGAGCGCGGTCGGCACCTTGGGTCCGTTCGACCTGGTGATCGGCGCCGATGGCGCCTGGTCGAAGAGCCGTGCACTGCTTACCGACGCACTCCCGGTCTACAGGGGCGCCACCTTCGTCGAGTTGTGGTTGAACGATGTCGATCGGCGGCACTCGGCCATTTCGAGCCTGGTCGGGCGCGGGACATTGTTCTCGCTGCACGGCGGCGTGGGCCTGATCGCCCAGCGCAACGGGAACGCGAGCATCCGCGTCTATGCTGCGTTCCGGACACGCCCGGAAGAGTCCGATCGACCCGACAAGGCGCTGGCAAGCATCGACAAGGCGCAACTGTTGAGCCGCTTCAGCGGCTGTACGCCATTGCTGACAACACTGATCTCCGACAGCGACCGGATCGCCGCGGTGCGCCCCATCTCATCGATGCCCCTGCCGCTGGGCTGGCCGCATCGCGCCGGCCTGACGCTCGTCGGCGATGCGGCGCACGTGATGCCGCCGCTCGGCGTAGGCGTGAACCTGGCGATGCTGGACGCGTCGGACCTCGCAATGGCACTCGTCGGCAACGACGACTGGCGCGCGGCCCAACGCCAGTACGAGTCGCTGATGATCGAGCGTTCCACGCCGATGGTCGAAGCCATCACGTCGTCCTTCGATGATTGGTTTGGTGACGATGCCGCGCAGACCATCCTCGATGACATGGACTCGCACCCATGAGCGCCGACCCGGCCGGCACCGACGGCGCGAAGGCCGCGGCCACGCTGTTCTCGCGCTAACAGCTGTTCGTCGTCGCGACGTTGGCGTTCCTGCAGTTCGCGGTGATCCTGGACTTCATGTGGATGGCGCCGCTCGGCGCCGTGATCATGCCGGCACTCAAGATCGGGCCGAAGGAGTTTGGCCTGGTGGTCGCGTGGCGCATGCAGCCGGTCGCCGATCACCTGGGACAGGCGCAGGAGCGCAGCCCGTTCGGGCGTCTGCCGCACAAGCTCGCCGTGCCGCCGCACTTGGCCAATGACGACCTGCGGCTTCATGCTGATGCCGTTCAGCACATCGTTCGCGGCAACAACCTCGGCGTCGCGCTGACAGACCTGCCGACCGTCTACCTGATGACGGGCCTGTGCACGATCTTCGTCGGCCTGCTTGTCGGGCGCGCTGCCGACTGATCCGGCAGCTTCCGCGTCTTCACTGCGGCACCGCGCTATCGATCGTGATGGTGCCGCTATACCCACATCTCGGGTCGATCTCGCTCGTTGCCTTGGTCGTCATCAACGCGGTGATTTTCGTGGGAATCTCTTCGCGCATGATTCCGCTCCAGGTGGTTTCGTCGGACGCCATCGCAGCACGAGCATCCGTTTCAAGGTCCTTCGATGCGGTTGCGACAGCAAAAGATCGACTCAAGCCATCTGCTGGTCCGTGGTTGGACGCCCGCTCCGGTCGAAGGCGGGCGCTCAGCAGAAGTCAGAGGGTGAACTCGTAGTCCACCGTGATCGGCGCATGGTCGCTGAACTTCACGGTCTTGTAGATCGACTCCTCGCGCGCGAGCGCGCCCAGTGCCGGCGTGGCCAGGTGGTAGTCGAGCCGCCAGCCCACGTTCTTCGCATACGCCTGGCCGCGGTTGCTCCACCAGGTGTAGGCCTCGCCCGTGGTGTCGGGCTTGAGCTTGCGGTAGACGTCGACCAGGCCGGCGCCCTCCGCACCCGCGTCGAGCAGGCGCGTCATCCAGGCCCGCTCCTCGGGCAGGAAGCCGCTGTTCTTCAGGTTGCCCTTCCAGTTCTTCAGGTCGATCTCCTGGTGGGCGATGTTGATGTCGCCGCACAGCACGAACTCGCGCTCCTTCTTCAACGCGTTCAGGTGCGGGAAGAAGCCCTTCAGGAAGCGGAACTTGGCCGCCTGGCGTTCTTCGCCCGACGAGCCGCTCGGAAAGTAGCAACTGATGATCGACAGCTTGCGCGACGGCGTGTCGAAGCGCAGTTCGAGGTAGCGGCCCTCGGCGTCGAACTCCGCGTCGCCCCAGCCGACCACGACCTCGCTGGGCGCATGCTTCGTGTATATCGCGGTGCCGGCGTAGCCCTTCTTCTCGGCGAAATGGAAGTGGCCCTTCAGGCCCGCCATCTCCTCGAAGCGGCCTTCGATGTCGCTGGCCTGGACGCGTATTTCCTGCATGCAAATACAATCCGGCGCCAGTTCGGCGACCCAGTCGGCCACCCCCTTGGTGGCGGCCGAACGCAGGCCGTTGAGGTTGAGGCTGGTCAGTTTGAACACAAGGAATTCCCGATGGTTGTAGATGGTGGAGGCAATGGCAATGGTGGCGCAGAGGTGGCTCCGGCGGACGTGACGGCGGTGACGCCGCCCCAGACGGACGCCGACAAGGCCCTGGCCCAGCGCTTCGTGCAGTTCGCGATCGAATCGGGCGTCCTGCGCTTCGGCGAATTCAAGACCAAGGCCGGCCGTCTGAGCCCCTACTTCTTCAATGCGGGACTGTTCGACGACGGCGCCAAGATGCTCCGGCTGGCCGAATTCTATGCAGAGCGGCTGATCGGCAGCGGCCTCGAATTCGACATGATCTTCGGCCCCGCCTACAAGGGCATCCCGCTGGGCGCGGCCGTGGCGATCGAACTCGCGCGGCGCGGCCGCAGCGTGCCCTTTGCCTACAACCGCAAGGAAGCCAAGGCGCACGGCGAGGGCGGCTCGCTGGTCGGCGCGCCGCTGGCCGGGCGTGTGCTGATCGTCGACGACGTGATGTCGGCCGGCACCGCGGTGCGTGAATCGATCGCGGCGATCCGCGCCGCCGGCGCCACGCCGCATGCGGTCGCGATCGCCCTTGACCGGCAGGAGATGGCGACCGAGAACGGCGCCGACGTCGCCCACAGCGCGGTGCAGTACGTGCGCAACCAGTTGGGCATGCAGGTGGTGCCGATCGCCACGCTGGACGACCTGCTGAGCTACCTGTCCGAACGGGCCGACCCGGCGCTGCAGGTGCACCGCGACGGCGTGCTGGCCTATCGCGCACGCTACGGCGCGAGCTGAACGGCCGCAGGGCGCGCGCGTGCACGGCCCGGGCCATCTTCCGACAGGCGCAACGCCCGGAACCGCGTGCCGTGCCGGCGTGTTGCTGGCGGCACTGGGCACCAGCCTGCTACTGCATGCGCAGCCCCAGCCGCCCGCGCCGGGTGCCATCTACAGCTGCACCGATGCGCAGGGCCGTACCTTCACGGCCGACCGTCCGCTGGCCGAATGCCTCGACCGTGAGCAGCGCGAACTCGGCCCGGCCGGCATCACGCGCCGCAGCATTCCACCCAGCTACACGCCGCGGGAACTGGCCGAGCGCGAAGAAAACGCCCGCCAGGCCGCACGCCGCGTGGCGCAGCAGAACGAGGAACGTCGGCGCCAGCGCGCGCTGCTGGTCCGCTATCCCGATGCCGGGGCGCACGACCGCGAACGCGCCGACGTGCTGTCGCGCATCGATGCCGTGCTGCATGCCGCGCAGGTGCGCGTCGGCGAACTGGCGCTGGAGCGCAGCCGCATCGACGACGAACTCGAGTTCTACAAGAAGGACGTGAGCAAGGCGCCGCTGTCGGTGCGGCGCAAGCTGGACGACAACACGCAGAGCGTGTCGGTGCAGAAGCGCTTCATCGGCGAGCAGGAGGCCGAGAAGAAGCGCGTGAACCAGCGCTTCGATGAAGAGCGCGTGCAGCTGGTGCGGCTGTGGAGCAGCACCACCGCGGACACGCCGCGCTGAGCCGGGCCGCCCCGCGGAACCAGCCGGCTCCGCAAGGGGCGATCAGCCGAGCCTGGCCTTCAGCAGCGCATTGACCTGCGCCGGGTTGGCCTTGCCCTGGCTGGCCTTCATGACCTGGCCGACCAGCGCGTTGAAGGCCTTGTCCTTGCCTGCGCGGTATTCGGCGATGTTCTTTTCGTTGGTCGCGAGCACGCCGTCGACGATGGCTTCGAGCGCGCCGGTGTCGCTCATCTGCTTCAGGCCCTTGGCGGCAATCACCGCGTCGACATCGCTGCCGTCGCCGGTCCACAGCGCATCGAACACCTGGCGCGCCGCGTTGTTGGAGATCGTGCCGTCGCCGATGCGCGCGACGAGCGTCGCGAGTTGCGCGGCACTCACGGGCGCCTCGGCGATCGAGATGTCCTGCGCGTTCAGCCGGCGCGCGATCTCGCCCGTGATCCAGTTGCTCGCGAGCTTGGGTGCTGCGCCGGCCGCCACCGCACTGTCGAAATAGTGCGCGAGCGCCAGGCTCTGCGTGAGCTGCGCCGCGTCGTACGCCGACAGGCCATGCGTCGTCACGTAGCGCTCGGCCATCGCGCGCGGCAGCTCGGGCATCTCGCCGCGCACGCGCTCGATCCAGTCGGCGGCGATCGCCAGCGGCGGCAGGTCCGGATCGGGGAAGTAGCGGTAGTCGGCCGCATCTTCCTTGGTGCGCATGGCGCGCGTCTCGCCGGTGTCCGGGTCGAACAGCACGGTCGCCTGCTGGATCTTGCGGCCGTCCTCGATCTCCTCGATCTGCCAGCGGATCTCGTAGTCGATCGCCTGCTGCATGAACTTGAAGCTGTTCAGGTTCTTGATCTCGCGGCGCGTGCCGAGCTTGTCGCCGGGCTTGCGCACCGACACGTTGGCGTCGCAGCGGAAGCTGCCTTCCTGCATGTTGCCGTCGCAGATGCCGATCCAGGTCACGATCTTGTGCAGCTCGCGCGCATAGGCCACGGCCTCGGCGGTGGAGCGCATGTCGGGTTCGGTCACGATCTCCAGCAGCGGCGTGCCTGCGCGGTTCAGGTCGATGCCCGACTGGCCGATGAAGTTCTCGTGCAGCGACTTGCCCGCGTCCTCTTCGAGGTGCGCGCGCACCAGGCGCACGGTCTTGGCTTCCTCGCCGAGGAAGAAGCTCACCGAGCCGCCCTGCACGACCGGGATCTCGAACTGGCTGATCTGGTAGCCCTTGGGCAGGTCGGGATAGAAGTAGTTCTTGCGCGCGAACACGCTGCGCGGCGCGATGGTCGAGCCCAGCGCCAGGCCGAGCTTGATGGCGCGCTCGACCGCGCCCTTGTTCATCACAGGCAGCGTGCCGGGCAGCGCCAGGTCGACCGCGCAGGCCTGCGTGTTGGGTTCGGCGCCGAAGGCCGTCGAGGCCCGGCTGAAGATCTTGCTGGCAGTCGACAGCTGTGCGTGGGTCTCGAAGCCGATGATGACTTCATAGCCTTGCACCAGCGGGCCCGTGGGGCGGCCGGCCTGCAGTTGTTCGGTGGTGTCTTGCTGGCTCATCGTCTCAAAATCCGGTGGGCTGGCGGGAATGCCAGTCGGTCGCCTGCTGGAAGCGGTGCGCGGCGTTCAGCAATTTGGCCTCGCCGAAGTAGTTGCCGATCAGCTGCAGGCCGACGGGCATCGCGTGCTCGCCGAAACCGGCGGGCAGGCTCATGCCGGGCAGGCCGGCGAGCGACGCGGGCAGCGTGAAGATGTCGGCCAGGTAGTCGGCGACCGGATCGTCGTTGTGCTCGCCCAGCTTCCAGGCGACGCTCGGCGCCGCCGGGCCGGCAATCACGTCGCACTGCGCGAAGGCCTGCTGGAAATCGTCGGCGATCATGCGGCGCACCTTCTGCGCCTGCAGGTAGTAGGCGTCGTAGTAGCCGTGCGACAGCACGTAGGTGCCGATCATGATGCGGCGCTTGACCTCGTCGCCGAAGCCTTCGGCGCGCGTCTTCGCGTACATCTCGGCGAGGTCGCGGTAATCCTTGGCGCGGTGGCCGAACTTGACGCCGTCGAAGCGGCTCAGGTTGCTCGACGCCTCGGCCGCGGCCAGCACGTAGTACACGGGGATCGACAGCTCGGTGCGCGGCAGCGTGATCTCGACGCGCTTCGCGCCGAGCTTCTCGTACTGCGCCAGGGCGGCCTCGACCGCGGCGCGCACGCCGGGTGCCAGGCCGCCTTCACCGGATGTGAAGAACTCTTTCGGCACGCCGATGCGCAAGCCTTCGAGCGAGTCGTTCAGCGAGCGCGAGAAGTCTTCCGCGGGACGGTCGAGCGAGGTCGAATCGCGGTCGAGGTCCGGCCCGCAGATCGCCGACAGCAGCAGCGCGCAGTCTTCGGCCGAGCGCGCCATCGGGCCGGCCTGATCGAGGCTGGATGCGAAGGCGACCATGCCGTAGCGCGAGGCGCGGCCGTAGGTCGGCTTGATGCCCGTGACGCCGCAAAACGACGCAGGCTGGCGGATCGAGCCGCCGGTGTCGGTGCCGGTCGCGGCCGGCACCAGGCGGGCGGCCACGGCTGCGGCGCTGCCGCCGGACGAGCCGCCCGGAATGCGCGCGGTGTCCCACGGGTTGCGCACCGGCACGACGGCGTCGGCGCCGACCGCGGGCACGGCGACGTTCTCGTTGGCCGAGCCCATCGCGAACTCGTCGCAGCTGAGCTTGCCCAGCGTCACGGTGCCGGCCTCGGCCAGCTTGCGCACGACGGTCGCGTCGTAGGGCGAGCGGTAGCCCGCGAGCATGCGCGAGCCGGCCGTGGTCGGGAAGTCGGTGGTGACGAAGATGTCCTTGTGCGCGATCGGCACGCCGGCCAGCACCGGTGCATCGCCGGCGGCGATGCGCGCATCGGCCAGGCGCGCCTGGGTCAGCGTGGCTTCCTCGTCGATGGCGACGAAGGCGCCGAGCGCCTGGTGCGCCTTGATGCGGCCGAGGAAATGGCCTGCGGCCTCGACGGCCGACACTTCCTTGGCGGCGAGCGCCCGGGCCAGATCGGCCACGCTCAACTGGTGCAGGTCGGCGTTCATTCGATCACCTTCGGCACGAGGAACAGACCCATGTCCACGGCGGGCGCGCTCTTCTGGTTGGCTTCGCGGTTGTTCGGCTCGCTGGCGATGTCGTCGCGCAGCCGCAGCGTGATGTCCTCGATGGCCGCAACCGGGTGCGCCAGCGGTTCGACGCCGGCCGTATCGACCGATCGCATGGTCTCGACGAGATTGAAGAAGCCGTTGATCTGGCCGAGCATGCGCTCGCTTTCGTCGGGAGCCAGCTGCAGCCGCGCGAGCGACGCGATGCGGGCAATGTCTGAGGAGGTCAGGGACATGGAAGGATCGAGGGTCGAAAAGCGGCGTGTAAAGCGCGCCAAGAGGGCGGCAGAACGGTGAAGCCGGGGGGGATTCAGGTATTATCCCGCCTTTGCCGCAACCCCCGCGAACGCGCCGGCTTTTGCCGCAAAAACGATCCATTCACCCTGTCAAACGACCCAGATAAAAGGGCGACGCCATGCCGATGCGCATGACGTGCCCCAGAGGAATTCCGCAATGTTCGGTACTTTCCGCCGGTACTTCTCTACCGACCTCGCGATCGACCTCGGCACCGCCAACACCCTGATCTTCGCCCGAAACAAGGGCATCGTCCTCGACGAGCCCTCCGTCGTCGCGATCCGCCATGAAGGCGGTCCGCACGGCAAGAAGGTGATCCAGGCCGTGGGCCGCGAAGCCAAGGCCATGCTCGGCAAGGTGCCCGGCAACATCGAAGCCATCCGCCCGATGAAGGACGGCGTCATCGCCGACTTCGTGATCACCGAGCAGATGATCAAGCAGTTCATCAAGATGGTGCACCCGCGTTCGCTGCTCGCGCCGAGCCCGCGGATCATCATCTGCGTGCCCTGCGGCTCGACCCAGGTCGAGCGCCGCGCCATCAAGGATGCCGCCGAAGCCGCCGGCGCCACCTCGGTCTACCTGATCGAGGAGCCCATGGCCGCGGCGATCGGTGCCGGCCTCCCGGTGTCGGAGGCGTCGGGCTCGATGGTCGTCGACATCGGCGGCGGCACCACCGAAGTCGGCGTGATCTCGCTCGGCGGCATGGTCTACAAGGGCAGCGTCCGCGTTGGCGGCGACCGCTTCGACGAGGCCATCATCAACTACATCCGCCGCAACTACGGCATGCTGATCGGCGAGCCGACGGCCGAAGTGATCAAGAAGACCATCGGCTCGGCATTCCCGGGCTCCGAGGTCAAGGAGATGGAAGTCAAGGGCCGCAACCTCAGCGAAGGCGTGCCCCGCAGCTTCACCATCAGCAGCAACGAAGTGCTGGAGGCGCTCACCGATCCGCTCAACAACATCGTCTCGGCGGTCAAGAACGCGCTGGAACAGACGCCGCCTGAACTGGGCGCCGACATCGCCGACCGCGGGATGATGCTGACCGGCGGCGGCGCATTGCTGCGCGACCTCGACCGCCTGCTGGCCGAGGAAACCGGCCTGCCGGTGCTCGTGGCCGAAGACCCGCTGACCTGCGTGGTGCGTGGCTGCGGCATCGCACTCGAGCGCATGGACCGACTGGGAAGCATCTTCACCAGCGAGTGATTTGGCTCGCCCCCAGGTCGCGCGCACTTCGTGTCGCGCTCCCACCCCCTACCGGGGGCGGTGCCTGCGGCCCGGCTTAGCCGGTTCCGCGGCACCCCACGAAGGGAATGGCCAGGACGATCTGGGGCATTGTTCGTATTCATCGGCTTCTGACGGCACACTTCGCTCATGCCACTCGGTACGCTCGACCGCACGGCGCCGCCCCTGTTCAACCAGGGACCCTCGGCGCTCAGCAAGCTGATTCTCTTCAGCGCGCTCGCCCTGTTCCTGATGGTGGCCGACGCGCGCTTCCATATCGTGCAGCCGCTGCGGGTGGCGATCGGCGCGGTGCTGTATCCGGTGCAATGGCTGGCGATCAAGCCGGTGCAGATGTTCGTGGGCGGCGGCCGCTATTTCGAAGACCTGCAACTCGCGCAGCGCCGTGAAGCAGAGGCGCGGCAGGCGCTGGCGTTGCAGGCGGAGCGCGCCGGCCAGGCCGAGTCGCTGGCACAGGACAACGCCCGGCTGCGGTCGATGCTCGAACTGCGGCAACTGACGCAGACACCCGGCCGTGCCGCCGAGGTGCTCTACGACGCGGCCGATCCGTACACCCGCAAGATCGTGATCGACCAGGGCATCGCCAATGGCGTCGCGGCAGGGTCGCCGGTGATCGACGAGCACGGTGTGCTGGGCCAGGTTACGCAGGTGCAGCCCTTCTCCAGCGAGGTCACGCTCGTGATCGACCGCGATCTCGCGATCCCGGTCCAGAACACGCGCACCGGCGCGCGCAGCGTGGCCTTCGGCGATGCCAACGCGCACGGCGGTGGATTGGAACTGCGCTTCATGGCCGCGAACTCGGATCTGCAGGAAGGCGATCTGCTGGCGACGAGCGGCGTCGATGGCGTGTACCCGACCGGCCTGCCGGTCGCGAAGATCGTGCGCATCGAGCGGCGAGCCGATTCGGGCTTCGCGCGCATCTATTGCGCACCGCTCGCGAAGGTGACGGCGGCGCGCTATGTCCTCGTGCTGACGCCGGTCGGTCCGGCGAAGGCGGCGCCCGTTCCGGCGGCGGCGCCGGCGGCGTCCGCTCCGGCGAAGAAGAAGGCGGACAAATCGGACAAGGCGGAAAAGTCCGAGAAGCCTGAAGCCAAGGCCGAAGCCAGGAAGGAAGGGGCCACGCCATGATCAAGCGCCAGGGGCAGCAGCAGCTCTTGCTGCCGGTCAGCCCGCTCTTCATCTGGGCCAGCCTGATCGCGGCGTTGCTGCTCGACATGATCCCGCTCGGCCGCGGCGCGTGGACGCCCGATGTGCTGGCACTGGTGATCGTCTTCTGGGCCGTGCACCAGCCGACCCGCGTGGGTATCGGCGCGGCCTTCGTGTTCGGCCTGTGCATGGACGTGCACCAGTCGGCCATGCTGGGCCAGCACGCCTTGTCTTACACCACGCTGGGCTTCTGCGCGATCACGTTGCACCGTCGCCTGTTGTGGTACCCGGTGACGCTGCAGGCGCTTCAGCTGATTCCGCTGTTCGCGCTGTCGCACGCGATCGAGCTGGCGATCCGCATGGTGGGCGGCGGCGTGTTCCCGGGGTGGACGATCCTGATCTCGCCCCTGCTCGAGGCGGTGCTGTGGCCGATCGCGACGGTGCTGCTGCTTGCGCCGCAGCGCCGCACGCCGGAGCCGGACGCCAACCGGCCGCTGTGACCCCGAACGCCGGTGACGGCTGCATTTGCAAGGGCCTGACGGCCGTCCTATCCTCGCTCCCGCCATGACCGAAATCCGCAACGTTGCCGCCGACCTCGCCCGCTTCAAGCGCCGCGTGATCGCCATCGGCCTCGTGGTGCTGACGGCTTTCGGCCTGCTCTGTGCGCGCCTCGTCTACCTGCAGGTGGTGCGCCACGAGGACCTGGCCGAACAGGCCGAGAGCAATCGCACGGCGATCGTGCCGGTGGTGCCGAATCGCGGTTTGATCCTCGATCGCAACGGCATCGTGCTCGCGTCCAACTACTCGGCCTACACGCTCGAGATCACGCCTTCCAAGGCGGGCGATGTCGAAAGCACGATCGACAGCCTGACGCAGGTGGTCGAGATCACCCCGCGCGACCGGCGGCGCTTCAAGCGCCTGCGCGAGGACTCGCGCAGCTTCGACTCGGTGCCGATCCGCACGCGCCTCTCCGACGAGGAAGTGGCCCGCTTCGCCGCGCAGCGCTATCGCTTTCCGGGCGTCGAGATCAAGGCCAGGTTGTTCCGCAACTACCCGAACGGCGAGACGGCCAGCCACGTGCTCGGCTACATCGGCCGGATCAACCAGCGCGAGAAGGCCGCGATGGAGGACTGGGACGACGAGGACCTCGCCAACTACAAGGGCACCGACTACATCGGCAAGCTCGGCGTCGAGCAGAGCTACGAGAAGACCCTGCACGGCCAGACCGGCGTCGACCAGATGGAGACCTCGGCCGGCGGCCGTGCGGTGCGCCGCCTCGCCAGCCACCCGGCGACGCCCGGCAACACCGTGATGCTGGCGCTCGACATCAAGCTGCAGAAGCTGGTCGAGGACATGTTCGGCAGCCGGCGCGGCGCGCTGGTCGCGATCGACCCCAAGACCGGCGAGATCCTGGCCTTCGTCAGCAAGCCGACCTTCGATCCGAACCTGTTCGTCGAAGGCATCGACACCGAGAGCTGGAAGGAACTGAGCGAATCGCTCGACAAGCCGCTGCTGAACCGTGCGCTGCGCGGCAGCTACCCGCCGGGCTCGACCTACAAGCCCTTCATGGCGCTCGCCGCCCTGCAGACCGGCAAGCGCGGCCCGAGCGTGGTGGTGAACGATCCTGGCTACTTCAACTTCGGCGGCCACCGCTTCGGCAGCCCCGAAGGCAACCTGGGCGGCGTCGACATGCGCCGTGCGATCCAGCTGTCGAGCAACGTCTACTTCTACTCGCTGGCCAACGAAATGGGCGTGGACCTGATCCACGACTTCATGAAGCCGCTGGGGTTCGGCCAGATCACCGGCATCGACCTGGGCGGCGAGCTGCGCGGCGTGCTGCCGAGCACCGAGTGGAAGCGCAACACCTACAAGCGGCCCGAGCAGAAGAAGTGGTTCGCGGGCGAGACCATCTCGCTGGGCATCGGCCAGGGCTACAACAACTTCACGATGCTGCAGCTCGCGCAGGCCGCTTCGATCGTCGCCGACGGCGGCATCAAGCACCGGCCGCACGTGGTGCTGGCGACGCGCGACACCGTCAGCGGCCAGGTCACGCCGGTGCAGCAACCGCCGGCGGAAGACCTCGGCTTCAGCCCTGCCAACGTCGCCGTGGTGCGCGAGGGCCTGATGAGCGTGATCAGCGCGGGCACGGCGCGCGGCGTGTTCATGGGCGCGGGCTATGTCGCGGCCGGCAAGACCGGCACGGCGCAGGCCGTGACGCAGGCGCAGAACACCAAGTACAACGCGAAGGCGCTGGAGGAACATCAACGCGACCACGCGCTGTTCATGGGCTTCGCGCCCGCCAACGACCCGAAGATCGCCGTGGCCGTGATCGTCGAGAACGCCGGCTGGGGCGCCGGCGCGGCCGCACCGCTCGCGCGCCGCGTGTTCGACTACTGGCTCATGAACCAGTACCCCAGCGAAGCCGACATGGCCGCCATCAAGCAGGGCAAGGCCACCGCGCCGATGGGCACCCCGCGCGTCGCCAGCGAGGTCGTCTGGCCGGCCCCGCCCGCGACACCCGCCCCGGCCCCCTGACGCGCTATTTGATGAATGCGTCGTAGCCGGTCTTCAGGATCAGCACGCTCACGACGGCGATGAACACGCCACGCACGAAGCCCGCGCCGCGCCGCAGCGCGAGGCGCGTGCCGAGCACGCTGCCCAGCACGTTGGCGACGGCCATCACCAGCGCATAGTGCCACCAGACGTGGCCCTTGGTGGCCAGCAGCACCAGCGCGGCGAGATTGGTCGCGGTGTTCAGCAGCTTGGCCGAGGCCGAGGCATTCAGGAAGTCGTAGCCCAGCCAGCGCACGAACAGGAAGACGAAGAAGCTGCCCGTCCCCGGGCCGAAGAAACCGTCGTACGTGCCGATCAGCAGTCCGACCGCGCCGGCGGCGAGTGTTTCGTGGCGACCCGTGAAACGCGGCGCGTGGTGACGACCCATGTCCTTCTTCGCGAGCGTGTAGGCCAGCACGGCCGCCAGGATGAAGGGCAGGGCGCGCCGCAGGAAGTCGCCCGGAAACACCGTGACGGCCCAGGCGCCTGCCATCGATCCTGCGAAACCCAGCGCGGCGGCCGGCAGCAGTGCATGCCAGCGAAGCTCGACCCGCCGGCCGAACTGAACCGCGGCAGCCGCCGTGCCCCAGACTGAGGCGGCCTTGTTGGTGCCCAGCAGCGTGGCGGGCGCCGCACCGGGGAAAACGGCGAACAGCGCAGGGACCAGAACCAGTCCGCCACCTCCCACGATCGAATCGATGAAACCCGCAAGCAGCGAGGCGAATGTGACGACCAGCATTTCCATCCGGAAATTGTCGCATCCGGAATCGCCGTGCTTCGGCTGGCCGAAAAAGCTGCTGCGAGAAGGACTTGCGCGATTCGAACAGGCAAAAAAAAGCGCCGACTGGCGGCGCTTTGTGAATGACAGCATCTCTTACGGATGCCTGTTCCAACTGTTCTGATTCTGCGAAATAAGTCTCCTCGGCCCCCGCGCTACGGGCTGTGCCGTCTGCGAGTGACGAGACTTTAGGCGGTGCACCGCCGCAGTGCATCGGGGATTACCCGCTGACACAAGCACGCCTCAACCTGTCGCCAGGCGCCTGTCAATGGCACGTCTCGTGCAAGCCTGCAGGTCAAATATGCAAAAAGGGGTTGGGTGATGCGGCAAGCGCTGCGAGCGATATGGATGGCCTTGCCGGGCAAGGCGCTGTTTTCCGTCGGCATGGTGGGCCGATGACGGAGAACGACCGCATCGCCATCGCGGCCCGCATGCACGTTGCGCTGCGCCGCAAGACCGGCCGCGTGACCG
Organism: Variovorax sp. GW821-FHT10B04; assembly: GCF_059415645.1. Taxonomy (NCBI): domain Bacteria; kingdom Pseudomonadati; phylum Pseudomonadota; class Betaproteobacteria; order Burkholderiales; family Comamonadaceae; genus Variovorax; species Variovorax sp. GW821-FHT10B04. Next base: position 96,856 of record NZ_JBWKNQ010000018.1, read on the forward strand.
ACACCGAGTGGATGGCCGTCAACGTCGACTACGCGACGGAACTGGTGCACCTCGCGAGGGCCTGGGCGGCCGACCACGGCGACGACGACCTGGCCGCGATCGCGACGAGCCTCGAAGCGGCGATGGAGCCCCTGGCGATCGAGGCCCGCGTGCGCGCGGCGCTGCAGCAGGCCGACGAGCACGCCGACGCGCCGCCGGTCAGTCCCGGCACCGCCAGGCGCCCCTGGTCGCGCTACCTTCGCGGCTCGCGCTAAGCCTGACCCTGGGCCGCCTGCGCGGCGCTGCGAATGCCCTGGAGCGTGCCGCCGGGCGTGATGGCCTCGGGGTCGAGCAGGCAGTGCAGAAGCGCCGGCTTGCCGCTGGCGCGCGCCCGGGCCAGCGCGGGCGCGAATTCCTCCGTGCGCTCCACCCGCTCGCCATGGCCACCGAAGACCTCGGCATAGCCGCGGAAGTCCGGGTTCTTCAGTTGCGTGGCGCTGATGCGGCCGGGGTAGTGCCGCTCCTGGTGCATGCGGATCGTGCCGTACATGGCGTTGTCGAGCAGCACCACGATCAGCGGCAGGCCGTACTGCACCGCGGTCGCGAACTCCTGGCCATGCATCAGGAAGTCGCCGTCGCCCGCGAACACCACGACCTCGCGCTGCGGCCACAGGCGCTTGGCACCGACGCCCGCGGGCAGGCCGTAGCCCATCGAGCCGCTCGTCGGTGCCAGCTGGCTCGCGAAGGCGCGAAATGGCCAGAAGCGATGCACCCAGGTCGCGAAGTTGCCCGCACCGTTGCAGAAGATGGTGTCGGCCGGCAACACCTCGCGCAGGTGCGTCATGACCTCGCCCATCTGCAGCGGGCCGGGAATGCGGATCGGCACCGGGTCGCTCCAGGCCAGGAAGTCCGCACGTGCCTGGGCCGTCTCCGACCGCCAGGCCGGCGTCGCCGCCGGACGCAGCGCGGCGACCGCTTCGGCGAAGGCCTGCGGCGTCGCGTGGATCGGCAGCGCCGCGCGGTACAGCTTGCCGAGTTCGTCGGCATCGGCGTGCACGTGGACCAGGGCCTGCCGCGGCGTCGGGATGTCCAGCAGTTCGTAGCCCTGCGACGGCACTTCCGACAGCCGTCCGCCGACCAGCAGGATCAGGTCGGCGTTGCGCACGCGGGCGAGCAGCTTCGGGTTGGCGCCCAGGCCGAGGTCGCCGGCGTAGCAGGCATGCTCGGCGCTGAACAGCATCTGGCGGCGGAACGAGCAGTACACCGGCAGCGAAAAGGCTTCGGCGAAAGCGGCGATCTGCCGTGCCGCCACCGCCGACCAGCGGCTGCCGCCGAGCACCATCACCGGCCGTTCGGCATTCGCCAGGTGCCGCTGCAATTCGGCCAGTGCGGCCGCGCCGGGATGGGTTTCCGTGACGGCGCAAGGCAGCGCGTCGGCCACGGCGGCGGCTTCGGTCAGCATGTCTTCGGGCAGGGCGATGACGACCGGCCCGGGCCGCCCGGACATGGCGACGTGGAAGGCGCGCGACACCAGCTCGGGCAGCCGCTTCGGGTCGTCGATCTGCACCACCCACTTGGCCATCGTGCCGAAGACCGCGCCGTAGTCGAGTTCCTGGAAGGCCTCGCGCCCGAGCGCCTCGCGTGCGACCTGGCCCACGAAGAGCAGCAGCGGCGTCGAGTCCTGGTGCGCGATGTGCACGCCGGCCGCCGCGTTGGTCGCGCCGGGGCCGCGCGTGACGAAGCAGACGCCCGGGCGACCGGTGAGCTTGCCCTGGGCCTCGGCCATCATCGTCGCGCCGCCCTCCTGGCGGCAGACCGTGACGGCGATCGAGGCGTCGTGCAGCGCGTCCAGCACCGCCAGGAAGCTCTCGCCGGGCACGCAGAAGAGCTGCTGCACGCCGTGCAGCACGAGCTGGTCGACGAGGATCTGGCCGCCGGTGCGCGACGGGATGCTGCTGGGGGATGTTGCGGTGGTCATGGCGTCAGTCCTGGACATCGAACACCACGCCCTGCGCGAGCGGCAGGGTGTTCGAGTAGTTGATGGTGTTGGTCGCGCGGCGCATGTAGGCCTTCCAGGCGTCCGAGCCGGCTTCGCGGCCGCCGCCGGTTTCCTTCTCGCCGCCGAACGCGCCGCCGATCTCGGCGCCGCTCGGGCCGATGTTGACGTTGGCAATGCCGCAGTCCGATCCGCTGCTCGACATGAAGCGCTCGGCCTCGCGCATGTCCAGCGTGAAGATCGACGACGACAGGCCCGCGCCCACCGCGTTGTGCCAGGCCATCGCTTCGTCGAAGTCGCGGTAGCGCAGCACATAGAGGATGGGCGCGAAGGTTTCGCGCAGCACCGGGCCGGCATGCGCGGGCAGTTCGACCAGCGCCGGCCGCGCGTACCAGGCGTCGCTGCCCGCGATGCCGTCGACGCGCTCGCCGCCATGCACCGTCGCGCCGGCGGCGCGGCTTTCGGCCAGCGCCGCCTGCATCGCGTCGAAGGCCGCGCGGTCGATCAGCGGGCCGACCAGCGTGCCCGGTGTGCGCGGGTCGCCGACCCGCACCTTGCCGTAGACCTTGGCGAGCTTCGGCACCAGCGCGTCGTAGATGCTGTCGTGCACGAACAGCCGGCGCAGCGTGGTGCAGCGCTGGCCGGCCGTGCCCATGGCCGCGAAGGCGATGCCGCGCAGCGCCAGGTCGAGATCGGCCGACGGCGCGACGATCGCGGCGTTGTTGCCGCCCAGCTCGAGGATCGCGCGTGCGAAGCGTGCGGCCAGGCGCGGGCCGACCTGGCGGCCCATCGCCGTCGATCCGGTGGCCGACAGCACCGGCACGCGGTGATCGTCGACCAGCACCTCGCCGATCTCGCGCGGGCCGATCAGCAGCTCGAGCAGTCCGGCCGGCGCGTCGCTGCCGAAGCGGGCGATGGCGCGCCGCGCGATCGCATGCGTGGCGAGCGCGGTCAGCGGCGTCTTCTCGGACGGCTTCCAGACCACGGCATCGCCGCAGACCAGCGCCAGCGTCGCGTTCCACGACCACACGGCGACGGGGAAGTTGAAGGCCGAGATCACGCCGACCACGCCCAGCGGGTGCCAGGTTTCCATCATCCGGTGCTCGCTGCGTTCGGTCGCGATGGTCAGGCCGTAGAGCTGGCGCGACAGGCCGACCGCGAAGTCGCAGATGTCGATCATTTCCTGCACCTCGCCCGCGCCTTCGGACGGCACCTTGCCGACCTCCAGCGTCACGAGGCGGCCCAGGTCGTCCTTGGCGGCGCGCAGCTCTTCGCCGAGCAGGCGCACCAGCTCGCCGCGCCGCGGCGCCGGCACCTGGCGCCAGGCCTGGTAGGCCGCATGGGCGCGGCCGATCGCGGCGGCGGCTTCGGCCGGCGTGGTCTGCGGCAGCGCACCGATCGCCTCGCCGCTGATGGGCGAGCGGACCTGCAGGTCGCCGCCGACGTAGGCGCTGCGCGGCACGCCGAGCCGCTGCAGCAAGGTGTCGGCTTCATGGGCTGGCGAGGAGTTGAGTGTGGCGTCGGTCATGGGCTGAAGGAGCGAAAAGTGCGGGCGCAGGGCGCCAGCATGCAAAGGAGCGAATGTCCGCCACGCCGCACGCCCTGCATAGCAAAAAAGCGGAAGGAGTTGTTGCGTGTGGAGAATGATGTCTGGGTGCCGAGCATCGCTCCCTGCCTGTTCACACAGGCAGAGATGGCCGGTGTCTTTCGGATCGCCATCACATCATTCGCCCAGCGCATCACCATGTTCCGTCGAACCTTTCTTCCGCCGATGGCCGACCTGCTCGCTTTCGAGGCGGCGGCACGCCACGGCAGCATCTCGCGCGCGGCCGGCGAGCTGCACCTGACCCAGAGCGCCGTGTCGCGCCAGATCCGGCAACTGGAGCAGCAGCTCGGCGTCGCGCTGTTCCATCGCGTGCGCCAGCGCGTGGTGCTGACCGATACCGGCCGGGTCTATGCCGCCGATCTGCGCGCAGCGCTCCAGCAACTGGCGGGCGCGGCGCAGAAGGCGATGGCGTCGGCGGGCGGTGGCGGCCAGCTCAACCTGGCCGTGCTGCCGACGCTGGGCACCCGTTGGCTGATCCCGCGGCTGGACGGCTTCACCGCGCAGCACCCGGACGTCACGATCAACTTCGCGGCCCGCTCCGAACCCTTCGACTTCGTTCAGGAGCCCTTCGACGCGGCGATCCATTTCGGCGCGCCGCACTGGGCGGGCGCCGCCTGCGAGTACCTGATGCACGAAGAAGTCGTGCCGGTGTGCAGCCCGGCCTTCCAGCGGCTGCACGGCATCCGCCGCGTGGAGGATCTGGCGAAGGTCGTCCTGCTGCAGCAGAGCACCCGGCCGACCCAGTGGGCCGAGTGGTTCGAGCAGGCCGGCGTGGCCGGTGCGCCGGCGCTGCGCGGGCCGCGCTTCGAGCAGTTCGCGATGATTGCGCAGGCGGCCGTCTCGGGGCTCGGCGCGGCACTGCTGCCCAGCTTCCTGGTCGAGTCCGAGATCGCCGCGGGCGCGCTGGTGGTGCTGTTTCCGCAGGCGCTCACCAGTTCGGATGCCTATTACCTGGTCTACCCGGAATCGCGCGCCGAGGCGCCGCTGCTGATCGCCTTCCGCGACTGGATCGTCGCGGCGGCGCATGCGGCGCACATGCAGGTCAGGCCTTCGCGTCCGGCGCCGTCGGCAGGGTGATCTTCTGCGCCGCAGGTGAACTCGCCAGGCTCTGTGCCGGCCGGCGCAGCGTGGCGTCGAAGGGGTGGATGCGCGGGCCGAGCGCGGCGGCCTCGCGCTTGAGCAGTTCGACCACGGTCGGCAGCCGGTCGGCATTGAGCCGGTCGGCGATGGTGCCCACGCTCAGCGCGGCCACGGCGCGCCCTTCGCTGTCGCGGATCGGCACCGCCACGCCCGCCATGCCTTCCAGCAGGCCGGTGTTGCGCCCCGCATAGCCCTGCTGGCGCACGCGCTCGATCTCGGTGCGCAGGTAGACCTCGTCGTACACGCCGTACTCCCGCACGCGCGACAGGTTGAAGCGGATGACTTCCTCGCGCTCCGCGTCCGGCAGGAAGGCCAGGATGGCCAGCGCGCCCTGGCCCACGCCCAGTGCGACGCGCCCGCCGATGTCGCCGGTGAAGGAGCGGATCGGGAACGGGCCTTCGCTGCGGTCCAGGCAGATCGCGTCGAAGCCGCTGCGCACCAGCAGGAAGATGCTGTCGCCCAGGCTGGCGCACAGCCGCAGCAGCACCGGCCGGCACAGCGAGCGCAGGTCGCCGGGGTTGCCGGCCTGCGCGGCCATCGCGAAGAAGTCGATGCTCAGCCGGTAGAGCTTGCTGCGCTCGTCCTGCTCGACCACGCCTTCGGCCACCAGCGACTGCAGCAGCCGGTGCGTGGTCGCCTGCGTGAGGCCAACCGAACGGCCGATCTGCGTGACGCGCCCGCCACCGTCGGCCTGCACCGCGGCGAGCGCGCGGATCACGGAAAAGATGCGCGGCACGCCGCCCGTCGCTGCAAGGGGAGAAGTCATGCCCTGATCTGCCGGAAATGTAGGCCTCGACTATAGCCAAAACATTTCATTGATTGGAATAAATGAAAGAAACATTCTGATTGATGGAATGTGAAGGCAATATTGGTTCGCTTATTGCAAGTTGTTGGATCGATATCCGGCAGAAGTCCGAAGACTCCTGCCCTTCGCCCCATCGGGGTGCGCGGTTGCAGCGAACGAAAGGCCCTCATGTCATTTCTCCGGCTCACGGACGTGTCGAAGTTCTACGGCAGCACCCAGGCGGTGGCTGCGATGAACCTGTCGGTCGAGAAGGGCGAGTTCGTCTCGCTGCTCGGCCCGTCGGGTTGCGGCAAGACCACCACGCTGCAGATGGTGGCCGGCTTCGAGGCCGTCACCAGCGGCCGCATCGAGCTCGACGGCAAGGACATCACGCACACCAAGGCCAACACGCGCGGGCTGGGCATCGTGTTCCAGACCTACGCGCTGTTCCCGCACATGACGGTGGCCGACAACGTGAGCTTCGGCCTGGAGATGCGCAGGATGCCCAAGGCCGAGCGGCGCGATCGCGTGGCCCAGGCGCTCGGCCTGGTGCACCTGGAGGCGCATGCCGCCCGCTACCCGCGCGAACTTTCGGGCGGCCAGCGCCAGCGCGTGGCGCTCGCGCGTGCGCTGGTCATCGAGCCGCCGGTGCTGCTGCTCGACGAGCCGCTGTCCAACCTCGACGCCAAGCTGCGCGAGGAGATGCAGTTCGAGCTGCGCCAGATCCAGCGCAAGGTCGGCACGACGACGGTGATGGTCACGCACGACCAGAGCGAGGCGATGTCCATCAGCGACCGCGTGGTCGTGATGGAAGGCGGCCGCGCCACCCAGATCGATCCGCCGCACCAGGTGTACGAACATCCGCGCACGCGCTTCATCTCGACCTTCGTCGGCAAGGCCAACCTGCTCGAAGGCCGCGTCACGGCCGACGGCGCGCGCAGCACGGTGCGGGTCGGCGGGCTGTCGGTCGAGGTCGACGAGCCGGGCTTCCGGACCGGTGCCGCCGTGCTGCTGAGCGTGCGCCCCGAAAAGCTGCAACTGGCCGCGCCCGGCAGCGGGCGGCTCGACGGCGAGGTCGGCGAGCGCTTCTTCCTCGGCAGCCAGTGGCTCTATCGCATGAACACCGACGTCGGCGACCTGATGGTGCTGTGCCCGAACGACGGCCGGCGCGCGCTCGACGAGGGCGAGCGCGCGGCCATCGACTGGCCCGACCATTGCACCCGGCTGCTGCCGTCGGACGCCGCCGCCGCGGAGGCCGCGCGGTGAGCGCAAGAGCCAACAAGGCCACGCCCTGGTGGCTGTCCGGGCCGGCGCTGCTGCTCTTCACCGTGCTGCTGCTGGTGCCTCTGGCGCTCACGGCGGTGCTGTCCTTCAACGTGTACGACCCGGCGACCGGGCCGAAGTCGGGCGAGTTCACGCTCGACCACTACGTCCACCTGTTCACCGACTCCTACTACTACGGCATCTTCTGGCGCACCTTCTGGATCTCGGGGCTGGTCGCGATCCTGTGCGTGCTGATCGGCACGCCCGAGGCCTACGTGCTGAGCCGCATGCGCAACCCGTGGCGCTCGATCCTGCTGCTGGTCGTGCTGGCGCCGCTGCTGGTGTCGGTGGTGGTGCGCGCCTTCGGCTGGAGCATGCTGCTCGGGCCGGAAGGCCTGGTGAACGGGCTGCTGAAGCTGGTCGGCATCGGCCCGATGCGCATCCTCTACACCGAGACCGCGATCGTGATCGCGCTGGTGCACGTGATGCTGCCCTTCATGGTGATCCCGGTCTGGACCTCGCTGCAGAAGCTGGACGCGGGCGTCGAGAACGCCGCGCTGTCGCTGCGCGCGACGCCCTTCACCACACTGCGCCGCATCGTGCTGCCGCAGGTCATGCCCGGCATCCTGTCGGGCAGCCTGATCGTGTTCGGCCTCTCGGCCAGCTCCTTCGCGATCCCCGGGCTGCTGGGCGGGCGCCGCCTGAAGATGGTCGCGACCGTGGTCTACGACGAGTACCTGCACGAACTCAACTGGCCGCTCGGCGCCGCCATCGCGCTCACGCTGCTGGTGGCCAATCTGGTCGTCATGCTGAGCTACAACCGGCTGGTCGAAGGCCGCTACAAGAAATCTCTGGGCTAGAAATATGAAACACCCCCAGTCTTCGCGCACTTCGTGTCGCTTCGCCAACCCCCTTGCAGGGGGCAACACCAGCGGCCCGGCAAAGCCGGTTCCGCGGTGTTTCTGGAATGGGCCGCTCGCCATCGATGAGTCAGCGCGATGAGCAAGAACGGACCTCTTGCATTGGCGTTCAACGCGCTCGTCATCGCCTTCATGCTCGCGCCGCTGCTGGTGGTGTGCGTGGTGGCGTTCACGCCCGAGAACACGCTCACGCTGCCGACCACCGAGTTCTCGCTGCGCTGGTTCCGTGCGGCCTTCGAGCATCCGGACTTCATGCAGTCGTTCTGGAACAGCCTGTGGCTGGCGCTCGCGTCGGCCACCATCGCGACGCTGCTCGCGGTGCCGGCCGGCATGGCGATCACGCGCTACAGCTTTCCGGGCCGCGACTTTCTCAACGGCCTGTTCCTGTCGCCGCTGATCATTCCGCACCTGGTGCTGGGCGTGGCGCTGCTGCGGCTGTTCGCGCTGGTCGGCGGCACCGGCAGCTTCGGCTTCCTGGTGTTCGCGCACGCACTCATCGTCACGCCCTACACGCTGCGGCTGGTCGTGGCGGCGCTGGTCGGCTTCGACCGCAGCGCCGAGCAGGCCGCGCTGTCGCTCGGCGCGAGCCAGGCCACGGTGTTCCGGCGCATCACGCTGCCGATGATCCTGCCTGGCGTCACGGGCGGCTGGCTGCTGGCCTTCATCAACAGCTTCGACGAAGTCACGATGTCGATCTTCGTGACCTCGCCGAGCACGGTGACGCTGCCGGTGCGCATGTACATGTACGCGACCGAGTCGATCGACCCGCTGATGGCGGCGGTGTCGGCGCTGATGGTGGCCGTGACCGCGGTCGCGATGATCATCCTGGACCGGCTCTACGGCCTCGACCGCGTGCTGGTGGGGCGCCATTGAGGTCCGTCGAAATGAGCGCCTGGCAACCCTTGCTGCGCCGCGTGGCCGAGAAGGACCGCGAAGCCGTGGCCTTCACGATCGACGGCCAGCCCGCACGGGCGCTGGCGGGCGACACCGTGCTGACGGCCGTGCTCACGCAGTGCGGGCAACTGCGCCGCAACGAGTTCAGCGATGCGCCGCGTGCCGGCTTCTGCCTGATGGGCGCCTGCCAGGATTGCTGGATCGCGACGGAGGACGGCGCCCGCCTGCGTGCCTGCTCGACCTTCATCGCGCCGGGCATGGCGCTGCGCACGGGGAGCGCGGCATGACATCGGCCGCCGCGTTGCAACCGGTGATCGTCGGCGCCGGCCCGGCCGGCGTGCGCGCGGCGCAGACGCTGGTCGCGCACGGCGCGCGGCCGGTGCTGATCGACGAGGCTGCGCGCGCCGGCGGGCAGATCTACCGCCGTCCGCCCGCGCACTTCCAGCGTGCGCCGGCCGTGCTCTACGGCACCGAGGCTGCGCGTGCCACCTCGGTTCATGCGGCCTTCGACAGCCTGCGCGCGCAGATCGACTACCGGCCCGACAGCCTCGTATGGAACGTGCAGGACGCGCGGCTCGACGTGCTGCATGCGCCGTCGCAGACCACGCGCACCGTGCCCTATGGGCAATTGATCGTGGCGACCGGCGCGACCGACCGCGTGCTGCCGGTGCCCGGCTGGACGCTGCCCGGCGTCTACACGCTGGGCGGCGCGCAGGTCGCGCTCAAGTTCCAGGGCTGCGCCATCGGCGAGCGCGTGGTGTTCATGGGCAGCGGCCCGCTGCTGTACCTGGTGGCGTACCAGTATGCGAAGGCGGGCGCGCAGGTGGCGGCGGTGCTCGACACCGCCCGGCTGGCCGACCAGGTCGCCGCCATGCCCGCGATGCTCACGCAGCCGTCCGTGTTCGCGAAGGGCGTGTACTACGTGGCGTGGCTGCGTGCGCATGGCGTGGCGCTGCACAGCGGCGTGACGCCGGTGCGCGTCGAAGGCGATGCGCGCGTGCGCGGCGTGGTGTTCATGCAGGGCGGGCGCGAGCGGACGCTGGCCTGCGATGCCGTCGGCTTCGGCCATGCGCTGCGCTCCGAGACGCAGCTCGCCGATCTGCTCGGCTGCGGTTTCGCCTATGCGCCGATGCAACGCGCCCATCTGCCGGTGCGCGATGCGCGCGGCCGAAGCAGCGTGGCCGGCGTCTACCTCGCGGGCGATGGCGCCGGGATCATGGGCGCCGATGCGGCCGAATGGGCCGGCGAACTCGCGGCGCTGACGCTGCTGGCCGATGCGGGCATCGCGCTGGATGCGGCGCGCGTGGCCCGTGCGGCAGCGCTGGAAGCTCGGCTCGATCGCCTGACGACCTTCCGGCGCGGCCTCGAGCGCGCCTTTCCGTTTCCGAGCGGCTGGGCCGCGCGGGCGCCTGACGACCTGGTGGTCTGCCGCTGCGAGAACGTCACGGCCGGCACCTTGCGCGAGACCGTGCGCGCCACCGGCACCGACGAGCTGAACCGCCTCAAGGCGCTGACGCGCGTCGGCATGGGACGCTGCCAGGGTCGCATGTGCGGCGTCGCGGCGGCCGAGATCCTGGCGCATGCGAGCGGTCGGCCGATCGACGCGGTCGGCCGGTTGCGCGGCCAGGCACCGATCAAGCCGATCCCGATCCATCTCGTGCATGCCGCGGACGTCGCCGCAGGCACATCGGCGGACGAAAGGACGGACGCATGACGCGGCGCATCGACACCGACGTGGCGATCGTCGGCGGCGGCATCGTCGGCAGCTCGGCCGCGCTGGCGCTGCGCCGCATGGGCCTGCGCGTGGTGCTGCTGGAGCGCGACCTGTGCGGCTCGCGCTCCAGCGGCGTCAACTACGGCGGCGTGCGGCGCCAGGGCCGGCCGATGAGCCAGCTGCCGCTGGCGCAGCGCGCGCACGGCATCTGGGGGAGCCTGGCGGAACGGATCGGCACCGACGGCGAATACCTGCGATCCGGCCACTTCAAGATTGCCCGCAGCGAGGCCGACCTGGCCGCGCTCGAACGCTACCGCGACATGGCGCGCGACTTCGATCTGGGCATCGACATCCTCTCCGGCGCGCGCCTGCGCGAGCGCTGTCCATGGCTCGGCGGCAAGGCGGTCGGCGGCTCGCTGTGCATGGAAGACGGCCAGGCCAATCCGCGGCTCGTGTCGCCGGCCTTCGCGCAGGCCGCGCGGCGTGCGGGCGCGGAGATCCACGAGCGAACGCGGGTCGAGGCGATCGCGCACGACGGCACGCTGTTCCATCTGCGCGCGGGCCATGCGGTCGATGGGCTCGACGTGCAGGCGCCGGTGCTGCTCAACTGCGCGGGCGCCTGGGCCAACGCCATCGCCGGCCAGTTCGGCGAGGCGGTGCCGATGCATTCCGGCCATCCGGCGATGGCGGTGACCGAGCCCGTGCCCTTCTTCATGGATTGGAGCCTGGGCGTCGAAGGCGGCGGCGTGTACTGCCGCCAGGTGGCACGCGGCAACCTGGTGCTCGGCGGCGGCCCCGGGCGTGCGATCGACGCCGACCGGGCGCGCTCCGACCGCGCCTCGCTGGCGGCGCTGGCCACCCAGGCGATCGAACTGCTGCCGGTGCTGCGCCATGCGCATTTCATCCGCACCTGGAGCGGCACCGAGGGCTACCTGCCCGACCGTCAACCGGTGATCGGCCCGAGCCGCACGACGCCCGGCCTGTTCCATGGTTTCGGTTTTGCCGGCGCCGGCTTCCAGGTCGGCCCGGCCGTCGGCGAGGTGCTGGCCGAGCTGGTGCGCGATGGCCGGAGCAGCACGCCGATCGACGCCTTCTCCATCCAGCGCTTCACGAACGCCGAGGCGGCCGAAGCCGATGCGTCGGTCCCGGCGCACTGAATTCCGTTCCCTGTTCCACCGCACCCTTCCACCGTCCTTCACATCCCCACCCGAAAGGAAAAGCCATGTCACTTTCCCCTCAGTCCAGCGCCCTGCGCCGCGCATTCCTCACCGTGGCGGCCGCCGCCAGCCTGGCCGCCGGCGGCACGGCCGGCGCCCAGACCAAGACGCTCTACATCGGCATGAACGGCGGGACCATGGAGAAGGCGTACACGCAGTACGTGTTCCCGGCCTTCGAGAAGCTCTATGGCGCGAAGGTGGTCGTGGTGCCCGGCACGTCGTCGGACATCCTGGCCAAGGCGCAGGCCAACAAGGACCGGCCGCAGATGCACGTGATGTTTCTCGACGACGGCGTGATGGTCCGCGCGATCGGTCTGGGCCTGTGCGAGAAGCAGCGGCCGAGCGAGGCGTTGAGCCAGATCTACCCGGCCGCGCGCTTCAAGGGCGACATGGCCAGCGGCGTGAGCCTGGGCGTGACGGGACTGGCCTACAACGCCAAGATGTTCAAGGAAAAGGGCTGGGCAGCGCCGACCTCGTGGATGGACCTGGCCGACCCGAAGTTCAAGGGCAAGGTGGTGTTCCAGTCGGCGTCGGCCTCGTCCTTCGGGTTGCACGGCTTCCTGATGTTCAACCGCATCCAGGGCGGCAACGACAAGAACGTCGAGCCGGGCTTCAAGGCCTGGCCGACCACGATCGGCCCGAACGTGCTGGAGTACATCCCGAGCTCGGCCAAGATTTCAGAGATGGTCCAGACCGGCGAGGCCGCGATCTTTCCGCTGACGCCGACGGCGGTGGCGGCGCTGAAGGTCAAGGGCATCCCGGTGGAATATGCGAACCCGAAGGAGGGTTCGGTGGTGTTGATGGTCGGCCAGTGCGTGATCGCCAACAACAGCGAGCCCGAACTCGCCCAGAAGCTCGCCGAGTTCCTGCTGACGCCGCTGGCGCAGGCCAACGTGCTGCAGTTCAGCAGCCAGATCCCGACCAACCCCAAGGCACCGGCCACGGGTGACGGCGCGACGCAGGTGGCGGCGATCAGCGGCTACATGAAGACCGCGATCACCGTGGACTGGGAGAGCGTGAACGCGAACCGGCCGGCCTGGAATGCGCGATGGAACAAGACGATCGAGCGCTGAGGTTCTTGGGGGCGATGCGTATTGTTGTGTGATGCGTGGCCGTGTGCGGCGCGCGGTCGTTGTTGGACGTTGGGAGGGCGCGCCCGGCATGCGGTGCAGCCCAGGCGACCCGCTGTACCGGCCCTTCGGGCTGCCCTGCGGTGCTCGTCTTCCGCGGGGTCCCGCCCAAACTCGCTCCGGCTTCGCCTGCACTCAGACAAGGGCGAGCCCTGATCCGCGGAAGGCTCCGCTCCTCGGCGGTACAGAAGGGAATCGCCTGGACTGCACCGCATACCGGACGCTTGAGGGTGTTCGACGGGCGCGTGCACCGCGACGAAAGTCTGGAGCGTGCAACGCCCCGCGCACCGTACTCAAAAGCCCTCCAGTGCGTCGACGTCCGATGACGTGCTCGCAAGCAAGCAGCGCTCGGGTCAGTCCCCGCCCAGCATCCACCCCGCCGCCTTCTCCGCCAGCATCAGCGTCGGGCTGTTCGTGTTGCCGCTGGTGATGGTTGGCATTGCGCCGGCGTCGATCACGCGCAGGCCGGCGATCAGGCCGCCCTTGCCGTCGCGCACGCGCAGGTGCGAGTCCAGCACGGCCATCGGGTCGTTGTCGGCGCCCATCTTCGTGGTGCCGACCGGATGGAAGATGGTGGTCGCGATGTCGCCGGCCAGCCGCGCCAGCTCTTCGTCGGTCTGGTATTGCACGCCCGGCTTCCATTCCTGGGGCTTGTACCTGGCCAGCGCCGGCTGCGCGACGATGCGGCGCGTCACGCGCAGCGAGTCGGCCGCCACCTTGCGGTCTTCATCGGTGCTCAGGTAGTTGGGCGCGATGGCCGGTGCATCGCCGTGGCGCGGGCTGCGGATGCGCACGGTGCCGCGGCTGGTCGGATTCAGGTTGCACACGCTCGCGGTGAAGGCCGGGAACGCATGCAGCGGGTCGCCGAAGGCGTCGAGCGACAAAGGCTGCACGTGGTATTCGAGGTTCGGCCATTCATGTTCCGGCGAACTGCGCGTGAACGCGCCGAGCTGCGACGGCGCCATGCTCATCGGGCCGCTGCGCTTCAACGCGTATTCGAGGCCGATCTTCGCCTTGCCGAACATCGACGAGGCCAGCACATTGAGCGTCGGCGCACCCTCGATCTTGAACACCGCGCGGATCTGCAGATGGTCCTGCAGATTGGCGCCGACGCCGGGCAAGTCGGCAACCACCGGAATGCCGTGCTGGCGCAGCAGCTCGGCCGGACCGACGCCCGAGAGCTGGAGGATCTGCGGCGAGTTGATGGCCCCGGCGCACAGCGCGACTTCCTGCGTCGCGCGGGCGTGGATCAGCTCGGTGCCGTTCCAGACTTCGGCGCCGGTGCAGCGCTGGCTGCCATCGGGCTGCTTCTCGAAGAGCAGGCGAGTGACCTGCGCGTTCGTCCACATCTCGAAGTTCGGCCGGCCGTAGCAGGTCGGCCGCAGGAAGGCCTTGGCGGTGTTCCAGCGCCAGCCGTTCTTCTGGTTGACCTGGAAGTAGCCGACACCTTCGTTGCTGCCGCGGTTGAAGTCGGTGGAATGCGGGATGCCGGCTTCCTGCGCGGCCAGCGCGAAGGCGTCGAGGATGTCCCAGCGCAGCCGTTGCTTCTCGACGCGCCATTCGCCACCCGCGCCGTGCATCTCGTCGGCGCCGAGGTAGTGGTCTTCGTGCTTCTTGAAGGCCGGCAGCACGTTGTTCCAGCGCCAGCTGTCGTCGCCGGTGAGCTGCGCCCACTGGTCGTAGTCGCGCGACTGGCCGCGCATGTAGATCATGCCGTTGATGCTCGACGAGCCGCCCAGCGTCTTGCCGCGCGGATAGCGCAGCGTGCGGCCGTTGAGTCCGGGGTCGGGCTCGGTGCTGTAGAGCCAGTCGGTGCGCGGGTTGCCGATGCAGTAGAGATAGCCGACCGGAATGTGGATCCAGTGGTAGTCGTCGCGGCGGCCGGCCTCGATCAGCAGCGTGCGCTTCTGCGACTGCTGCGTGAGCCGGTTGCACATCAGCGCGCCGGCCGTGCCGCCGCCGATGACGATGTAGTCGAATTGGGTTTCGTTGTCTTTGTCGCTCTTGCTCACGCGTTGTCTCCAGTCTTTTTATTCTCTACTGCCTTCGATTCGAGGCATAGCTCTTGCCAGGGCTCCCACGGAACCGGCTTCGCCGGGCCGTAGGGAGCGCCCCCTCGAGGGGGGATGCGAGCGACACGCAGTGCGCGAGAGTCGGGGGTGGGCCTATTTAGCGGTGGGCATCACGAACTCGGCACCCTTGCCGATGCTCTCGGGCCAGCGCTGCATGATCGACTTCTGCTTCGTGTAGAAGCGCACGCCTTCCTCGCCGTAGGCATGCATGTCGCCGAACAGCGAGCGCTTCCAGCCGCCGAAGCCGTGCCAGGCCATCGGCACCGGGATCGGCACGTTGATGCCGACCATGCCGACCTGGATGCGGCGGCCGAATTCGCGCGCCACGTTGCCGTCACGCGTGAAGCAGCTCACGCCGTTGCCGAATTCGTGGGCGTTGATCAGGTCGACCGCTTCCTTCAGGTCGGCCACGCGCACGCAGCCCAGCACCGGGCCGAAGATCTCTTCCTTGTAGATGCGCATCTCGGGCGTGACGTTGTCGAACAGCGTGCCACCCATCCAGAAGCCGTCGTCGCAGCCAGCGCCTGCCTTGGCGCCGTCGAACTGGCGGCCGTCGACCAGCAGCGTCGCGCCTTCCTTCACGCCCAGGTCGATGTAGCCGGTGATGCGTTCATGCGCGGCGCGCGTGACGATCGGGCCCATTTCGGCCGCGAGGTTCTCGCCGTCGAGCACCTGCAGCGTCTTGGTGCGTTCCACCAGCTTCGGCAGCAGCTTGTCGGCCACGTCGCCGACCAGCACCGCGACCGAGATCGCCATGCAGCGTTCGCCGGCCGAGCCGTAGCCCGCGCCGATCAGCGCGTCGACCGCCTGGTCGATGTCGGCGTCGGGCATCACCACCATGTGGTTCTTGGCGCCGCCCAGGGCCTGCACGCGCTTGCCGTGGTGGGCGCCGGTTTCGTAGATGTAGTTGGCGATCGGCGTGGAGCCGACGAAGCTGATGGCCTTCACGTCCGGGTGTTCGAGCAGCGCGTCGACCGCGACCTTGTCGCCCTGCACCACGTTGAACACGCCGTCGGGCAGGCCGGCTTCCTTCAGCAGCTCGGCCATGCGCAGCGAAGCACTCGGGTCGGTCGGGCTCGGCTTCAGCACAAAGGTGTTGCCCGCGGCGATCGCCACCGGGAACATCCACATCGGCACCATCACCGGGAAGTTGAAGGGCGTGATGCCCGCGACCACGCCGAGCGGCTGGCGCAGCGTCCAGTTGTCGATGCCGGTGGAGACCTGTTCGGTGTAGTCGCCCTTCAGCAGCTGCGGAATGCCGCAGGCGAATTCGACGATGTCGATGCCGCGGCTGACTTCGCCCTGCGCATCGGTGAACACCTTGCCGTGCTCGGCGGTGATCAGGTGGGCCAGCTCGTCCTTGTGCAGGTTCAGCAGCTCCAGGAACTTGAACATCACCCGGGCGCGGCGCAGCGGCGGCGTGTCGGCCCACTTCGGGAAGGCGGCTTGGGCGGCGGCGACGGCGGCGCCGACTTCGGCCACGCTGGCCAGGCCGACCTGGCCGGTCACCTTGCCGGTGGCCGGGTTGGTCACGTCCTGCGTGCGGCCGGAGGTGTTGGCAACGGCGGCGCCGTTGACGTAGTGGCCGATGGTTGCCTGGGTGCTGGACATGGGCGGTCTTTCGCTGAGGGAATTGGAAGAAGAGGGAGCGCCGGCAGGGCCGGGGCGTGGGCGCAGTTTAGGCAGCCCGCGGCGCCGCGCCAAGCCATGAACGCTGAACTGATTGTTCGCCATGGTGAACAATGCATGGATGGAACACCAAAAGATCGAGGCGCTCTGGACCCATCTGCACTGGCTCACGGTGCTGAGCCAGCAGGGCAGCTACACCGCTGCGGCGCGGCGCCTGGGTGTGAGCAAGGCGGCGATGAGCCAGCGGGTGGCCGAGCTGGAGCGCGCGGCGGGCGTGGCGCTGGTGCAGCGCACCACGCGCAGCGTGCGGCTCACCGAGGCCGGGCAGCGGCTGGTGGAAGACATGCGTGGGCCGTTCGAGCAGATCGCGCACAGCTTTTCCGGCGTGCGCGACCTGGCCGGCGTGCCGCGCGGCCGGGTGCGGGTGACGGCGCCGGTCGCGCTGGCGCGCCAGCAGCTCGTGCCGCGTCTGGCGGATTTCCTGCGCGCCCATCCGGAAGTGCGTATCGAACTGGAGTTGTCGGACCGGCTGAGCTCGCTCGCCACCGAAGGCTTCGACCTGGCGATCCGCCACACCGCGGCGCCGCCCGACACCCATGTGGCCTGGACGCTGTGCGACACGCGCTCCGTGCTGGTGGCGAGCCGTGCCTACCTGCGGCGGCGCGGTGTGCCCGACACGCCGCATGCATTGGGCGAACACGACTGCCTGCATTACCCGCGTGCGCAGGACATGCCGGCCTGGCACTTCCAGGCGCGTGCCGAGCCGGACGCGCCGCGGCTCACGGTGCCGGTGTCGGGCCCGCTGGCCGCCAACAACAGCGAAGCGCTGCGCGACGCCGCGATCGCCGGCCTGGGCATCGCGCTGCTGCCCGACTTCAGCGCGCAGTCCGCACTGCAGGCCGGCAAGGTCGTCGAAGTGCTGCCCGACTGGCGGCCGGTCGGCGCGTTCGGCGAGCAGCTCTATGCGATCCGCCCCTACGCCACGCACGTGCCGCGTGCCGTCACCGCCTTCGTCGCCTGGCTGCGGGCCGAACTGGCGGGCGGTTTCGGCGTGTGAAGCGATGGGAGGCGAGGCCGCGCAGCCTGGCCTGGCCTGGTTCCTGCACGTCGATTGCGGCCGTCGGACGGTGCCGTCAATCGAGGGTATCGCCGCGGCATCGCCACACCCTGCGGTTAGGATCAAGTCCGCTTTTTCAGGCGAGCCGCCTCCGCACCCCATCCAGACCATGTCTCCCTCTGCGCCGACCCCTGCGCCCGATGCTTCGACTGCCTCCTCGCAGGTGGCGGCAGCCGCGTCTCCGCGCGTGGCGACGGGCCGTGGCGACGGGGCGGCCGCGGCGGTCGCCACAGGCCGCTGGACCGCGCTGGCGTTCAGCGCGCATCGCGACTGGAGGACGCTCGCGGACGACCTGCGACAGCGTCCCCACGCGCCGGGGATGGCCTGGGACCTGCGGCCGATCGAGCAGCTCGACCACATCGGCGCCCAGGTGCTGTGGAACCACTGGCAGCAGCAGTGGCCGGCGCAGCTCCAGATGGACCCGCAGCACAAGGCGGTGCTCGACCACGTCGCGAGGTACAGCTGCAGCCTGCCTGCGGAAACGTCGCCGACCTGGTCCGACCGGCTCAAGACCTTCGCGCACAACGGCCCGCGATCGCTGGAGGTGGCGCGTGACTTCCTGGCGCTGTTCGGCCAGCTGGTGCTCGACATCGGCAAGCTGATCCGTGCGCCGCACCGCGCACCGTGGCGCGATTTCTCGGGGCAGCTCTACCAGTTCGGCGCCACGGCACTGCCGATCACCGCGCTGGTCGGGCTGCTGATCGGCGTGGTGCTGGCCTACCTCACGTCGCAGCAACTGCGCCAGTACGGCGCCGAGACCTTCATCGTCAACATCCTCGGGCTGTCGCTGATCCGCGAGCTCGGGCCGGTGCTCGCGGCCGTGCTGATCGCCGGGCGTTCCGGCTCGGCCATCACGGCGCAGATCGGCGTGATGCGCGTCACCGAGGAGCTCGACGCCATGCGCGTGATGGGCATTCCGCACGGCTTCCGGCTCGTCATGCCGCGCGTGCTCGCGCTGGCGATCTCGATGCCGCTGATCAGCATGTGGACCTCGATGGCGGCGTTGCTCGGCGGCATGGTTGCGGCCGACATGGCGCTGGACATTTCGCCGGCGTACTTCATGTCCGCACTGCCGCGCGCGGTGCCGCTGTCGAACCTCTGGCTCGCGATGAGCAAGTCGGCCGTGTTCGGCATCCTGATCGCGCTGGTCGGCTGCTATTTCGGCATGAAGGTCAAGCCCAACACCGAGAGCCTCGGGCGCGGCACCACCGCCTCGGTCGTGACCTCGATCACCGTCGTGATCCTGGTCGACGCGCTGTTCGCGGTGCTCTTCAAGGGCGTGGGATTCCGATGATCGACGCACCGCCCGACGACGCACCCGTGGTGGTCGACATCCGCAAGCTGTGGACCGTGTTCCGCTCGCCGGAGGGCGAGCACGTGGTGCACAGCGACCTGGACCTCCGGATCCGGCGCGGCGAGGTGCTGTCGCTGGTCGGCGGCTCGGGCACCGGCAAGACCGTGCTGCTGCGCCAGATCCTGGGCCTTCAGCATCCGGACCGCGGCGAGGTCAGCGTGCTCGGCCATGCGCCCGGCGAGCTCAGCGCCAAGGCGGCGGCGCACGTCGGCATGCTGTTCCAGCACGGCGCGCTGTTCTCGGCCTTCAGCGTGCTCGACAACATCGCCTTCCCGCTGCGCGAACTCAAGCTGCTGCCGGATGCGCTGGTGCGCGACGC
Organism: Variovorax sp. GW821-FHT10B04; assembly: GCF_059415645.1. Taxonomy (NCBI): domain Bacteria; kingdom Pseudomonadati; phylum Pseudomonadota; class Betaproteobacteria; order Burkholderiales; family Comamonadaceae; genus Variovorax; species Variovorax sp. GW821-FHT10B04. Next base: position 115,990 of record NZ_JBWKNQ010000018.1, read on the forward strand.
CGCGATGGTCAAGCTGCAGCTGGTCGGGCTCGGTCCGGAGCAGGCGAACAAGAGCCCGGCGGACCTGTCCGGCGGCATGATCAAGCGCGTGGCGCTGGCGCGCGCGCTGATCATGGACCCGCCGCTGCTGCTGCTCGACGAGCCGACCGCGGGGCTCGACCCCGAGGCGTCCGACAGTTTCTGCGACCTGCTGCGCGGGCTGCACCGCGAACTCGGCCTGACGGTGGTGATGGTCACGCACGATCTCGACACGCTGTTCGACCTGAGCACGCGCATCGCGGTGCTGGCCGATCGCAAGGTCATCGTGTCCGGCCGGCCGCGCGAGGTCATCGCCTTCGATCATCCGTTCATCCATGCCTACTTCCAGGGCGGCCGCGGCCAGCGCGCCATGGAAGCGCTGCACGAGCCGGCCGCGTCCCGCGCGGGCGGCCCTGCGGTCTGACCGCGCAAGAAAGAGGAATCCGATGGAAAACAAGTCCCATGCGATCGCCGCCGGCGCCTTCGTGCTCGGGCTGGTCGCCGCGCTGGTGGCGCTGGTGGTCTGGCTCACGCGCGATGACATCGTGCGCCACACCTACGAACTTTCCACGCGCGAAGCCGTCAGCGGGCTGCAGCCGCAGGCCATGGTCCGCTACCGCGGCATCGCGGTCGGCAAGGTCATGTCGATCGATTTCGATCCGAAGGTCAAGGGCAATGTGCGTGTGCGCATCTCGGTCGACGAGCGTGTGCCGCTCACGCAGTCGAGCTATGCGACGCTGAGCTACCAGGGCGTCACCGGCCTCGCCTTCATCGCGCTCGACGACAAGGGCGAGTCGCAGGTCGCGCTGGTGCCGAATGCCGACGACCCGCCGCGCATCCCGCTGCGCCAGTCGATGCTCGCGCAACTGCAGGACCGCGGCGAAGCGATCATCAAGCAGGTCGAGCAGGTCACCACGCGCGTCAACACGCTGCTCGACGACCGCAACCAGAAGCGCATCGCCGACGCGCTGGAGAACATCGCGCAGGCCGCGGCCAGCGCCAACCAGCTGACGCGCCAGATCGATGCCACCGTGAAGAACGGCCTGAATCCGGCGCTCGCCGCACTGCCGCCGCTGGTCGAGCGCACGCGCGACACGATGGGCTCGCTCAAGACCGCGGCGGGCGACGTCTCACGCGTGGCGAACAGCCTGAATGCGACCGCGACGCGGCTCAACGCACCCGATGGTCCGATGGACCGGCTCGGCGACGGCACCAAGGCGCTGTCGCAGGCCGTCGATTCGTTCAACAACGCGACGCTGCCGCGGCTCAACCGCGTGGCCGAGGACACGTCGCACGCGGTGCGCCGGCTTGGGCGCGCAGCCGATGGCATCAACGACAACCCGCAGTCGCTGCTGTTCGGCAACGGCGGCGTCGTGGCCGGGCCGGGCGAGCCCGGCTTCTCTGCACCGGCTGCTGGCGCGCCGGCTTCCCGTCCCTGAAGGCGATGACCATGAACACATCCTCGACATCCGTCTTGCGCACCACCCTGCTGACGCGGACCGGCCGTGGCGCCTCCGCCGGCGCGGCGCTGGTGGTGGCGTTGCTGTCGGCCGGCTGCGGCGCCTTGCCCGAACGGCCCGCACGTGCCGCGCTCTACGACTTCGGCCCGGGCCTGCCGACCACGCTGCCCGCGACGCCGGTGGCGGCCGCGCCGTCGTTGCCGGCCATCGCGCTCGCCGAGATCGACGCCAGCGCGCGGCTCGAAGGTACGCAACTGCTGTATCGGCTCGGCTATGCCGACGGCAACGAGTTGCGGCCTTACGGTCTGGCGCGGTGGAGCGTGGCACCGGTACAACTGGTGCACCAGCGCCTGCGCGATGCACTCGCCACCCGTCGCACGGTGCTCGGGCCGGAAGAGAGCGCGACGCTCGCGCGCTCGCAGGGCACGCGGCCGAACACGCTGCGGGTGTCGCTCGACGAATTCAGCCAGTACTTCGATGCGCCGGCGACGAGTGCCGGCCTGGTGCGCCTGCGCGCCACGCTGATCCAGAGCACGCCCGCCGGCGATCGCGTGATCGCGCAACGCAGCTTCACCGCACAGAAGCCGGCGGCGAGTGCGGACGCGGCGGGTGGCGTGAAGGCGTTGGCCGCAGCCACCGATGCCGTGGTGGCCGAGCTGGTCGGCTGGGTCGATCAGCAGCGCTGATCCGGCGACTCAACCCGAACGCGCCAGCGCCGGGAACAGCTTGCCAAGCCCGTCGGCCATCACCTCGACCGCCAGCGCGGCCAGGATCAGGCCCATCAGCCGCGTCATCACGTTGATGCCGGTCTTGCCCAGCACGCGGCCGATCGGCTCGGCCAGCGAGAAGGTGATGCCGGTCGCCAGGCCGATGATGGCGCCGTAGCCGACCAGCACCGCCAGCTCCCAGATGTGGCGCGTCTTCTCGGCATAGATGACCATCGTCGAGATGGTGGCCGGCCCGGTCAGCAGCGGAATGGTCAGCGGCACCACCGCGATCGACGCGCCGAGCGACGCCTTCACTTCGGTCGCGCGGATCTCCTCGCGGTTGGTCTTGGCCTCGGCCGGCTGGGCGTTCAGCATGTTGAGCGCGCTGATCAGCAGCAGCATGCCGCCGCCGACCTGGAAGCTCGCGATCGTGATGCCGAAGAAGGCCAGCACCTGCAGCCCGAGCAGCGCACTGATGGCGATCACGACGAAGGCGCTGAAGGCTGAAATCCACGCGGTGCGGCGCTGCTGGCGCTCGTTGTATTCCTGCGTGTAGTGGATGAAGAAGGGCACGATCGCCAATGGGTTCACGATGGCCAGCAGCGTGATCAATGGCTTGATCAGGTCCATGGTCGGGCTGGCCATCAGCGGCCCCCGGCAACGTCGAGCAATGCGCCGGTCGTGTAGGCCGCTTCGGCCGACAGCAGCCAGAGGATCGCGCCGGCGATTTCCTCGGCGGTACCGGTACGCTTCATCGGCACGCTGGGCGCCAGCGTGCGGGCGCGGTCGGGCATGCCGCCGGATGCATGGATCTCGGTCTCGATCAGGCCCGGCCGCACGGCGTTCACGCGAATGCCTTCATCGGCCACCTCCTTCGCAAGACCGAGCGTGAAGGTGTCGATCGCGCCCTTGCTGGCCGCGTAGTCGATGTACTGGCCGGGCGCGCCGAGCCGTGCCGCAGCGCTCGAGATGTTGACGATCGCGCCGCCGCTGCCGCCATGCCGCGTGCTCATGCGGCGCACCGCCTCGCGCGCGCAGACGAAGCTGCCGATCACGTTGATGCGGAACATGCGCTCGAGCCGTTCGACGCTCATTTCATCGACGCGCGCCTGCATGTCGACCACGCCGGCGTTGTTGACCAGCGCCGTGAGCCGGCCGAGCTTGGCATCGACCTTGTTGAACATCGCGATCAGCTGCGCCTCGTCGCCGACGTCGGCCTGCACGGTGATCGCCGTGCCGCCGGCGGCGCGGATCGTGCGCACCACCTCGTCGGCGGCCAGCGAGTGGGTGGCATAGTTCACGGCCACCGCATAGCCGCGTTGCGCCGCGAGCAAAGCCGTTGCGGCACCGATGCCGCGGCTGCCTCCGGTAATCAAGAGCACCTGGTCCAAGTCCCGCCTCCTGCACAAAAGCTGCGCGTCAGTTAAAAAACCTTCCCGGACCCGGATTACATCATCGAGGAGACGCCGTGCCACGCACCATCGACTACTACTTCACGCCGCAGAGCCCATGGACCTACCTGGGCCATGCGCGCTTTGCCGATGTCGCGGCGAAGGCGGGCGCGACCGTGCGCATCCGGCCGGTCGATTTCGGCGCGGTGTTTCCGGTCTCGGGCGGGCTGCCGTTGGGCAAGCGCGCACCGCAGCGCCAGGCCTATCGGCTGGTCGAACTGGTGCGTTTCTCGCGGCATCTCGGTCTGGCGCTGAATCCGAAGCCCAAGTTCTTTCCCGTCTCGGGCGACGATGCGGCGCGGCTCATCATCGCGGTCGACCATCACGATGGCACCGAAGCTGCGATGAAGCTCTGCGCCGCCGTGTTCTCGGCCGTCTGGGTTCAGGAGCGCAACATCGCCGATCCGAAGCTGCTGGACGCGTTGTTGGTGGAATGCGGCCTGCCGGCGAAGCGCATGGAGCAGTCGCTGAGCCAGGCCGTGCAGGAGCGCTACGAGGACAACACGCAGCAAGCCATCGATGCACAGGTGTTCGGTGCGCCGAGCTATGTCGTCGACGGCGAAATCTTCTGGGGGCAGGATCGTCTCGATTTCCTGGCCCGCGCACTTCAATCTTTTCCCTCTCACACACAAGGAGCATGACCATGGGTCAATTCATCGATCTCACCGCCGCCGACGGCTTCACTTTCTCCGCCTACGTGGCGGAGCCTGCGGGCAAGCCGAAAGGCGCCGTCGTCGTGGTGCAGGAAATCTTCGGCGTCAACTCGCACATCCGCTCGGTAGCCGACGGCTATGCGGCCGACGGCTATCTGGCGGTGGCGCCTGCCACCTTCCACCGCGTGAAGGCGGGTGTCGACCTCGGCTACACCGGCGACGACATGAAGGCCGGCGTGGCGCTCAAGGCCGCGGTCGAGGCATTGCCCGCGCCTGGCGTGCTGCAGGACATCCAGGCCGCCGTCGACTATGCGGGCCGCGCTGGCAAGGTCGGCATCGTGGGCTACTGCTACGGCGGTCTGCTGGCCTGGCGCGCGGCCGCTGGCGTGTCGGGCCTGTCGGCCGCAGCACCGTACTACGGGGGCGGCATGACGGTGGGCGCCGAGCTGGCGCGCAAGCCCAAGGTGCCTGTGCTTGCGCATTTCGGCAGCAAGGACAGCCACATCACGCTGGACACCGTCGAAGCCTTCGCCAAGGCGCAGCCGGAGGTCGAGGTGCAGATCTACGAAGCCGACCACGGCTTCAACTGCGACCAGCGCGGGTCCTACGATGCGCGGGCTTCGAAGCTCGCGAAAGAGCGCACGCTGGCGTTTTTCGCAAAGCATCTGGGCTGAGCGATCACGGCGCGCAGCCACGGGAGCGCAGCGGCGGATTGTTCATCGTTCGTGAACGCGGCGGTTCTTTTTCGGAGCGTTTTCAAACGACGATCAGGTCCAAACTTCATCTCACAGGCAGGCACCACGCAAGCCTGATCTTCCACTCTCAAAGGAATTGAAATGAAGACCTCGAAGCTCCTCGCCGCCGCCGCCCTGACCCTCCTCGCCGCTGTCGGCGCACAGGCTGAAACGTACGACGGCGTACTCACCGTCCGCAGCACGCAAAGCCGCGCAGAAGTGAATGCGCAAGCCGTTGCGACTGCACGCGCCGGCAACATCTACGCCGACGGTGCCAACGCTGGCGTCCAGCCTGCGTTCAACGGCGTTGCCAGCCGCGGCGCCGTCCGGACCGAAGCCGTGGCTGCCGCCCATGCGCCGAACCAGAACCTGGATCGCAAGGCTTTCGTGAACAGCACGATTCCCTCGGCCTATACGAACGGCTCGCTGAAGATTCGCACCGTGCGTCAGGCTGCGCTCTGATCGCCACCTGCAGCGGTCACGCTGCATCCACCGATGACCGGCCCGCGCGCAAGCGTCGGCCGGTTTACTTTTTGGGCTTGGCGCGCATGCCGATGCGCGTCTCGAGAAAGTCGAGCAGCGCGCGCAGCGCGGCGCTGTTGTGGCGACGCTGCAAGTAGGCGGCAGACAGCCACATGTCGCTGCGCACGTAGTCCTGCAGCACGGGCACGAGCTCGCCATGGTCGATGTGCGACTGCACCAGCAGCGTCGGCATGTAGAGCACGCCGAAGCCTTGCATCGCCGCCTCGATCAGTGGCGCGCCTTCGGTCGCGTCCATCCGGCTCTTCACTGCCACGTCCAGTGGCTTGCTCTCGACTTCGAAGCGCCACAGCGGATGCGGGCCCAGGCGTGAATGCGTCAGGACGTCGTGGCGCGCCAGATCGGATGGATGCTCGGGCATGCCGTGCTTCTTCCAGTACACCGGCGAGGCACAGACCACCAGCTTCATCAGCATGAGTTTCCGCACGATCAGGTTGTCGTCCGTGATCGGGCCGAAGCGCAACGCGACGTCGATGGCTTCCTCCGCCAGATCGACCGTACGGTTGCTCAGGTGCAGGCTGATGCTCACCTCGGGGTAGTAGCCAAGGAACTGTGCCAGCAACTTGGGCAGGTCGCCCTGGCCCATGCCGTGTGGCGCGGAGATGCGCAGCCGGCCGGTTGGCCGGCTTGCGTGCTCATGCAATTCGGCCTGCGTGAGCTCCACCATTTCCATCACGGGCTTGCTGCGTTCGAGCAGCAGTGCGCCCGCGTCGGTCAGGCTGACCGATCGCGTGGAACGGTTCAGCAGGCGAACGCCGAAGCGAGATTCAAGCTCCGCAACATACTTGCTGACAGTGGCTTTCGACATGTTCAGCTTGGTCGCGGCACGCGAGAAACTGCCGTGCGCGGCGACCTCGCGAAAGGTTCTTATCAGGTCTAGGCTGTCCATTCGATGGGTCTCATTGTTTCTAGAACGCGAACACGGTGGTTCGTTTTTGCGCGGGTTTTCCCCTATCAATAAGCTCAGAATTCAGTCACAGGCAGGTAGCAATGCCCGCCTGAGCGAACAGGACCTGAGCAGTGAGGCCGTACCAAGAAAAACGGTCTTTTCTCTCCCGACCGGTTCACCCCGCTCCCGAACAGCAAGAGGAAACTGAAAAATGAAGACATCCAAGATCATCGCCGCCGCCGCTCTGTCGATTCTCGCCGTTGCCGGCGCACAGGCCGAAACGTACGAAGGCGTGCAGCAAGTGACCAGCACGCACAGCCGTGCCGAAGTGAACGCCCAAGCCGTTGCGATCGCAGGCACCAACCAATACGCCGAAGGCGCATCGTCTGGCGTGGCACCGGTTCTGTCTGCTTCCGTCGACCGTGCCCGCATCCAGGCCGATGCCGTCGCTACCGCGCATGCACCGAACCAGAACCTCGATCGCAAGGCTTTCGTGAACAGCACCGTTCCCGCTGCTTACCTGAAGCCCAGCGTTTCGTTCACCCGCCAAGCGGGCCTCTGATCCGAACAACGGATCGATCCCTCGTTCCACAGACTTTCATAGAGACATCGACATGAAGACTTCCTACATCCTCGCCGCCGCTGCCCTGTCCATCGCCGCCATGACCGGCGCACAAGCCGAGACCTATGACGGCGTGCAGGCGTCGACCTCGGCACTCAGCCGCGCTGACGTCGGTAGCGAGGCAGCTCGCGCCGCCGCTGCACCGAACCAGAACGTGGCACGCGGTTCGCGCGGCCCCGAAGCCTTCACGGTGTCGAGGGATCGTGCGACCGTGAGCGCCGAAGCCGCTCGCGCTGCAGCAGCGCCGGACCAGAACGTGTCGTCGGGCTCGCGCGTCAACAGCAAGGTTGTGTCGACGATGCAGAACCCGGTCGATCAGGCAGCCGCTTCGCGCGCCAACGGCGCCAGCAAGCTGTAATTCGGACTGTGCAGCCCGCGGGCTGTGCCGAATATGGAAACCCGGACGGTGCCCAGGCGTTGTCCGGGTTTTTCTTTGTGCGGACACTTCGCTGCTCAGGCGCCCCGTGGGTCCGTGCGTCTCACTGTGCCGTGCGTGCGAGATAGCGTTTGCGCCGAAACACCAGAACGAGGATGACCGCGATCACACCCATCGAGGCCATGGCGATCCAGAAGCCATCGGCCTTGTGCACGAGGGGAATGAACTCGAAGTTCATGCCGAAGATGCCGGCGATCAGGTTGAGCGGCAGGAAGATGGCCGTGAGCACCGTCAGCACACGCATGATGTCGTTGGTGCGATGGCTCTGGATGCTGAAGTGCATCTGCACGGCGGTCTCGGCGTTCTGCTCGAGCCTGCGCACGTGATGAACCACGCGGTCGATGTGCTCGAGCACGTCGCGGCTGCGCACCAGGTTCAACTCGTGAATGCGGCTTTCGGGCGCCGTGGCGGGCGTCGGCAACGTCTCGAGCGCATCGAGCCAGTCCTGCATCGCCGCACGTTGGTCGTCGCAGATCTCGTCGAGGTGACGCAATGATTGGCGCGCTGCCATCAAGGCGCTCCAGTTCGTGAAGCGGCTTTTCGGGTCGATCAGTTCGGCCTGCCAGTGATCGAGTTGGCGCGTGAGTTCGCGCCGCAGGTCGAGGTACGCGTCGACGATCTGATTGAGCACACGCAGCATGAGATCGGCTGGCCCGGTTGGAACGCGCGAGGTGGTGGCGCGCACGTCGAGTGCCGGCCCACCGGCGTCGGGCCGGTCGCCCTGGCCGGCCGCGGCGAGCAGCTTGGCGGCGTAGGCATCGCGCACGGCGCCGTCGTCCGGGTGCACCGACAGCAGCACGCGATCGAAGACGGCAAAGCCGACCGGCCGCGTGTCGATGCGCCGCAGCACCGGCGGGCCGGCCTGCGGCGGCGCTGGGACGGAAGCTGCCTGCGAGGAAGTCGCGTTGCTCGCCGCGAGCCGCCTGAACACGATCACGTCGTACTGCGAGGTGTAGTCGTAGTGCGAAGGCAGCTGGTCGTTCAGCAGGTCGCTGATGTGCAGATCGACCAGCGTGACGGCGCACAAGGACTGGAGGATGTGCTGCACGTCGCCGAGAGCGACACGGAATTCCTCCCGCGTGAGCGAGATCCAGAGATAGCCGTTGCGACATGCGCCCGGCTGTGCCAGCGGACCGAGGGCGTCATGTTCACGGACTTGCGAGCCGCTGATCTCGAAGATGCGCATGGTGGTGGAATTGCCTTTCTTCTGTGTGCCGACGCGCCGCGTCGGCCTTCCTGCCGCCGTGCGGGCGGACTCTACTTCTGCAGCAGGCGCGCCGCGTCGAGTGCGAAATACGTCAGCACGCCGTCGGCGCCGGCGCGCTTGAAGGCGAGCAGGCTTTCGAGCACCACGGCGTCGTGATCCAGCCAGCCGTTCTGCGCCGCGGCCTTGAGCATCGCGTATTCGCCGCTCACCTGGTAGGCGAAGGTCGGCACGCGGAACTCGTCCTTCACGCGGCGCACGATGTCGAGGTAGGGCATGCCGGGCTTCACCATGACCATGTCCGCACCTTCGGCGATGTCGATCGCGACTTCCCGCAGCGCCTCGTCGGTATTGCCCGGGTCCATCTGGTAGACCATCTTGTTGCTCTTGCCGAGGTTCTTGGCCGATCCGACCGCGTCGCGAAACGGGCCGTAGAAGGCGCTCGCATATTTGGCGCTGTAGGCCATGATTCGCGTGTGCACGTCGCCGACGGCCTCGAGCGCATCGCGCACCGCACCGATGCGGCCATCCATCATGTCGCTCGGCGCCACGATGTCGACACCGGCCGCCGATTGCGTCAGGGCCTGCTTCACGAGCACTTCGACGGTCGGATCGTTCAATACATAGCCGTCTTCGTCGAGCAAGCCGTCCTGTCCGTGGCTGGTGTACGGGTCGAGGGCCACATCGGTCATCACGCCCAATTCAGGGAAGCGCGACTTCAACGCCGAGATCACTCGCGGAATCAAGCCCTCGGGATTGAAGGCCTCGTCTCCTGACGGTGTCTTCAACCCCGGATCGATCACCGGAAACAGCGCCATGACGGGAATGCCGAGCGTCACGCATTGCTCGGCCACCGGCAGCAGCAGGTCGAGGCTCAAACGCTCCACGCCCGGCATCGACGCGACGGCATCCCGTCGTCGCGAGCCTTCCTGCACGAACACCGGATAGATCAGGTCGTGCGCCGTGAGCGCGTGTTCGCGTACGAGATTGCGGGTGAAAGCATCGCGGCGCAGTCGGCGTGGCCGGCCTGCGGGAAAGGGGGCGTGGAAGGTCATGCGGAAAATTGTGCCCCAGATGCACAACGCGTCGAGGCGCGCTTGGTTGGTAACCCTTTTGACGTTTTCCAGCACTACTTTCGTGGTCTTGTCGATAGTTGATATGTCAAAAAAAGTGTCTTCGACGCTTGATGGCGGGTCGACGCTTTGTTAAATTCTGTCTCGGGCGGCTTGCCGCTCCCCGCTTTTCCTCCCTGAGCGGGTGCCTTGATGTGTGACAGCAAAAGGGCTTCCCAGCCCGGCGTTTTGACGCCGGGCTTTTTTTTGCCCGTATGCGCCGCCTAAACTGGCGTCATGCTCTGGGTCAAATCACTTCACATCGTGTTCATTGCCAGCTGGTTCGCTGGGCTCTTCTATCTGCCGCGTATTTTCGTGAACCTCGCAATGGTGCCGCCGGAGTCCGTGGCAGAGCGTGAACGCCTGCTGCTGATGGCGCGCAAGCTGCTGCGCTTCACTACTTTTCTCGCTGTGCCGGCCATCGCATTCGGGGCATGGCTCTGGCTGGGCTATGGCATCGGTCGCGGCCCCGGAAATGGATGGATGCATGCCAAGCTCGCACTGGTGCTGGTGGTGCTGGGCTACCACCACGGATGTGCGGTGCTCCTGCGCCGTTTCGCCGCCAATGCCAACAGGCGCAGCCATCGTTGGTATCGCTGGTTCAACGAGCTGCCGGTGCTGCTGTTGCTGGGCATCGTGATCCTGGTTGTCGTCAAGCCGTTTTGAGTGGATGGCCGGGGCACGGTGAATACGCATAAGTCAGCCGCTCTGCCGCTCGCGCTCGCCTACGCGGCGCTGATCGTCTATGCGAGCCTGTATCCGTTCACTGACTGGCGCGATCAAGGCATTGCGCCCTGGGCCTACCTGGCTGCGTCCTGGCCCAAATACTGGACGGGTTTCGACCTCGGCATCAATGTCGCGGGTTACATGCCACTGGGTTTCCTGTCGGCGCTCGCCATACTGCGGACGCGGCCGGGCGGCGGACTGCGCGCCGTGCTGCGCGCAACGCTCATCGGCGCGGCGATTTCGTTGACGATGGAGACGCTCCAGAGTTATCTGCCTTCCCGCATCCCTTCCAACGTGGATCTGGGGCTCAACATCCTGGGCGCGTTCGCTGGTGCGGCGATCGCTGCGGCGCTGGAGCATTGGGGCGCGGTCGCGCGGTGGAGCCGCACGCGATCGAACTGGTTCGTCGATGACGCACGCGGGGCGCTCGTGCTGCTGGCGCTATGGCCGGCTGCGCTGATGTTCCCGGCGGCCGTCACGTTCGGACTGGGCCAGGTTTTCGAGCGGCTCGAGGAAGGCGTTGCCGAGTGGCTGATCGATACGCCATTCATCGACTGGATGCCGATGCGCGAATTCGAACTGGAGCCTCTCGTGCCAGGTGTGGAAATGCTGTGCGTGATGTTGGGTGCGCTGGTGCCTTGTCTGCTGGTGTTTCTGGTCACGCGATCGGCGGCGCGTCGGGCCTTGTTGTTGCCCATGACGATCGCGGTGGGCGCCGCGGCCAGTGCGCTGTCGGCGGCACTGAGCTATGGTCCCGAGCACGCCTGGGCCTGGCTCAGCTTGCCGGTGCAGGTGGGCATCGCATCCGCCTTGGTGGTCGGGGCGTTGCTGCTGGCTGCACCGCGACGCCTATGTGCTGCACTTCTCGTGCTCGCGCTGGTGCTGCATCTGAGTCTGTTGAATCAGGCCCCGGAAAGCGCTTATTTCGCGCAGACACTCGCAACCTGGGAACAGGGGCGGTTCATCCGCTTCCATGGATTGGGGCAGTGGCTGGGTTGGCTCTGGCCCTTCGCGACGCTCGGCTACGTATTGGTGGCGCTCTCGCGTCGCTCACCGCGATCCTAGAATCTTCGGATGTCCAGTTCCAACCCAACCGCCACCACCGGCTACTACAGCCGCCACATCTTCTTCTGCTTGAACGAGCGCAAGAACGGCGAGGATTCCTGTGCTCTGCATCATGCGCAGGAGGGGTTCGATCGCTGCAAGTCGAAGGTCAAGGAGGCCGGTCTTGCAGGCGTGGGCAAGGTCCGGGTCAACAAGGCCGGATGTCTCGATCGCTGTGCTGGAGGTCCGGTCGCCGTGGTCTACCCCGAGGAGGTCTGGTACACCTTCGTGGATGGCGATGACATCGACGAGATCGTCGAATCGCATCTGAAGCACGGACGGCCGGTCGAGCGACTCCGGCTGCCGCCGGACGTGGGCCGCTGAGCCCGGCGACGCGGATATTCCTTGAACCTTCCGACGCGGCGGTCATCCATGAAGGCCGGGCAGTCGCCACTTCTTCCGCACCCATGAATTCGCAGACCGAGAAGCTTCAAATGACGGGCGCCGCTGGCGTCATCGAGGTGCAACGTGATCGCCCCGCCGACGGCGTCCTGCCGCGCGGGGTCGCAGTGATCGCGCATCCGCACCCGCTGTTCGGCGGCACGATGGACAACAAGGTCGTGCAGACCTTGGCGCGTGCCTTCGTGGCATGCGGCTGGACGGCGGTGCGCTTCAACTTTCGCGGTGTCGGAGCGAGCGAAGGCGTGCATGACGAAGGTCGTGGCGAAGCCGACGACTTTCGTGCGGTGGTGGCCCAGGCGGCACCCGAAGGCAGGCTTGCCATCGCGGGCTTTTCATTTGGCGGATTCGTGGCTGTCCGTGCGCTGCAGGCGTTGTGGAGCGAGCGCGAGGTCGCGAAGGTTGCGCTGGTCGGTACCAGCGTCGCGCGGGTGCCGCCGGGAGCATTGCCGCTGGACGCACACGAACGCACGCTGGTCGTCCATGGCGAAGCCGACGATACGGTGGCGTTGTCTGACTTGATGGATTGGGCGCGTCCCCAGTCACTTCCTGTCACAGTGATCCCCGGAGGTGGCCATTTCTTTCACGGACAATTGCCGCTCCTCAAGAATCTTGTTGTCCGACATCTCTGCTCGGACTGATTTCCGTCTGTCTGCATCCCCCATGAATCGTTTTTCTGTCGCGCTGCGCGCGTTGATGCTGGCCGCCGCCGCATCGTTCTGCATGTTCGCCGCCGCCCAGGCGCCGGTGCCTCCCGAGATCGCAGCACGCAGTTATCTGCTGCTGGATGTCACCGCCAACCAGCTGCTTGCGCAAAAAGACATCGACAGCCCGGTCGAACCCGCTTCGCTGACCAAACTCATGTCGGCCTATCTGGTCTTCGATGCGCTCAAGGCCAAGAAGATCAGCCTCACGCAGACCCTGCCGGTGAGCGAGCGGGCCTGGAAGATGCCAGGCTCGCGCATGTTCATCGATCCGAAGATGCAAGTGCCGGTCGAGGACCTGATCAAGGGCTTGATCGTGCAATCCGGCAACGATGCAACGGTTGCGCTTGCCGAGGGCGTCGGCGGCACGGTCGAGAATTTCGTGCAGCTCATGAATGAGCAGGCCAAGACGCTTGGCATGAAAAACACCGCCTACAAGAACCCGGAAGGGCTCACGGTGGCCGGCCACACGACCACAGCCCGGGACCTGAGCATCCTGGCGACGCGGCTGATGCACGACTTTCCGGAATACGTGCATTACTACGCCATCAAGAAGTACCGCTATCCCGGCACGCCGTCCACCAACGACACCAACCGCAATCTGCTGTTGTTCCGTGACCCGACGGTCGACGGCCTGAAGACCGGACACACCGACGCCGCGGGCTATTGCATGATCGTGACCGCCAAGCGCGATTTTCCGAATCTGTCGGGTGGTCGGCGGTTGCTGTCGATCGTGCTTGGAACCACTAGCGAAACGGTGCGCGCCAACGAATCCCAGAAGCTGCTGAACTGGGGGTACACCGCATTTGACGCCGTCCGACTTTTCGATGCGAACCAGCCGGTTGCAACGCCCGCGGTCTGGAAGGGTACGGCCAATACGCTGAAGCTCGGTCGCACCGAGCCCATCGTTGTGGCGGTGCCGGCCGGGTCGGCGTCCAAGCTCACGACGCAGGTCGCACGGCCCGATCCGCTGGTGGCGCCATTTGCCAAGAACCAGCAGGTCGGTTCGCTCAAGATCATGCTGGCTGACCAGGCCGTCGCCGAAGTGCCGTTGGTGGCGCTCGAAGGCGTCGAGCAAGCCGGTATTCTCGGGCGCGCGTGGGATGCCGTGCGGCTCTGGATCAAGTAGACGCCGCCGCCCGAGCGCGCGCTGTGCGCCGCATACGCTGTTGCGCTGGCGCCGAGGCGGTTAAAGCGCTATACTCGTGGGCTTTTCGGAAAAAACCGAAGGGTTTCACGTTTTCGCCCATTCTGGGCAACCATTGAAATATTCTCCGGTCGGTTCACGCTTGGACTGGGGTGTTTTTGGGACTTATTCATTCATGCCAACCATCAATCAACTGGTGCGTCAGGGTCGAACGGTCGAGAAGATCAATTCGAAGAGCCCTGCCATGCAGAACTCGCCGCAACGTCGCGGTGTCTGCACCCGCGTCTACACCACGACGCCAAAGAAGCCCAACTCGGCGCTTCGTAAAGTTGCCAAGGTCCGTCTGACCAATGGCTTCGAAGTCATTTCCTACATCGGCGGCGAAGGCCACAACCTGCAAGAACACAGCGTCGTGCTGGTTCGTGGCGGTCGTGTCAAGGACTTGCCCGGTGTGCGTTACCACATCGTGCGCGGTTCGCTCGACTTGCAAGGCGTGAAAGACCGCAAGCAGTCGCGTTCCAAGTACGGCGCAAAGCGCCCCAAGAAGGCTTAAGGCTTTCTGCATAGCGGTGTTCGGCGCGCCTTGGCGGGTGCATCGAACGAAGTGACCCGATCCTGGGTCGAGTAAGTGAGAGTTTTTGTTGACTCTCGCGGTACCTGAAGCGGTGCCAACTGAAGCAAAGAGGTGAAAAAATGCCACGTCGTCGCGAAGTCCCCAAACGTGAAATCCTGCCGGATCCGAAGTTCGGCAATGTCGAGCTGTCCAAATTCATGAACGTGATCATGGAAGGCGGCAAGAAGGCTGTTGCCGAGCGCATCATTTATGGCGCGCTCGAGCAGATCGAGAAGAAGAACCCGGGCAAGGATCCGGTCGAAGCCTTCACGATGGCCATCAACAACGTGAAGCCGATGGTTGAAGTGAAGTCGCGCCGCGTCGGTGGTGCGAACTATCAGGTTCCCGTCGAAGTGCGCCCCGTGCGTCGTCTGGCGCTGTCGATGCGCTGGATCAAGGAAGCTGCCCGCAAGCGCGGCGAGAAGTCGATGGCTCTGCGCCTGGCCAACGAGCTGATGGAAGCCACCGAAGGCCGTGGCGGCGCCATGAAGAAGCGTGACGAAGTGCACCGCATGGCCGAAGCCAACAAGGCTTTCAGCCACTTCCGCTTCTAAAAAACCGTCTTAAAACAGACTGGCTGGAAGCCCGACCTGCCGTGTGGTGGGCGGGCTTTCATCCGTTAATGGAGTAATTTCTCATGGCACGCAATACCCCCATCGAGCGCTACCGCAACATCGGTATCTCGGCGCACATCGACGCTGGCAAAACCACGACGACCGAGCGCATCCTGTTCTACACCGGCGTGAATCACAAGATCGGCGAAGTGCACGATGGTGCTGCGACGATGGACTGGATGGAGCAAGAGCAAGAGCGCGGCATCACGATCACGTCTGCTGCGACCACCTGCTTCTGGAAGGGCATGGCTGGTACGTTCCCCGAGCATCGCATCAACATCATCGACACCCCCGGTCACGTGGACTTCACCATTGAAGTCGAGCGTTCGATGCGCGTGCTCGACGGTGCGGTGATGGTGTATGACGCCGTTGGTGGCGTGCAGCCTCAGTCGGAAACCGTCTGGCGCCAAGCCAACAAGTACCGCGTTCCCCGCCTTGCGTTCGTCAACAAGATGGACCGTACCGGCGCGAACTTCCTGCGTGTTCGTCAGATGATGATCGACCGCCTGAAGGCCAACCCCGTCGTGATCCAGATCCCGATCGGTGCCGAGGACAAGTTCCAGGGCATCGTCGACCTCGTGAAGATGAAGGCGATCATCTGGGACGAAGACAAGGGCGTGACCTTCCAGTACGGCGAAATCCCCGCCGACCTGAAGGATGTCTGCGACGAATACCGCGAAAAGCTCGTGGAAGCCGCTGCCGAATCCAGTGAAGAACTGATGAACAAGTACCTCGAAGGCGAATCGCTGACCGAGGAAGAGATCAAGGCTGCCATCCGTCAGCGCACCATCGCTGGCGAAATCCAGCCGATGCTGTGCGGCTCTGCGTTCAAGAACAAGGGCGTGCAGGCCATGCTCGACGCGGTCGTCGAATACATGCCCGCTCCGACGGACATTCCTCCGGTGAGCGGTACGGATGAAGACGAAGCGCCTGTCGTTCGCAAGGCCGACGACGAAGAGAAGTTCTCCGCGCTCGCATTCAAGCTGATGACCGACCCGTTCGTGGGTCAGCTGACCTTCGTGCGCGTCTATTCCGGCGTGCTGAAGAAGGGTGACAGTGTCTACAACCCCGTGCGCGGCAAGAAGGAACGCATCGGTCGTATCGTGCAGATGCACGCCAACAACCGTGAAGAAGTCAGCGAAATTCGCGCTGGCGACATCGCGGCTTGCGTGGGCCTGAAGGAAGTGACCACGGGCGAGACGCTGTGCGATCCGTCGTCGATCGTGACGCTCGAGCGCATGGTGTTCCCGGAATCGGTGATCTCTCAGGCTGTCGAGCCGAAGACCAAGGTCGACCAGGAGAAGATGGGCATCGCGCTGCAGCGTCTGGCCCAGGAAGATCCTTCGTTCCGCGTGAAAACCGACGAAGAATCCGGCCAGACCATCATTTCGGGCATGGGCGAGCTCCACCTCGAAATCATCGTGGACCGCATGAAGCGCGAATTTGGCGTGGAAGCGAACGTCGGCAAGCCGCAAGTGGCTTATCGCGAAACCATCCGCAAGACCGTCGAAGATGCCGAAGGCAAGTTCGTTCGCCAATCGGGCGGCAAGGGCCAGTACGGTCACGTCGTTCTGAAGGTCGAGCCGCAGGAAGCCGGCAAGGGCTTCGAGTTCGTCGACGCCATCAAGGGTGGTGTGGTTCCTCGCGAATACATCCCTGCGGTCGAAAAGGGTGTCATCGAAGCCTTGGGCCAAGGCGTGCTTGCCGGTTACCCGGTGGTCGACGTCAAGGTCACGCTGCATTTCGGTTCGTACCACGATGTGGACTCGAACGAAATGGCATTCAAGATGGCCGCGATCTTCGGCTTCAAGGAAGGCTGCCGCAAGGCCAGTCCAGTGATCCTGGAGCCGATGATGGCTGTGGAAGTCGAAACGCCTGAAGACTACGCCGGCAACGTGATGGGCGACCTGTCCAGCCGTCGCGGGATGGTGCAAGGCATGGACGACATGATCGGTGGCGGCAAGGCCATCAAGGCTGAAGTTCCGCTGTCGGAAATGTTCGGTTACTCGACCACGCTGCGCTCGATGTCGCAAGGCCGTGCCACGTACACGATGGAGTTCAAGCACTACGCTGAAGCTCCGCGCAACGTTGCAGAAGCCATCGTGGCTGCCCGCGCGAAGTAATTTCAGAAACGCAGGGTCGCGCAGTGCGCGGCCCTTCTTGTCTGCGATCCGGTGCCGCCCTGTTCCCGTGCGGGGCGAATCAGCAATCGGATGCAGACATAAAACCAATACACGGGACATGCTCTTTCAAGGATTGAAAAATGGCAAAAGGTAAATTCACCCGCACCAAGCCCCACGTGAACGTGGGCACGATTGGTCACGTGGACCATGGCAAGACGACGCTGACGGCGGCGATCGCGACGGTGCTGTCGTCGAAGTTCGGCGGCGAAGCCAAGGCCTACGACCAGATCGACGCGGCTCCGGAAGAAAAGGCACGCGGCATCACGATCAACACCGCACACGTCGAGTACGAAACGGCCAACCGCCACTACGCACACGTGGACTGCCCTGGCCACGCCGACTATGTGAAGAACATGATCACCGGCGCCGCCCAGATGGACGGCGC
>NZ_JBWKNQ010000019.1:0-79217 GCF_059415645.1 Variovorax sp. GW821-FHT10B04
ACAACGCCAGCCTGTCTGATGAACAGGTGCTGACTTTGTGGAACGGCATCGTGGCCTCGGTGCGCAAGCGCTGATCGCCAACAACATGAATTCAATCAAGTTATCTCAGCGCACTCTATGACCCAGAGCAACGAAGAAACGGTGGCGAAATCGGAAGCGATTCGTGGCGCTGCAACAAAGACCGAAGAGGACGGTGGGCGGTGGGGTGAGGGCGTGAATGGTGGCACACGCGGTCTATCTCCCCTCGCCCCCGAACCCCCACACGCCCCCCGCCTCGCCGCGATCCGGGCCGCCCAGAACCCGCTGCTCCAGGCCGCCCAGCCTTTGCTCCGTGCGCTCGCCGACATGCCCAAGGCCATGGAGCCCGCGGCGGTCGAGGTCTTTCACCGGCTGCTCGAACGCGAGGTCAGTACCTTCGAATCTCTCTGTGCCGACGCCGAGATCAAGCATGAGCATGTGGTTGCCGCCAGCTATGCGCTGTGCACCGCGCTCGATGAGGCGGCCAACAGTACCGCCTGGGGCGGTGGCCAGGACGACGGCGCCGGCATCTGGTCTTCCCGGCAACTCGTGGCGCGGTTCCACGGCGACATCCAGGGTGGGGACAAGGTCTTCCTGCTGATCGGCCGGCTCGCCGCGCAGCAGCACGAACACATCGACCTGCTCGAAGTGCTCTACATGATCCTGGGGCTCGGCTTCGAGGGCCGCTATCGCAGCGCGGCCCAGGGCCGGCGCGAACTCGACACCATCCGCAACCGCCTCTACACCCTGCTTGCCGCCGCACGGGGCGATGTACCCACCGAGCTGTCGCCGCATTGGCGCGGCGTGGGCGCGGGCCGGCTGCGGCTGTTGCGAGGCGTCCCGGTCTGGGTGACTTTCTCGGTGCTCGGACTCGCCTTGTTCGCGCTCTTCGCTTGGTACAAGTATCAGTTGCTGCAGTTGAGCACGGAGGTCCAGCGCCAGATCATCGCCGTCGGGCAACTGCGCCGTCCGCCGGCACCGCCAGTCCAGCCGCTGCGTCTGAAGGCGCTGTTGGCACAGGAGATCGCACGCGGCACGGTGAGCGTGGATGAGGAAGGCGCACGCAGCGCCGTGAGCTTCCGGGGTGACGACATGTTCGTGCCCGGCCAGGCGCGACTCAGCCCTCGCATCGAGCCGGTGCTGGCTCAGGTAGGCGACGAGATGGGGCGTGTCAGTGGCACGGTGCAGGTGACGGGCCACTCCGACAACCAGCCGATCCGGACGCGCGAGTTTCCAGACAACCAGGTGCTCAGCGAGAAGCGCGCCGCAGCGGTGGCGGACGTGCTGCGGGCCCACGGCGTCGCGGCCGCGCGGCTGCAGGTGAGCGGCAAGGGCGATACGGCGCCGATGGCAGACAACGCGACGGCCGCCGGGCGCGCGCAGAACCGGCGTGTCGAGGTGGTGGTGACGCAGGGTCTCGCGGGCGCGTCGGTCGCTGCGGCTTCCACGCATTGAGCAGCGAGACAACGACATGCAATACATCAAGCAACTCATGGGCATCGTCCTGTCGTGGCGGATGCTCGCCTTCGTGGCGACGCTGCTGCTGTCGGCGGCGGTATGGTTCGTGGGGCCGCTGCTCGCGGTCGACGGGCTGCGACCGCTGTCCTCGATGGAGGTCCGCATCGGCATTGCCGTCCTGTTGATCGCACTCGGGCTGTTGTGGCTTCTGTCCGGGCCGGCCAGCATGGTCGGCATCGCCGCGACATGCCTGTTGATCTGGCACGCCGGCCCGCTCCTGTCGCTGGGCGAGATCCGGCCGCTCGGGCCCGCAGGGGTGCGCGCCGCGGTCATCGCCATCGTGCTGTCGGGTTACGCCGTGTATGGCTGGCGCCAATTGGTCCTGGCGGTCGAGAAGGACAAGGAGCTGCTCGTCAACTTCCTGCGATTCGGCTGGTCCGGCCAGCGCGACAACAAGGCGCGCGAAGAGCTCAAGTCGGTGGCCGACAACCTGCATCGCGCAATGCAGCAGTTGCGCGCGCTGCGCGGCGTGGGCGGACTGCGCGGCATCTTCGAGGGCAAGCGGCATCTCTACGAGCTGCCTTGGTACATGATCGTCGGCAGTCCGGCAGCGGGCAAGACCACCGCTCTTCTCCATTCAGGGCTCCAGTTCCCGGTGGCACGCGCGAGCGGTCGTGGCGGGCCCGCCATGCCCGCGGGCACGGTGCATGGCGACTGGTGGATCAGCAACGAGGCCGTGCTGATCGATACGGCAGGGCGCTACACCACGCACGACAGCGATGCCGGGATCGATCGGGACGAGTGGCGCGGCTTTCTGGGCCTGCTGCGCAAGCACCGCACGCGCGCGCCCATCAACGGCGCCATCGTCGCCTTGAATGCCTGGGAACTGATCGGGCAGGACGCCGTGCAACGGCGCGCACACGCAGACCTGATCCGCGATCGGCTCGTCGAATTGCGCCAGGAGCTGGGTATCCGCTTTCCCGTGTATGTGATCGTGACCAAGATGGATCTGCTGCCCGGCTTCAACGAATATTTCCAGTCGTTGACGAGCGAAGGGCGCACGCAGGCCTGGGGCTTCACGCTGCAGGCGGATGAGGCCTCCGCCGCGCGTGGCGGCGAGCAGCCGGCGCTGCGGGACCGTCTCGATGCCGAGTTCGCGCTTCTTCACGACCGACTGGCCGCGGGGCTGCGCGCGCGCCTGAACGAGGAATTCGATGCCGACCGCCGGCGCCAGCTCTTCGCATTGCCTCAGGAGCTGGCCAGTCTCTGGACGCCGCTGTCGGACATGATCGGCGCCGTCTTTCTGGATTCGCGCTTCGATCGCACGCAGCGTGACGTGTCGCTCCGCGGCGTCTATCTGACGAGCGGCGCACAGGTCGCATCGCCGGTGGCTGCGGATGCCGACACGCTGGTGCAACGCATGGCACGAAGCATCGTGGCGGTCGCGAAGAAGCCCGATGTCCCGGCAGCACTCGCAGCTGCGAGAACGCCGGACGCGCGTTCGGCGGATGTGCCCATTCGACTCGAACGCCCCGACACCGAGGCACCCACCGGTCGTCTCGGTTTCTTCCTCCGCGACGTGCTCGCCAAGGTGGTCATTCCCGAGGCGCATCTGGTCCGGCCGAACCTGCGCTGGGAGTTTCGATTTCGCTTCTTGCGGCTCGTGGGTCACGCATGCGCATTGGCACTGTTCATCTGGCTCGCAGGTGCACTCGCGACCAGCTTCGGCAACAACCGGCAGTACGTCGTGGCCCTGGGGGAGCGCGCGCAAGGCCTGTCGAAACAGGTCGCAGCGATGTTCGCGGACTTCAAGTCGAATGGCGTCCCCGACGTGCTGAACGCAACGCGTGATCTGCCCTTGTCGCCGTGGCTGGACGTCGACAACCCGCCGCCCGGCTTCCTGTATGGCCTCTACGCCGCGGCGCCGTTGCAGCACGCGTCGCGCACGACCTACGCGCAAGTGCAGGACCAGGTACTGCTTCCCTTCATCCTGGCGCGCATGGAGGCCGTGCTGGCGCAAAGCGTGCGCGACAGCGATGCCAACATGGCCTATGCCACGCTGCGCGCCTACAGGCTGTTGCACGACCCTGCGCACTACATGCGCGAGGGCGGTGCACGCGATGTGCGTGACTGGGTGCTGCGCGATTGGGCAGCCGCCGACAGCGCCGCCATGTTCGGCGGGCGCGCATCGATGGTCGGGCACGTGCAGGCGTTGTTCTCCGGCGAACGTCCGGTGCAGGCCGCGTCGCTGCCCAACGAAGCGCTGGTGCGCGAGGTGCAGAACTTCCTGGATGGCAGCACGTCGACCCAACGCGTGTACGAGCGCGCCAAGGCGGCCATGCGCTCGGAGGCACCACAGGAGTTCACGCTCGTGCGTGCAGTCGGGCCGCAGGCCGGCACCGTGTTCTCGCGCACGGACGGCCAGCCGCTGGAAAAAGGGGTGCCAGGCCTGTTCACCTACGACGGTTATCACGGACTCTTCGACAAGCGGTTGCCGGAGTTCGTTGCGTTGGCGCTCGAAGACGACGCGTGGGTGATGGGCCGAAGTGTCAGGGGCGCGACGGACGGCGCTGCCTCGGGCCCGCGTGGCGCCGGTGAAGCGTCGCCCCGCTTGCCGCAGAACGATGCGTTGCTCGACGACGTGCGTCGCCAGTACCTGGAGGAATATGCTTCGCGATGGGAAGGCTTTCTCGACTCCATCCGCACCGTCAACGGCGCCGACACGGCCGGCGCCAGCCTTGGCTTCGACCTGAGCGTGCTGCGCCAGCTGGCCGCACCCGACTCGCCGCTCGCACGGCTGGCCCGCGCCGCCGCACGCGAGACCACGCTGTCGCGGCCGCTGGCCACGCAGGCGCAGGACGACCGAGGCTTTCTCGAGAAAGCCATCGATCCCCTGAGCCAGAAGACACGCGAACTCGGACGCAACCTCGGCCTTCGCAACGAAGAGCGCATGGAAAGGCAATGGGTCGACAACCGCTTTGCCGCGCTGCGCGAGGTCGTGACGGGTCAGCCCGACGTGGGCGATGCCGGTGCGACGGCCTTGGGCGCCAAGCCGGGTCTCGAGGCCGTATCGGGGCTCGTCAACGAGTTCTACACCGTGCTCGTCGTCGCCGACACCGCGCTCAACACCAACAGCCTGCCGCCGGGCGCCACTGAAATCGGCGCCAGGCTGAAACTGGAGGCCGGCAAGTTGCCGCCACCCTTTCGCGAGGTACTGACCGCGCTTGCCAACAGCGGCAGCGACAAGGTGACGCAGGGCGCCACGCAGATCCTGCGCAAGCAGGCGCAGGCACAGTTCGATCGGATCATGGGGCTGATGGCGTTGCGGGTCGGCGAACCCTGCAAACGCGGCGTGGAAGGGCGCTATCCGGTGGCGGCGGTTGCGCAGGACGTGGCCATCGACGATTTCACCCAGATGTTCGCCACAGGCGGTGCAGCGGATGACTTCTTCAGCCGCTACCTCGCGCCCTTCGTCGACAACAGCGTGCGCCCCTGGCGCTACAAGAACCCGGACAGCGCCAACGCGATGATCGGCGCCGAAAACTTTGCCAGCGGAGTCGCTCCCGCGCCGGCTGTCGCGGGCCCCACGCTCGTGGGCGAATTGCTCAAGCTGCTGGCACAAGGCGGCCCGGACCTCGACATGTTCTATCGCGCGCAGCAGGTGCGGGACTTGTTCTTTCGTGAAGCCGGTGGGCGCAAGTTCGCGTGGAAGCTGGGCATCAAGGTGCAGGAGCTGGAGCCGAGCGTCACCGATCTGATCATCGACATCGACGGGCAGGGCCAGCGCTACGTGCACGGGCCGGTTCAACCGTTCGTGGTGGACTGGCCCGGCCCTCGCGGCGGCTCGATGGCCGAGCTCACGGCCAATCCGCGCATCTCCGGCGAGACATCGACCGTGGCCGCCAGCGGTCCATGGGCATTGTTCAGGTTGATCGAGAAAGGCCGCATCGTCGACACCGCCACGCCGGGGCACCAGAGCGTCGAGTTCGCCTTCGACGGCCGCAAGACGGTGCTGGACATCGGTGCCGGCAGCCAACCCAATCCGCTCGGCAGCGATGTGCTCAAGGGCTTTCGCTGCCCGACGCGCGCGTCCTGATCCCGAGGCTGGCCATGCTGAAACTGAACCGCCTGTTGATACCGAGACGCCTCGCGCCGCCCGCCATCTGGGGGCGCCTGCCGACGCACGCAGACTTCGTGCGCAGCGGCATGTTGCATGGGGAGAGCGAGGGCTGGTCGAGCTGGATCGCGCAGCAGGGGCTCGGCGGGGTGGCGGGGCTCGAGTTCGCGAGGTCCGATCGGGTGGATGCCGATACCGATACCGATACCGATACCGATACCGATACCGATGTTGTCGAGCGCATCGATCCGATCTGCTTCATCCTGCCACCCGGCACGCTGGCGTTCGCGCCGCGGCAATTCGTGATCGGCGCGATGGTGCCGTCGGGCGACCGGGCCGGTCGTCGCCATCCCTTGCTGGTCTACCAGCGCACGTCGCGCCGCTGGTTGAACGCGCATCTCGTTTCGACGGATTCGTCGGTGATGCGCTGGCTGATGCGGCTGAGCCGCGCGATCGCCGGCCATGTCGCTGCCGACGGCCAGCGCGGTCTCGGCCTGCCTGCGCTCACCCAGACCGTGCAGGCACTGTGGATGCTGCATGCGCCGCACATGCGCAGCGGGCTCGATCGTCGCACCGTGCCTGAAGGCGCGCCGATCGCGCCGAGTTGTGTCCCTGCGCTGCATGATTGGCCGCAGCGCCTGTTTCGCAGCGATGCGAAGCCGATCTTCTGGCAGCAGCCTGTCGACGGCAGCGTGCTGCACTGGGCCGCGCACCCGCAGGTGCTGTGGCAGGCGCCGCCACCGCCTCCGGACCCGATCGCAACCGAGTCTTCGCCGCTGCGAGACGCACGGGCCGACCCATTCGGGCCGCTGGGGTTGTCGCGTGTGCCGGCGCGCCATGCGACGGACCCGATGGCGCTGCTTGCGGGCGGCGCACCGCGTGACGCGGTTGCCCGGCGACCGGATGCCGGCCAACCCTCCGGATGGTTCGACGGCTTGCATGCCGAGTTCGTTCGAGCGGTTCAAGACGCCACCTCGCTGGCGGGGCAGGCGGACTGGCAGGCGCCGACGCCTGCGCGCGGCGAGACGCCACCGAGCCTTGATGAGCTGCAAGGTCTGGCCGCTCGCTTCTCGCGCTTACGCGACATCCTGATGCCGCGCGGCGACGTCACGGCATGGATCGACGGCATCGATGGTTCCGGCAGCGGCGAAGCGGTCGACTTTCTGGCGCCGGCGCCCCCCGCTGACGTGCTGCGTCTGTTCGCGCCCGACTGGGCGAAGAGCGGCCGTACCGAGTTGCCGACTCTCACTCTCCGTGAGCACCATGTGCTGTCGCCGCACAGCCCGATGCCCATCGCCCGACGCCCATTGCCTGCGGAGGATCCATCGGCATGACGCCTCCATCTACCGATTCGTCGCAACGGAGCGCGCATCCGGCGGCGCGCGTGCCGCAGCCGCCTGCGGCCGCCCACTTGCGTGCGCATGCGCAGTTGCTGCCCACCCTGTTCGATCGCCTGCGTGACGAGATGCCGAGCCGCAATACGGAGAGCCCCACGGACTATGTCGCGACACCCGACCGGATGCGCGAGATCATCCAGCGCGACCTGACTTTTCTGCTGAACACCACCAACGCCGAAGACCTGATCGACCGCGTGCGTTTTCCGGATGCGGCCGCGTCCACCATCAACTTCGGCATGCCGCCGCTGGCCGGCAGCCATCTGTCGGAACACCGCTGGGCGGACATCGAGCGGCTCATCCGACGCGCCATTGCCGACCACGAGCCGCGCTTGCGCGCCGACAGCGTGACGGTGCGGCCCCTGGCCAGGGAAGGGGCGAGCGATCGGTACAACGTGCTGCTGTTCGAGATCCGTGCGTTGATCGACGTGCGGCCCTATCCGCTGGCGCTCACGGTGCAGAGCTCGGTCGATCTCGAGACCGGCCGCATGCGCATCGACCGGCCCGCGCCGGGCCCGGTACGGGCCATCCGCTGATGCGCTGACCCGCTGCCCCGGCTTCGACATCTCTCCAACAGGACATCCGCCGCCATGGATCCCCAACTGCTCGACTACTACAACCGTGAACTGGTCTACATGCGCGAGATGGCCGGTGAGTTTGCCGCTGCGCATCCGAAGATCGCTCGCCGTCTCGGCATGCAGGGAATCGAAGTGGCCGACCCTTACGTCGAGCGGCTGATCGAATCCTTCAGCTTTCTGTCGGCCCGGATGCAGATCAAGCTGGACGCCGAGTTTCCACGGTTCACGCAGCGCCTGCTCGAAGTGCTGTACCCGAACTACCTGAGTCCGACGCCTTCGATGGCCGTGGCGCAGTTGCATCCCAGCGCGCACGAGGGTGACCTGTCGCGCGGCGTGGTGGTACCCCGCGGTACGGCTTTCCATGCGCGCGTGCCGGCGGGCGAGCAAACGCCTTGCGAATTCCGCTCCAGCCAGGACGTGGCCTTGTGGCCGATCGAGATCGTCGATGTGCGGCTCACCGGCGCGCCGCCCGACATCCCGGGACTGGAGCGCCATCTGCCGCCGCATGTGCAGGTGACGGGCGCATTGCGGCTGCGGCTGAGGACCGTGGGCGAGATCGGTTTCGGCGCGCTGGCCGGGCTCGATCGCCTGCCCGTGTACCTGTGCGGCAACGAGCAGGTGGCTTCGCACCTGTTCGAGCTGCTGCACACGTCGGCGGTCGCGACCATCACCGGCGAACCCGGGCGGCTCGCGCAGCGTCCGCACGTGGTGACCGAAGGGTCGCTCGTCCATGAAGGGCTGGAGCCCGGCCAGGGGCTGCTGCCGCTCGAGTGGAATACCTTTCATGGGCACAACCTGCTGCACGAATACTTCGCGTGCCCGGAGCGCTTCTATTTCTTCACGCTCACGCAGCTTGCGCCGGGGCTGGCGCGCATGGCAGGCCGGGAGGCCGAGATCGTGGTCCTGCTGACGCGCCCGCCCGGGTCGCTCGGTGCGTTGGTTGACGCGCAGCAACTGGCGCTGTTCTGTACGCCCGTCGTCAACCTGTTCGAACGCCGGACCGACCGTGTGGAAATCAACCAGGCGGACCCCGAGTTCCACCTGGTGCCCGACCGTTCGCGCCCGCTGGACTTCGAGGTCCATGCGGTCCGGGCCATCGCCGGCCAGCAGGCGCAGACCACCGAGGCGATGCATTTCCGCCCGCTCTACCAGACACTGAACGAGGACGAGGGCAACTACGGCCGCTATTTCTCGGTTCGACGCGAACCGCGTCTCGCGTCGAACAGCGCGCGCAAGTACGGCACGCGCACACCCTATGTCGGCACGGAGGTGTTTCTGTCGCTGGTCGATCAGAACGAGGCGCCGTACGCCGACACCATCCGCTATCTGTCGGTGACGGCATGGCTGACCAACCGGGATCTCCCGTGCCTGGTTCCGCGCAACGGCAAGGCCGACCTCACGGCGGCCGAATCGCTCCCCGTGTCCGCCATCGGCTTGATCCGGCCGCCGAGCATGCCCAAGCCGCCGTTCGCACTGGGAGAACTCGCCTGGCGGCTGATCCGGCAACTCGGCTTCAACCACATGCCGCTGGCCGACATGCCGCACCGTGAGGGCGCCCAGGCGCTGCGTGACATGCTGCGGCTGTTCGTGGCGGTCGACAACGATGTGCAGCAGCGGCAGATCCGGAGCCTGGTGGGTTCGCGCATCGAGCCCGTCACCCGGCGATTGCCTGGCGCGGGGCCGTTGATCTATGGTCGCGGCGTGCTGTGCACGCTCAGCGTCGACGAGGAGGGGTTCTCCGGAACCAGCCCTTACCTGTTCGGGCTGGTACTCGAGCGTTACCTGTCGCGGCACGTCAGCATCAATGTGTTCACGCAGACGGCGCTCGAGTCGATGCAGCGCGGCACGGTGGCGCGCTGGCCGGTGCGCATGGGCGGGCGGGGCATCGTCTGATGAAGCGTGATGCGATGACGCGCGCAGCGGGCCTGCTGGAGCTGCTGTCGCAAGCGCAACGGACGCCCTGGAAGTTCGGCTTCCTGGCGCTGATGCGGCGCATCGGCGCGCAGCACTCGCATCAGCCGCCGATCGGGCTTGCGCCGAGGCCGCAGCAGGAGTCCTTCCGACTGGGTCAGACCGCTGCGCTGACCTTCGCGCCGCGCGAGATCGCCGAGATCGCGCTGCCCGGCGACGCCGCACTTCGGCGTGGCGGAGCTTCAGGCAACGGCCTTGCCGGTCCGGTGATCCGCCTGTATGGACTCGGCGTGCTCGGCCCCAACGGCCCGCTGCCGTTGCACGACACCGAAACCGTGCGCGAACGCACGGAGAGCCACAACGACAGCACGCTGGCGGACTTCCTCGACATCTTCCATCACCGCTATCTCACGCACATGTACCGTGCGTGGGCGCAGAGCCAGGCGGCAGCCGGGCTGGACCGCGCGGACGACGAGACCTTCAGCCGCTATGTCGCGTACCTGACCGGGCACGACCCGCTGGAGATCCGCGATTCGATATTGCCCGCGCACGCGCGCCTGGCCGCATCGACCTATCTCGGCTGCGAGGCGCGCCATCCGGATGGGTTGGGACGCACGCTGGCGCAGTTCTTCGGCGTTCCCGTGCAGCTGCAGGAATTCGTGCTGGACTGGATCCGCATCGACGACGAGGACCGGAGCCGGCTGGGCTGGCCGGGCGCGTCGAGCGTTGTCGGCGCCGGCGCGATTGCGGGCGAGGTCGTGGCCGACCGGCAGAACAAGTTCCGGCTCGTGCTCGGGCCATTGAGCCTGGCGCAGTACCTGAATTTCACGCCGCAGGGGCGCGACCTGCCGCTGCTCGCGGAATGGGTGCGCGCCTTCGTCGGCCATGAGTTCGTCTGGGAGGTCGAACTCCGGGTGCGCCATGACAGCGCCGCGCCCGCATGCCTGGGCGAATCGCAGCGGCTCGGCTGGTCGACCTGGCTGGGCCGTGCGCCGGTTCGCGACGCCGGGCCGGACCATGCAGTCGGCATGGTTTTCGAACCCGAACGCTACGTGCGGGCGGCCCACGTTCCGGCCGCGGCGGCCTGATGCGCGGCACCTCTTTTTTCCTTTCCGGATCGCCATCGCCATGAGCCCTTCAGACAACGCGCCCGACATCGCCTTGATGCATCCGGTCTCCGAGCACGAGCCCTGCGGCGGCAGCCTCGAGTACGACTCCGAATACGCCGTTCTGCTGGCGCGCCTGATGCCGGGCACCGAAGCGCAGTACGGACACTTCGTGGGTGTGCCGGAAGCGCCGAACTGGACGGACGTCGAGCGCGACTGCCGCCGGTTGCTGCGGCGGACCAAGGACATCAACCTCTTGGTCTGGCTGTGCCGTGCGCGTACCCGGCTGGCCCAGGCCGGCGGGCTGGTGCAGATGCTGTCCACGCTGCACGCCATGCTGCAGACCTGGCCCGATGCGATCCATCCGCAGGCGTCGATCGAGGGCGAGCACGACCCGGCCGTGCGTGCCAACGCGTTGGCGGCGCTGGTCGACCCCGAAGGCCTGCTGGGCGATCTGCGCGAAGTCGCCGCAGCGACCCACCACCTGCGCCTGAGCGTTCGCGACGTGGAGCGGGCGCTGGCGCCGCGCCGCGCACCGGACGCACCCGACGCCGAGATCGTGCTGCGGCAGCTTCAAGGACTGCGCATGGCGGCGGTGGGTGATGCGCTTGCGCCCGTGAACCTGCTGGCCCAGGCCGCGCGCATCGTGTGCGATATCCAGGCGTGGATCGACGTTCACCTGCGCGACGAAGGCCCTTCGCTCGCGCCGCTCGTGCGCCTGCTGCAGCCCTTTGCGATGCCGACGGTATCGCTGAGCGTGGCGCCTTCCAGACCGCTCCATCCGCAGGATGCCTTGCCGGCGTCAGTCGATGACCGTGCGAAAGGTGCAATAGCGGAGCCAGCCGCGGCCGCGTCGACCCGCGAAGACATGCGTCGCAGCATCTGCGCGGCCCGTGGCTGGTTCGAGCGGCACGAGCCCAGCAGCCCGGTGGCCGTGTTGCTGAAGCAGGCCGAGCGCATGGTCGGCAAGCGATTCCACGAGATCGCGGATGCGATTCCGCTGGACCTGTTGCGCCAATGGGAGACGGCCGACCACGGCAACGGGAGCGAATCATGAGCCTTCTTGTGGCGATGTTGGCTGCGGGATCTGCCGGCCTGTTGGGCACCGCCGTGGGCGCCGCATGGGTGTGGTCGGCGCTGCGCAGACGCATGGATGCCTATGCGGCGCAATTGCACGTGCCGCATGTGGATCCGCAGCAACTGGCGTCGTTGCGGGCAGACCTGCATCAACTGGCGCAGCAGCAGGCGATGCAGGATGACATCCAGGTCCAGCGTTTGTACCAGTGGCAGTGCGACTTCATGCGCTTCGTTGACGAGAGCCGGAGGCGCCAGGTGTCGGATGCATCGGAGGCATCGGAGGCAGCGGATGTGTCGGCTGCCGGTGCGCTGCAGCAGGCGGTGGCCGCCGACGTTTCGCCGGCCCATGCCGACGTGTCGGCGACACGTGAACTCACGGATGCGGAAATCGATGCGCTGCCGCCCGAATTGCCCGAACCGGCGCGGCGCAAGCGGTTGGGGCGCGTGCCGGCGACGCCGGCGATGCATGGCGTCTGAATCGTCGCAATCCGCCGTCGCAAATCCTGCGACGACGGCGGCCGGAGACACCCGTGTTGCACGCGGCCGGCACGTCCGTCTCGTCGCCCGGCCGTCACCCAGCGGATTCCGCAGCCCCGCCGTATAGTGTCTCCGTCCGAGCGCCACGCGCACCCCAGCCATCCATCCTCGCCCCACATGGACCGCCAAAACTTCGACCAGCCCGACAATCCCCTCCGCTTCGGCAGCGGCCAGTCCGTTCGTCGCCTTGAAGACCAGGCGCTGCTTTCAGGCCTGGGCCAATACACCGACGACGTCGACGTGGCCCGGCAGGCGCATCTGATCTTTCTGCGTTCCCCTTATCCGCATGCACGCATCGTGTCGGTCGACACGTCGTCCGCGCTGGAGCTGCCCGGCGTGCTCGGCGTCTTCACCGGCGCCGATCTGGTGGCCGCAGGCGTCAAGCCGCTGGCGACCACGGCGGGCTTCAAGCGGCCGGGTGGCGGGCCGGGCGTGTCGCCGCTGCGGCGCGTGCTGGCGCACGAGCGGGTCCGCTTCGTCGGCGAGCCCGTCGTCGCCGTGGTTGCCGAGAGCGTGGAGCAGGCGCGCAACGCGGCCGAGGCCGTGTTCGTCGATTACGAAGAGCTGCCGATGGTGGTCGACCTGCACGCCGCCATCGCAACGGGCGCGCCCGCGCTCATCGACGAGGCGCCCGACAACGTCGCGGCCGAGACGCGCTACGGCAGCGTCGAGGCGACGGCCGCCGCCTTCGCTCGTGCGGCGCACGTGGTGGCGCTCGACATCGTCAACCAGCGGGTGGTGGCGCTGACGATCGAGCCGCGCGCCGTCTCGGCCGACTACGACACGGCCACGCAGCGCATCACCGTCCGCATGAGCACGCAGATGCCGAGCGGCGTGCGCAATTCGGTGTGCGACGCGATCGGCCTGCCCAAGGACAAGGTGCGGGTGATCGTCGGCGACGTGGGCGGCGGCTTCGGCATGAAGACGAACGCCTATCCCGAAGACGTGGCCACCGTCTTCTGCGCGAATGCGCTGCAGCGCCCGGTCAAGTGGGTGGCCGATCGCAGCGAGGAATTCGTGTCGTCCTCGCACGGCCGCGACGTCGACGGGCATGCCGAGCTGGCCCTCGACGCCAGCGGCAAGATCCTCGCGCTGCGCGTGGCGACGCTGGCAAACGTGGGCGCCTA
Source organism: Variovorax sp. GW821-FHT10B04 (assembly GCF_059415645.1). Lineage (NCBI taxonomy): Bacteria > Pseudomonadati > Pseudomonadota > Betaproteobacteria > Burkholderiales > Comamonadaceae > Variovorax > Variovorax sp. GW821-FHT10B04. Next base: position 13,324 of record NZ_JBWKNQ010000019.1, read on the forward strand.
TGCGGCGCCGTCGGGCGTGGCCATCCAGTTGCTCATCGGGCCCTGGGTGTCGACCAGCGTGTACGACATCCAGACCATCGACTTCCACTTCCGCGCGGTGCTGACCAACACCGCACCGACCGGCGCCTACCGCGGCGCGGGCCGGCCCGAAGCGATCTTCACGATCGAACGGCTGCTCGACGAGGCAGCCCGCCAGAGCGGCATCGACCGCATCGAACTGCGCCGCCGCAACTTCGTCCGGCCGGAGCAGATGCCCTACAAGAACCCGATGGGGCAGGTCTACGACACGGGTGAATTCGAACGCATCATGGACGCCGGCCTGGCGCTGGCCGACTGGCAGGGTTTCGAGGCGCGCGCCGCGCAGTCGCAGGCCGCAGGCAAGGTGCGCGGGCTCGGCATCGCGACCTTCCTCGAATGGACCGGCGGCAACGCCTTCGAGGAACGCGTGACCGTGGCCGTCAAGGCCGACGGCGTGATCGAGGTGTTCTCGGCCGTCAACGCGATGGGGCAGGGCATCGCCACATCGCTCGCGCAACTGGCGGTCGACACCTTCGGCGTGCCGATCGACAAGGTCCGCGTGATCCTCGGCGACACCGATCGCGGCGACGGCTTCGGCAGCGCGGGTTCGCGCTCGCTGTTCACCGGCGGCTCGGCCGTGCGCATCGGCGCCGAGCGCACGATCGACAAGGGCCGTGAACTGGCGGCCGCCGAGTTCGAGGCCGCGCCCGACGACGTGACCTATGCCAACGGGCGCTTCACCGTGGCGGGCACCGACCTCGCGATCGACCTGTTCGCGCTCGCGGGCAAGCAGCCCGACAGCCAGATCTTCATGGACTCGACCAGCGCGGTGGCCGGACCGAGCTGGCCGAACGGCTGCCACGTCTGCGAGATCGAGATCGACCCGCCGACCGGCGAGATCGCGGTGCTGGCGTACAGCTCGGTCAACGACGTGGGGCGCGTGGTCAACCCGATGATCGTGCGTGGGCAGCTCGAAGGCGGCGCGGTGCAGGGCATCGGCCAGGCGCTGTACGAGCGCGTGGTGTACGACGTCGAAACCGGCCAACCCGTGACCGGCAGCCTGATGGACTATGCGGCGCCGCGCGCCGACATCATCGAGACGATGTTCCGCATGGAGATGGACGAGTCGGTGCCCTGCAAGAACAACCTGCTCGGCGTGAAGGGCGTGGGCGAACTCGGCACCATCGGCGCCACGCCGGCCATCGTCAACGCGGCGGCAGACGCCTTCGCGCGCGCAGGCCTGGCCCACAGGTCGCCGACGCTGCAGATGCCGCTCAGCGCGTCGTACATCTGGCAGGCGATGCAGCCGGCGGCCTGACCCGCGCCGGGCCCTGTCGACCTGCATCGACCGTGATGCGCCGCCCGGCGGCGGCGCTGCGCTTCAGAAGTCTTCCAGCGGCAGGCCGACGTAGTTCTCGGCCAGCGAGGTCGACGCCGCGTGCGAATGCACGAGGTAGTCGAGTTCGGCTTCCTGGATCTTCTGTCCGAAGTCGCCGGTGTCCGGAAAGCGGTGCATCAGCGAGGTGAACCACCACGAGAAGCGCTCGGCCTTCCACACGCGGCGCAGGCACAGGTCCGAATAGCGATCGAGTGCCGAGGCCGACTGGCCGCGGTAGAAGATCTCCAGCGCGCGCGACAGGTAGCCGACATCGGCGGCGGCCAGGTTCAGGCCCTTGGCGCCGGTCGGCGGCACGATGTGCGCCGCATCGCCGGCCAGCAGCAGGCGGCCGAAACGCATCGGCTCGGCGACGAAGCTGCGCAGCGGCGCGATGCTCTTCTCCAGCGGCGTGCCGGTGACCAGGCGCTCGCGTGCCTCGGGGTCGAGCCGGGCGCGCAGCTCGTTCCAGAAGGCCTCGTCGCTCCAGTTCTCGACCTTGTCCTCGCTCGGCACCTGCACGTAGTAGCGGCTGCGCGTTTCGCTGCGCATGCTGCACAGCGCAAAGCCGCGCGAGGTGTTGGCGTAGATGAGTTCGTGCGACACCGGCGGCACGTCGGCCAGCACGCCGAGCCAGCCGAAGGGGTAGACCTTCTCGTAGGTGCGCAATGCATCGGCCGGCACGCTTGCACGGCTCACGCCGTGGTAGCCGTCGCAGCCGGCGATGAAGTCGCATTCGATCTCGTGCGTGGCGCCGTCCTTCTCGTAGCGCACGCGCGGGCACTCGCCGTCGAAGTCGTGCAGGCTCACCGGCGACGCGCTGTAGATGGTCTGCAGGCCGGCCTCGGCGCGGGCGGCCATCAGGTCGCGCGTGACCTCGGTCTGGCCGTACACCGTGACCTGCTTGCCGCCGGTCAGGCCGTGCATGTCGATGCGGTGGCGCTTGCCCTGGAACAGCAGCTCGATGCCGTCGTGCGGCAGGCCTTCGGCCTTGGCGCGCGCGTCCACGCCGGCCTGCTTCAGCAGGTCCATCGTCACCTGCTCCAGCACGCCGGCGCGGATGCGGCCGAGCACGTAGTCGCCGGTCTGGCGCTCGACGATGACGTTGTCGATGCCGGCCTTGTAGAGCAGCTGGCCGAGCAGCAGCCCGGCCGGGCCGGCGCCGATGATGGCGACCTGTGTGCGCATGGTTGTCTCCTGGATTCGTGGTGTTGCCGGGAGCGTAGGGCGGTGCCCGACCTGGCGACAGGGCCGATCGCAGGCACTTGCGCGGTGTGGAGAATGGCTGTGCGATGATCGCGCAGCAAGCGGAATCCGCTCGAAGAATGCTCGAAAGCGCCCATGACCATCGCCAAGCCGGACTTCATCGAAGGCATCGCCAAGGGCCTCGCGGTGCTCGAGAGCTTCGACACCGAACGCCAGCGGTTGAACGCCACGCTGGCCGCGGAACGCGCCGGGCTCACCCGCGCGGCCGCCCGCCGCCATCTGCTCACGCTGGCGCACCTGGGTTACCTGGAAACCGACGGCAGCTATTTCTGGATGTCGGCCAAGGTGCTGCGTTTCTCGGGCAGCTATCTTTCGTCGTCGCGCCTGCCGCGCGCGCTGCAGCCCACGTTGAACCGGCTGGCGGCGCAGACGCAGGAATCGTTCTCCGCCGTGGTGCTCGACGGCGAGGAGGTCGTGATCGTCGCGCGCAGCGTGAGCTATGCGGCACCGGTGCGGGTGCTGGCCTACGGCCTGCATCTGGGCGCGCGGTTGCCGGCGCATGCGACGTCGACCGGCCGGGTGCTGCTGGCCGCCATGACGCCTGCCGAACTCACGCTGTGGCTCAAGGGCCGCAGCCTGCCGCGCCTCACGCCGCAGACCACCACGCAGGCGCGCACGCTGCGCCAGCTGGTCGCGCAGGTACGTCGTGACGACCATTGCTTCGCGAGCGAGGAGCACGAGCTCGGCGTGCGCGCGCTGGCCGTGCCGCTGCGCGACATGAAGGGCCGCACCGTGGCCGCACTCAACGTCGTGCTGTCGGGCAGCCGCCATACCGACGAGAGCGCACGCCGCGAACTGCTGCCCCTGCTGCTCGATGCCGCGCGCGAACTGCGCGCGCTGCTGTGACCAGGCTGACCACGGAGATCCACGGACCATGCGACTGCTGCTGCTCGAAGACGATGTGATGATCGGCGAGGCCGTGCTCGACCTGCTGCGTGCCGAGCAGTACGCGGTCGACTGGGTGAAGGACGGCGATGCCGCCGAGAGCGCACTGCGCACCCAGCAGTACGACCTGGTGCTGCTCGACCTCGGCGTGCCGCGGCGCGACGGGCTCGAGGTGCTGCGCTCGCTGCGGGCGCGCAAGCAGCGCATGCCGGTGCTGATCGCCACTGCGCGCGACTCGGTGCAGCAACGCATCGAAGGCCTGAATGCCGGCGCCGACGACTATGTGCTCAAGCCCTACGACCTCGACGAGCTGCTGGCGCGCATCCGGGCCTTGCTGCGCCGCGCGTCGGGCCGTCCCGAGCCGGTGTACGAGCACATGGGCGTGACCATCAATCCCGGCACGCGCGAGGTCGAGGTCGCCGGTCATCCGGTCGTGCTGTCGGCACGCGAATGGGCGGTGCTCGAACCGCTGATCGCGCGGCCCGGCATGGTGCTGTCGCGCGCGCAGCTCGAGGAAAAGCTCTACAGCTGGAAGGACGAGATCAGCAGCAACGCGGTCGAGGTCTACATCCACGGGCTGCGCAAGAAGTTGGGTGCGGACTTCATCCGCAACGTGCGCGGCGTCGGCTACATGGTGCCGAAAGAATGACTCGCCCCCAGGCTCCGCGCACTTCGTGTCGCTTCTCCAACCCCCGACCGGGGGCGACGCCTGCGGCCCGGCGAAGCCGGTTCCGCGGCATCTTGCGAACAGACATGCAGGGCGGCGCATGAGGTGGCGTGGACTTGCATTGACGCGATCGCTGCGTGCCCGGCTGCTGGTCTTCCTGCTGGCCGCCATCGTGCTGGCCGCGGGCGCACAGGCACTGGTGGCGTACCGCACGGTGCTGCAGGAAGCCGACCAGATCTTCGACTACCACATGCAGCAGATGGCGCTGTCGCTGCGTGCCGGGTTGCCGCCGGGTGCGGCGGTCGGCGGGTTGCCGGGCGGCGAGCAGAACTTCGAGTTCGTGGTGCAGGTCTGGACGTCCGACGGCGTGCGCATCTTCGAATCTGCGGCCGACGCGGCGCTGCCGCAGATCGCGGTGCTGGGCTTCGTCGATGCCCACGCGCGCGGCACCACCTACCGCGTCTTCTCCGTGCAGACGCGTGGCGGGCTGGTGATCCAGGTGGCGCAGGACATGGCCGTGCGGCAACGCATGGCGGGTGCGCTGGCCTTGCGCACGGTCGGGCCGGCGGCGCTGATGGCGCCCTTGCTGATGCTGGTGGTCTGGTGGGTCGTGAGCCTGTCGCTGAAGCCGGTGGCGCGCGTGCGCAAGCAGGTGGCTGCACGACAGGCCGACGACCTGTCGCCCGTCAGTGAAGCCGGCCTGCCGGAAGAGGTCCGGCCACTGGTTCAGGAGCTCAACCTGCTGTTTGCGCGCGTGCGCCAGGCCTTCGACGCGCAGAAGCACTTCGTCGCCGATGCGGCGCACGAGCTGCGTTCGCCGCTCGCCGCGCTCAAGCTGCAGGTGCAAGGCCTGCAGCGCGCCGGCGACGAGGCGACGCGCGAGGTGGCCGTGGGCCGCCTGGCCGCGGGCATCGACCGCGCCACGCGGCTGGTCGAGCAGATGCTCGCGCTGGCCCGCCATGAGGCGAGCATGGCCGGCGGCGCCGGGCTGGTGCCGGTCGACCTGGGCGAGGTCGCGCGGCTCGCGATCTCCGACGCCATCGCCGGGGCGCAGGCCCGCGGCATCGACATCGGCATCGCCCATGCGGACGCCGCGTCGGTCAGCGGGCAACCCGAGGCCCTGCGCATGCTGCTGCGCAACCTGCTCGACAACGCGGTCAAGTACACGCCGGAAGGCGGCCGCGTCGACCTGCGCATCGACGCTGTGCCCGGGGAAGGCGTGCGGCTCGTGGTCGAAGACAGCGGCCCCGGCCTGCCGCCCGAGGAGCGCGGGCGCGTGCTCGACCGCTTCTATCGCGCCGGCCAGCCACAGGCGCCGGGCAGCGGACTGGGCCTGTCGATCGTGCAGTCGATCGCCACGCTGCACGGCGCGTCGCTTTTGCTCGATGCCTCGCCAGGCCTGGGCGGGCTGCGGGTGACGGTGCAGTTCCCCGCCACCTGAGCAGCTTCGCGTCCGCATGTTTAAGGCATGCCTAAGTTTCAGCGCCGACATTCGCTTTCATCGTGTTTCATCCCACACCTCGAAAGGACTCCGCAATGAACACCCGACTGACTTCCCCCAAGGGCCTCGTGCTGGCGCTGGCTGCGGCCGGCGTGATCGGCGCCATCGGTACCGGCGCCTACACCAGCGCACGTGCCGTGGGCGTGGTGCCTGTGGCGACGGCCGCCGTGGCCGGGCCGCAGGTCACCCTGCCCGACTTCTCGACCATCACCTCGCGCGACGGCCCGGCCGTGGTCAACATCAGCGTGACCGGCACCATGAAGACCTCGGCGGACGGCGATGCCGCGCTGCAGGGCATGGACCCGGACGATCCGATGTATGAATTCTTCCGCCGCTTCCAGGGCCAGATGAACCCACGCGGCCGCCAGCAGCAGCCGCAGCAGCGCGAGGTACCGACCCGCGGCCAGGGCTCGGGCTTCATCGTGAGCGCCGACGGCACCATCCTCACCAATGCGCACGTCGTGAAGGACGCGAAGGAGGTCACCGTCAAGCTGACCGATCGCCGCGAGTTCCGCGCCAAGGTTCTCGGTTCCGACGAGCGCACCGATATCGCCGTGCTGAAGATCGAGGCCAACAACCTGCCGACGCTGCAGATCGGCAGCACCAAGGAACTGAAGCCGGGCGAATGGGTGCTGGCCATCGGCTCGCCCTTCGGTTTCGAGAACACCGTGACCGCGGGCGTCGTGAGCGCCAAGGGTCGTTCGCTGCCGGACGACAGCTACGTGCCCTTCATCCAGACCGACGTCGCCATCAACCCCGGCAACTCGGGCGGCCCGTTGCTGAACACGCGTGGCGAAGTGGTCGGCATCAACTCGCAGATCTACAGCCGCAGCGGTGGCTACCAGGGCGTGTCCTTCGCGATACCGATCGACGTGGCGGTGCAGGTGAAGGACCAGATCGTCGCCACCGGCAAGGCCAGCCACGCCAAGCTGGGCGTGGCCGTGCAGGAAGTGAACCAGGCCTTTGCCGATTCCTTCAAGCTCGACAAGCCCGAGGGCGCGCTGGTGTCGAACGTCGAGAAGGGTGGCCCGGGCGATGCGGCCGGCCTGCGCTCGGGCGACGTGATCCGCAAGGTGGACGGCCAGCCGATCGTGTCGTCGGGCGACCTGCCGGCGATCATCGGCCAGTCGAAGCCGGGCAGCCGGGTGTCGCTGGAGATCTGGCGTCAGGGCTCGCGCGAAGAGATCACCGCGAAGCTCGGCGATGCGAGCGACAAGGCCGCGAAGGTCGCCAAGTCCGACGACGATGCGGGCCACGGCAAGCTCGGCCTGGCATTGCGCCAGTTGCAGCCGCAGGAGAAGCGTGAGGCCGCGGTCGAGAACGGCCTGCTGATCGAGGACGTGGGCGGCCCGGCCGCACTGGCGGGCGTGCAGTCGGGCGACGTGCTGCTGGCCATCAACGGCACACCGGCCAAGAGCATCGAGCAGGTGCGCGAAGTGGCGGCCAAGGCGGACAAGTCGGTCGCACTGCTGATCCAGCGCGGCAGCGACAAGATCTTCGTGCCCGTGCGCGTCGGTTGATCCGACACCTGTCGGCGCATGCGCGGCGGCAGCCAGCGCATCGCCCTACAGGGGCCGTCCGGTCGCACTGACGCCTCGGTCGTGCGATGCGAGAACCATGAACTTTCTTCCAAGGGAAGGCAAGCAGTGCCCCGAAGCCGGCGCCCGTCGCCGGCTTCGGGGAAACCATCAGCCGCCTCGACGAGGCAACATCCAAGGAGTCACTTCATGGCCAAAGACAACGAATTTTCGACCTACGCCGACCAACGCAATCTCGATCCCATTTCCGGAGCACCGGGTGCCCATCCGGTCGGTACGGGTGTGGGTGCCGCAGGCGGCGCCGTCGCCGGAGCGGCGATCGGCGCAGCCGGCGGACCGGTGGGCGCAGCCGTCGGCCTGGCCGCCGGCGCAGTGATCGGGGGCCTCGGCGGCAAGGCCGTTGCCGAGCGCGTCAACCCTACCGTCGAAGACGCCTACTGGCGCGATGCCTACGAGCGCGAAGGCTATTACCAGGCCGGTCGCAGCTACGACGACTATCGGCCCGCCTATGAGCTCGGCTGGTCGAGCCGCGCGCGCACCGACGACAACTTCGACCTGCTCGAGCCCACGCTCGCCAACGAGTGGAACCTGCGCCGCGGCCAGTCCGACCTGGCGTGGGACGACGCATTGCCGGCGACCCGCGCCGCCTGGGACCGTGCCGACCGCCATTACTACGCCGATGATTTCGATACGGCCGAGATCGTCAACTCGGACTCGGAAGTCATCGACGTCCTGAACGACCTGCTGGAAAACTCCCGCGACGGCGAATACGGCTTCAGCAGCCTGGCCGAGGAGGTCGAGGCTTCCGCGCTGAAGACCGTGTTCCTGGACCGTGCAGCGCAGTGCCGCGAGGCCGCGCGCGAGTTGGCCGAGATGGTCACGCGCTACGGCGGCAAGCCGGCCGAGGGTGGCACGGTCAGCGGTGCGATGCACCGCGGCTGGGTCCACGTGAAGGGTGCCGTGGGCGCGAACAGCGAGCAGTCGATGCTCGACGAATGCGAGCGCGGCGAAGATGCCGCGGTCGCGCGCTACCGCAAGGCGCTGAAGCACAACCTGCCGATGGATGTGCTGGCGCTGGTCGAACGCCATGCACAGGGTGCCAAGCGCAATCACGATCAGATGAAGATGTTGCGCGACCAGCCGCGCCGCTAATGAAGCACCGGCCTCGGGCCGACCACGCCAGGCCACCTCCGGGTGGCTTTTTTTCTGCGCGCGCCGCCTGACAGGCTGTAGGCGAATGACGGCTCGCATCCGCGCCGATGGACGATGCGGCAGGGTTGCGAGGTGGCGATCATGAAATCTCTCTCTGCACCGATCCCATCCACTGGAACCTGAGCACCGGAGGCCTTTGCCATGACATCTTTCGCCAGCGCACAGGCCCTCGCGGCCACGTCCCTGTCTGCACTCTCTGCCGCTTCGCTGATGCATCCCGGCGGGGTGGTCGCGTGGGGCGTCAGCAAGCGCTCCTATGCCGCCGCGCACGAATTCGCGACCCGCGAAGGTTTCGCGCGCAGGCTCGCCGCCATCAAGCATTTTGAATACAGCGGGGAGCATGCCGAGGGCCGCGAGTACCTGATGCCGACCTACTTCGTCCCGAGCGACACCATCGGCAGCGCGGAGGCGCAGGCCGTGGGCATCGAAGGCATCCACGATCTTTTCGGTGGCGTGGTGCCGCATCCCTTCATCGCGACCAAGGCCATCACGCATCCGGTGTTCGACGCGAAGGCCGTTCGGCCACGGGGCTGGAACCCGGAGTTCGGCGAGCGGGTGGCGGGTGCCGTGCTGACCGGCTTTTCTGCCTTCTCGCTGGACGATGCACGCAGGGCAGGGCGCTCGCTGCTCGGCGCCGGCGCCGTGCGTGTCAAGCCCGTGCGTGCGACCGGCGGGCGCGGCCAGATGGTGGCCCGCGACCCGGCTGCACTCGACGCATGCCTGGCGCAACTCGATGCGGCCGAGATCGAGGCACATGGTGTCGTGCTCGAAGAGAACCTGGCGTCGCCCGACACCTTCAGCGTCGGGCAGATCGTGGTCGACCGGCACGTGGTGACCTACCACGGCACGCAGCGCATGACGCGCGACAGCGCGGGCGACGAGGTGTACGGCGGCTCCGACCTGACGCTGGTGCGTGGCGGGTTCGACGCCTTGCTGGCCGCGGGCCTGCCACCCGAGATCCGTCTGGCGGTCGACCAGGCGCGGCTCTATCACGATGCCGTGGTCGGCTGCTTCCCGGGCTTCTTCACCTCACGGACCAACTACGACATCGCGCGTGGACGTGGTGCCATGGGCCAGTGGCGCTCCGGCGTGCTCGAGCAATCGTGGCGCGTGGGTGGCGCCACGGGCGCCGAACTCGCTGCGCTGGAGCTGTTCTGCAACGAGCCGGACCGCCAGGTGGTGCGGGTCTCGTGCTTCGAACGCTACGGCGATTTCGAACTGCCGGCGGGCGCCGGCATCTACTACAGCGGCGTCGACCCGAAGGTCGGCCGCCTGACCAAATACACGCTCGTGGAACCGCATGCTGGAAACGCGTCATAAGACCATCGATATCTCCGTAGACGACCAGCACATTGCCGGCACGCTGGTCGCATCGTCCGTGCGCGTGCCCGGCGTGCTGCTGGTGCATGGCTGGGACGGCAGCCAGCAGCAGTACCTGGCGCGTGCGCACGAGCTCGCGGCGCTGGGCTGCGTCTGCCTCACCTTCGATCTGCGCGGCCATGCCCGCCACGTCGCGCAGCGGCAGGAGGTCACGCGCGAGGACAACCTGCGCGACGTGCTGGCGGCCTACGACGTTCTCGCGGCGCAGCCGAGCGTCGATCCGGGCTCGATCGCGATCATCGGCAGCAGCTACGGCGGCTACCTGGCCGCCCTCGTCACCCAGCTGCGCGCGGTGCGCTGGCTGGCGCTGCGGGTGCCCGCGCTGTACCGCGACGGCGAGTGGGACGTGCCCAAGGGCAAGCTCAGCCGGGAAGACCTGGCGGCGTACCGGCTCGGCGCCATCGACCCCGAGACCAACCGGGCGCTCAAGGCGTGTGCGGAGTTCCGTGGCGATGCGCTGATCGTCGAATCGGAGTTCGACAAGACGGTTCCGCACCCGGTGATCGCCAACTACCTGGGCGCGTTCCGGCGCGTCCGATCGGTCACCTACCGGGTGATCGCCGGTGCGGACCATGCGCTGTCGAACGAGGAATGGCGGCACTCCTACGGCATGCTGCTCACGGCCTGGATGACCGAGATGACGATGGGTGCGCGGGCCGCGCCGGGCACTGTGCGCACGCCGCTGAAAAGCACCGCCTGAAACGGCGCCGGGCCGGCCCGGCAAGACAGCGCCGTCGACGAGCTTCGGCCCTGGCGATCAGCGATGGAGTCCGCGGATGAACTTGAACATCGGCTCCAGTTCGGTGGTCTTGTCGAATACCGCGTCCGCGCCCAGCCCGAGGCAGCGACGGCGCATTTCCGGCGTGGCGTAGTTCGTCAGTACCACCAGCTTCTGCGATGCCTTGCGGACGCGGCAGCCGGCCAGCACGCCCAACCCGTTGCCTTCCTTCAGGAAGAGGTCGACCAGCGCCACCCCCCAGCCGTCGGGGTTGGACACCAGCCAGGTCAGGGCTTCCACCTCGCTGCCGGCCGCTCCTATCACGTCCGTCAGCGGCAGTTCTCCCAGCGCGGCGGTGAGGCTTGTTCGAAGCGCATGGTTGTCCTCGACGATGAAGATGCTCAGCGTCACGGGCGCTCCTTGTGGATCGATCTGCCGTCAGTTTTCGGGCGATCGGTCATCGGTTTCGTAAATGTGCGAGTACGTGGCACTGGCATGCAGTTAATCAATTAAACCGACGGATTAATACTTTAGTAGTTAATCCATCTGTTTTATAAATATTCAGGTCGACATTCTGCAAGATGGCCGTATCGGCGTCACGCTTTTGAAAATGAGGGTCGAAGGTGTTCCCTTGTGAATAGGAGGTTTCGTAACGTAACGAGGCACTGAAAAGCGGAACATTTCAGGGTTTTTCGAGCTGCGGGTTTTTACCTAAAAATGGGTTAATCTCCTTCAAAATCAAGGATCTTTTAATTATTTGGATTGACGATTTCGCCGAAATCCGCGCTCGGCACGGGTGTTGCGCAACGAAATGCATCTTTTGTTGAAGAGGGTGCAATGGCAGTCAATCAATCGGCTTCAGTTCTTTCGCCGACATCGGGGGTAACCCCTGTCGTATTAGCGCAGGCCAATACGGGCATTGCGTCCACACCGGTCGCGCAGGTGACCACCACCTCGAGTGCGGCACCCGCTGCGGTGAAGGGCGTCGGCACGCTGTCGGACGCGACACCGGGCGTCGCCGTCATGCGCGACGGCGTGCGCATCCCGGTGGATGGAACGCAGGCGCTGATGGCCGGCGACCGCGTGATCGTTCCGGACGGCGGCCAGGCAGCCGTCTCGTTTCCGGGCTCCGCGGGCAACAAGGCACCGCTGGCCGGTACCTTCACCGGCGGCACGGACGCCACTATTTCCACCACCAAGCTGCCTGGCGGGCTGCAACAGGTCGATGTCGACGTTGCTTCGGGCGACTTGATCGTGAGTGGCGGCGATCCCGATGCGGATGCCGCGGCACTCGCCGTCAAGAAGAGCGCGCCTGCGGGCGGCGGTATCGGTCTTGGCGAATTCCTTCTGGGCGCGCTGGGCGCGGCAGCCATCGGCTATGCCCTGCACGACGATGACTCGGATGCAGACGCGGATGCCGATGCGGACGCAGATGCCGATGCGGACGCCGACGCGGATCAGGACGACCCCGTCCCTCCGCCTCCGCCCCCTCCGCCTCCGCCTCCGCCACCGCCACCGCCACCGCCTCCGCCTCCGCCTCCGCCTCCGCCTCCGCCGCCGCCCGCATCGGACGCGCTGCTCAATCCGGCCGATCAGTTGGTGGCCAACCTCATCGACTCGCTGGACAACAGCCTGCTGGGCGATCTGGGTCTGGGCGGGACGTTGGCGCCGGCCGTCGCTGCGGTGGACGGTCTCACCGACACGCTGAACCAGCTGGTCGCGCCGTTGCTGGGCGAGGATTTCAATTCGAACAACCCGAACGAATTCGATCCGGCGGATGCGGCTGTCGCGTCGATCATCGACAGCCTCAGTCAGCTGCTCAGCCCGGTCATCGACGGCATTCTTGGCCAGGGCGTGACCAGTGGCCTGCTGGACCCGCTGACGCTGCAGGTCGACTACCTGACCGACGGCGTATCGACGCTGCTGCAGGGCAGTCTGGGCGGCATCCTGGGTGGGCTGCTGGGCGGCGTGGACGGTGGCGTCGGCAGCGGCGGTGGAACGGGTGACACCCTGCTCGCCCCGGCCGATACGCTGGTGGCCGGCGCCGTGGCTGGACTGGACAGCGGCGTTCTGGCGGACCTGGGTCTGGGCGGCACGCTGGCGCCGGTGGTCGACGCGGTCGATGGTGTGACGGGCCTGGTCGACGGCGTGCTCTCGCCGGTCCTGGGTGGCGACTTCACGCCGAACAACCCCAACATGCTGGACCCGGTCGATACGCTGGTCGGGCAGGTGACGGCGCCGTTGGGCGACGTCCTCGCGCCCGTGGTGGACGGCCTGCTGGGTACCGGTGCCACGGCGTCTGTCATCGGCCTGCTCGATACGCAGGTCGACTACCTTACCGACGGCGTGGCGGGTCTGCTGAACGGCGATCTTCTGGGTGGTGGCCTTGCGGGCGGCGATCTGCTCGGGGGTGACGTCCTGGCGCCGGTGACCGATCTGCTGGACGGCCTGTTGGGCAGTGTCGGCGGTGTTGGCGGCGGTGGCGGAGACAGCGGTTCTACCGCGCTGCTCGATCCCGCGGATGCGCTGGTGTCGGGCGTGGTCGACGGGCTCGACCACGGCGTGCTGGGCGACCTCGGCCTCGGCGAGACGCTGGCGCCCGTGGCCGACGCCGTGCACGGCGTCACCGACGCGCTCGACGGCGCGCTGGCACCGTTGCTCGGCGACAGCTTTGCTCCGAACAGCCCGAACGTGCTCGACCCGGTGGACAGCGTGGTGACCACCGTGACCGATGGTGCGGGCGGCCTGTTGAGTCCGGTGGTGGACCCATTGCTCGGATCGGGCGCGACCAGCGATCTGCTGGGTGCGGTGAACGCGCAGGTCGACTACCTCACCGACGGCGTGGCCCATCTGCTGGACGGCGCCTCGTCCGGCGGCGGCTTGCCTCTCGGCAATCTGCTGGGCGGCGATGCGTTGGCACCGGTGACGGATCTGCTGTCAGGGCTGGGTGGCGGTACCGGTGGAGCGGGCGACCTGCTGGCGCCGGTGACGGATCTGCTGTCTGGGTTGGGTGGCGGCACCGGTGGAACCGGCGACCTGCTGGCGCCAGTGACGGATCTGCTGTCAGGGCTGGGTGGTGGTACCGGCGGAGCGGGCGACCTGCTGGCACCAGTGACGGATCTGCTGTCGGGGCTGGGCAGTGGCACTGGCGGAACGGGTGACCTGCTGGCGCCGGTGACGGATCTGCTGTCTGGGCTGGGCGGCGGTACCGGCGGAGCGGGCGACCTGCTGACGCCAGTGACCGATCTGGTATCGAGCTTGACCGGTAGCACCGGCGGTGTCGGCGGTACGAGCGAGCTGTTGGCCCCGGTCACCAACCTGCTGTCGGGACTGACCGGCGGCACGGGTTCACCAGCCAGTGTTCTGACACCGGTGACGGACTTGCTCAACGGCGGCCTGCTGACGCCTGTGAGCAGCACCGTCGACACGGCCGCGGCGTCCACGGCGGCCACGCCGGTGAACCCGCTGGCCAATCTGCTTCACAGCGCGCTGGCTTGAGGTCGTGCCGATGGACAGGACGCGGGCTCTTCGGAGCCTGCGTCCCCCTCACTCTCTCAAAGGAAGCACCATGAAGAACAGGAACCCGTGGGTCGTGCTGACGACGGCGGCGGTTGCGGCGGCGGTCCTTGCGGGCTGCGGCACGACGGGCAAGGACGGCAGCGACAAGGCGACCTACTACTACTCCAACAAGGAAGCGACATCGCGCGTTGCACCCGTGCAGCCCGCACCGCTGGCCGCAGCCGACAACGCCGGGCCTACCGGTGTGGCGCGCATCATCTACTTCGACTTCGACAAGTCGCAGGTCAAGCCCGAATACCGCAGCGTGGTCGAGGCCCACGCCAACTACCTGAAGTCGCGGCGCAACAGCAAGGTCAACCTCGAAGGCAACACCGACGTGCGGGGCGGGCGCGAATACAACCTCGCGCTGGGCCAGCGCCGCTCGGAGGCGGTGCGCCAGGCGCTGGTGCTGCTGGGCGTCTCCGACAGCCAGATCGACCCGGTCAGCTGGGGCGCGGAGAAGCCCGCCTCGCTGGAGAAGACCGAGCAGGGCTACCAGCTCAACCGCCGGGTCGAATTCAACTACCGCCGACAGAGCCGCGATGTTCCCTTGCCCCCGCGTCCCCGTCCTCGGCGACCTTGCCGCCAGCGCCCTTGCGAACCCCGCCCACGTGGAGCCCGTCGATGGCCTTGAGTGAACAGCTGCGTGCCTGCTTCGAGCACCTGAGCGCCGAATGCGCGGCACTGCCCGCGCCGTACCCGGCCTACGCGCTGTTCTTCTCGGTGAGCGACGGCACGCAGCGCGCCCACGTCGTGCATGCGAGCGGAGCGGACCTGCGCAGCGCATGGGACGAAGGCGTCGCCGCCCTCAAGGACTGGATGAAGGGCGCCTCGCTGAGCGCACCCTGGCTGCGCGTGGACTGGGTCGAAGGGGCGAGGGCGGTGAGCTGGGAGCGCCTGGTCGAACAACTCGCGCTCACCAAGCGCAACTACTTCCGCCTGGGCCTGGCCCTGGACGAAGGCCTGCGCATCGCGTTCACCGAACAAGAGCTCAACGCCAACGCCATGCTCTACGCGGGCGCCACCATCGAACACGCGGTCGTCAACCTCAAGAACTTCCGCACCTACGCGCGCCAGCGCTTCGGAGCGGACGTGGCCATCGACGTACCGCCGGCCGGCCCGGCCTACCTGCTGTCCACGCGCGGCGTGTTCTGCAAGAGCGACGGCGTGCTGCACCCGCTGGGCGGCAGCGGCCTGAACGCGGGCCGGCGCGAGATCGAAACACTGCAAGCCGACGACGTGCTGGGCCTGGTGCGCAGCGCCTCGTCCTTCCTCGCGCGCCAGGTCAAGCCCGGCGGGCTCTTCATCTACGGCTACTTCCCGTGCTTCGACCGGCCCATCGCCACCTACAACACCCTGCGCCACGCCAGCACGCTGTACGCGATGATCGAGGCCTGGGAACTCACGCGCGAGCCGGCGCTGAAGGCGGCCATCGACCGCGCCATCGACCACCTGAGCCACACCCTCATCCGCACCTACCCGATGCCCGCAGGCCATGAACTGGCCTTCCTCGTGGACAGCGGAGAAGAAATCAAGCTCGGGGGCAACGCGGTGTGCGTGCTGGCGTTGGTGAAGTACTGCGAAGCGATGGACACGCTCGACAAGCAGGAGACGCGGCGCTGGCAACCGCTCCTGGAGAAACTGGCCCTGGGCATCGTGTGGATGCAGCACGAGAACGGCCGCTTCGACCACGTGCTCGACGCGAGAGACCTGTCGCTCAAGCAGGCCTCGCGCATCGTCTACTACGACGGAGAGGCCGCCTTCGCGCTGATGCGGCTGTACGGGCTCACGCGCGACGCACGGTGGATCGCGGCGGTGGAGAAGGCCTTCGGGTACTTCATCGCCAACGAACACTGGCGTGCGCACGACCACTGGCTGAGCTACTGCGTCAACGAGCTGACGCGGTGGCGCCCGCAGGAGAAGTACTTCCGCTTCGGCCTGCTCAACGTGGTGGACCACCTGGACTTCGTGCTGGATCGCAAGACGACCTTCCCGACCCTGCTGGAGCTGATGCTGGCGGCCAACCAGATGATCGGGCGGCTGCGGCAGATGCCGGAGCTGGCGCACCTGCTGAAGATGGTGGACCAGGAGAAGTTCGACCGTGCGCTGGAGCACCGTGCGGGGTACCTGCTCAATGGGTTCTTCTGGCCGGAGATGGCGATGTACTTCAAGAACCCGCATGCGATCGAGGGCTCGTTCTTCATCCGGCACCAGTCGTTCAGGGTGCGCATCGACGATGTGGAGCACTACCTGTCGGGGTACGTGGGCTATCACAGGCTGCTCAAGGCGAGGGCCGCGGCCACTGCGGCTGTTGGCTTCGCGTCGGACCGTGCCACTCATCGCGCCCTGGCCATCACGCCAGCGTCGCCGCTTCATGGCCAGGCCACGCAAGCCGCGGGCATGAAGACACCGGCATCTCTTCGCCCTTAGGCCTTTCTCTTAGGCCTTTCTTCTTCTCCTTGGGTTTCCGGTCGGAACGTGGCAGCCCGCATCGTCATGCGGTGCCATGTCCCTGCCTGCGCAAACGCGTTGCGCAACGGCGCGTGGCGTGCCGTTCATGGGGCTCATCGCGCGGTCCGGCTGCTGCATGACTCGCCTTGCGTTCACGCACTTCAAAGGCCGCTTTGAAACGTCGCGTGTTCCCATGTAAGTGACAGGATTCGTAACGTAACGAGCCCTCTTGAATCGGAACATTTAAGCGCATCAGAAGCCTCGGGTTTGTACTTAAGGGATCGAAAAAATCCTTTCATATCAAGAGCTTGCGCAGGCGTATCGACCGGTTGAAAAACACGTGCCAATTGCGGCACGCATGTTGCGCAACGAAATGCATCTTTTTGTTCAAGAGGGTGCCATGACAGTCAACCAATCAGCTTCTGATCTTTCTCCGGCAAGCGGAGTTACGCCTGTCGTTCTCGCGCAGGCCAACACGGGTGCGACGGCTATGCCGATCGCTGCCGCCTCGGTACCTGCGGGTCCGGCGCCCATCTCCGCGGCGGGGGGCGTCGGTACGTTGTCCGACGCGACGCCCGGCGTGGCGATCATGCGAGACGGGGTTCGCATCCCCGTCGAAGGCACCCAGACGCTCATGGCCGGCGACCGCGTGATGGTTCCCGATGATGGCCATGCGGCGGTCTCTTTCCCGGGTTCGGCTGGCAACAATGCGCCACTGGCCGGCACCTTCACCGGCGGCACCGACGCCACCATCGCAACCACCAAGCTGCCTGGCGGCCTCGAGCAGGTCGACGTCGACCTGGCCTCCGGTGACCTCGTCGTCGCAACGGGCGGCGATGCCGATGCCGCTGCACTGGCCGTGACCAAGAAGGTTGCCGCGGGCGCCGGTGGCATCGGTCTGGGCGAGTTCGCGCTCGGCGCCCTGGGTGCGCTGGCACTCGGCGCGGCATTGAACAACGGGCATGACCACAACAGTGGCAGCACGACCACGCCGGTGACGCCGCCGAATGGCGAGGACGGTGATGCAGACGCTGATGCCGATGCCGATGCCGATGCTGATGCTGATGCGGATGCGGATGCTGATGCTGATGCTGATGCCGATGCCGATGCCGATGCCGATGCCGATGCGGACGCTGATGCGGATGCGGATGCGGATGCGGATGCGGATGCTGATGCTGATGCCGATGCTGATGCTGATGCTGATGCCGATGCTGATGCTGATGCCGATGCCGATGCCGATGCCGATGCCGATGCCGACGCGGATGCAGACGCCGATGCCGATGCCGATGCCGATGCCGATGCCGATGCCGATGCCGACGCGGATGCAGACGCCGATGCCGATGCCGACGCGGATGCAGACGCCGATGCCGATGCGGACGCTGACGCCGATGCCGATGCCGATGCCGATGCCGATGCCGACGCGGATGCCGACGCTGATGCTGACGCCGACGCCGACGCCGACGCAGATGCAGATGCAGATGCAGATGCCGATGCAGACGCCCTGCTCGACCCCGCTCAACAACTCGTCGCCGACCTGATCAACACACTCGACAACTCCGTGCTCGATGGTCTCGGCCTCGGCGGCACGCTCGGCCCGGCAGTGGGTGCGGTCGACGGTCTGACCGGTGCGCTGGAAGACCTGCTGGCGCCGCTGGTCGGCAGCGAATTCGATCCGAACAACCCGAACGAACTCGACCCGCTCGACGACACCGTCGCCACCATCACGGACGGCCTGGCCGACCTGCTCGGACCGGTCATCGACGGCATCCTCGGCGCAGGCACGACGGCGGGCATCATCGACCCGCTCAACACCCAGGTCGACTACCTGACCGATGGCCTCTCGACCCTGCTCGGCAACACGCTCGGCGGCCTGCTGGGTGGCATCGGCGGCGGCGGTGGCGGCACGGGTGACGGGCTGCTCGCGCCGGTCGACACGGTCGTCGGTACCGTGGTGTCGGGCCTCGACAGCGGCGTGCTCGGAGACCTGGGCCTGGGCGGTACGCTCGCGCCGGTGACGCAGCTGGCCGACAGCACCACGGACCTGCTCGACGGCGTGCTGGCACCGGTGCTCGGTGGCGATTTCACGCCCAACGACCCGAACCAGCTCGACCCGATCGACGATGTCGTCGGCCAGATCACGGCACCGCTGGGCGATGCCCTGGCACCGGTCGTGGACCAACTGCTCGGTGCCGGCGCAACCGACGCCTTGCTGGGTGCCGTGACGACGCAGGTGGACTACCTCACCGACGGCGTCGCCGGCTTGCTCAATGGCGACGCATTGGGTGGCGACGTGCTGGCACCCGTGACCGACCTGCTCGACGGCCTGCTCGGCACCGGCGCGGACAACGGTCCGGCTGCGCTGCTCGATCCGGTCGATGGCGTGGTGGGCACGGTGGTCTCCGGACTCGACAGCGGCGTGCTGGGCGATCTCGGCCTGGGCGGCACGCTGACCCCGGTGGCCGAAGCGGTCGATGGCGTCACCGACACGCTCGACGGCGTTCTCGCCCCGATCCTCGGCGGCGGCTTCGACAGCGGCAACGCGAACGGGCTGGACCCGGTCGACGACCTCGTGGGCCAGATCACCGCGCCGCTGGCCGACGGCCTGTCGCCGGTCGTGGACCAACTGCTCGGCGCTGGCGCAACCGATGCCGTGCTGGGTGCCGTGACGACGCAGGTGGACTACCTCACCGACGGCGTCGCCGGCCTGCTCGATGGCAGCGCACTCGGTGGCGGTGCGCTGGCACCGGTGACCGATCTGCTCGACGGCCTGCTCGGCGCGGGTGGCGGTGACAACGGCTCGGCTGCGCTGCTCGACCCGGTCGACGGCGTCGTGGACACCGTGGTCGCTGGCCTCGACAACGGCGCGCTGGCGGACCTCGGCTTGGGTGGAACGCTGGCCCCGGTGGCCGATGGCGTCGACGGCGTGACGGACCTGCTCGACGGCGTGCTCGCTCCGGTGCTGGGCGAAGGCTTCGACCCGGGCAATGCCAACGCACTCGACCCGGTCGACGACCTGCTCAGCGAAGTCGCGGCGCCGCTGAGCGACACGCTGTCGCCGGTGCTCGATCCGCTGCTTGGCGCAGGCGCCACCGGTGCCGTGCTGGACGAAGTCATCACGCAGGTCGACTACCTGACCGATGGCGCGGCCGGCCTGCTCGGCGGCGGTGCCCTGGGTGGCGACGCGCTGGCTCCGCTCACCGATCTGCTCGACGGCCTGCTGGGCACGGGCGGTGGCGGCGGCAGCGGATCGGCGCTGCTCGATCCGGTCGACGGCGTGGTCGGCACGGTCACCAACGGCCTCGACAGCGGCGTGCTGGCCGACCTGGGCCTGGGCGAGACACTGGCGCCGGTGGCCACGGGCGTGGACGGCGTGACCGATCTGCTGGACGGCGTGCTCGCACCCGTGCTCGGCGACGGCTTCAATGCCAACAGCCCGAACGCGCTGGACCCGGTCGATGACCTGGTCGGCGACATCTCGGCGCCGCTCTCCGACGCACTGGCGCCGGTGGTCGATCAACTGCTCGGAACCGGCGCCACCAGCGCGGTGCTGAGCCAGGTCACCACCCAGGTCGACTACGTGACCGACGGCGTGGCCGGATTGCTCGACGGCAGCGCCTTGGGCGGCAACCTGCTCGGCGGTGATCTGCTGGCACCGGTGACCGATCTGCTGGGTGGCGGACTGTCCGGCGGCGATGCGCTGGCACCCATCACCGATCTGCTCGGCAACGTGTTCGGCGGCGGCACCGGTGGCGGCAACGGCACGGCACTGCTCGACCCGACCGACACCGCCGTCACCGATGTGGTGGCGGGTCTCGACCACGGCGTGCTCGGCGATCTCGGCCTCGGCGGCATCCTGGCCCCGGTCCCGACGCTGGTCGATGGCGTGACGGACGGGCTCGATGGCGTGCTGGCACCGATCTTCGGCGACAGCTTCATGCCGAACAATCCGAACATGCTTGATCCGGTGGACAGCGTGGTGTCCAGCGTGACGGACGGCGTGGGCGGCCTGCTGAGCCCGGTCGTCGACCAACTGCTGGGCGCAGGTGCGACGGACGGCCTGGTGGGTCTCGTGAACACCCAGGTGGACTACCTCACCGATGGCGTGGCCCATCTGCTGGGCGGCGACCTGCTCGGCGGCGATCTGCTGGGTGGAAACCTGTTGGGTGGAGATCTGCTGGCACCGGTGACGGGTCTTCTCGGCGGCGACCTGCTGGGTGGCAACCTGTTGGGTGGCGACCTGCTGGCACCCGTCACGGACCTGCTCGGTGGCGATCTGCTGGGTGGCAGCCTGCTCGGTGGCGACGCGCTGGCACCGATCACCGACCTGCTGTCGGGTCTCGGCGGAGGTTCGGGCGGTGCGGGCGACCTGCTGGCACCGGTGACGGACCTGCTGGGTGGCGACTTGCTCGGCGGCGATGCGTTGGCTCCGGTCACCGATCTGCTGTCGGGCCTCACGGGCGGTACGGGCGGCACCGGCGACTTGCTGGCTCCCGTGACCGATCTGCTGAGCGGCCATCTCCTGAGCGGCGACGCCTTGGCCCCCGTGACCGATCTGCTGTCGGGCCTGGGCGGTGGTACCGGTGGCACGGGCGACCTGTTGGCACCTGTGACCGATCTCTTGTCGAGCCTGGGCAATGGCACCGGCGGTACCGGCGACTTGCTGGCCCCGGTGACCGACCTGCTGTCGGGCCTGGGCAGTGGTCACGGTGGAACGGGTGACCTGCTGGCGCCGGTGACCGATCTGTTGTCGGGCCTTGGCAGTGGCACTGGCGGTACGGGCGACCTGCTGGCACCGGTGACGGATCTGCTGTCGAGCCTGGGCAGCGGTACCGGTGGCACGGGCGACCTGCTGGCCCCCGTGACCGATCTGGTGTCGAGCCTGACCGGTGGGACCGGCGGTGTCGGCGGCACGGGCGAGTTGCTGGCACCGGTCACCGATCTGGTGTCCAGCCTGACGAGCGGCACGGGTTCCACGGGTGCGATCCTGACCCCGGTGACCGATCTGGTGTCCAGCATCACGAGTGGCACCGGTTCGGCCGGCTCCATCCTGACGCCGGTGACCGATCTGCTCTCCGGCGCCACGGGTGGCACCGGCTCGGGTGGCAGTGCAGGCAGCGTGCTGTCGCCAGTGACCGACCTGCTGGGCTCCGGCATCCTGACGTCGGTCACCAGCACGGTCGACACGGCCGCCGCTGGCACCGGTGTGCAGACCAGCCCGGTGCACAACCTGCTGCATGGCGTGCTGGGCTGAAGCGCTTCATTGATCGGACGCGGGCTCTTCGGAGCCTGCGTCCCCCTCACTCTCTCAAAGGAAGCACCATGAAGAACAGGAACCCGTGGGTCGTGCTGACGACGGCGGCGGTTGCGGCGGCGGTCCTTGCGGGCTGCGGCACGACGGGCAAGGACGGCAGCGACAAGGCGACCTACTACTACTCCAACAAGGAAGCGACATCGCGCGTTGCACCCGTGCAGCCCGCACCGCTGGCCGCAGCCGACAACGCCGGGCCTACCGGTGTGGCGCGCATCATCTACTTCGACTTCGACAAGTCGCAGGTCAAGCCCGAATACCGCAGCGTGGTCGAGGCCCACGCCAACTACCTGAAGTCGCGGCGCAACAGCAAGGTCAACCTCGAAGGCAACACCGACGTGCGGGGCGGGCGCGAATACAACCTCGCGCTGGGCCAGCGCCGCTCGGAGGCGGTGCGCCAGGCGCTGGTGCTGCTGGGCGTCTCCGACAGCCAGATCGACCCGGTCAGCTGGGGCGCGGAGAAGCCCGCCTCGCTGGAGAAGACCGAGCAGGGCTACCAGCTCAACCGCCGGGTCGAATTCAACTACCGCTGACAGAGCCGCGATGTTCCCTTGCCCCCGCGTCCCCGTCCTCGGCGACCTTGCCGCCAGCGCCCTTGCGAACCCCGCCCACGTGGAGCCCGTCGATGGCCTTGAGTGAACAGCTGCGTGCCTGCTTCGAGCACCTGAGCGCCGAATGCGCGGCACTGCCCGCGCCGTACCCGGCCTACGCGCTGTTCTTCTCGGTGAGCGACGGCACGCAGCGCGCCCACGTCGTGCATGCGAGCGGAGCGGACCTGCGCAGCGCATGGGACGAAGGCGTCGCCGCCCTCAAGGACTGGATGAAGGGCGCCTCGCTGAGCGCACCCTGGCTGCGCGTGGACTGGGTCGAAGGGGCGAGGGCGGTGAGCTGGGAGCGCCTGGTCGAACAACTCGCGCTCACCAAGCGCAACTACTTCCGCCTGGGCCTGGCCCTGGACGAAGGCCTGCGCATCGCGTTCACCGAACAAGAGCTCAACGCCAACGCCATGCTCTACGCGGGCGCCACCATCGAACACGCGGTCGTCAACCTCAAGAACTTCCGCACCTACGCGCGCCAGCGCTTCGGAGCGGACGTGGCCATCGACGTACCGCCGGCCGGCCCGGCCTACCTGCTGTCCACGCGCGGCGTGTTCTGCAAGAGCGACGGCGTGCTGCACCCGCTGGGCGGCAGCGGCCTGAACGCGGGCCGGCGCGAGATCGAAACACTGCAAGCCGACGACGTGCTGGGCCTGGTGCGCAGCGCCTCGTCCTTCCTCGCGCGCCAGGTCAAGCCCGGCGGGCTCTTCATCTACGGCTACTTCCCGTGCTTCGACCGGCCCATCGCCACCTACAACACCCTGCGCCACGCCAGCACGCTGTACGCGATGATCGAGGCCTGGGAACTCACGCGCGAGCCGGCGCTGAAGGCGGCCATCGACCGCGCCATCGACCACCTGAGCCACACCCTCATCCGCACCTACCCGATGCCCGCAGGCCATGAACTGGCCTTCCTCGTGGACAGCGGAGAAGAAATCAAGCTCGGGGGCAACGCGGTGTGCGTGCTGGCGTTGGTGAAGTACTGCGAAGCGATGGACACGCTCGACAAGCAGGAGACGCGGCGCTGGCAACCGCTCCTGGAGAAACTGGCCCTGGGCATCGTGTGGATGCAGCACGAGAACGGCCGCTTCGACCACGTGCTCGACGCGAGAGACCTGTCGCTCAAGCAGGCCTCGCGCATCGTCTACTACGACGGAGAGGCCGCCTTCGCGCTGATGCGGCTGTACGGGCTCACGCGCGACGCACGGTGGATCGCGGCGGTGGAGAAGGCCTTCGGGTACTTCATCGCCAACGAACACTGGCGTGCGCACGACCACTGGCTGAGCTACTGCGTCAACGAGCTGACGCGGTGGCGCCCGCAGGAGAAGTACTTCCGCTTCGGCCTGCTCAACGTGGTGGACCACCTGGACTTCGTGCTGGATCGCAAGACGACCTTCCCGACCCTGCTGGAGCTGATGCTGGCGGCCAACCAGATGATCGGGCGGCTGCGGCAGATGCCGGAGCTGGCGCACCTGCTGAAGATGGTGGACCAGGAGAAGTTCGACCGTGCGCTGGAGCACCGTGCGGGGTACCTGCTCAATGGGTTCTTCTGGCCGGAGATGGCGATGTACTTCAAGAACCCGCATGCGATCGAGGGCTCGTTCTTCATCCGGCACCAGTCGTTCAGGGTGCGCATCGACGATGTGGAGCACTACCTGTCGGGGTACGTGGGCTATCACAGGCTGCTCAAGGCGAGGGCCGCGGCCACCGCGGCTGTTGGCTTCGCGCCGGACACGTCGAGCGAGGCGAACGAGCCGCCCGTGATGGGCACGGGCACGGCGCAACGGATGTTGTCGGCGCCAGCCGCATGAATGGCATGACTTGCATGAACGGGATGAGCGATATGAGCAGCATGGATGGCATCAGCAGCGCCAACGGCATGAGCGGCATGGCCGGTACCTCACTGCAGCAGGACGACATGCCGCGCAGCCGATGGACGGGCGCGCTGCGCTTCATGGTCGTGTGGGTCGTGCTCATGTTGTTGTGCGCCCATCTCGCGCTGGTCATTGCACAGGAGTCGCCGCACAGCTGCGATGCAGGCCAGTCGTCGCCCCGGTTGCGCGGCACCCGTCCATCTCCTGCACAGATGGCCGTCGATGGCGCATCGAGTCTTCAGAAGAAGGTGCGCGACGTCTATTCGGCCGTGTTCGTTCCATGTGCTCGGCACGGTGGGCGTGCGTAATTGCAACAGTTAATCCGGAGCTTCTATTCATTGTTAAAACTTTAGGTCTCCTGCCTCTGTCAACGTTACAAAGAAGCGCGTCGACACAGGGGAAACAAGAGGTCTTCGGCGTAACGAATACGTGACAATTGCCAATACGGGCCCATGGGATGGGCAGTGAATGGCGCTTACTCGATGCTCAAATTCCTCCTGCCCAAGCAATTGGTCGCCGATGTGCCGGCCGACCCCCATGCAAGTCCTTACGCAGGTGCGTTGCGTGAAGCCTTCGGAGCGGCGTATCCGCTGATCCGCAGTGCCGCATGGGGTTCCATTCCCATCAGCCTGTTCGGCCTGTTGCCATCCATCTTCCTTCTGCAGGTGTACGACCGCGTGATCTACCGAAGCGGCACGTCCACGCTGTATGTGCTGGTCTGCGGCATCCTGACCTTTCTGGTGATCGAGTTCTGGTTGCGGACGCGGCGATCGCGGCTGCTGCGCGACGCGGGTGCGGCCATCGACCATCGCGTGTCGGGTGCACTGCTCGGCTCCATGCTCAACCGGCCGCTGCGCGCACTGGAAGCCCGTCCGGCATCGGCCTGGTTCCTCTTCTTCCGCGACGTGGGTTCCGTGCGCGGCACGGTGACCGGTGGCCTGACGACCTCGATCTTCGACCTGCCGATGGCGGTCTTCGCGTTGATCGTGATCGGCATCGTCGCGCTGCCTGTATTGCCGGTGGTGGTCGGCTTCCTCGCGATCATTTCCTTCCTCGCCTGGTGGTGGGCCGACGAGGTGCGTGCGGGCCGCGTCGAGGAAATCCATCGGGGCCGCAGCCTCGAGCGCATGACGGCCGAGATCTGCCAGGCGCGCGAAACGCTCAAGAGCCAGGCCAACGATGCGCCGACCATCCAGATGTGGCGCGAGACGTACAACAACTGGCTGGCCGAGAGCTTCCGCAAGAACGGCGAGATCGAGACCTCGCGCGACGCGACCACGGTGCTGCTCACGATCTTCTCGGTGCTGGTCATCACGGTCGGCGCGGTGTCGGTCATGCAGCAATGGATGACGGTGGGCGGCCTGGTGGCGTCGAACATGCTGGCCATCAAGGCGCTGCAACCCATCGCCGGGCTCGCGTCCAACTGGCGTGCGCTGGCCACCGCGTCCGAGGCCGCGAGCCGCCTCGAGAAGGTGCTGTCCGAACCGGTCGAGAAGTCGCCCGGCGACGTCGACCTGCCGCAGCCGCAGGGCCACATCAAGCTGCGCGATGTGTCCTTCAGCTTCGCCGAGGGCGGGCGGCCGGTGCTGGAGCGTGTCGACCTCGACATCGGCCCTGGCGGCCTGCACGTGATCGTGGGGCGCAACGGTGCCGGCAAGTCGACGCTGGTCAAGCTGATCGCCGGGCTCTATGCGCCATCGGCCGGTGTCATCAGCATCGGCGAATACGACGTGTCCCAGTTCGCTCGCGAAGAGCTGGCGCGCTGGATCAGCTATCTGTCGCAGGAGGTCTACTGGTTCGGCGGCGAACTGGTCGACACGCTGCGTCGCGCGGCGCCCGGGCAGAGCGACGAACAGATCCTCGCGGCCTGCCGGCTGGCGGGCGCGCACGAGTTCATCTCGCGCCTGCCGAGCGGCTACCGCACCGAGATCGGCGAAGGCGGCACCGGCCTGTCGGTGGGTGAGCGGCGCAAGCTGGCGCTTGCGTTGAGCTTCCTGCGCAAGCCGTCGGTGCTGATGCTCGACGAGCCCAGCAACGACCTCGACTTCCAGAGCGAGCGGCAACTGCTGGCCACGTTGCTGGCCGTGGCGCGCACGCGCACCGTGATCGTCGTCACGCACTCGTTGCGGATCGTTTCGGCGGCAACGCAGGTCTATCACGTCACCGGCAACGGCGACGTGCAGCAGGGCTCGGCCGCCGAGATGGTGCCGCGCCTGTTCGGCGTGAAGAAGGCCGTGCCCATCGGTGCGACGCAGGCGGCCCTCGAGGCCGAAGCGGCCGACACTTCTTCCTTGGTCTGAGGCGATCGATGCAAGTTTTCGCGAAACAGGATCTGCCGCGGGTGCTTCAGAACGAGCGCGACCCGACGCGGCGCGCCGACACGTCCGGCCCGCCGCCATCCGGGCCGAGCCGGCGCCAATGGATCATCGGTGCGGTCGCACTGGTTCTCGCCGTGGTGGCCTTGAGCTTTCCCATGGAGACGGTCGTGGTGTCGCAGGGCCGCGTGATTCCGTCCGACCGCGTCAAGTCGATCCAGCATCTGGAAGGCGGCATCGTGAGTGCCGTGCTGGTGAAGGAGGGCGACAGGGTGCGGCAGGGCCAGTCGCTGGTCGAGATCGATCTCGGCGGCAGCGGCCTGAACCTGGAAGAGCTCACCGCGCGCCATGCCGCCACCGTGGCCACGCGCCGCCGCCTGCAGGCCGAGAGCCGCGGCGAGGCGCTGACGCGTGCGTCCTTCGACAAGGACATCGACGAGGCGGTCTACCAGGGCGAATCCGGCGCCTTCGCGGCGCGCTCGCTCGAGCAGCGCGGCGTGATGGCCGGCGCCGTGTCCGAGCTGGAGCAGGCGCGAAGCAAGCAGCTGGAGCAGCAGGCGAAGATCGCCGGCCTGCAGGACCGGCTGGTGCTGATGCAGAAGGAGCAGGAGATCTCCGAGCAGTTGCTCAGCGAGAAGCTGATCGGCCAGGTCGAGGTGCTGGAAAAGCGCCGCCAGATGGAGGCCGTGCGCAGCGACCTCGCCGTCGCGCGGCAGATGGCGATTTCGGCCAACGGCGCCATCGCCGAGTCGCAGGCCAAGATGGCCGAGGCCGAGGGACGCTACCGGCGTCGTGCGTCGGACGAGCTGGCGACCGTGGAGCGTGCGCTGGCCAGCCTGAACGAGGACCTGTCGCGTGCCCGCACGCAACGCTCGCGCACGGTGGTGAAGGCGCCGTCGGACGGCATCGTGAAGGGATTGCGCAGTTCCGCTCCGGGCTGGGTCGTGAAGCCAGGCGAGTCGATCATGGAGATCGTGCCGGACGAGGACACCATCCTGGTCGAAGCCAAGCTGAGCCCGAACGACCGCGGCTTCGTGCATCCCGGGCAGAAGGCGCGCGTGAAGGTCACGGCCTATGACTTCCTGCGCTACGGCGCGGTCGAAGGCAAGGTGACGCTGGTCGCGGCCGATGCCGACCGCGACCCGTCCTCGCCGACATCGGCCCCGTACTACCGCCTGCTGGTGAGCACCGAGTCCAACCATGTCGGCCGGGCCGAGAACCGCATCACCGCCGGCATGGAAGCCGAGGTCGACCTGATCGTCGGCAAGGACCCCTTCATCTGGTACATGCTGCGACCGGTGCTCAAGATCAGCCGCGAGGCCTTCAGGGAACCATGAGTTTCGATCGATTGCCTTTGCCCGGCCGCTTGGGACCGGTGGCGTTGGCTGCGGCCATGCTTTTGACCTGCACGATGCCCGGCCTGGTCCATGCCCAGGACGCCGTCGATGCAGTGGCCGTCGATGCAGCGGCAACCGACGCCGCGCCGCTGCCGCCGTTGCGGTTGACGCGCGGCCTGTCGACCCGCACGCTGGGCGCGATGAGCTACGCCGCGCGCGTGAAGGGCGCGCTGGTCCAGGTGTCGCAGGAGCACCCCGAGGTGCAGGCTGCGCAGGCCGCCGCAGACACCCGCGGCTTCGAAGTCGAGGCCGCCGACCGGCAGCGCTTTCCGCGATTCAACGTCGGCACCGCGAGCGGCACCTACAACAGCGGGCAGGAAGGCACGTCCTCTCAGAGCTACCAGCTCATTACCGCCAGTGCGCGCATGAGCCTGATCGACGGCGGAGCGATGAGCGCGCGCACACGGGCCGCCGAGCTCGGCAGCCAGGCGCAGATCGAAGCGGTCAAGACGACCTCGCAGAAGGTCGTGCTGGATGCGCTGACGGCCTACCTTCAGTTGCAGCGCTACGACCTGAAGAAGCAGATCGCGCGCAAGTCGACCGAGGTGCTGGACGAGCTCGCCAAGGCCGAGCAGCGCCGCGTCGCGCTGGGTGCGACGGGCCAGAGCGATCTGCAGATGGCCACGTCACGGCGCGCCGGCATTGCGGCCAAGGAGTCGGACTTCGACGCGCAGCGCGGCGAGGCGCTGGCCAAGTTCCAGACGTACTTCAAGTTCGTGCCCGTGATCGATCGGCTGCCGGTGCTGGCGGTGCCGATCGGCTGGCAGCCGCGTTCGCAGTCCGATGCGCTGGCGCAGGCCGAAGACCGGAGCACCGAGATCGGCGAAGCGCGCGGCCGCGTCGACCGTGCCAAGGCGCTGCTCGACCAGGCGGAAGCCAGCATCTACCCGACGCTGGATGCGGTGCTCGTCAAGACCAAGGACCCGCGCGGCGTGTCGCCATCGGAGCCCTCGCGTGCGGCCTTCGAACTCAACTGGGCCTTCGGCAATGGCTTCGAGCAGTCGCTGCGCATCAAGAGTGCGAGTGCCGAAGTCACCAACCAGGAAGCCGCCCTGGAGGGCGTGCGCCTCAATCTGTCGGAGCTCACGTCGGCTTCGTGGAGCCGGAGCGTCTCGGGCCGCGAGCGCGAGAAGCAGCTGCTCAATGCGGTGAGCGAATCGGGACAGGCTTTCCGTGGCCGCCGCCGGCTGCTGGAGTTCGGCCGCGAGACGCTGCCCTTCGTGCTCGATGCGCAGGTGGAGTACTACACGCTGCTGCTCGACTATGTCGATGCGGTGTTCGACCTGCGCATCAGCGAATTCCGCCTGGCGCGCACGACCGGCCGCCTGCTGGTGGCGCGCGACGATGCCAACACCTGGATCGACAGCGTGATCACGGCCGCGCAGCGCCCACCGCTGACGGACGAGAGCCTTCTGGAGACGCCGTGCCTGGTCGGCGCATCGACCTGCCGCGACGAGGCGGTGTTGCAAGCGGTCGCACCTGGCAATGGCTTGATACTCCGGAAGGCTTCCTCCCTGTCCAGGAACTGAGCTAAGTTGGCGTCAGGCTAGGGGATCGTCCCCAGATTTCGATGTCATCGTTCTCTTGCGGCCAAGCGTTGCAGAGGGGTGCAACATCGATACATACCGACGCCAATGAAGAAATTCAACGACGCCTTGATGACGGGCGGCATCCAGAGTGCGCTGGAGGTTCTGAGCGCGCGTGTGTTGCACCGCTTTACGGCTGCCAATCGTTTCGATGACGACATGCTGCGATGCGAAGTATTGATCGACAAGGACGGTGGCCCGCCGATCCTGCGTCTTCTCAATATCGACCTCGGGCACAGCTTCTGCCAATACGTGATACGCGACGGCTATTTCTGCACCGAGAACACGGGCTGCGACAAGCGGCTCGACGGCCACATCGCGCAGGGCCGAATCCTGAGCTACCACGGTGTGCCGCTGCTCGACACCGACGGCAAACCCTTCGGCAGCCTGTGCCACTTCGACACCGAGATCCGATCGCTCAGCGTGAGCGAGTTCGACCACATGAAGCAGGCCGCGGCGGTCCTGTCGACCTTCATGCTGGCCGGCGGACGCTGACCCGAAAGCCGGGAGCCGACGCAGCGGGGCGCTTCAGGCGTCTTCGGGAATGCCCGGCTCGTTGTCGAAGATCTGGTACTTGCGCATCTTTTCCCAAAGCACCTTGCGGCTGATGCCGAGGTGCTGCGCGGTGTCCTGGCGCTTCCAGCTGTTGGCCTCGAGTGCCGCGATGATCTTGTTGCGCTCCGAGCTGTTCCAGTTCTTGCGTTCGCCGCCATCCACCGCAATGCCGCCGCGCGCGTCGGGCGTCGCCATGCCGGTGACTGCGGGCGTGGTGCCCCGCATCAGCGCCATGGCGCGCTGGATCAGCGGCTGGTCCCATGCGCCCAGCTGGCCGATGATGACCGCCACGCGCTCCGCCAGATTGCGCAACTGCCGCACGTTGCCGGGAAAGTACATCTCGGAGATCGCATCGGTCAGCCAGTAGGGCAGGTCGGCGACCACGTCCTCCTGGCCCTTCATCACGTCGGTGAGGATGGCCTTGAAGATCGCGATCTTGTCGTCCACGCCGCGCTCTTCGAGATTCGGGATGTTGAGTTCGATCACCGCCAGGCGGTAGAACAGGTCGGCCCGGAACTCGCCGCTCGCCACCATCTCGCGCAGGTTGCGGTTGGTGGCCGCCACCAGCCGGAAGTCGAGCCGAACCGGCGTGGTCGAACCCAGCCGCGTGACCGAGTTGTCTTCGAGTACGCGCAGCAGCTTGACCTGCTGGTAGCGAGGCAGGTCGCCGATCTCGTCGAGAAACAGCGTGCCGCTCGATGCCTGCTCGAAATAGCCGCGATGAGCATTCATCGCACCGGTGAACGATCCCTTGGCATGGCCGAAGAAGAGCGACTCGAACAGTCCGTCCGGAATGGCGCCGCAGTTGACCGGCACGAACGGGCCCTTGCCGTAGGTCTGGTGGCCGCGGTGCAGCAGCCCGGCGATGCGTTCCTTGCCGACACCGGTCTCACCGCGAATCATCACGTTGTGGTCGCAGTCGGCAAACGCCGCCACTTCGGCCAGCAGCGCCTTCATGGCCGGCGAATGGGCGATCAGCGTGTCGCTCTTCTCGGGCTGCGCGGCGCGCGCCCGCAACTGGCGCACAAGTTTGGCGACCATCGTGCGCAGCTCGGCGCCGGTGAAGTCGAAGGGCAGCACGTGCAGGTATTCGGGCGGATAGGTCCTGGAGTCGCGCTCGCGCGACGACGCGGCGACCCAGATGACCGGCATGCCCTGAAGCTGTTCCGTCGTGACGGGCGCTTCGCCGCTCTCGATGACGGACACGCTGATGACGGCCAGCGAGGCGCGCGCGGACGTGCGGTCCTGTTCGGGCGGCAGACCGTCGGCGCGAATGACATCGACGTCGAAGCTCGACATGCAGCGCTGGATGCGCTCGAGGA
This sequence comes from Variovorax sp. GW821-FHT10B04, assembly GCF_059415645.1. NCBI lineage: Bacteria > Pseudomonadati > Pseudomonadota > Betaproteobacteria > Burkholderiales > Comamonadaceae > Variovorax > Variovorax sp. GW821-FHT10B04. Next base: position 44,846 of record NZ_JBWKNQ010000019.1, read on the forward strand.
TGTCGGCTTTGCCTTCCCAGACGTAGAGGTCGAGTTCGTCGAAGGTGATGGGGGGGCTCATGCGGGAAATGGATGCGGGGGCAATGGGGTTGTGGCGTGCTGGAAGCGCGGGTCAGTAGACGAGTTCGACGCCTCTGCTGCAGGACAGGCGCGCACCGACGTCGCTCTTGGCCAGATCGGCGCCGAGCGCGTCGAGCAGGGTGTTGATTGCCGGGTTGAGCAGCGGAGCGAGGGCCGTGTTGATGATGCCTTGCAGGGAGGAGATCAGGCTGTTGATCAGCGAGATCGTTCCGATCAGCAGGGAACCGAGCGCCGTGCTGGTGCTGCCATACGGCTGCAGCTCGATGCCGCCCAGTGTGGACGAGAGACTCGTGACCAGTGACGTGCTCGTGACCGATTGATAGGACGGATCGCTCCCGCTGCCGCTGTAGGGCGCTGCATCGATCTCAGGCAGATTCGCCGCCACCGGTGCCGTGAATGTGAGGGTCTTGCTGGACGCAGCGATCGGCGAGTCCACCTTCAGGCCAAGCCCCGCCACCACGGTCTTCACGCCGTTGGTCTGGCCGGTCACGAAAGTGCCCGAGGCGTTCTTCCATTTCTGTCCGGAGCAGATCAAGGAGAGCAGACAGGAGTCGTACCGCGACTCCTGATAGCCGATCTCCACCACGGAGATCGGATTGACGGTAATCGGGTTGGAAGACGAGAACGCGTTGGTGATCGTGCCAATCCGCAGGTCTCCTACGCTCGTGCTGGCGTTGGCCGTCAGGGATTTTGTGCTTCCGTCTCCGCTACAGCTGCTGCCCGTGACATAGGCAGAACCGGCCGCCGAATCGATGGCGAGATTCAGTGTGGAACTCGGAAGCACCGAGACATAGGTGACTTTGGACGCCGCGCAGTCGGGTGTCAGCACGATGCCGCAAGCAACGATGCCCACCAGCGATGGCACCAGGTTGGTCAGATTCAGCGAAGTCACGCTCGAAAGAAAATTCGTCACGGGCGTGATCGCATTGGCGGTCGAAGACACGATATTGGTGAGCTGGCTCACGACATTGGTCAAGCCGCTCAGATTGAATGTGAACAGCGTGCGGACCTGTGCAGTCCGGACATAGATCTTGTTCGGGTCGGATGTGCCAAGCGAGGGCGTGATGAGATCCGGATTGCCGATTGCCGAAATCTGCGGCTTCTCGATCACCTTGACCTGGGCAGTGACGCCCGCCACGCCGGGGACCGTGATCGGAATCGTCGCGGCCACCGCGCTGCTTCCGTTGGCCAGTTGTACAGAGCCCTGGATCAACTGAAAGACCTGGAGATCCAGGTCGAGTCCGGTACTTGGCGTCCCCGTGGCGACGCCCAGGAGGGTGCCCAGCTTGATCTGCGGCAGACCGGCGACGTTGGCCGCCGTGCTGAGACTCTGCAACGCCGTGATGGCGGCTGTCGCGGTGCTGCCGTTCCTTTGTGCCACCGCGAGGGTTGCATCGATCAACTGCTTGACCGTGAGATTGGTCTGCAGGACCGAGTCGTAGGTACCGGCCGACGCGCCCAACTGCACCAGCAGGTCGAGCAGGCTGACGTTCGTGTTGACGAGGCCCTGCCATCCTCCGATCGCGATCGGGGGATTGATGCTGCCGCCAAGCAGGCCGCCCACCACGGCATTCAACAGATCCGACCTGGACTGGTCGATGGTGATCAATGTGCTGCGGATGCTCAGGGAGGCTGCGGGCAATGCCTTGGCTGCAACCGCATGGACGCTGATCGTCCGGTTGCCGGTGAAGAACGCGAGCAGCGAATCAGGTGTACGCGAGAACGCGACCTGCACGGCATTCAGGTTGCTCGTCGCGACAGTGAAGCGACTGGCCGCACTGGTGCCCGTTCCGGCCGAGGTCCAGGTTCCGCATGCCACTTCGTTATCTGTCAGAGGCGCCAAGCCCGATGGCATGTTCCCGATGGTGCTGGCATTTGCGTTGGTCTTTGCGCCGGTGCGGGCGGCGCCGCAATTGTTGATCGTGAGGCTGGTGGCGCCGGCCAGCGCCGCCAGGTCCGCGGTCTTCTGCAACTCGCGCTTCAGAAAGAACAGATAGCCTAGTTCGGACCCGATCAGGAGGATGACGATCAGGCTGAGCGAGATGGCGACGTTCACGATGATCGAACCGCGTTCGACGCGCCGCGGGCTGCGATGGGGTGTCATGAGAGCGCCTCCTAGAGTGCAATCCTGGCGCTGCCGACGATATTGGTTGGCACCCAGGCCTCGGAAAAATTGAGGATCCGGCTTTGGCTGTAGGGGTAGGTCACGCGCACGATACCCGTCGATGGATCGATGAAAACATTGAGATTGCTCTGAAGCCAGGCCTTGCGCTGTGCTTGCGAGCCGAGCGTTGCAGCCGGCCCTACAAGCGACGTCGACAACGAGTCATAGACCACACCCGTGACGTCCGATATCGCCGAAGCGGTCAGCGGTCCATTGAACGAGGTCAACGCTCGCGCGCCATCCTCTGCGGAGCGCGATACCGCCTGCTGCGTGTAAAGCACCGACCCGAATGTCACGATGCCGTAGAGAAACAGAAGAAGCATCGAGAAAACCAATGCAAATTCGATGGCGGCAATGCCACGTTGCGAATGCCTGATGTTCATGGCGGCGACCTGGCTCACGACGCGCTTCCCCCGACACGCCCGTCCACGAGAAGGACACTCGCGCGGCCTTGGATCTTGTCGGGGAACAGCATGCCCAGGACCGGCAACGGCGGCGCCAGGGGATGCGTTGCATAGTCGTATTCCACGGTGACGATGATCTGGCAGCGCTGTGCCAACGTGGAGCCGCATGTGGGGGTCGTTCCGACGGGGCAGTCCACGCCAATCAGGCATGTCTTTGCCGTGACGGTCGCATTGGCCAGCCACGTCATTCGATCCTGGGCTTCCTGACTGGCGGCCGTGCGGCGGCAAGCCAGTTGGGTGCCGCAGTAGCGCAGTCCGGCCCGCGCGCCGTCTTCTGCGGCGTTCTGCATGCCCAATCGGACAGCAAAGATGATTCCGTAGCTGATGATGGAATAGAGCACGACGAAGAAGATCGGGAACACGATGGCGTACTCGACCGCATACGCGCCACGCTGGCGCAGTTGTCGGCGCAGTCGATCGGGCAGCACGGCATTCATCGATGTGGTCTTCGTTCAGTGCCAGTGCCGCTCAAGGGGTCGCGGTACCGCTGCTGCCGCCATTGAGGCCAGGGCTCTTCACCGTCGCTCCGAATTTCTCCGGGATCGGATACTCGAAGCTCTTCAGGTAGCGCGGGTAGATCCGTGCGGCGATATCGCCGGTGACTGGACGCGGTGTCCTCGATGCCGAGGCGCCGCTGGCCTGGAGAGCCAACAGACCATAGGTCGCCTCGCCCACCTTCGGGGCCGGTCTCCACGCTGCATCAGGCTCTGGCGCTGCGGCCGTGATCGACGCCACGGGGAGTTCCATCGCAACTGTGGGCGCCGGGCCCTGCGGCTCGGGAACGCGCACTTCTGCGACTGGCGGTGGTGGGCTCAATGGCACGGACTGTGCAGCCGCAAGCGTGCCCAAGAGGCTGAGCGACGCCGTGATGCAGGCGAGTTGGAAGCGGCGCAGTTGGCCATCGAAGTGTCGGGTCATTGCTGTCCTCCGGAGGAGCTGGGCGTAGTCGCGGCGCCATCGGATGCCCCCGAGGGGGAAGAGGCTGCCGTGGGATCGGGTCTGACCATGACGTGCATCCGGCGTGGCCAGGATGCCGTCTTCAAGACGAGCGATGCATTGCCGGTCTCGTTGAGTGCGAAGTCGCCGGCAGCCGCAAGCTGAACGGGCTTGCTCTCCGACGTGGCGACGGCGGAGCCTTCTGGTGCAAGTTGTCGCGCAGCGGATGCGATCGCGGCGCGCGTCGCCGGAGGCATGCTGCGTGAATCCATCAATGCATTTGCCTGTTCCGTCTGCCCGCTCGCTTGCAAGTACAAAGCGACGTTGACTTGAATGCGCGGATTGTCCGGCTGCATCTGCAGCGCCTGCATGAGGGGAATTCGCGCCGCCGGAACCTGGCCCGCACGCATGCGTGCGTAACCCAGATCGCTCAACAGCAGCGCATCGGTCGGGTTCAGGCGCTGCGCCCGTTCGAGCATGTCGATCGCTTCCGGGAACTTCTGCTGCGCGCCTGCGAGCAGCCCGAGACCATGGTAGCCCGCGCCTTCCAGCGGCGTTCCCATGAGCTTTCCGTATGCAATCCGGCTTGCATCGGCCTGTTCGGTCTGGCGCAATGCGTCGGCGCGCAGGCGGATCGATTCAGGCGACGCGCCCCAGCGCTTCTCGAGCGCATCGATATGGGCGATCGAAGCGAACCACAGTCCATCCCGCTGCATCTGGTCGACGAGCTTCAGGTAGGTTGCCGACGTGTCCGCCGTTGCCGTTGTCGAGGTGGCCGGAGACGCCGCGGCTTCGGCTGCGGAGCGCAATTGCTGGTCAGCAGCTGTTGGGTAGTAGCCCTTGGACGGTGACGTCGTGCCGCATGCACAGAGCGCCGCGGTCGCAGCAATCAAAACACTCGACTTGAGGGTTCTGTTCCCAATGGCAGAAAAATCTCTCATTTGGTCATGCCTCCCAATGCACGAATGACAGCCAGAAATCCCGGGCCCGCGGTCACGATGACCAAGGCGGGCAACAACGTGACGACCATCACGGCCGTCATCTTCACAGTGATCTTTCCGATCCGGCCCTTCAACTCGGAGCGTCTGCTCTCACGCATGCGCGTGCCGAATTGATTGAGTGGCTCCTGCACGGCTCCACCGTGCCGGTCGACCTGGATGAGCAATGCGACGAGCCCTGCGAGGTTCTCGTTGTCGTAGAGGGTCGCCAATCGCTGAAGGGAATGCTCTCGCGTGCGCCCCTGGGCATATTGCCTGTTCGCGATGCGCAGTTCGTCTCCGAGTACTTTCAGCACATGATTGAAGTCGTCGGCCATGATCTGCAGGCTTTGATCGAGGCTGAGGCCAACGCCTTGCAGGAGCTTGAGAAGGTCGACGAAAAGCGGCAACTCGTTCGCCACCCGTTCCCTGCGTTTATGGGCGATGTTCGAAAGCACCAGCTTGGGCAGCATGAACCCGAGAATGCACGCGATGCACATGATGATGGTCGTGTTGCCACCGATCACGCCGAGATCCGAAAGAACGTACGTGATGACGGGAAGCACGAAGGCCAAGCCGACCCGAACGACCAGAAATGCCAGTTGAGCGCGGGCCGAAGCGAATCCGCATTGGTCGAGAAGCCGCTTGTCTTCTTCCGCGACGAACATTCTGCCGACGGGGTTGCGCAGCCAATGCAAAGGCAGTTCGCTGGCACGCGGTGCTTCGTCACCCGAGGGCTGTTGGGCCGACTGAGCGTTGTCTGCAGACTGTCGGCCATCACCTCGGGTATTCGGGCTCTGGCGTTCGATCGCTCGCCCGATGATCGTGCGGCGGCGACCGCGCTCCAGCTCGCGAACGATCAGGATGCCGCCCGATATGAACAACGCAACAGCAAGCAGCGCGATGCTCAACATCGCCAATTGATCGGAGTTGAAGGCCATTTCGTTCTCGTTTGAAATCAGCCAAGACGGGCGAGTCGGTACAGCAGAAATCCGCCGACGGTCTGCAAACCGAGGGAGCACCAGATGAGCTTGATGCCCGCGCTGTCGCTCAACATGCGATTGAAATAACCGGGATTGAGCAAGATGATGACTGTCGCGACTCCGATCGGCAGGAGGCCGAGAATCCAGGCGGAGATGCGGGTTTCGGAAGACATGGCAATCAGCTCTTCTTCCGCCTGCTCCCGATCCCGCATGAATGCGGCAACCCGTTCCAGCAATATGTCCGCCCGCCCACCATAGCGAACGCCCAGGCCGAGAATGGAGGCGAGCAGGTACATCTCCTCGATATCGAGATTTCGTGCGGTCTGGGTCAATGCTTGATCGAGTTCGACGCCTGCACGGACCAGTCCGCTCGCGCTTTCCAGGTGACCCCGCAGCGGAACCTTGGCCGTGGCGACCGAGAGAGTGAATGCGGCGTGCATCGAGTTGCCCACGGTGATCAGTCTGACCATCGAATCGATGAAACCCGGGAGCTGCTTGACCAATTTCCGGTGAAGCTTCTGCTTGTGGAGCCAGGCGCCGAACGCGCCCAGAAGCACGAGCAAGGTCAGAAGCACTGCAGCGGCGGCAAAGCCGAGGAGCTTCAAGACGATGCCGCTCAGTGCGAGGCCGACGACGATTCCCAGGACCAGCACCTGGATGCTGACCACGCCTTGCAGCCAGGCTGGCAGGGGAATGCGGTCCAGACCTTTGCGAACGGGCGCGGCGGCAACCTCGGCTGCCGCAGCTGCGGCCCAGGGGTCACCGCTCAACCCGGTCGTCGCACTCCGGGCCCGCCGGATATCGAATGCGGCCTGCTCCTGCACGATCCGCTCTTTCATCTGTTGGTCCAGATGTTTTGCCGCGAGCTTGCGCGTCTGTCTTGCCGCGGCCCATTGCCACAGCATCAGCCCTGCCGCTGCGAGCAGCATCGCGACCATGGCGAGGATGACGAAACCTCTAGGCACGCAGATCTCCTTGCGCGCGCTGCAGCGTCTGCCGGAAGCGCGTCACCTTCGGCGAATGCGGTGCGATACCAAGAGTGACCCAGCGATCGCGTTCCTGCCCGTCGGGTCCGGCGATCGGTTCGTAGCGGTACAGCTCCTGCATCGCCACCACGTTGTCGTTCACACCGGTGATTTCCGAGATCGACAGAATGCGCCGCTGGCCGCCGGAGAGTCGACCGATCTGCACGATGAAGTCCACGGCATTGGCGATCTGGCGGCGAAGGCTCGACTCGCTGCCTTGGTAGCCGGCGAAGCCCGCAAGCATCTCCAGGCGGTAGATGCATTCGCGCGGCGAACTGGCGTGGATCGTGCCCATCGAGCCGTCATGCCCCGTGTTCATCGCCTGCATCATCTCGATGACTTCCGCGCCGCGCACTTCGCCCACGATGATTCGGTCGGGGCGCATGCGCAGGCTGTTGCGCAGCAGGTCGCGGATCGACACGATGCCTGCGCCGTCGAAGCCGCCGGGCCGGCTTTCGAGCCGCACGACGTGCGCATGGCCCAGCGAGAGTTCGGCCGTATCTTCGATGGTCACGACACGCTCGGTCTCGGGGATGAAGGTGGCCAGCGCATTCAGCAACGACGTCTTGCCCGAGCTCGTACCGCCACTCACGATGATGTTGCAGCGCGCCTTCACGGCGATTTCCAGCAACTGCGCCATGGTCTGGTCGAAGGTGCCCAACTGCACAAGGTCCGCTGGCTTCAACGGGTCCTTGCGGAACTTCCGTATCGACACCGACATGCCGTCGATTGCAAGCGGTTCGATGATCGCGTTGATGCGCCCGCCATCGGGCAGTCGTGCATCCACCATCGGATTGGCCTCGTCGAGCCGCCGACCCAGCGGTGCCAGGATGCGCCGAACGATGCGCAGCACATGCTCCTCGTCGGTGAAGCGAAGCGATTCGCGCTGCAGCACGCCGTGACGCGACACGAACACCACCTTGTGTCCGTTGATCAGGATGTCCTCGACATCGGCGTCGTTCAGCAGGTCTTCCAGCGGGCCGAAGCCGGCCAGCTCCTTGGTCAGCGCATCCGCGATCAGCTGCATCTCGCGGTCGTTGATCGGCACGCGTTGCAGCCGCACGAAGCTGTCGAGTTCCAGTTCGACGAACTGCTGGATCGACGCGCGCGACCAGCGGCCGAACTCGGCGCCCAATTCCTCGATGCGGCTCAACAGATGCTCGTGCGTCCAGCTCTTGATGTCCTGGAACTGCTGCGAGTTGCGGAAGGCCTCGTTGTCGTCGGCAAATTCGATATCGGTGGACATGCTCAGCCTTCTCTCGCGCTTTTCCATTTGCCAGTGATCTGCGTCATGAAGGCGCTCCAGGATGATTCAGGTGGCGCGACGATCTGCGCGCCGTCGGCGTATTCGCGCAGCAGGCCTTTTGCCATGCCGAGCACGCCTTGGATGTAAGGGTCCTTGCGCGAGGTTCGCGCCAGCATTTCGCCGCGGCTCGAGGCCGCCACGAGCGGTGTGCGGCGCGAGGGCAGCAGGTGGGCCAGGTTCAGGCCAAGCCGCGTTGCGATGTCGCGCGCGGGCAGGCCGATGCCGTTGTCCATCTTGTTCACGACCAGCGAAAAGCGCTGCGCTTCGAGCCCGCGCGATGCAAGGTCGCGCAGGAGGTTGGCCGTGGAGACGATGCCACCGATGCTCTGGTCGCACACGACCCAGGTCTTGTCCGCTTCCATCACGGTTTGCGCAATGAAGTCGATGGTCGAGAAGCCGCCCAGGTCGGCGATCTGGAAGTCGAAGAAGTCGGCGAGCCGCTTGATCAGCGCGACCGAGTCCGCATGCGAGATCTCGCGCACTTGCGACAGGCTCGATGGCAATGGGAGCACGGCCGCACCGCTCGTGTGGCGGCCCAATGCCGTTTGCACCAGCGTCTGGTCGAAGCGACGCAGATTGCGCACGCCATCGACAAAACTGAAGTCGCTCTGCGTGTCCAGATAAAGCAGTCCATCGCGTGCGGGAAGGCCGAGGTCGAGCAGTGCGACGCCACGTGTGTTCTCGGCTGCCGGCGCGGCAGGCAGGGGCGGCCGCTTCAGCAAGTCCTGCAGCACGAGTGCAAGGTTCGTGGCGAGCGTGGTGACACCCAGCCCTTCACGCGCTCCGAGCAGTGCAATGGTTCTTCCACGCGTGCCGGACTGTTGTGCGCTACGGCGCTCCAGCAACGCAGTCAGCGTGCCCGTCACGTCATCGGGCAATGCGGCCGTGTCGACGAAGTCGTCCACGCCAGCGCGCAATGCAGTCAACATGGTCGCGGGCTGCGATGCGGCGCCCGTTCCGAGAATGGCGATGGCCGGCCAGTCACGCTTGAGCTGCCGGTGGACTTCCGCCGCGACAGCCGACTGGTCATCGGAGAAGTCGAGGAAGACCGCTTGCGGATTGAGCGCGGCAATGCGTTCGTCCAGCACTTCGGCGTTGAGCGTGACGGGCACCACGGTGCCGCTGCGCTGCAACGCATGCAACAGCCACGACACATTGGCACCGCTGCTGGAGGCGAAGAGATAAGTGTCGGTGCCATAACCCAAGGCGCGGTTGCGGGGCATGTTCATGGCGAAAAAACGAGCGGCACCCGTCTCCCTATTTGGAGAAGCCAGGCAGTACGCTGCCGCCGCCGATGCCGCCGACCATCATCGTGCGCCACACCGGGCCGTCGCGTTGCTCCGAGGTGCCGGGCAAGCTGCCTGCGAGATCGACACCCCGTGCGATGGGCCTGACCAGCCGGGGCGTGACGACGATGACGAGTTCCTTCTCGTTCATCGTGTAGGAGGTCTGCTTGAAGAAGTTGCCGAGGATGGGCAGGTCGCCCAGCAACGGAACCTTGGCGACATTCGAGATCGTGGATCGACTCACCAGCCCGCCGATGATGAAGCTCTCTCCGTCGCCGAGTTCCACCGCGGTGTCCGCGCGGCGCGTGGTGATGGACGGCACGGCGACACCATCGATGCTGATGGCGTTGGTGTAGTCGAGATCGCTGGCTTCCGGAGCGACTTTGAGTGCAATGCGGTCGTTCGACAGCACCGTGGGTGTCACGGTGAGCCCGATGCCGAAAGGCTTGTACTGGATCGTCGTCGTGCCCAGGCTCTGGGGCACGGGTACCGGCAATTCACCGCCGGAGAGAAAGCTCGCGCTCTGCCCCGACATCGCCACCAAGGTCGGCTCGGCGAGCACGCGCGCCAGTCCGTTGCTCTCCAGCAGGCTGAGCGTGAGCGAAGCGCCATTCCCGCTGCTGGCTTTTCCGAAGCCGAGTGCCAGCGCAAATGCATCGGAGATCGAGCCCGAGCTGGGCGAAGTGCTCTGGAAGCTGAACCCATGGCTGTTCGGACCCAGCTTGGAGAGATTGAAGCCGACTTCCTTCAGCACATTGCGGCTGAACTCGACAATCTTGACCTCGACCTGGACGGTGTGGCTGCGCACATCGACGATCGATTTGTCGATGAGCGGCGTGTCTTTGGGGAATGTCGCAAGCATGGCATCCGCGGATGCGCGCTGTGCGGGCACCGAGTCGAATGTTCCGTCCAGGGTTGGCGCCCGGCGTGCAACTTCCACGAGATAGGTCGTCGCGGCGGTGCTTCCTTTTTCCCAGACCATGAGCGTCGTGCTGCCGGCAGCTTTGCCGGTCAGGATGAGGCGCGCCGCCGCGGAGTCCTTTTCCTGGCGGGTGAGCGCAACGCCTGCAATGGCTTCGTCCGCCAGCGCGATTCGATCGACCCCTTTGCCGAACAGGATCTCCTGTTGAGCTCCGGTGACCAGGTTCAATGTCTGTTTGGGGGAGGCTGCAATACCGATGCTCATCGGCAGCATGCCCAGCGCCACGGTCAAGGCGAACCCTTGCCGGGAGTTAATGGCTGACCTGATGCTGTGAGTGTGATGCTTGGACACGGCGCGGTTCTTGTTTTGCATGGACATCAGTAGCTCAACGTTTCACGCTTGTCGCCCTTGATCAACTCGACCTCGTTTCGCGTCGGTGGACGAGCGGCGGCGGGCACGGCCGGTGCGCGCACCGGGGCGGCGCGGGCAACGACAGGCGCCGGAACGGGGGGCTTGACATTCTTCGGCGCCGCGCCGCCGGTGGCAAAATCGGTGACCGTCAGACCTGCCAGAGCCTTGTCTATGTCCGTCAACGGCACCGGAGCCTGTTGCCCAGGTTTAGCGCGCGCCATCGGAAGGAGGGTCGGCAGTTCTGCGAAGAGATTCGCGTCCGGCAGGGTGGTATCTGTGGGATTGCGCAACGCCAGCAACAGGCGGCCCATGCCTTCGCTGACCGCCAGCTTGTTGATCTCGTCAACGGAAACGGAAAGCACGGCCGTCCTGGGAAGCTCTGCGCGCTGCCCATTGGCGTTCGCATTCTGAGCATCTGCACTTGGCATACCGTCGACCGAAGCGTTTCCGAATGCCAGGACGCGTTTGCGTGCGAGCAGCAAACGCGCTTGGCCCTGATCGATCTCCTGGCTCTGGTTTCTGGAGAACACGAAGAAGACATCGACGAAGTCGCCGGGTCGGATTTTGTTGCCCACACCCATCATCTCGTCTGCCTTGATCGCCACCGCGCGCTCACCTTCGGCAACGCGCAATGCGAGGCCCGAAACCAATTGGTTTTCCAGCAGTGGTGTTCCGGCACCCAGATCGAAGACAGGAATTCGCCCTTGGGCTTTTTCCACCTCGCGAACGGCGTCTGGTGGATTTACCGGAAGCTGTTCGATTCGAAGCGAATCTGGGGGGATCGGCTGACCCGCCTGTACAGCTTTGGTAGTAAAAACTACAGGAAAAGTTACCTGACGTGCTGGCTGAGGCGCCGACGCCGACGCCATTGGCGCAGATGACGGGGGTTTACGCCCAAGCATCCAGGCATAAACGCCTAATGCAATTGCAAGCACCACCAATACTGCCGCAACGATCTTGCTCAAGTTGATCATGGATGGCGCTTTTCGTCGGTAAAAATTGGGCGAGCATATTCATGCTGAGTCGGCCCGCCAGTACATGCGTCTTATCTGAGAAACATCGCCCATACAACGGACGTTATTGCCATATACGCCGCGTAAGGCGTATTTTTAATTCTTTTTTCTCCCGTATGATTCGAATTGACTGCTCCAAGCGCTGCCGACAATCTCGGAGAGAGCGGCCATTTCTGTAGAGCCAATACGACCAGCGCATGGATTCCTGCCAAAAGACTGGAGCCAAGCCAAACGATGAATATCGGCTTTATTCCGATCCAGAGACCGAGCACCGCAGCAAACTTGACGTCGCCGGCTCCCATGAGCTTCAGCGCGTACGCAGCCAGGAAGGCCGCAAAGACCGCAACTCCGCCCGAGACGGCGGCAAGCCACGAGACACCAAAAGGCTGATTCCCCAAGGCGAGTGCCGCGATTGCGCCGGCAGCACCTGTGAGAACCAGCCAGTTGGGGACGCGTCGTTGGAAGAAATCGTGGCTCATGACCAAAAGAAGCCATAGGAGCCACAAATTCAACACGAACGGGTCTCGAATTACAGTGCTGCACCAATGGAGGTGAACAGATCTGCAATCGCGGTCTTCAGTCCGGTGAACGATGCGATGAGCGCAACAGCGATCAGGCTGGCAATCAGGCCATATTCAATGGCGGTAGCACCTTCTTCGTCGCGCAGGAACTTAGCAATAGCGGTTTTCATAAGAGACCTCGTATCAAGAGAGTTTGTGAAGACATTCAAGAAGCCGTTATCTAACCGGCGGAGGTGATCGTATGCAATGTAATTTCTTGTATCAATACAGCAAAAGTACACAGTGCTTTTGAAGGGTTACCAAGTGTTGAGCGGCCTTTGTTTTTGGCAAGAACGATGCCCGCGCGCAGGAGCGCGAAACATGCGAATCGCTCGCGTTCCGTAACGTCGCTCTGCGGGAGAAGTTGTTATAAATCAACGACTTATGTCGTCAACTAAAACCATGATGGGAGTGTGGCCTCATGTTACGTTACGGGCAACGTAACGGAACGATTCAATGGGTGTTACGTAGCATTTCGGCAGACAGGTATTAACCCTGAATTGCGAAAATATTTTTGTAACTGCGGAAAATTCACGCAACGTGGCGATGCGTGTAACGACGGATTAAGAGCTTTTACTTAACCTGTTAGATCTTCTTGAAAGATCTTCCAATCGCGCCCCTGGCGCAACCAGTATTGCCGGCGGTTGCGGCCGGTCTTCTCGCCCTCGCGGACCTCGCCGAAGGTCACGACCATCGTGTCCTCCGTGTCTTTCCAGTGCAGGAAAGATATGTCCTTGAGTTCCAGCGGGCGCACACGCGTGTCCACCGGCTCGTTGCGGCGGCCCTTCGCCACCGGCGTCGCCTTGGGCTTGGCGGGCTGGGCATCGCCTGCGTAGAACGCCTGCAGCTGGGACGCGTTGTCGTGCATGCGGGCATCCCGCCACGCGTTGAGCACGTCGTTGAAGCTGCCGAGCTCCGCCTTGGCCTGTTGCGGCGTGATCCACTTCAGGCTCGATGCGATGACGACCGGCGTGGCGCCGATCTCCACGCGCCGCACGATCTCGCGGAGGTCGGTGTTGGACATCACGACGCAACCGTCCGTGGAGAGCGGTGCGCGGGCGTACTGCTGCGGCGGGGTGCCATGCAGCCATATGCCGCCACCGGTGCGTCCACGCCGCAGGTCGTACGGGTTGGGATAGTTGATGGGAAGGGCGCCGGCGCCGTAGAAGTCGCGAAGCGACTTCGGGTCGAGGTTGCTGGTGACGTGGTAGACGCCCAGCGGCGTGCGTGCATCACCTTCGACCAGCTTGCCGATGCCCGACTTGCCGACCGAGATGTAGTAGTCGGCGACCAGCTTCGTGCCCTGTGCCGTGTTCTCGAGCAGGTAGAGCCGCGACCGGGACGCGTCGACCGCAATGGCATAGCGCGTGCGCTGCGAGAGCGCGAGGAACTGGGATGGCACCGTGCCTTGCGGCGGCCGGTCGCGCAGCGACTGGAGGCGGCGCTGAGATTCCTCGCGCAACTCCGTCAAGGCGGTTCCGCCGCCGAGCTTGGTGGCTGCCGATGCATCCGACAGCCCACGTGCCGGCGACACGCGCGCGGCCAGCAAGTCGGCGTACACGAGTTGCGCGAGCTGGAAATTGGGGTAGTCCTTGACCAGCGCTTCGGCCGCCACGAGCGCCTCTGTGCTCTTGCCGCGGCCGAAGAGCTCGTACACACCGATCAAACGCGTTTCAGCGCGGTCCGCGGGCTGCAGCAGGGGCGCCGGGCCGGCCGCACGCAGGGGCGCGGACGACGCCGATCGGCGTGATTCAGCTTCCAGCGTGGTGGGGGTGAGCGCCGTCTTGCTGCCGCTGGCGTTTCCGCGCAGTCGTGCGGCCCTGGCTTCTGCCTGGGCGTTGGCCCGAGCTGCCTTGCCGGTCTTAGCGTCTTTGGCGCTTGCCCTGGCTTCCGCCTTGGCAGCCTTGCCGGTCTTGCCCGACTTGCGTTCATTGGCGACGGATGCGGTCTTGCCGCCTTTGCCTTCCTTGCCGTGGGCTGCCGAGGGTGCGGCGGCGGCGTTGGACAGTGCAAGCAGCGCCGCCAGCACGGCGACGGAAAGGCGTGCGATGCGGGGAGCACGCATGGACGGCAGCACCGGAAAAAAAGAATCAGCCAACTGAAATTACCCGGTCTGACCGGGGCCTGCCTGCCATCAACCCGCCATTACCCGCCAACGGTTTCCTTGACGATCTTCCAGCCGCCGCCATGGCGGACCAGATCGAGCGTCTTGCGGCTGTTGACGTTGAGTGAGTCTGCGCGATAGGACTGACGGAACTTGGCCGTGGCCGTGTCGCCGTTGACCGTGACGGCCAGGTTCTGGACGTTCACGCTGATGTTCGACTTGCCGACGATGCGGGCGCGGCGTTCGTCTTCCCAGGCCTTGCGGGACTGGCCGCCGGCAGGTTTGAAGCCGCTGCCATAGGCGCCGAGGTAGGCGTCCATGTCCTGCGAAGCCCAGGCGTTGGCCCAGGCACGCACTGCGCTTTCGATCTCGCCCGTGGACGCATTCGCTGCGGGCTTCTCGGGCGCGGCTGCTGGTGGCGTTGCCGGTGCCACCGGGGCTGCTGCGACCACGGGTGGCTTGGCTGGTGCGGCCGGTGGAGGCGGCGGTGGCGCCACGGGCGCTGCTGCGACCACGGGTGGCGGTGCCTTGGCCACGGGTGCCGGCGCCGGGGTCGGTGCGGCAGCCGGGGCGGGCGGCTTGCTGGGGGTTGCAGGTGCAGGTGCCGGAGCGGCAGGCGCCGGTGCTGGAGCCGGCGTGGCGGCCGCGACCACGACCTTGTCCTTGCCGCCGAGGCGTGCGACGTTGGGCGAGGCCGGCGTCGTCGGGCTCACGATCGAGCGGATCACGGCCAGCTTCGGCGCAATGGCGGTGTTCGATTGATCGAGTTGCAGCGCCTTGCTGTAGGCCTGGCTCGCGAGCCGGGCATAGACATCGCCCAGGTTCTCATGCGCCGTCGAATAGCTCGGGTTGGTGCGGATCGCGCTTTCCAGTGTGGCGCGCGCCTTGTCGTACTGGCCTTGGCCGGCGTAGAGCACGGCCAGGTTGTTGTAGGGTTCCGGCAGCTCGGGAGCGTCCTGGGTGAGCCGCGTGAAGGTGGCGATGGCGTCGTTGGTCTTGCCCTGATCGATCTGCGCCAGGCCCTTCAGGAAGCGCATCTGCGCGTCTCGCGGGTTGTTGGACAGGAACTGATCGGCCTTCGTCATCGCTTCGTCGAGCTTGCCCGCCTGTGTGAGGCGCTCGACATCGTCGTAGTCGCTGGCATGAGCCCCAAAGGTGATCGCCAGGGCGATGGCACAGAGGGGCATTGCCAGCTTGGAGCGGAAAGAATTCATGGTGCTTGGAAGTCTTGCAACGAGGCGCAGCGCAAGGTTCACATGGCAACCTGCAACTGGACGAGGCGCCAATTATGGCTTCACTCCCCGCATCGGAGCGCGCCCGGCGGCACAAACGATGCGTCGTCGACACATTATTGTTTGGCGCCTGCGAACAGGAGCGCAGCACCCGCGTTGTCCTGCGCAATCATGTAGAACTGACCACTTACTTTATCGATCAGGCCGATGCCCGCGCCGCTGCCGATCTGACGCGGGCAGTTGGCTTTGCCTGCGGCATCGACATACAGATTGAGGTGATAGGCCGGGTCCGCCGGGTCGTTCAGGTACATGAGTCCGGTGAAGGTGCACCCGCCGGTGATCTGGCCCTGCAGTCTGCCGTCGCCGGCGATCGTGAGGGACGGCAGCGCTGCCGTCGCCGCGGTGGTCGTGGCGGTGGCGGCCAGCCGGACGTCGGTGTAGGTGCCGGCCATGGCGGCGATCGACGGGATCGGCAGCAAGGAGGTCTGGCGGTACGCGGTGAACGTGAGCTGCTCGCCGCTCTGGGGCCAGCTGGCGACCATGGTGTCGAAGCCGAGCGTGCTGACGGCAGGCGTCACCTTCGACGTCCAGTCGATCACCGTGGACTGGCTGGCGCCGAAGTCGGTCACGCGCAGCACCTGCGCGTCCTTGACGCCGAAGACGCCGTTCACGGCCGCCGTGCCGGTGCCGCCATAGGTCACCCAGATCGGGAGGATCGTGCCGTAGCTCGACGTGCGCATGCGCAGGAACCAGGTCTCGGCCGTCAGCGCAAGGGCGGGGTTGCCAGTGGGCGCCGGGAACACCACGCCGCGGACGATGTCGCCGTTGCTCATCGTCCCGACCCAGATGCCGCTCGGCACCACGGCGGGCGTGACTGCGGGCGTGACCGGCACGGTCGTGCTGTCGCTGGGGAGGCTCTCGCAGGCCACGCCATTGCCATCAGGATCGAGTGCTGCCGCGGATGAGGCCCGGTTGGCCTGGAAATAGAGCTGGGCTTCGCGCTGGTAGGTGAAGCTCGCGCAGCTGATCGGCGTCAGGCCGATGCCTGTGTCCGTGCTGTTGCTGTTACTGCTGCCGCCTCCGCATGCAGCGAGTGCCAGGGAAGCCAGGGAAATGATCACCGCAGCGCCTGCGCGCCAGCCAAGCCTCGACATGCTGTCAAACCCCAAAAAGACTCTGAAAAAAGAAAAGGCCCCAGGGCCATATGGCGACGGGACCTCGTGTCTGCGGGGCAGATGAACGCCTGCACCGGGTAAAGCAGTCGTCCAACACTGTTACAAATGTTTTCCGTCCGCGTTGGTCCGGCGCATTTTAGTGGGTTCGACCTGACTTCTGGCCGCAACCCGCCCGAACGTTGCTTGCTTGCGTCAGGCCATTCGCGTCAGCCGCAGGTGGTGCGGTCGGCCGCTGCGCTGTTGGTCGGGTAGTCGAGCGTGCCGTTGAGCGTCGCTGCATTGGCGCCACCGGCACCCAGCACGACGTTGCTGAAGCCGATGCGGCGTGTGCCGATGTCCACCGTCACCCCCGTGATCGGCGTCGCGGCGCGTGCGCTGTAGCCCGCCGCATTGCCGTTGAGCGACAGGCTGATGAAACTCGCCGCCCGGTCGGACTTGGCGAAGATCACCTGCAGGTCGTATTTCTTGCCGTCGCCGCTGTCGACCATTTCGTAGATGGCGACGCGGCAGTAGTCGTTGGGCCCCGCCGATGCGTAGGTGCCGGTTGCGCCGGAGATGCCGACCTCCGGTATCCCGCCCGTGACGTTCAGCGTGCCGTTGAGCGTCGTCGGGGCCGCAGCCGAGATGACCAGCGGCGCGGCAGTCAGCGTGGTGGTGGTCGTCGTCGTCGCCGGCGGCGTGGTGGTGACGGGTGGCGTCGTGGTGGTGGACGTGGAAGCCGCGGCGGCGGCACTCGTGCCGCTGTCGCTTCCCCCGCCGCAGGCTGCCAGCAGAAGCAGCAGCGCAGATGCCGCGACGGTGCGCGGCCAGGTCGTTGTGATCATGGTTGTGTCCTGGCAAGTCCCCAGGCGCACGAAGGGCGCCTGCCGTTTTTGAAGGGTCGGAGACTACCGGCGCCGCGCAGTGCGTTCATCCCTCGAACGGGGGATGACGGCCGCGTCGATTCGAAACCCAAATGACCTCGTCGGTCACTCCGGCTGGTCGATCCCGTCGACGTAGATCGTGATGCCCCGACCCGACAGCCGCAGTCCCTGGCGCTGTGCCGTTGCCAGCAGCCGTGCATGCAACTCGGCGTCGTCCAGCGCGATGCTGCGTCCGCTGTCCCGGCAGACCAGCCGCAACTGGGCGCCGGCGTCCGGTGCGGCAATGCGATAGACCGCTCGGCGCTGATCGTCCCACTCGCGCTCCAGCAAGCCATGGACGAGCAGCTTGCGCACGGCGCGGTAGGCGGTGCCCGCGCTCGCACGCACGCCGTGCTGCAGCATCAGGCGGAACAGTGCCTCGGTGCACAGCACTTCCGGCGCGGCCGCGCCCAGCGTCTGCAGCACGGCGATGCGCGCGACGGTCGGCCGCAGCCGCGCGGCTTCCAGGCGCTGGCGTGCGTTGGCTTCTGTCATGGCACTGCGCCATTGAGAGCAGCGGCGACCGGGCCCGCGGTCGTCGGCAATCGCCAACCTCCGCCCAGGGCCTTGTAGAGCGCGACGCGGGCCTGCAGCCGTGCCTCCTTCAGGCTTGCGGCCAGGTCTTGTGCGGCGTACAGCGTGCGCTGTGCGTCGAGCAGTGTGAGCAGCGTGTCGGCACCTGCGCGGTAACGCGTCTCGGCCAGTGCGCGTGCGCGTTGGGCCTGTGCCAGTTCGTCGGCCTGCGCCGTGGCCTGGGCGTCCGTGCCGGCGACGGCATGGAGCGCGGTCTCGGCATCGGCGAAGGCCGCCACGATGGCGCTGCGATAGCTGGCCAGCAGCTCTTCGCGCTGCGCTTGCGCCTGGGCATGGCCGGCGGCGAGCCGGCCGGCATCGAACACCGGCGCTGCCAGGCCGGCGGCGAGGGTGTAGACCGGGTTGTCGAACACGCTGCGCAGCCGCGTGCCGTCCCAGCCGATGCCCAGGCCGAGCGACAGGCTCGGCAGCATCGCGGCGCGCGCCGCCTCGACATTGGCGTCGGCGCTGGCGAGCCTCGCTTCCGCACGCGCGATATCGGGGCGGCGCAGCAGCAGGGACGAAGGCAGGCCGGCGTCGATCGCCGGTGCGTGAAGTGCTGCGAGCGGATCGCGGCGGGCATGCGGATCCGGATCGTCCGGCGCGCGTGTCGGCGCGCCCTGAGCGAACTGAGCCGGTGTCCGCCCGACCAGCACCGCGATGCGCGACTGCGCATCGGCGGCTTGCTGGCGCAGTGCGGCGATGTGGCGCCGCTGGCTCGCCACCAGCCCGCGCTGCTGGGCCAGTTCCAGTGGCAGGGCCGCACCGGCGCGGCCGCGCGCCTCGACCAGTCGCAGCAGTTCCATGGCATCGCGCAGGTTGCGGCCCGCCACGTCGATGCGGGTCTGCAAGGCCGCCGCCTGCAGCCAGTTCGATGCGACCGCCGCGGTCGTGGTGAGCACGACCGTGTCGCGGTCGAAGACGCTGGCCTGCATGCTGGAGAGTGCGCTGTCGCGCGCAGCCCGCCGTCCACCCCAGAAGTCGATTTCATAGCGCGCGCTCAGGCCCGCGGCGTAGCTGCTGCCGTCGACGGAGGCCTGGCTGACGAGCCGGCCCTCGCGTGGCGCGTCCAACGCGAAGGCCAGTTCGGGTTGCAGCGCGGCGCCCGCGATGCGTGCCGTGGCGCCGGCCTGCCGCACGCGAGCGACGGCGGCGGCGATGTCAAGGCTTTGCAGTTGCGCCTGTGCGACCAGCGCATCGAGCTCGGCGCTGCCGAACGCACGCCACCAATCGGCGGTGACGGCCTCCGGGGCTGCGCTGCCCGTGGCCGCCTCTGTTTCTGCATCTGCAGGCCAGCGGTCCGGCAACTGCCGCGTCAAGGCGCCGTCGCGCAACGGCGCGGCCGGTTCATATGGCGCAGTCGGCATCGCGCAGCCCGAAAGAAAGAGGGCGGCCGTCAGCAGGCCGGATGCGCTTCTGCGACGGGCTTGCATCGTGTGTGCGCCGGCCGAAGTCGTGTGCATGTCCATCCTCATTCCCCCGCCAGTGCCACGACCGGGTCGAGCCGGGCCGCCGTGCGCGCCGGCATGTAGCCGAACACCAGCCCGGTCGCGACCGCGCACAGGAAGGCGCCGGCCATCGCGGTGACCGAGAACACGACCGGCACGTTCGACGCGATCAACACCGCGCCGATCGCCAGCCCCGACAGCACGCCGACGCTGCCGCCGACCAGCGTGACCAGCGTCGCCTCGGTCAGGAACTGGCGCAGGATGTCGCGCTGCCGCGCGCCGGTCGCCATGCGGATGCCGATCTCGCGGGTGCGCTCGCGCACCGTCATCAGCATCACGTTCATCACGCCGATGCCGCCGACCAGCAGCGACACCGCGGCGATCAGGCCCAGCATCATGGTCATCGCACTGCGTGTCTCTGCTTCCGCCTGCAGCTTGGCCGCGGCATTGCTGATGCGGAAGTCTTCGCGGCCATGGCGCGCCAGCAGCACGTGGCGGATGGCCGCTTCGGCGGGCTGCACCTGCGCCACCGAGGCCGCCGTGAGCACCGTGTAGTCGGGCTGCGTCTGCGCCTGGTAGACGCGCGCCCGGCCGGCCTGGTAGGGGATGAAGACCATGTCGTCGTAGCTCTCGGCGCCGGAGTCGCTGCCGCGCTCGGCCATCGTGCCGATCACTTCGAAGGGCGAATTGCCGATCAGCAGCTGTCGGCCGCGCGGGTCGGCCACACCGGGAAAGAAGTGCGCGCGCGCCTTGTGGCCCAGCACCACCAGCGGCGCGAGGTCGCGGTCTTCCGCGTCGCTGAAGTAGCGGCCCTGCGCCACCTTCCAGTGGTGCACCGCGGGCATCGCGTTGCTGCTGGCGAACACGTAGACCTGCCGGTCGGCATTGCCGTGGCGCACGGTGATCGGGTCGCCGATGACGGGCATCACGTGGCCGACCTCGGGCAGTTCGGCGATCGCGGCCAGGTCTTCGGCGGTGATCAGCCCGGCGGGGCCGCCGCTCACCGGCGGGCTGCCGCCCATGTACATGATGGTCGTGCCGAGCGTGCCCATCTGCGCGACGACGCGCTGCTTGGCGCCTTCGCCGATGGCCAGCATCACGATGACGGACGCGACGCCGATGACGATGCCGAGCAGGGTGAGGCCGGTGCGGGCGCGGTTCAGGCGCATGCTTCTGAACGCGCTGAACACTTGGCTCGCCCCCAGGCTTCGAGGGCTTTTGCTCTCCCCCAGGCTTCGCGCACTTCGTGTCGCTTCGCCAACCCCCTCACCGGGGGCGACACCAACAGCCCGGCGAAGCCGGTTCTGTGGTGTCTCTGGCGATGTCGGTGCGGCTCCGGAGTCTTCGACGATGTTGCCATCGTGGATCCGCACCACGCGGCGTGCCTGTGCGGCGACGGCTGGGTCGTGCGTGATCAGGATCACCGTGTGGCCGGCGTCGGCCAGTTCGCGCAACAGTGCCATCACTTCGGCGCCGCTGCGGCTGTCGAGTGCGCCGGTCGGTTCGTCGGCCAGGATGATGCGGCCGCCGTTCATCAGCGCACGTGCGATCGACACGCGCTGCTGCTGGCCGCCCGACAGCTGGTTCGGCCGGTTGTCCAGCTTGTCGGCCATGCCCAGGCGCGCGAGCAGGGCCGTGGCGCGCCGCGCGCGTTCGTCGTCCGGCATGCCGGCGTAGAGCGCGGGCACTTCGACGTTCTCGCGCGCCGATTCGGTCGCGATCAGGTGATAGCCCTGGAACACGAAGCCGAAAGCCTCGCGGCGCAGCCAGGCGAGCGCGTCGGCGTCGAGTCCGGCCACGTCCCGGCCATCGAACAGGTAGGTGCCGCCGCTCGGCCGGTCGAGGCAGCCGAGGATGTGCATCAGCGTCGACTTGCCCGAACCCGAGCTGCCGACGATGGCGACGAATTCGCCAGGGTGGATGTCCAGGTCGATGCCGTGCAGCACTTCGACCTCGGGCGCGCCGGGCTTGCCCGCGGGCGCGCCGCCGTAGCGCTTGCGGATGCCGCGCAGGGCGATCAGCGGCGTCGGCGCGGCCATCACCACTGGATCCAGCGCACGCCGCGCGCCTCGGTTTCGTCGACGACCAGCGCCTCGTTCTCGGCCAGGCCTTCGCGGACTTCGGCGAGGTGCCGGCTGCGCACACCCAGGCGCACCTCGCGCGTCTCGGGCCGGCCGTCGGCGCGGAGCACGCGCGCCGTGTAGCGACCCGGGCGGGCCTCGTCCGCGGTCAGCGCGGCCAGCGGCGCGATGACCGCACCACGCGCCTGCGCCGTGACGAAGCCGACCTGCGCCGTCATCTGCGGCATCAGCTCGCCGTCGGCGTTGTCGACGTCGAACAGCACGGTGTAGACCACGGCGCGCGCGGCCCCTGCCGCCGCGCCTGCGACGCCTCGGGTCGCGCCCTGGCCCTCGGGCACGGGCGGCGCAGGCAGCACCTGGCGCACGCGGCCGGTCCAGCGGCGCGGGCCGGTGTGGCCGACGTCGTCGCTGCGCGGCGCGACGGCGCCCGTCTCATCGCCGCTGCCCGGGTTCGCCATGCCGCCCAGCGTGGTGAAGTACACCGGCATGCCCGGCTTCACGCGCCGCACGTCGGCCTCGGACACTTCGGTCCAGACCGTCATGGCCGACAGGTCGGCGATGCGCAGGATGTGCGGCGTCTGGTAGGTCGCATTCAGCGTCTGGCCTTCGCGCGCTTCGACCGACACCACGGTGCCGGCCATCGGCGCATCGATGCGCGTGTAGCCGAGCCGCGCCTCTTCGGCGCGCTGCGTCGCCTGCGTCTGGGCGATCAGCGCCTGCAGTTGCGCGACGCGCGCCGCGGCCGTGGCCTGTGCCGCTTCGGCGGTCTGCAGGTCTTCGTCGCGCGTGGCGCCGTCGGCAGCCATCTGCCGCTGACGCGCCAACTGCTGGCCGGCCAGCCGCTGCTGCGCCTGCTGTTCCGTCAGCTGCGCTCGCAGGCCGGCGAGCGCCGCACGGCCGGCATCGACCGTGGCCTGCTGCACGCTGGGGTCGATCTCCAGCAGCAGGTCGCCTTTGCTGACGACGCTGCCCGGCTGCACCGGCAGCTTCAGGATCACGCCCGACACCTGCGCGCCGACGTCGACATGGCGGCGCGGCTGCAGGGTGCCGATCGCGGTGACCGTGGCCTCGACGTCGCCGCGCGCGACGGGCTGCGTGGCATAGCTGCTGCGGTTGCCTGCGCTCCACCACCACAGCGCCGCGCCAGCCGCTGCGACACCAGCGATGGCGAGCGCGGCGATGGCGCCGCGCCCGCGCGACGTTCCGCTCATCGGGGCGCGACCTCGAAGCTCAGCGTCGCGGTGTGGCGCACGTCTTCGTACTTCTTGCCGTCGACCGTGACCGCGCCGTTCACGCGCGCCGTCACTTCGAGCACGTAGAGGCCGGGGAAGGGCGTGGTCATCGACACGGTGCCGTCCCTGGCGGGCTTCAGCACGCGGCGCCAGCCGTCGGAGGTTTCCACGTTGACCTGCGAGGCGGCGACGGCATTGCCCTTCCACATCAGCCTGAAGGTGCTGCCTTCGGGCGTGGTCGGAACCAGTTCGAGGTCGTTCACGGCCTGCGTGCCGGCGCGGCCGAAGCGTGCCTGGTAGTAGGTCAGCGTGCCACCGTCGGACACGCGGCTCGCGACCAGGCGCAGGTCGCCATTGCCGCTGGCAGGCACCGTGAACGCATCGGCTTCCACCGTCAGCGGCAAGTCCTTGCCATCGGCCAGGAAGGCGCGCGGCGCGGCCACCGAGGCCGTGGGTTGATGCGTGCCGCCGAGTTCGCCGACATGGGCGTGCATGGCGGCGGCATCGCGCTCGATCCACACATAGTCGGCACGGGCGGCGCCGCACAGCGCAAAGGCCGAAATTGCCGCAATGGCCGGAAACAGTGAACGACGGGGAAGACTGGGGAGGCGCATGGATTCCTTTGTTGAGGCTCTCTCTTGCATGACAAACGAGGCGCGGAAAAGGGCCGTGTGGCCCTGGGACATGAAGGGGATTGAGCGCACCGGCTCGCGGTTCAGGCCATCGACGACGCGGCCAGGCCGCAAAGCGCCAGCGGCGCGCACAGCGCGGCAATGGCGGCGGCCAGCCGGGGGCGGTAGCTCAACAGCAGCACCAGCACGAGGGCGCCGGCAGACAGCCAGCCGAGCCACAGCACGGTGCCGACGCTGCCACCCCAGGCCCGCAGGCAGGGCACGGCCGCGAGCGCGACCAGGGTCCAGCCGGCAGTCCGCAGGCCGCGCCGCAACACCGGCGGCGCATCGCGCTGCCAGACCTGTGCGTGATGCCGGTCCATCGCCAGGCAGAGCCCGGCCATGCCGGCGTAGGCCAGCCCGAAGGCCAGCAGGCAGGCGGTGGTCGTGTTCATGGGCGTGCCTCGGTCGAATGTGCGGCGCCGCGCACGCGTGGCGCGCGGCCGGGCCGCAGGTGGCGCATCGCCACCAGCGCGAGTGCGCCGATCGCCATCGCCGCCAGCTGCACGCCCACGCTTTCCCAGTCGCTGCGCGCGAGCTGTGCAAGCAGGTGATCGCCGGTGCTGGCCCAGTCGAGCATCGGCAGCAGCAGCCCGAGCGCGGCCAGCAGGCCGAGCTGCGTCGTCCAGGCGCGAGCGGGCGGCTGCACGAAGGCGTGGCCCAGCGCCAGCGCCCAGACCGTGAAGAAGGCGCGCAGCTCCCAGGCCGTGCGGTGGTCGAGCGCCATTGGCAGCAGCCGGTTGATCCAGAGATAGGCCATGCAGGCGAGCGCCAGTCCGGCGATGGCGGCGACGTTGAGCCCCTCGACCAGCCGGTAGACCCGCGCGGTCGCGCTGCCGAATTCGCCCTGATGTCTGTGGCGGCGCTTGACCATGAACAGCACCGCGCCCGTGCCCATCATCGCGGTGCCGGCCAGCCCGCAGACGAAGTACAGCCACTTCAGCGCCCAGCCGCCGAAGGTCGCCATGTGCAGGCCCTGCATGGCCGACTGGGCCAGCAGCGCGCTGCCGCCGTCGGCGCTTCCGGGCGGCCGCAGTCGCAGCAATTCACCGGTCGCGGCCGAGAACATGGCCATGCCGGTGGTCGGGCTCAGGCGCTGCTGTGCTTCGCCCTCGTCGTTCCATCCGTAGACACCGATGCGCGCGTCGGCATCGCCCGGCAGCTCGACCACCACGGCGCGCACCGGCTGGCCGATGAGTTGCTGGCCGCGTGCGGCGAAGGCTTCGAGGTCGGGCACCTGCATCGGCTGGCCGCTGCGCTGCGGCCTGGGCAGGCCGGTCAGGTCGGCTGCGTACTGCTGCTGCGCGTCACGGTCGCCGCCGTAGTGGAACAGCTTGGGCGCCGGCATGAATGACGAGGCCGAGAGCACCAGCCCGGTGTAGGCGATCATGAACTGGAAGGGCAGGGTGAGCACGGCCACCGCGTTGTGCGCGTCGAGCCAGCTGCGCTGCTCCTTTCTTTGCCGGAAGGTGAAGAAGTCCTTGAAGATGCGCTTGTGCGTGATCACGCCCGACACCAGCGCGACCAGCATCGCCATCGCTGCGATGCCGACGATCCACAGGCCGATGCCGCCGGCATGCAGCTCGTAGTGGAAGTCGACGAAGTGATGGCCGCCGAGCGTGGCGCGGGCCTGCGGTCCGTCGGCCTTCGCCGCGGCTTGCAGCGGTGCGCCGGTGAGCGGATCGAGCCGGGCATCCGCATATTGCTGGTTGGCGTCGAACCAGTACACGCTGAGCTTGCCGCCGCCTCGTGCGTCCGACGGCCACAGTTCCCACATGCCGGCGCCGGGGTGGTGCCGCTCCATGTAGTCGACGCCCCGGCGCAGGCGCTGCGCGCGGCTGGCGGGTGTCGATGCCGTTGCCGATGCAGGGTCGGCAGGCCGCGTTGCCGCCTGGGCCTCGACGGCTTCCTCCGCGCGGTGCTCGGGCGACATCCAGTGCGTGATCGGCTCTTCGAAGACCGCGAGCGTGCCGGTCAGGAACACCGCGAAGAGCAGCCACGAGAACCACAGCCCGCACCAGGTGTGCAGCCAGGCCTGCGCCTGGCGGAAGCTGCCCTGGCCTGCGCCGCCGCCTGCGGCGGATGCCTTCGATTTCTTGGCG
Source organism: Variovorax sp. GW821-FHT10B04 (assembly GCF_059415645.1). Lineage (NCBI taxonomy): Bacteria > Pseudomonadati > Pseudomonadota > Betaproteobacteria > Burkholderiales > Comamonadaceae > Variovorax > Variovorax sp. GW821-FHT10B04. Next base: position 70,494 of record NZ_JBWKNQ010000019.1, read on the forward strand.
CCGGCCGCCACCTCAGCCACCTCTCGCAATAACGGGCTGCAGCCAGCCGAGGCCCAGCAGTCCGGTCGCCAGCAGCACCAGCCATCCCCAGACACGTGCCACTGGAATCGGCGAGAACGCCCAGATCGCCGCTGCGGCGTGGATCGCGAAACTGAACTGCATGCCGGCCATGACCGCGTCGGCACGGCCGCCGGGCAGTACGGCGGCCAGGAAGATCGCGCCGGCTGCGGCCAGCGCATAGCCGCCCGCGACGGCGGCCACGACGCGCGACAGCGTCTGGAGCGCCGGCGAAGCGGCGCGCAATGATGGCTTGGTGTGGTTCGTGGAGGAGTCGTGCATTGAGGCGCTCGCGGAGCGTCGAATTCGCCCCTTCCTGTTCATGACAAACGAGAACGGAAAAAGGGCCATCCGACGCGCGAATTCCCTCGGATTCGCGCGTGGATGGCCCGGGCGCAAGCGCTGCCGGCGTCGCCCGCCTAGAACTTGTAGACCACGTTCAGCAGCGCATTGCGCGGATCGCCATAGACGCCCGTGCCGTACGAACCCAGGCCCGGCATGTAGGTCTTGTCGAACACGTTGTTGACGTTGAGCGAGACGCTCAGGTGGCGGTCGAATTCATAGCGCGCCATCAGGCCGACCACCGCGTAGCTCGGCTGCGTCGCGCGCCACATGTTCTCGTCCGAGGTCTGGTAGTAGGTCTCGCTCTGCCACGACAGCGAGCCGCCGATGACCAGCTTGCTCCAGGCGCCCGGCAGGCGGTAGCTGGTGTTCAGCTTGAACAGGTGCTTCGGCTGGTTGGTGTTGACCGCGCTCAGGATCACGTCCGGTTGCGGCGGCTTCTTCGACGTGCGGAAGGTGTAGCCCGCCGCCAGGTTCCACGATGGCGTGATCTGCCCGGCCACCTCGAACTCCGCGCCCTTGCTCGTGATGCCGTCGACCGCCGTGTAGATCTCGTTGCCGGTGTCGGGGTTGACGTCGACGTACTGCGCCGAATTGTTCTGCTTGATGTGGAACAGCGCGGCGCTGGCGTTGAGCCGGCGATCGAGGAACTCGCCCTTCACGCCGACCTCGGAGCTCTTGCCGGTGAGCGGCGCGATCGGGCGGTCGTTCGCGTCCTTGTAGTAGGTCTGCGGATGGAAGATGTCGGTGTGGCTTGCATAGACCGACCAGGTCGTGTCGATGTCGTAGACGATGCCCGCGTAGGGCACGACCTTGGCGCTGATGTTCAGGTCGTCGTCGACGCTCGTCACGCCGGCCAGGCTGGTGCTCTGGTCACGCAGCTGGTACCAGCTGGTGCGCGCACCGACGATGACCGACAGCGCGTCCGTCGGCCGCAGCCGCACGGCCGCCGACAGGCCCTTCTCGGTGGTGAGGATGTTGCGGTCGGCGCGCTTGGGCGACGCAGGCTGCGCGATGTCGCCGTCCCACGCGAAGTAGTTCGGAATGCTCGTGAACGTCGAGGTGTGCAGCTCCGCGTCCTGCTTCTGGCGCGAGTAGCCGGCGCCGAGCATCAGCTCGTGCGTGCGGCCCCACAGCGTGAACGGGCCGGTCAGCGCGAGGTTGAGCGCGTCGGTGGTCGACTCGGACGGCAGCGCGCCCGACAGCATGCGGATGCCGGCACCGGTCGTGCGGTCCACGCTGCCGTTGTAGGCCGAGCCGTAGAACACGTCCTTCGACTGGTCGAGATGGCTGGCCGCCAGGTCGAGCTTCCAGCCGCCGCCGAACTCGTGCTTCAGGCTGGCGAAGGTCTGGGTGCTGTCGTTGTTCCAGTACGACCAGCGCGCCGCCGGGTTGAACGAGCGCGGGAAGTTCGTGCGCGTGCCGTCGCTGTAGAACAGCGGGATGTGGCCGAAGGTCGCGCCGTCGGCACGTGTCTCCATGTGGTCGACGCCCACGGTCAGCAGGGTGTCGGGCGTGAGGTCGGCCTCGACGATGGCGTACAGGTTGCGCGTGTCGCGGCTGTAGCGATCGACGTACGAGTTCGCGTTCTGCGCCGCGGCGACGATGCGGCCGCGCACGCTGCCGCTTTCGTTGAGCGGACCCGAGAAGTCGGCCGTGCTGCGCACCTTGTCCCACGAGCCAACGCCCAGCGACACGCTGCCCGCGAACTCGGCGGTCGGCTTCTTGCGCACCAGGTTGAGCGTGGCCGACGGATAGCCGGCGCCGGTCAGCAGGCCGGTCGCGCCCTTGACGATCTCGACGCGGTCGTAGATCGCGCTGTCGCCGATCGCGGTGGTGTACTGGTTGGAGGTGTCGAGCGTGCTGGGCACACCGTCGAACTGCAGGTTCTCGATCGAGAAGCCGCGCGCATAGAAGGTCGCGCGTTCGCTGTCGTTGCGCCCGACCGTCACGCCGGGTGCCTTGTCGAGGATCTCGGGCACGCTGATCAGTGCCTGGTCGTCGATCTGCTGGCGCGTGATCACGCTGACCGACTGCGGCGTCTCGCGCGGCGACAGTGCGAGGCGCGTCGCGGTGGCGGTGGAGCGCGTGGTGTACGAGCCCGTGCCTTCGGTCGTGCCGTCGCGTGCGGCGGTGGCGGTCACGCGCACCTCGGCCAGCGTGGTGGGTGAGCCTGCCGCGCCGGTGGTGCCGCTCGCCGAAGAGCCCGGCAGCGCCCGCAGCGCATAGCCGCCGCCGGCTGCGCGCACGGCGCCGAGGCCGCTGCCGTCGAGCGCTTGCGACAGCGCCTGTTCGACCGTGCGGCTGCCGTTGACGCCACGGCTGTTCAGTCCGTCGGTCAGCTTCGACTCGAAGGTGATCAGCACGCCGGCGTCGCGGCCGAGCCGGTTCAGCACGCCTTCCAGCGGGCCGGCCGGAATGTCGTAGTGCCGCAGCTCGCGGGCGTCGCGGCCCTCGGGGTTGGCCGGCTGGGCCAGCGCGGCTTGCGGCGCGAGCAGGCCGGCCGTGACCAGGCTGGCCGTGGTGCCGACGCAGAGCGTTTGCAGGGCGAGGGAAAGCGGGTGGAAGCGCGCCTTGCGGAGTGCAGGGGCGGGCAAGCCGTTGCGTTGCAGCATGAGCGAATACCTTCGATGGTGGAGTCGACGAGAAGAAGAGAAAAAGGCACGGCATCCGCGCCCTTCCTTTCCTTGACAGGCAACCCTGCCGAAACAGCTCAAGTATTTTTCGGCGGCATCGTTCCGCGCCGGCCGAATCGTTCAGCGCCTTCGGCGCAGGCCCACGCTGACCCAGTAGCGGGTGTAGGTATGGATCTGGACCGGCAGCGAGGAGGTCAGCGCGGTCAGCACGCGGTCGGTGTCGTCCAGCGGATAGGCGCCCGACACCTCGAGGCCCGCAATGGCCGGGTCGCAGCCCAGGCGGCCGGGCCGGTAGCGCCCCAGTTCCGCGAGGAAATCCGCCAGGCGCATGTGCGACGCGACGAGCATGCCGTCGATCCAGGCGTTCGCATGCGCGTTGAGCACGCCGGCCGCCATGGCCTGCGTGCGGGTGAAGCGGCCCGCTTCGCCGGCCTGCAGCGTGTGGCTGCGCGCCGCCGCGTCGAGCGGCTGCAGTTCGACCGCACCCTGCAGAACGCCGACGTCGACCGAGGCGTCGTCGCGCTGGCGCACGGTGAAGCGGGTGCCGAGCGCGCGGGCCGTGCCCGCCTCGGTCTGCACGAGGAAGGGGCGCTGCATCGCGTCGGCCGCGGTCTGCACCAGGATCTCGCCGCGCACCAGCTGGAGCACGCGGCGCTCGGTGTCGAAGCGGACGTTGATGGCGCTGCCGGTGTTCAGCATCACGTCGCCGCCATCGGGCAGCCGCAGCGTGCGCCGTTCGCCGATGGCCGACACCTGGTCGGCGGTCCAGGCGCGCCAAGGTGTGGATTGCCGTGCCACCAGCGTCGTGCCGCCCGCCACCACCAGCGCGGTCAGCAACTGGACGCCGCGGCGCCGGCGCATCGACTGCGGTGCGGCACTCAGCGCAGCGCGGGCCAGCGGCGTCGGAATGCCGGCCAGCCGGCCGCCGACGTTCTCGATGCGCTGCCAGGCGGCCTCGTGTGCCGGATCGGCATCGCGCCAGCGCTGCCAGCGCGCGTGCTGTGCGATGCCGGCATCGCCGCCCTGGAGCGCGATCCACCATTGCACCGCCTGTTCGGCGATCGCGGGCGCGATCCGCGTGTCGCCGCCGGGCAGCGGTGCGGCGAGGGTGTCGTTGTGCAGCGAAGCCATCGGCTATTCCGGGAAGAAGCAGCGCATGGCCGCCTTGGCGAGATGCCGCTTGACGGTCGACAGCGAGATGCCGAGCTCGGCTGCGATCTCGGCCTGGCCCATTCCTTCGAGCTGCGCGAGCAGGAAGGCCTGCTTGGCCTGCGCCGGCAGGCCGCTCAGCCGGCGGTCGATCTCGATCAGCGTCTCCAGCACGATGAGCCGTGCTTCGGGCGAGGGCGCCACCGGTTCGGGCAGCAGCGCGAGCGCATCGAGATAGGCCCGCTCGATCGCGCGCCGGCGCACGTGGTTGATCAGCAGGTTGCGCGCGATGGTCGTGAGGTAGGCGCGGGGCTCCTGCACCGCGTCGAGCCCCGGCGCGCGCAGCACGCGCACGAAGGTGTCCTGCGCCAGGTCGGCCGCGTCGAAGGCGTTGCCCAGCTTCTTGCGCAGCCAGCCCTGCAGCCAGCCGTGGTGGTCGCGATAAAGCGCGTGCAGAAGGGCGTCGAGGGCGGGTTCGGCGGCAGGCATGGAGCGGCGCGGCGCCGAGGTCTTGCAGGGGCTTGACCCCCGTTGACCTCGGCAAAGCAAATAAGAACTGTTCTCATTGTAAATGCCAAGGGTGACCGGGCATCCCCATTTCTTCCAGGGGCCCCCGGCTCGACGACGTCCGGCCGGGCTCGATCAGAACGTCGGCCACGCTGGCGAGCGCGGAGTGCCTATTTGTGGCGGCGCGATGGAACGGGCGGCAGCGACAGTGCAGGTGGCGGCGGCGGAGGCACGACGTCGATCAGCGTGTCGACCGTCTCCTCCGCCGGCTTCGCCGCGTCGGTCGGCACGTCGATGTCCGGGATCGATATGGCCTGGCCTGGGAAGGTTTCGAACGAGATGTCCGATGTCGCTTCGGTCGACTCGGTCGGCGTGCTCGCCGAAGGTTCCTGGACGACGGCGGCCTGGCGCTGCGCCAGCGCGCCCAATGTACTGACCGCGATGAGCACCAGCCACGTGGCGCCGATCTTCCAGCGTCGGGGGACGCCGCCGTTGAAGCGGAACCATGCGGGCTTGGCCAGGCTGGCAATGAAACCGATCACCGACGCCGCACCCACGACGGCAAACAGCAGGCCGGTGGCTGTCATGGCGCACGCCCCCTGAGCGCCGCTCGATGGGCGAGGTCGTCCGCAAACTGCGGCAGCGACGCGACGTATCGCCTCAATCGCATCGGAAGCGAACCCCCGGTTCGCCTGGCACGGGCTTCAGCAGGCGAACGGGATCGCCGCTGTTCCTGCAATACGCCTCGGCTTCGTCTGCCGTCGGAGACAGCAGCAAGCCGTCTCCGAGGCGAGTCACCCGGGCGGCAGGCCGCGTGTTGCAGCCTGCGGTACACGCGGCGACGAGGATCAGGGCCCACGCGCAGCGTGGGACAGATGAATGAACCGCCATGGGTCGAAAAGAAATGGCCATCTGCGCGAGTATGGCCGCTCGAAGGGCTTGCAGCCTGCGGAGGCAGGGGGAGCCGGCCGGGAAGGCTCAGGCGCCGGCCTGGGTTCGACCTCGCGGCATGTGGGTCTGACGCATGCGGAAGACGCGGCCCATGGCGCGGCGGAATCGGCGATCGGCGTCATCGGCACGTCCGGCCGTCAATGCCAGGCTCAAGAAAAATATCGCGAGCACGCCGTACACGCTGAAACCGAGGCACCACATCAGGACGGACATGTTCTTGCTCCTTTGTTGTATGGAGCTACTTTGCATCTCTCGATGCATGTTCCTTATCGGATACCGATGTATCCAATCGTCAGATTGCACGCTACGGGTTTGCTCGGGGGGCGGGCCGACGCGAGGGGCAGGCAGGCGCTGCCTTTACAATCCGGCCCGCTCCGCCGCAAGACGGAGCTCTTCGCTAGGGGTGTTGCCGAGCCGTCGCAGGACAGCCAGGTGACTGAGAGAGTCCCTTTGAACCTGATTGAGGTAATCCTCGCGCAGGGAAGCTGGTCCGGCAGCCGTCTCGTCATGCACGCCATGCGCGCGCGGCCATCTCATCGTCCAAGCCGGGCCGTGCCCACCTGCCAACAATTTGCACTGGAGCAAATGTGGCACACAGAAAAAATGAAATCGCCCGCGCCTTCGCGGCCCTGATGACGCTGGCCGGCGCCGCGCACGCCCAGCAGGCGACGCTCCCGACCGTCACGGTCGATGAACGCACGGCACCGCGCCAGGCCGACGTGAGCGGCTTCGGCGATCTGCCGCTGAAGGACGTGCCGATCTCCGCCACCGTCATCGACAGCACGCAGATCCAGGCGAGCGGCGCGCGCCGGCTGGCCGACCTCGTGCAGTTCGATGCCTCGGTCACCGACGCGTACAACTCGGCCGGCTACATCGACTACCTCACGGTGCGTGGCTTCGTGCTGGACAACCGCTTCAACTACCGGCGCGAAGGTCTGCCGATCAATGCCGAGACCTCGATCCCGCTCGACAACAAGGAACGCGTGGAGATCCTGCGCGGCACCAGCGGCATCCAGGCCGGCACCAGCGCGCCGGGCGGGCTGGTGAACTACGTGGTCAAGCGGCCGACCGAGAAGGACTTGCGCGAAGTGCGCGTGGAGCTGTCGGGACGCGGCGGCGTGCTGGGCGCGGTCGACCTGGGCGGCCGCTTCGGCGAGGACCGCCAGTTCGGCTACCGGCTCAACGTGGTGAGCGAAGACATCAAGCCGCGCACCTACGACCTCGACGGCCATCGCAATCTCTTCTCGCTGGCCACCGACTGGCGCATCACGCGCGACTCGGTGCTCGAGGCCGAGATCGAATACAGCAAGAAGACGCAGCCGAGCCAGAACGGCTTCAGCCTGCTCGGCAACACGCTGCCGGCGCCGGTCGACCCGCGCATCAACCTGAACAACCAGAGCTGGTCGCAGCCCTCGGTCTTCGAAGGCCTCACTGGCACGCTGCGCTTCAGCCAGGCCATCAACGACGATTGGCGCTGGAGCGCGCAGCTCGGCCAGCAGCGGTTGAAGACCGACGACCGCCTGGCCTACGCCTTCGGCTGCAGCGCCGAAGGCAACTACGACCGCTACTGCTCCGACGGCACCTTCGACTTCTACGATTTCCGCAGCGAGAACGAGCGCCGCGTGCAGACCGCCGGCAGCCTCAACCTCAAGGGCAAGGCGACGACGGGCGGCGTGCAGCACGACCTGTCGTTCGGGCTCATGGCGAGCCGCGTGCGCAACCGCTTCCAGGACCAGGCCTACAACTACGTCGGCACCGGCAACGTGCAGGGCACGGCGATCGTGCCGGCCGATCCGACGCTGAGCGACGTCAACACCAACCGCGACGAGCGCTCGACGGAGCTGTCGGCGCAGGATGCGATCCGCTGGACGTCACGATTCACGACCTGGGTCGGCGCGCGCTACACACGCTTCGACCGCGACAGCGTGCGCACCGACGGCTCGCAGCCGACCGGCTACGAGCAAGGCATCACGACGCCATGGCTCGCCGCGAGCTATGCGCTGCGGCCGGACCTGATGGCCTACGCCAGCTGGGGCAAAGGCGTCGAATCGCAGGTCGTGCCGAACAAGAGCGCGCAGTACAGCAACGCAGGTGAAGCGCTGCCGTCGTTGAGCTCGCGCCAGTGGGAGATCGGCTTGAAGGGCGGCGACAACGTGCTCGGTTGGCAGCTCGCCTGGTTCGACATCACCCGGCCCATGACCAATCTCGATGCCTGCAGCCGGCTCGGCATCACGCCGTGCGAAGGGGCCTACGACGGAAGCGAAAGGCACAGCGGCCTTGAAGCGAGCGCGCAATGGTCGCAAGGCCCCTGGCGTCTAGCCGGCGGTATCACGCTGATCGACGCCAAGCGCGAAGACAGCACGATGGAGCCGTCCACCAATGGCCAGCGCCCGACCAACGTGCCCAAGCAGGTCCTGCGTGCGCAGGCGGCTTACCGCATCGCCGCGGTGCCGGGCCTGGAAGTGCAGACGCAGGTGTCCTATGAAGGCCGCCGCAACGTGCTGCCCGATGGCTCGGTCACGCTGCCTTCGTGGACGCGCTTCGATGCGGCCTTGCGCTACGACACCAGGATCGGTGGAGCGAACACGAGCTGGACGCTGGGCGTCGACAACCTGTTCGATCGTCGCTACTGGAAGGAGTCGCCGTACCAGTACGGCCACGTCTACCTGTTCCCCGGTGCGCCGCGCACGCTGCGGCTGACCATGACTGCAAATATTTGAAGAAATTTGCGCCTTCGAGTGCCGTTTTTCAGGAGGCCCGAAAAATAACGCTATAATCTGAGGCTTGTTCCCCGATAGCTCAGTTGGTAGAGCGCCGGACTGTTAATCCGTAGGTCCCTGGTTCGAGCCCAGGTCGGGGAGCCATAGAAAAAGACCTTACGCAACAACGAGTTGCGGATGGTCGACGAAAGCCAAGATTGTTCACTGTGAACATCTTGGCTTTCTCATTTCAGCTCATCTTCCGTCCGCATCATCCGGCAGAGGCCCGAGCTGAGAGGCCGCTTAGGGCCCTAAGCGGAAGTTCAGGTTGCTCCGAAGCGGACCTTCCTGTACCAACGAATGTGCTCGGGGTCGGCATCTGC
>NZ_JBWKNQ010000020.1:0-62512 GCF_059415645.1 Variovorax sp. GW821-FHT10B04
GAAGGCCTGCGCTTCGCCATTCGCGAAGGCGGCAAGACCGTCGGCTCGGGCGTCGTGGCCAAGGTCCTCGCTTAATTGGTTTCCGGAGGGGTATAGCTCAATTGGCAGAGCGTCGGTCTCCAAAACCGAAGGTTGTAGGTTCGATTCCTACTGCCCCTGCCACCTGACGGTGGTGAAAAAAGAACTCACCGGCCTCTCCGGTGAGGCCAAAAAGGCCCGTCGCAACCCGACGGGCTTCGGCGTCTCCAGAAGACGCATTGAATTCAGGGCCGCTATGGCCGCAGGAACTTGCCCAAGATGGCTGCATCTCAAATCGAAACCGTGAGCACCGGGGCCGACAAGGCCAAGCTGGCCGCATCCGTGGTGTTGGCGGTGGGCGCCATCGTGGCGTACTACCTGCTGGCACGCCAAGGTTCGTTGGCGCAGTGGGCTGCGTTGCTGGTGCTTCTGGCCCTCGCGGTGGGTACGTTCGCGAGTTCCGAAAATGGCCGGCAGCTGTGGGCCTTCGGTCGTGATTCCTGGCGTGAAGTTCGCAAGGTTGTCTGGCCGAGTCGCAAGGAGGCCATCCAGATGACGGCCTACGTGTTCGCCTTCGTGGCGATCATGTCGGTATTCCTCTGGCTGACCGACAAGACGCTCGAATGGGTGTTTTTTGACCTCATTCTGGGCTGGAGAAAATAATGACTGACGAAGCTGTCGAAGTAACGTCCGAGACCAATCCGCTGCTGGCGCCTGCATCCAATCCGGATCTGCGCTGGTACGTGGTCCATGCGTATTCCGGCATGGAAAAGGCGGTTGAGCGCAACATCACCGAGCGCATCAATCGCGCGGGCATGCAGGACAAGTTCGGCCGCATCCTCGTGCCAACCGAGGAAGTCGTCGAAATCAAGAATGGCCAGAAGCGTACGACCGAGCGTCGCTTCTTCCCGGGCTACGTGCTGGTCGAAATGATCATGGACGACGAAAGCTGGCACTTGGTGAAGCACACCAACAAGGTGACCGGCTTCGTCGGTGGCGCCAAGAACCGTCCGGCCCCGATTTCCCAAAAGGAAGTCGAAGACATCGTGAACCAGATGCAGCAAGGCACCGAAAAGCCGCGCCACAAGGTCGAGTTCATGGTCGGCGAGTTCGTGCGTGTCAAGGAAGGTCCTTTCACCGACTTCAACGGCACCGTTGAGGAAGTCAACTACGAGAAGAGCAAGGTGCGCGTGTCGGTCATGATTTTTGGTCGCGCAACGCCCGTCGAGCTCGAGTTCAGCCAGGTCGAAAAGACCTGATCCAGTTTTTCGACGAAGTTCGGGTAACGGATTTCGTCTTTGGTTCCTTGCCTCCCGACTCGGCAAGGAGCGTCACTCCAGAGTCGTCAACCCCCGGGGAGCCCTGGCGAATGCCGAGGCGTCATCACCCGCAAGGAGTAAGTCATGGCGAAAAAAATCGTCGGCTTCATCAAGCTGCAAGTGCCAGCTGGTAAGGCCAATCCGTCACCGCCGATCGGTCCCGCACTGGGTCAGCGCGGCCTGAACATCATGGAGTTCTGCAAGGCGTTCAACGCCCAGACCCAAGGCGTCGAGCCGGGTCTGCCGCTGCCGGTGGTCATCACCGCGTTCGCGGACAAGAGCTTCACCTTCATCATCAAGACGCCGCCGGCGATCACCTTGATCAAGAAGGCCATCAAGCTGGACAAGGGCTCGGCCCGTCCGCACCTCGACAAGGTCGGCAAGATCACGCGCGCACAGCTCGAAGAGATCGCCAAGACCAAGATGAAGGACCTGACGGCAGCCGATCTGGACGCCGCAGTTCGCACCATCGCCGGCTCTGCCCGTTCGATGGGCGTCAATGTGGAGGGCGTGTGAGATGGCAAAGCTGACCAAGAAGGCCAAGAGCCTGCAAGGCAAGGTGGACACCACCAAGCTGTATCCGCTCGCTGATGCGATCGGCCTCGTGAAGGAAGCCGCCACCGCCAAGTTCGATGAGTCCATCGACGTGGCCGTGCAACTCGGCATCGACGCGAAGAAGTCGGACCAGGTCGTTCGTGGCGCCGTCGTGCTGCCCAACGGTACCGGCAAGACCAAGCGCGTCGCCGTGTTCGCCCAAGGCGCCAAGGCTGAAGAAGCCAAGGCTGCTGGCGCCGACATCGTCGGCATGGATGATCTGGCTGCGATGGTGAAGGCTGGCGACATGCCCTTCGATGTCGTGATCGCTGCACCGGACGCCATGCGCGTCGTCGGTACGCTGGGTCAGATCCTTGGCCCGCGTGGTTTGATGCCAAACCCGAAGGTCGGTACGGTCACCCCGGACGTCGCCACGGCAGTCAAGAACGCCAAGGCCGGCCAAGTGCAGTTCCGCGTCGACAAGGCCGGCATCATCCACGGCACGATCGGTCGTCGTTCGTTCGACACCGACAAGCTGCAGAGCAATCTGGCCGCACTGGTCGATGCGCTGGTGAAGGCCAAGCCTGCAACGAGCAAGGGCGTGTACCTGCGCAAGGTCGCTGTGTCGTCGACCATGGGCCTCGGCGTTCGCGTCGACACCCAGACGATCGCATCGGCCTGATGAGAATTTGCCGTACCCCTCGGGGCGCGGCGATGTGGTGGGCCGGCGTGGCTCCGTCGCAAGACGGAAAGCGCGTCGGGCCATCCAAGACCGCTGGCGTGCAGTCCGCTGCACTTAATCGAATTCCTCGTGAATTCACCAGCGCAGATGGCGATCCCGCTGCAAGGAATCTTGTTTCCGAAACAGTTGGTCGCTGCATGAAGCGTGTCTCGAGGCTTCGGCCGAAGGACACATTAAAAGGAGTAGACCTTGAGTCTGAATCGCAGTGAGAAAGAAGCGGTCATCAGTGATGTGACCAGCCTCGCCGCAAAAGCTCAAACGCTCGTGATGGCGGAATACCGTGGTATCACGGTGGCTGACATGACCAAATTGCGCAATGTCGCGCGCAGCCAGGGCGTGACGCTCAGCGTGTTGAAGAACACGCTGGCACGCCGTGCTGTCGCAGGCAGCGCATTTGAGATCGTCGGCGACCAGATGACCGGTCCGCTGATCTATGGCTTCTCCGAAGACGCTGTGGCCGCCGCCAAGGTGGTGGCCGATTTCGCGAAGACCAACGACAAGTTGGTGATTCGCGGTGGCGCATTCGGTGGCAAGGCCCTGGACGTCGAAGGCGTGAAGCAACTGGCCAACATCCCTTCCAAGGAAGTGTTGCTGGCGCAATTGCTGGGCTTGTTGCAATCCCCGATCTCGCGCACGGCCCGTGTTCTGGCCGCGCTCGCCGAGAAGCGTGGTGGTGGCGAAGCACCGGCCGAGGCTCCGGCCGAAGCGCAAGCAGCCTGATGGCCTTGCGTTTGAATATTTCAACCCAATTGTTAGGAAACAAAAATGGCATTCGATAAAGACGCATTTCTGACCGCGCTCGACAGCATGACGGTCCTGGAACTCAACGACCTGGTCAAGGCCATCGAAGAGAAGTTTGGCGTGAGCGCCGCAGCGATGTCGGCTCCCGCAGCTGGCGGTGGTGCTGCTGCTGCCGTGGTCGAAGAGAAGACCGAATTCAACGTCGTGCTGGTGGAAGCCGGCGCGAACAAGGTTTCGGCGATCAAGGCCGTGCGCGAAATCACCGGCCTGGGCCTCAAGGAAGCCAAGGACCTGGTGGAAGCCGCTCCCAAGGCTGTCAAGGAAGGCCTGTCGAAGGCTGACGCTGAAGCTGCCAAGAAGAAGCTGGAAGATGCCGGCGCCAAGGTGGAACTGAAGTAATTCAGTCCCCCTCGAGGGCTGGAGGTGCCTGAAAAGGCCCTCCAGCCTTTGCCGCTTTCAGAGCGCACCCAAAAGCTGGTTCGATTCCGGTTTTCCTGCAGGCCTTCAAGCCAGCGGAAAAGCGAGAACCGAGACGATTTTTGAGTGTCTTCTGACCCCGACTGCAGAAGACCCCTTGGTTCGGGTGATGTGCAATGCATCACTGTCCGCCAACGGCTGGTAGTGGCCAGCCGCCAAGCAGTGGCGCGAGAGCGTTGCTGACAAGTCGCTGAAGATCTCAAGCACCGGAGCTCTCATGGCCCAAACGTCCACGTACAGTTACACCGAACGCAAGCGCATCCGAAAGAATTTCGGTAGCCGCGACAGCGTCGTTGAAATCCCCTACCTGCTGCAGATGCAGAAGGACGCGTACACCGCGTTCCTGCAAGCTGGCATTGCGCCCCAGAAGCGGACCATCGAAGGCCTGCAGGCCGCGTTCACCGCGGCTTTCCCCATCGTCTCGCACAACGGTTTTGTCGAGATGAAGTTTCTCGAGTACAACCTCGCGAAGCCTGCGTTCGACGTGCGTGAATGCCAGACCCGGGGCCTGACCTTCGCGTCGGCCGTGCGTGCCAAGGTTCAGCTGATCATCTATGACCGTGAATCGTCGACCTCGCAGTCGAAGGTGGTCAAGGAAGTGAAGGAGCAAGAGGTCTACATGGGCGAAGTGCCGCTCATGACCGACAAGGGCTCGTTCATCATCAACGGTACCGAGCGCGTCATCGTGTCGCAGCTGCACCGTTCGCCGGGCGTGTTCTTCGAACACGACAAGGGCAAGACCCACAGCTCGGGCAAGCTGTTGTTCTCGGCTCGCGTGATTCCCTACCGCGGTTCGTGGCTCGACTTCGAGTTCGATCCGAAGGACATGCTGTACTTCCGCGTGGACCGTCGCCGCAAGATGCCGGTCACGATCCTGCTGAAGGCCATCGGCCTGAACCCGGAATCGATCCTGGCGAACTTCTTCGTCAACGACAACTTCCGCCTGATGGACAGCGGCGCGCAAATGGAGTTCGTCTCCGAGCGCCTGCGCGGCGAAGTCGCGCGCTTCGACATCACCGACAAGTCGGGCAAGGTCGTTGTCGCCAAGGACAAGCGCGTCACCGCACGCCACACGCGTGAGCTGGAGCAGGGCGGCACGACGCACATCAGCGTGCCGGAAGACTTCCTGGTCGGCCGCGTGGTTGCGCGCAACATCGTCGACGGCGATTCCGGCGAGATCCTGGCCAAGGCCAACGACGAGCTGACCGAAGCGCTGCTGAAGAAGCTGCGCACGGCAGGCGTGCAGGACATCCAGGTCATCTACACGAACGAACTGGACCAGGGCGCATACATCTCGCAGACCCTGCGCATCGACGAAACGGTCGACGAATTCGCCGCCCGCGTGGCCATCTACCGCATGATGCGTCCCGGCGAGCCGCCGACGGAAGACGCGGTGCAGGCCCTGTTCCAGCGCCTGTTCTACAACCCGGACACGTACGACCTGTCGCGCGTCGGCCGCATGAAGTTCAACGCCAAGGTCGGTCGCGACGAATCGACCGGCCCGATGGTGCTGTCCAACGAAGACATCCTGGCCGTGGTCAAGATCCTCGTCGATCTGCGCAACGGCAACGGTGAAGTCGACGACATCGACCATCTGGGCAACCGTCGCGTGCGCTGCGTCGGCGAACTGGCCGAGAACCAGTACCGCACCGGCCTGGCTCGCATCGAGAAGGCCGTCAAGGAACGTCTGGGTCAGGCCGAGCAAGAGCCGCTGATGCCGCACGACCTGATCAACTCCAAGCCGATTTCCGCGGCGCTCAAGGAGTTCTTCGGTGCGTCGCAGCTGTCGCAGTTCATGGACCAAACGAACCCGCTGGCCGAAATCACCCACAAGCGCCGCGTGTCGGCTCTTGGCCCGGGCGGTTTGACCCGCGAACGTGCCGGCTTCGAAGTGCGCGACGTGCACGTGACCCACTACGGTCGCGTGTGCCCGATCGAAACGCCTGAAGGCCCGAACATCGGCCTGATCAACTCGCTGGCACTGTACGCACGCCTGAACGAGTACGGTTTCATCGAAACCCCGTACCGTCGCGTGGCGGACGGCAAGGTGACCGACCAGATCGACTACCTGTCGGCCATCGAGGAAGGCAAGTACGTGATCGCGCAGGCCAACGCTGCGCTCGACAAGGAAGGCCGTCTGACGGGTGACCTGGTGTCGGCTCGCGAACAGGGCGAATCCACGCTGCTGAGCGCCGAACGCGTGCAGTACATGGACGTGTCGCCGGCGCAGATCGTGTCGGTGGCTGCTTCCCTCGTGCCGTTTCTGGAGCACGACGATGCGAACCGCGCACTGATGGGCGCCAACATGTCGCGTCAGGCCGTGCCCGTGCTGCGTCCCGAGAAGCCGATGGTCGGCACCGGGATCGAGCGCGTGGCTGCGGTGGACTCGGGCACCGTGGTCACCGCGACCCGCGGCGGCGTGGTCGACTATGTCGACGCGACCCGCATCGTGGTGCGCGTGAACGATGCCGAAGCGACGGCCGGTGAAGTGGGTGTGGACATCTACAACCTCATCAAGTATCAGCGTTCCAACCAGAACACGAATATCCACCAGCGCCCGATCGTCAAGCGTGGCGACCTGCTGGCCAAGGGTGACGTGATCGCCGACGGCGCATCGACCGACCTCGGCGAAATCGCCATCGGCCAGAACATGCTGATCGGCTTCATGCCGTGGAACGGCTACAACTTCGAAGACTCGATCCTGATCTCCGAACGCGTCGTCGCCGAAGACCGCTACACCTCGATCCACATCGAGGAACTGGTGGTCATGGCCCGCGACACCAAGCTGGGTGCCGAGGAAATCACCCGCGACATCCCGAACCTGGCCGAGCAGCAGCTCAACCGCCTGGACGAGTCCGGCATCATCTACGTCGGCGCCGAAGTGCAGCCGGGCGATACGCTGGTGGGCAAGGTCACGCCGAAGGGCGAGACCACGCTGACGCCGGAAGAGAAGCTGCTTCGCGCCATCTTCGGCGAGAAGGCTTCCGACGTGAAGGACACCTCGCTGCGCGTGAGCCAGGGTTCGCAAGGCACCGTGATCGACGTGCAGGTCTTCACCCGCGAAGGCATCACGCGCGACAAGCGCGCCCAGCAGATCATCGACGACGAACTCAAGCGCTTCCGCCTGGACTTGAACGACCAGCTGCGCATCGTCGAAGCCGACGCGTTCGACCGGATCGAGAAGCTGCTGACCGGCAAGGCCGCCAACGGCGGCCCGAACAAGCTGGCCAAGGGCACCAAGCTCGACAAGGCCTATCTGTCGTCGATCGAGAAGTTCCACTGGTTCGACATCCGCCCGGCGGAAGACGAAGTGGCTTCGCAGCTCGAGTCGATCAAGAACTCGCTGGAGCAGACGCGCCACAGCTTCGACCTCGCGTTCGAGGAAAAGCGCAAGAAGCTCACGCAGGGCGACGAGCTGCCCGCGGGCGTGCTCAAGATGGTCAAGGTGTACCTGGCCGTCAAGCGCCGCCTGCAGCCTGGCGACAAGATGGCCGGCCGTCACGGCAACAAGGGTGTGGTGTCCAAGATCGTTCCGGTCGAAGACATGCCGCACATGGCCGACGGTACGCCGTGCGACGTCTGCCTGAATCCGCTGGGCGTGCCTTCGCGGATGAACGTGGGTCAGGTGCTGGAAGTGCATCTGGGCTGGGCCGGCAAGGGCATCGGTCAGCGCATCGGCGACATGCTCCAGGCCGAAGCGAAGATCGCAGAACTCCGCGCCTTCCTCGACAAGCTCTACAACGGCGCCGGCCGCAAGGAAGACCTGAGCAAGCTCAGCGACACCGACGTGATCGAGATGGCCAAGAACCTGTCTGCGGGTGTGACCTTCGCAACGCCGGTGTTCGATGGCGCGACCGAGGAAGAGATCAGCGGCATGCTGCAGCTCGCCTACCCGGAAGAGATCGCCAAGCTCAAGGGCCTGACCGAGACGCGCACGCAGGCCTACCTGTACGACGGCCGCACCGGCGACCAGTTCGAGCGTCCGGTCACGGTCGGCTACATGCACTTCTTGAAGCTGCACCATCTGGTGGACGACAAGATGCACGCGCGCTCGACGGGTCCGTACTCGCTGGTCACGCAGCAACCGCTCGGCGGCAAGGCCCAGTTCGGTGGCCAGCGCTTCGGGGAAATGGAAGTGTGGGCGCTCGAGGCCTACGGCGCGGCTTACGTCCTGCAGGAAATGCTGACGGTGAAGTCCGACGACGTGCAAGGCCGTACCAAGGTGTACGAGAGCATCGTCAAGGGCGAACACTCCATCGAAGCCGGCATGCCGGAATCGTTCAACGTGCTGGTCAAGGAAATCCGTTCCCTTGGCCTGGACATTGAACTCGAACGTTCATAAGCAGAAAAGGAAAGAGTCACATGAAGTCTTTACTCGACCTGTTCAAGCAATTCACGCCGGATGAGCATTTCGATGCCATCAAGATCGGCATGGCTTCGCCCGAGAAGATCCGTTCGTGGTCTTTCGGCGAGGTGAAGAAGCCCGAGACGATCAACTACCGCACTTTCAAGCCCGAACGCGACGGCCTGTTCTGCGCCAAGATCTTCGGGCCCATCAAGGACTACGAATGCCTGTGCGGCAAGTACAAGCGCCTGAAGCATCGCGGCGTCATCTGCGAGAAGTGCGGCGTTGAAGTCACGCAGACCAAGGTGCGCCGCGAGCGCATGGGCCACATCGACCTGGCTGCGCCCTGCGCGCACATCTGGTTCCTGAAGTCGCTGCCGTCGCGCCTGGGCCTGGTGCTCGACATGACGCTGCGCGACATCGAACGCGTGCTGTATTTCGAAGCCTACGTGATCACCGATCCGGGCATGACCCCGCTGAAGAAGTTCGGCATCATGTCCGAGGACGACTACGACGCGAAGCGCAAGGAATTCGGTGACGAATTCGTCGCCAAGATGGGCGCCGAAGGCATCAAGGACCTGCTCGAAGGCATCGAACTCGACAGCGAGATCGAACGCCTGCGTGGCGACCTGACCGGTTCCGAAGTCAAGGTCAAGAAGAACTCCAAGCGCCTCAAGGTGCTGGAAGCCTTCAAGAAGTCCGGCATCAAGCCGGGCTGGATGGTGCTGGACGTGCTGCCCGTGCTGCCGCCGGACCTGCGTCCGCTGGTGCCGCTGGACGGCGGCCGCTTCGCGACCTCCGACCTGAACGACCTGTACCGCCGCGTCATCAACCGCAACTCGCGTCTGCGCCGCCTGCTGGAGCTGAAGGCTCCGGAAATCATCGCGCGCAACGAAAAGCGGATGCTGCAGGAAGCCGTCGACTCGCTGCTGGACAACGGTCGCCGCGGCAAGGCCATGACGGGCGCCAACAAGCGTGCACTCAAGTCGCTGGCCGACATGATCAAGGGCAAGTCGGGTCGTTTCCGCCAGAACTTGCTGGGCAAGCGCGTCGACTATTCGGGTCGTTCGGTCATTACCGTGGGCCCGACGCTCAAGCTGCATCAGTGCGGTCTGCCGAAGCTGATGGCGCTCGAATTGTTCAAGCCTTTCATCTTCTCGCGCCTCGAAGCCATGGGCATCGCGACGACGATCAAGGCCGCCAAGAAGGAAGTCGAATCCGGTACGCCGGTGGTCTGGGACATCCTGGAAGAGGTCATCAAGGAGCACCCGGTCATGCTGAACCGCGCTCCGACGTTGCACCGTCTGGGCATCCAGGCCTTCGAACCCATCCTGATCGAAGGCAAGGCGATCCAGCTGCATCCGCTCGTCTGCGCGGCATTCAACGCCGACTTCGACGGTGACCAGATGGCCGTCCACGTGCCGCTGTCGGTCGAAGCGCAGATGGAAGCCCGCACGCTGATGCTGGCCTCCAACAACGTGCTGTTCCCGGCTTCGGGCGAGCCGTCGATCGTGCCGTCCCAGGACGTGGTGCTGGGTCTGTACTACACGACCCGCGACCGCATCAACGCCAAGGGCGAAGGCCTGATCTTCTCCGACATCGGCGAAGTCCAGCGCGCGCTCGACGCCAACGTGGTCGAACTCACCGCCAAGGTGGCCGTGCGCATCACCGAGTACACGAAGAACAAGGAAACCGGCGAATTCACGCCGTCGACCTCGCTCGTGGACACGACCGTGGGCCGTGCGCTGCTGTCCGAGATCCTGCCGAAGGGCCTGCCGTTCTCCAACCTGAACAAGGCGCTGAAGAAGAAGGAAATCTCGAAGCTCATCAACGTCTCGTTCCGCAAGTGCGGTCTGAAAGAGACCGTGGTGTTCGCCGACAAGCTGCTGCAGAACGGTTTCCGTCTCGCGACGAAGGCCGGTATCTCGATCGCCATCGGCGACATGCTGGTGCCTGCCGAGAAGCACGGCATCATCGAGCGCTCCGCCAAGGAAGTGAAAGAGATCGAACAGCAGTACGTGTCCGGTCTCGTGACCTCCGGCGAGCGTTACAACAAGGTCGTGGACATCTGGGGCAAGGCCGGCGACGAAGTGTCGAAGGTCATGATGGCCAAGCTGTCGAAGCAGCGCGTCATCGACCGCCACGGCAAGGACGTCGAGCAGGAATCCTTCAACTCGATCTACATGATGGCCGACTCCGGTGCCCGCGGTTCCGCGGCCCAGATCCGCCAGGTGGCCGGCATGCGGGGCCTGATGGCCAAGCCGGACGGCTCGATCATCGAGACCCCGATCACCGCGAACTTCCGCGAAGGTCTGAACGTGCTGGAGTACTTCATCTCCACCCACGGTGCCCGTAAGGGTCTGGCCGACACCGCGCTGAAGACCGCGAACTCGGGTTACCTGACGCGCCGCCTGGTCGACGTGACGCAGGATCTGGTCGTGATCGAACAGGACTGCGACACCCACCAGGGTTCGATGATGCGCGCCATCGTCGAAGGCGGTGAAGTGATCGAGTCTCTGCGCGACCGTATCCTGGGCCGTACTGCGGCCGAGGACGTGCTGCACCCCGAGAACCGTTCGGTGCTGCTGAAGTCCGGCGAGATGTTCGACGAAGACAACATCGAGGAGCTCGAGGCGCAAGGCGTCGACGAGGTCAAGGTGCGTACGGCGCTGACCTGCGAAACCCGCTTCGGCATCTGCGCCAAGTGCTACGGCCGCGACCTGGGCCGCGGCGGCCTGATCAACATCGGCGAAGCCGTCGGTGTGATCGCTGCCCAGTCCATCGGCGAACCCGGCACGCAGCTGACGATGCGGACCTTCCACATCGGTGGCGCGGCATCGCGTGCAGCCATCGCATCCAGCGTCGAAGCCAAGTCGAATGGTTCGATCGGCTTCAACGCCACGATGCGCTACGTGACCAACAGCAAGAACGAGCTGGTCGTCATTTCGCGTTCGGGCGAAATCGTGATCCACGACGAGCATGGCCGTGAGCGCGAACGCCACAAGGTGCCGTACGGCGCCACGCTGGCGGTCAAGGCCGACCAGGCGATCAAGGCGGGTCACATCCTCGCCAACTGGGATCCGCTGACGCGCCCCATCATCACGGAATTCGCCGGCCAGACGAAGTTCGAGAACGTCGAGGAAGGCCTCACGGTGGCCAAGCAGGTCGACGAAGTGACCGGCCTGTCGACCCTGGTCGTGATCGACCCGAAGCGCCGCGGCGCCGCCAAGGTCGTGCGTCCGCAGGTCAAGCTGATCGACGCGCAAGGCCATGAGGTGAAGATCCCCGGCACCGACCATTCGGTGACGATCGGCTTCCCGATCGGCTCGCTGGTCCAGATCCGCGACGGTCAGGACGTGGGCCCCGGCGAAGTGCTGGCGCGTATTCCGGTCGAAGGCCAGAAGACGCGGGACATCACCGGCGGTCTGCCGCGTGTGGCCGAGCTGTTCGAAGCCCGTTCGCCGAAGGACAAGGGCATGCTGGCCGAAATGACCGGTACCGTGTCGTTCGGCAAGGAGACCAAGGGCAAGATCCGTCTGCAGATCACCGACCCGGAAGGCGGCGTTTACGAGGAACTCGTGCCGAAGGAAAAGAACATCCTGGTGCACGAAGGCCAGGTGGTGAACAAGGGCGAGTCCGTGGTGGACGGCCCGGCGGATCCGCAGGACATCCTGCGCCTGCTGGGTTCGGAAGAACTGGCGCGCTACATCGTCGACGAAGTGCAGGACGTGTACCGCCTGCAAGGCGTGAAGATCAACGACAAGCACATCGAGGTGATCGTTCGCCAGATGCTGCGTCGCGTCGTGGTGGACAACATCGGTGACACCGCCTACATCTCCGGCGAACAGGTCGAACGCAGCGAAATGCTCAACACCAACGACGCCCTGCGCGCCGAAGGCAAGATCCCTGCGACGTTCACCAACCTGCTGCTGGGTATCACGAAGGCATCGCTCTCGACCGACTCGTTCATCTCGGCAGCGTCGTTCCAGGAAACGACGCGCGTGCTGACCGAAGCCGCGATCATGGGCAAGCGCGACGAGCTGCGCGGTCTGAAGGAAAACGTCATCGTCGGTCGCCTGATCCCCGCAGGCACCGGCATGGCTTACCACCAGGCCCGCAAGGTCAAGGACGCGATGGACGAGGCCGAACGCCGCGCCATCGCCGAATCCGAAGCCGCCGAACTGGCTGGCACGACCGACGACGCGAGCACTGCGGACGCCAGCGAAGGCGCTGCGACGGAGTAATGTCCGTCCCCCGTCGGCCATGAACGGCCTGATGCGCCTCCCTTCCCTCGCCGGAAGGGAGGCGTTTTTTCTGTGGAGGCCGCGGTGAGCCTCTTTCGCGATTCGCTCGTGTACTGGGTGGTGGGTGCAATCCTGCTGTTCTGGTTCGTGGGCGCCTACAACCGGCTGATGCGGCTGCGCGCGAGCGCGCTGCAGGCCTATGCCACGCTGGACGCAGCCCTGCTGCGCCAGCTCGATTTCGTGCAGATGCACAGCCTGAAGAAGCCGGCCGAAGGTGTCGATCCTCCGGATCCGGCGCTCGTGTCGTTGCACGCGACCACCGCCCAGCTGACCACGCTGCTTGCCGTCACGCGGCAAAAGCCGCTCACGGCCGCCAACATCGCCGCACTGGCGACCGCGCTGCATGTGATGCTCGCGGCGTGGCAACGCCTTCATCCGGACGCCGTCATGCGCTTCGAGCCCGACGGCACGTTGGCACGGGTCGTGGTGCCGCAGGCAGGCACGGAGAGTGCATCAGTACCGGCGGCGCCGATTGAACTGACACCGTGGCCTGAACCATCGGCCGCAGCGGAGATCGCGCGTGGCCAGTTCAATCAGGCAGTGACGCACTACAACGCGGCGATCCGGCAGTTCCCTGCGGTGCTCGTGGCATGGGTGATGCAATTGCATCCCGCTGCAGCACTGGGCTGAACGCGGCGAATGCCGCAGACCTTGGGGATGCCGGCTCTGCGTCCCGCTCCCGGCCCGTCTTGCCCCTGACTTACCATCGATCCAAGTTGCTAAACGAACACCCCGAATCCTCCCGCGATGCATCGTTGCAGCCGCCCCTGTGGCGACAGCTGCAACTCACCGCCGCGGCTCTTGCCTCGATCCGCAGCGGGGTCTCCGGCGCCGTTGCGTTCGAGGACGTCGAGCCCGCCCTTCGCCCCGGTGTGCAGGCGATTGGTTTCCAGGTCCTTCGCTGGCTCGGGCGTGCAGAGGCGCTGCGCCGGCATCTGGCCAAGCGCACGCCGCCGCCGCCAGCCGACGCGTTGCTGTGCACCGCGCTGGCGCTCGCCTGGAACGGCGACGACGCGCCCTATGAGACGTTCACGCTGGTCGACCAGACGGTCGAAGCGGCCAAGCGCAATCCGGTGACCCGGGCGCAAGCCAGTTTCATCAATGCATGTCTGCGGCGTTTCCTGCGCGAACGCGACGCGCTCGTCGCCGCGACCGATACGGAGCCGGTGGCGCAGTGGAACCATCCGCGCTGGTGGATCGAACGCCTCAAGCGCGACCATCCGCGCGAGTGGCAGCGCGTTCTGCGCGCAGACAACATGCAGGCGCCGATGACCCTGCGCGTCAATGCGCGCAAGACCGACAGGCGTGCCTATCTCGCAGCCCTCGAGGCCGTGGATCTGGATGCCTGCGCGGTTGGCGAAAGCGGCATCCAGCTGGTGCGCGCGCGTCCGGTGCATCAGCTCCCGGGCTTTGCCGAGGGGTTGGCGTCGGTACAGGATGCGGCGGCGCAACTCGCTGCGCCGCTCCTGCTTGCCGGTCTCCAGCACCCGGCCGGTGACGCGCCCTGGCGCGTGCTCGATGCCTGCGCCGCGCCGGGCGGCAAGACGGCGCACCTGCTCGAATGGGCGGGTCCGGGTGCCGCCGAAGTGACCGCGCTCGAAGTCGATGCGAAGCGCAGCCGCCGTATCGGCGACACGCTGGCACGCCTCGGTCTGCAGGCCGAAGTGGTGGTGGCCGACGCCGGCCGGACGGCCGCGTGGTGGAATGGCGTCCCGTTCGATGCCATCCTGCTCGACGCGCCCTGCACGGCGTCGGGCATCGTGCGCCGACATCCCGACGTGCGATGGCTGCGCCGCGAGAGCGACATTGCGCAGCTTGCGATCCAGCAGGCGATGCTGCTGGCCTCGCTCTGGCCATTGGTGCGGCCCGGCGGGCGGCTGCTCTATTGCACTTGTTCCGTGTTCCGCGAAGAAGGCTCGCACCAGATTGATGCGTTCCTTGCACACAACACTGATGTCCGATTGATGGCATCACCGGGCCATTTGCTGCCTCAAAGCGGCGGGATTGACCGTGGCGTCCCGGACAATCCCTTAGGTGACCACGACGGTTTCTATTACGCGCTGCTCGAAAAGATCCCCCGCTGAGTCAGTCGGGCGGATTCGCCGTGCCATGGCGCGGTATCTCGGCGGATGGCGCGGTTTGGCGGTCGTCGTCTGTCTGCTGTTGTTGATCTGCCCTGCCGTCTTGCTGGCGCAGGAGCATGCGGCGACGGTCACGCAGATGCGTCTGGAGCAGGACGACGACGGCGTCTATCTGAGCGCCGCCGTCGAATTCGGCGTGCCGCCGTTGGTCGAGGATGTGCTCGACAAGGGCATCGCGATTCACTTCGTGGCCGAGGCGGAGCTCTACCGCGAGCGCTGGTACTGGACGGACCGGAAGATCGCCCAGGCGGTGCGGCACATGCGCCTGGCCTACCAGCCTCTCACGCGGCGTTGGCGGCTCAATGTGGCGCCGGTACCGATCACCGGCAACACCGGCTTCGGCGTGCTCGTGAATCAACAGACCTTCGACAGCCTCGACGAGGCACTCGATGCCGTCAAGCGGATCGGCCGGATGCGCCTGGGCGATTTCTCCGCGATTGGCGATGACGCCTCGAATTCCGTCGTCTTCCGCTTCCGGCTCGATACATCGCAGCTCCCGCGGCCGATCCAGATCGGTGTCGTCGGGCTGCCCGACTGGAACATTTCCACCGAACGCAGCGCTCGGCTGCCGCTGGAGAAGCCCAGGTGAGCACGTCCGCGCGGCCCGCCGGCGTGCCGCCGCGCCGCTCGCGAGCGATGCGCTGGGCCATCGGCGTCGGGGCGGCGCTGGTCGTCGCCATCGGCCTCGTGCTGATGTTCCTGCTGGCCGTGGCCACCAACAACCGGGTGCTCTACGAAGAGAATTACGCGAAGCTCTTCGGCATCAACGTGGTCGTGGCGATGCTGCTTCTGCTGGTGCTGTGCTGGGTGGCCTTCCGGCTGTTGCGGCGGCTGCGCCAGGGCAAATTCGGCAGCCGGCTGCTGATCCGGCTCGCCGCGATCTTTGCGCTGGTCGGCGTCGTGCCGGGCGTGCTGGTCTACGTCGTTTCCTATCAGTTCGTGGCGCGGTCGATCGAGAGCTGGTTCGACGTCAAGGTCGAGGGCGCTCTCGACGCGGGCCTGAATCTGGGGCGCGCGACACTGGATTCGCTCGCCGAAGACCTCGCCGCAAAGACACGCACGGCCAGCAATCAGCTCGCGGGCGTACCGGACGCCAGCGCCGGTCTGGTGCTCGAGCGCATCCGCGATCAGCTGGGTGCGACCGATGTCGTGCTGTGGACCGGCTCCGGCCAGCTCATTGCCGGTGCCGGCGCGTCGCGTTTTCAGCTCAATCCCGAGCGGCCGACACAGCAGCAACTGCGGCAGGTGAGGGCCGATCGTGCGGTGGCCCACATCGACGGGCTGGACGAAACGTTGATGGCCGGCCCGACGCCGCCTCCTGCCAGCGTGCGCGCACTCGCACTGGTGCAGCGCCCGGGATTCGACTTCAACACCGAACAGCGATTCCTGCAGGTGACGCAGCCCCTGCCGACCGCGGTCGTCGCCAATGCGCTCGCCGTGCAGGAAGCCAATCGCGAATACCAGGAGCGTGCCCTCGCACGCGATGGCCTGCGCCGCATGTACATCGGCACGCTTACGCTGAGCCTGTTCCTGGCGGTGTTTGGCGCCGTGCTGCTGGCGGTGCTGTTCGGCAACGGGCTGGCGCGGCCGCTGCTCGTGCTCGCCGAAGGCGTGCGGCAGGTGGCGGCAGGGGACCTTCGTCCGACCGCCGTGCTGCACGGCAAGGACGAACTCGGCGGCCTGACGCGGTCCTTCGCCGTCATGACGCAGCAGCTCGCCGACGCGCGAGGGGCGGTCGAAAAGACCGTGGGAGAGCTGGACGCCGCACGTGCCAACCTCCAGACCATCCTGGACAACCTGACCTCCGGCGTGATCGTCCTCGATGGCGCAGGCACCGTGCTGTCGACCAATCCGGGTGCCACCCGCGTCCTGCGCGCGCCGCTGGCCGCCTACGAGGGACGGGCTCTGGCCGAAGTGCCGGGCCTCGCATCGTTCGCCCAGAACATCCAGCAGCAGTTCGACGAACTCGAGGTCGAGTTCGCGCAGCATGGCCTGGACCACTGGCAGCATGCGTTCGAACTCAACGGGAGCAGCACCGGCTTTTCGAAAGACGCGATCAGCATCGTCGCGCGGGGTGCGCAACTGCCGAATGCCGAGCGGCTGCTGGTGTTCGACGACATTTCCGAGATCGTCTCGGCGCAGCGTGCCCAGGCCTGGGGCGAGGTCGCGCGGCGCCTGGCGCATGAAATCAAGAATCCGCTCACGCCGATCCAGTTGTCCGCCGAGCGGCTGGAAATGAAGTTGACCGGCAAGGTGAGCGGGCCGGAGCAAGCGATCCTGACCAAATCGGTGAAGACCATCGTGGATCAGGTCGATGCGATGAAAAGGCTGGTCAACGAGTTTCGCGACTATGCCCGGCTGCCGGCCGCCGAGCTCAAACCCGTCGACCTGAATTCGCTGGTCACCGACGTGTTGCAGCTCTATGGTGCAGACAGCACTCCGATTGCGCTGCGCTGCGAGCTGGATGCGCGGTGCCCGCCGATTCGCGGCGATGCACAGCAGATCCGGCAGGTCATCCACAACCTGTTGCAGAACGCGCAGGACGCGGCCGAAGCCGTGGCCGGCACCGGGCGGACCGGCGAGGTCGTCATCCGCACCCGCCTTGCAGATTCAGGCCAGCGGGTACGGCTGACGGTGCAGGACAGCGGGCCGGGATTCGCCGAGAACATCCTCAAGCGTGCGTTCGAACCGTACGTCACGACCAAGACCAAAGGGACGGGCCTGGGTCTTGCGGTGGTGAAGAAGATCGCGGACGAGCATGGTGCACGCATCGAACTTTCCAACCGCATCGTCGAGGGTGCCGTGGCCGGTGCCCAAGTCTCGCTATCATTCGCATTGGCACGCGAACCGCAGGGAGCGGTCGTTCACACCGAAGATTCGAAGCCATCCGCCTGAGGTCACCGCCTGGCCGAGGCTGGCAAGCGAACGGTCACACCCAGGTACAACGCAGCAACAAGCATTCAATGGCAAATATCCTCGTGGTCGACGACGAGCTGGGCATCCGTGACCTGCTGTTCGAAATTCTGAATGACGAAGGCCACAACGTCGAACTCGCAGAAAACGCAGCCGAAGCCCGGGCGGCTCGCCTGCGGGCACGCCCCGATCTCGTGCTGCTGGATATCTGGATGCCCGACACCGACGGCGTGTCTCTGCTCAAGGAGTGGTCAACCGCCGGCCTGCTGACGATGCCGGTGATCATGATGAGCGGCCATGCCACCATCGACACGGCCGTCGACGCCACGCGGATCGGTGCTTTCGCCTTTCTCGAAAAGCCCATCACCCTGCAGAAATTACTGAAAGCCGTCGAGCAAGGACTGGCGCGCGAGAGCGCCCGCCGTGTGGCCGCCGCCGCCGTTCTTCCGAGTGCAGCCGCTTCGCCGGTGACAGGCGTCACCACCGTGGCCAGCAGCGATCACTCGGTTCTTGCGCCGCCAGCGGCTGTCAGCGCGGTGGTCGACACGGGCCCGCGTGCGACGCAGAGCTTCGATCTCGATCGTCCGCTGCGCGATGCCCGCGATGGTTTCGAAAAGGCGTACTTCGAGTTCCACCTCGCGATGGAAAACGGCTCCATGACCCGCGTGGCGGAAAAAACCGGCCTGGAACGCACGCACCTGTATCGAAAGCTCAAGCAACTTGGCGTCGATCTTTCGAGAGGACGAAAAAGCGCTGTATAATCTAGGGCTGCACTAACGCGAAAGCGTCAGTTCATGGCCCGGTAGCTCAGTTGGTAGAGCAGCGGATTGAAAATCCGCGTGTCGTTGGTTCGATTCCGACCCAGGCCACCAGCATACATGCGCCCCAGCACCGTCAAGGTTCTGGGGCGTTTCTGTTTCTGCTGGCGTCGGAATGCTGCCCGACGACCGGCGCAATCTCCACCCTGCCTCCGCCCGACGAACAAAAGCCCCTGATCCTTCGATCAAGGGCTTCGTGTCTGGTCGGGCTGCCGTCGTACTTCCCAACGCGCCCGTCGCCAGCCGCAACGCGGCGGATTTGCGGCGCCAGCGCGCGGACTCAGTTCTTCTGCGCGATCAGGTCTTCTGGCTTCAACGTCACGCCGTGCCACTTCTTGTAGATGTCGACCAGCTTGCCGTTCTTCAGGTTGGCTTCGACCCAGGTGTTCAGGAAGGACTGCAACTGCGGTTCGTTCTTGCGCAGCGCGATGCCCAGCGGAAAGCCGTTCATCACGAACTTCACCTGGAGGTCGACGTTGGGATTGGTCTTCTTCAACTGGTTGAGCAGCGGCAGCGACGTTGCATAGATCTGCAATTGGCCGCTGGTGATGGCCGTCGTGGAGGTCGGGTCGTCCTCGAAGCGCGTGATCTTCACGTCCGACACGCCTTCGGAGCCTTTGGTCAGCCATTGATCGTTCACGGTGCCGCGCGTCACGGCAACGCCACCCTTGCCGGCCAGGTCGGCGTAGGTCGTGATCTTCATGGCGGCCGGGGCGGCCACGATGCAGTTCAGCTCGGCGTAGGGGATCGAGAAATCGATGACCTTCTTGCGCTCGGGCGTGATCGACAGTGCCGAGATCACGAGGTCGGCCTTGTTCGTGAGCAGGTACTGCACGCGGTTCGGCGTAGCGACCTGCACGATCTCGAGTTCGACGCCCATGTCCTTGGCCAGCAGCCGGGCCGTGTCGACATCGGAGCCGACGGTCTCGAATTTCTCGTCCTTGAATCCATGCGGCGGATTGCCGAGATCGATGGCGACCATCAGCTTGCCGCGGCTCTTGATCGTCGACAGCGCATCGGCATAGACAGCGTGCGACATGATGGCGAGGCTCGCTGCAATGGCGATGCCCTTGATCAGTTTCTTCAACATGAAAGTCTCCTGCTAGTTGTTGTGGTGTCGACCGGACACCGTCGGAAAAACTGCAATTCCTCCAGGCTCAGAGGCCGCTGCCGACAAAGCGCTGCAACTCGGCCGTGCGCGGTGCATCCAGCATCGCGGCGGGGCCCATCTCGTGCACGCGTCCTTCGTGCATGAAGACAACCGTGTCCGCCACGCGGCGTGCGAAGGCCATCTCGTGCGTGACCAGCAGCATCGTCATGCCTTCGCGCGCGAGCTCCTCGATGACCTTCAGCACTTCGCCGGTGAGCGTCGGGTCGAGTGCCGACGTCACCTCGTCGAACAGCATCACCTTCGGCTGCATCGCGAGCGAGCGCGCGATCGCCGCACGCTGCTGCTGGCCGCCCGACAACTGCTCGGGATAGGCGTCGAGCTTGGCGAGCAGGCCGACGCGGTCGAGCGTCTTCGTGGCGAGCGCGTGCGCCTCGGCGCGACTCATCTTCTTGACCCAGCGCGGCGCCAGCATGATGTTTTCCGCCACCGTCAGGTGCGGAAAGAGGTTGTAGCTCTGGAACACGATGCCGACGTCCTGGCGCATGCGCCGCAGGTCGATGCCGGGGTCGCTCACCCGGTGGCCGCAGACCACGATCTCGCCCTTGTCGATGCGCTCCAGCCCGTCCACGCAGCGCAGCGCCGTGCTCTTGCCGGATCCGCTGGGGCCGATCAGCGCGAGCACCTCGCCCTTCTGCATCTCGAACGACACGCCGCGCAGCACCTGGATGGCGCCGAAGTTCTTGCCGACCTCATGCAGCCGGACGATGGTAGACATTCAGTTTCCTCTCGAGACGCCGTGCGAGCCACGACAGCGGATAGCACAGGCCAAAATAAAGCACCGCGATGACCAGGTAAGTGGTGAATGGCCGGAACGTGGAGTTGTTGATCAGCTTGCCGATGTAGGTCATCTCGGCCAGCCCGATGACCGACGCCAGCGAGGTGCTCTTCACGATCTGCACCATGAAGCCCACGGTCGATGGCGTGGCGATCCGCAGCGCCTGTGGCAGCACCACCAGGAAGAGCCGCTGCACGCGCGTGAGCGCGAGGCAGTCGGCGGCCTCCCATTGCGTGAGCGGGACCGACTGCAGGCTGGCGCGCCAGATCTCGCCGAGGTAGGCGCTCGCATAGATGGTCATGGCGACGCTCGCGGCCAGCAGCGGCGGAACGTCCAGGCCGAACAGCGACAGCCCGAAGTACAGGACGAACATCAGGATCAGCACCGGCGTGCCCTGCACCAGCTGCACGTAGACGCTGCTGATGAAGCGGACGACGCGGTTGCCCGAGATGCGCGACAACGCCACCACGAAGCCGACCAGGCCACCGCCGACGAAGCTCAGCAGCGACAGGCCGATCGTCCAGGCGAGCCCGTTCATCAATGCCGCGAAATGGGCGGGAGACAGCAGCAACTCGTTCTCCCGTTCAGATCGGGGTGCCCAGCACGCGGCGGCGCTTGAACACCACGCGGCTGAGTACCCAGAAGATCCCGCGCATCACGAAGGACAGCGCCAGATACAGCGCCGCAGCGACCAGGAACACCTCGAACGACCGGAAGGTCTCCGAATTGATCATGTTCGATACGGCGGTGAGTTCTTCGGCCGAGATCTGCGACGCGGTGCTGGTGCCGAGCATCAGCAGCACGTACTGGCTGGTGAGCGCCGGGTACACCCGTTCGATCGCGGTCGGCAGCACCACGCGATGCAGCACCTGCCAGCGCGTCAGCGCCAGGCATTCCGCCGCTTCGATCTGGCCTTGCTTGATGGACTCGATGCCGGCCCGCACGATCTCCGTCGAGTAGGCCCCGATGTTGATGACGAGCCCGATCACGGCCGAGGTCGTGACCGACAGCTTCAGGCCGAGCGAGGCGAGTCCGAAGAAGACGAGAAAGAGCTGCACCAGCATCGGCGTGTTGCGGATGATCTCCACGTACACGCCGACGGCACCGCGCAGCCACTTGCTGCGGCTGGTGCTGCCGAGCGCGCAGGCCGTGCCCAGCAGGAACCCGAGCACGGTCGAGCTCGCCGCGAGCTCCGCCGTGACGAGTGCGCCCTGCAGGAAGCGCGGCCAGTACTCGGCAACGAAACTGAAGTCGAACTGGTAGGTCATGAATGGCTCAAGCCATGAACTGCCCGCCGTTCACCTCCAGCACCTGGCCCGTGATGTAGCTGCTCAACTGGTCCGAGGCGAAGAAGATGTAGGCGCCGGTGCAGTCGATCGGGTCGCCGATGCGTGCCATCGGAATCGTCTTGCGCATGTTCTCGAGGATCTCGGGCGTCGAATAACGATCGTGGAACGGCGTGCTGATCACGCCCGGCGAGACGCCGTTGACGCGGATGTTGTTGCCCGCGAACTCCTTGGCCATGTTGCGCGTGGCGTTCAGCACGAAGGCCTTGGCGCCTGCGTAGAGCAGGGCGCCGGGGCCGCCGCCGTTGCGCGCCGCCACCGAGCTGGTGTGGATGATGCTGCCGCGGCCGCCGGCCTTCATGTGCTTCACGGCGGCTTGCGAAGCCACCACCACGGAGCGCACGTTCAGGTCCATGACCTGGTCGTACAGCGCGTCGTCGACCTGTTCCAGCGGCGCGCGCTTCACCAGCGCGCCGGCGTTGTTGACGAGCACGTCGAGGCCGCCCATGGCCGCCGCGGCTTCGTCGACGATGCGCGTGGCCTCGGCCGAGCGCGACACGTCGCCGCCGACCAGGTGTACGCGGCCACCGTCTGCGCGGATGGCCTGCACCAGCGTCTCGGCCTGCTCGCGGCTGGCGTTGTAGTGCACCGTCACGATGGCGCCGAGGCGCGCATAGGCCTGCGCCACGGCGGCGCCGATGCCGGTGCTCGAACCGGTGATGAGGATGCGGCGGTCTTGAAGGTCTGTGACCATGAATATGTCTCCTTGATGCGAATGAATGGCCGCCGATGAGCGGCCGATGCGGATTCAGGTGGGTTCAGGCAAATGCGGCGTATTCCGCAGGGAAGCCGAGCCCGGCCGAGGCCAGCGACGGCGCACCGGCAAAGGCGGGGGCGGCGTTCCACGGGTGTGCGAGCTGGTCCGTCATGTCGTTGATCTGCTTCATGTAGCGCAGGCCTTCCTCGGCAAGCTGGGCTTCCATGCCGGCGAGGTCGGGGTATTTCTGCGTGAAGGCCGGCCACCAGATCGCGCGGCCCGCGAGGAAGCCGCTGGCGCCTGCGTGGAACGCGTAGTGCAGCACCCGGCGGAACTCTTCCATGCCGGCGCCCGCGCTCAGCATGACCCACGGCTTGTCGATCAGCTTGCCCATCTCGGTGAACCACTGCTGTGCTTCTGCGACGGCCGCGTCGCCATCCTCCGGCGCCGGCAGGTCACGTGCCGCCAGCGGGCTTTCGAGCTTGTAGATGTCGACGCCGTACTTCGGATCGGCGAAGTCGCGCACGCTCTGCAGCACCAGCTCCGGGCGCTTGTCCTTGTGCTCGATGTAGTCGGTGGTGTGGCCCGCCGTGCCTGCGAACGGGAACACCAGCAGTTCCAGCAGGAACGCGAGGTCGTAGCGCTTGCAGGCGTCGCCGACTTCCTGCACCAGGCGTTGCTGGTGCGCGATGACGTCGGCCGCTGCGTCGGGGCGGTACCAGAGCAGCAGCTTCACGCCATCGGCGCCGGCGCGCTTGATCTTCTCGACGCTCCAGCCCTTCATCAGGCGGGTCTTGCGGCCACCGGGACTTTCCTCGAAATTGAAGTCTTCCAGCGTCAGCAGCAGGCCGGGGCCGGACGGCAGCGCGTCGAAGGATGCGCCGTAGCCGTAGTCCGGGTCGATCAGCAGCGCGGAGCCTTCGTGCGCAAGCGCCTTGACCAGCGAGCGCTTGACCGCGCCGACACGTTCGGGCGTGGCCTGGCCGGCGCCCAGCTTTTCATTGAGCGCCTTGATGATGGGCGGCCGCTGGTCGACGGCGACCATCTTGAATCGGCCGTTGGCGTCGGCCAGCCGGCGCATCGTCCGGTACTTGCCGGCGGAGAGAAGCGTTGTCATAGGTTCTTTCGAGGAGTCAGACCGGTGCGTCGCAGCTGAGATCCACTGCGGTCCGGTAGCGGGGTTGAAATCGATCCAGTTCGTCCACCGTCGGGATGCCGGTGCCGCCACCCCATCGCGTGCACTTGAGTGCGGCGACGCGGTTCGCGAAGTCCAGTGCTTCGGCGGGGTGTTGTCGGCGCGCGATGGCCAATGCGAAGGCGCCGTGGAATGTGTCGCCTGCGGCCAGCGTGTCGACGACCTGCACGTCGATCCCGGGCAGCGCGCGGCTGACGTGGCCGTCGTACCAGACGCAACCTTGTTCGCCGAGCGTGACGGCCAGCAGCGTGTGGATGTCGGGTCGCCAGAGTTCGGCGAGCGCGCGGTGCAGGTCCTTGCCGGCGCCCGGCCGAAGCTGCTCGAGCGCGGGCATCGAGAAGACCACCTGCTGGGCCAGCGGCACGAATTCGGCCAGCGTGCCGTCGGACGTCAGGTCGGCGTCGAGCACGCTCGGCACGCCGGCGTTGCGTGCGGCGGCGAGCACCGCGCGGGTCGCCGCCGGCCAGCGCACGTCGCACAGCACGGCGTCATGCGCAGCCACCTGGCCGAGCGGCAGCCAGCTCGCATCGCGATCGAGCTGCGGGTCGGCGAAGGCCAGGATCAGCCGCTCGCCCGCATCGTTGATCGCGACGGCCGACGTGCCCGAGCGGCCGCCTTCGACGCGGCGCACGGCGCTCACGTCCACGCCCGCCTCGCCGAGTTCCTGCACGATGCGTGCGCCCTGCGCATCGGCGCCGACGCGCGCCCACAGCGTGGCGCGCCCACCCTGGCGCGCGACCGTCACCGCAGCGTTGGCTGCAGGGCCGCCCGCGGCCGATGCGAAGGCCGTGCAGAACACCTTGGTCGGTGTGGACGGGAATTCCGGCAGCGCGAAGATCTGGTCGTACACGGCGACACCCACGCACAGCACCGAGGCTGCGGCGGCGCTCATGCCCGCGCTCCCATCAGATTGCGTTCATGCAGATTGGCGTAGAGCGCGCGCACACCGAAAGTCCATGGCGGGATCTGCGTGGACAACTGCACCGTGTTGATGAGCCGTCCGAGTTGCGCGGTATGGATCGAGACGCGGTCGCCGAGCTTGTGCGTGAAGCCCGCACCCGGCGCACCGCGATCCTGGATCGGCGAGAACATCGTGCCGAGGAACAGCATGAAGCCGTCCGGATACTGATGGTGCGCGCCGCAGGTCTGCGCCACGAGGTCGAGCGGATCGCGGCTGATCTCGCGCATGTTGCTCATCCCGTGCAGCACGAAGTCGTCGATCTCGCCGGCGATCTCCAGGGCGACTTCCGCGTTGCGCACCGAATCGATGTCGAAGTGCGCATCGAACAGCCGGATGAACGGGCCGATGGCGCAGGAGCCGTTGTTGTCCTTCGCCTTGCCGAGCAGCAGGGCGCTGCGGCCTTCGATGTCGCGCAGGTTGACGTCGTTGCCGAGCGATGCGCCCACGGTCTGGCCGTGGCCGTTGATGGCCAGCACGATCTCCGGCTCCGGGTTGTTCCATTGCGATGCCGGCGACAGGCCGACCTGCGCACCGAAGCCGAGCGCCGACATCGGCTGCGACTTGGAGAACACCTCCGCATCGGTGCCGAGCCCGACTTCCATGTATTGCGACCAGGTGCCGCGCGCCAGCATCTCGTCGCGCAGGTGCAATGCCGCAGGCGACCCGGGGCGGATGTGCGCCAGATCGATGTCGATCGAGCTCTGCAGTTGCGCGCGGAGTTCGCGGGCCCTGGATGCATCGCCGTTCGCCTGTTCCTCGAGCACGCGTTCGAGCAGGCTGACGGCGAAGGTGACGCCGCAGGCCTTGATCGCCTGCACATCGTTGGGCGCCAGCAGGAACGGCCGGTTGGCGTCGCGATGGCCTTCGATGCTGTTGGCGAGCAGCGCCTCGACGCTGCCGAGGGAATCTCCGGGTGCGTTTCTCGCCAACTCGACGGCATCCTTCCGGTCCAGCAGATCGGCGGTGGTCGGCGTCACGGCGCTGATGTCGATCACCTCGCCATGGCGAATCGCGACCACGCTGGGCCCGCCCGTCGGTTCGGGGCGCCAGGCGCGCCCGACCAGCGCCGCCAACGGCAGGTCCGCCGGCAGGCAGGAAGAGAAATCAACAGGCGTCATGCGTTTTTCAGTGCGTCGAAGGGGAGCGCGAGATTAGCAGCGGCGAACCACATCGTCCATAATATTGGTCATCAATCCAACCTGTTGGACGTGCTGTGCACAGTCCGGCGTTTGTCGAAACGACAATCAGGACCATGACCGAACCCTACGATGTCCCTGCGCTGAGACGTACCGAAGATGTTCTGCAGCACCTCGCGGCGAGCCGCTCGCCGTTGAAGGCGTCCGATCTGCTGGCGGCGACCGGGCTGTCCAAGAGCACGCTGTACCTGTTGCTCGAATCCCTGGAGCGTCGACGCTGGATCGAGCGATCGGGCGATGGCTACATCGTCGGCGTGCGGCTGTTCGAGCTGGGCAGCGCCTACCTCCGTCACGACGGGCTGCAGGACGCGTTTCGCACCGCGGCTTCCACGTTCGTGGGAAAGCACAACGAGGTGGTGCAGATGGCCGTGCTGGACGGCGCCGAGGTCGTCTACATGGCGCGCGAAGACCCCAAGCGCCCGGTGCGGCTGGTGTCCGATATCGGCACGCGCCTGCCGGCCCATTGCAGTGCGCTGGGCAAGGCCATCCTGGCGCAGATGGACGACGCCGACGTGATCGCGCTGCTTCCGCCGACGTTGAGCGCGTTCACGGAACACACCATCACACGCTTGCCTCAGCTGCTCAAGGTGCTGACCCAGGTGCGCAGTGCCGGCATGGCCGTCGACGTCGAGGAGGTGTCGGCCGGCCTGCATTGCTTCGCCGCGTATGTCGGCATGACGGCCATGGGTCGCCGTGTGGCCGTCAGCACGTCGGTGCCGGTCGAGCGCATCGACGCCCGGCGCGAAAAGCAGCTGGCCGTCGGCATCGTCCAGCTTGCACAGCAGATCGGCGCGCGCATCGCGCGCTGAGGCGTTCTCTCTCGCTCCCTCTTTCTCCCGACTCCCAAGCCTTCCAAAAGGAATTGAAGATGACCGATGTTCCCGTTCTCCCCCTCGACGACCGTCTGGCCGATGCCCTGCGGGGCATCAGCACCGCCACGCTGACGACCGTGCTGCTGAAGAAGGGTTTGCGCACGACATGGATGCGCGGTACCCGGCCGCTGCGTCCGGATCAGGGGCGCCAGGTCGGACGCGCCTTCACGCTGCGCTTCGTACCGGCGCGGGAAGATCTCGCGACGCCCGCGTCCTGGGCGTCGCCGATCTCGACACGCGCAGCGATCGAGGCGATGCCCGCCGGTGTCATTGCCGTCGTCGATGCGATGGGATTGACGGGCGCGGGCATCTTCGGCGACATCCTCTGCGAGCGCATGGCGCGGCGCGGGGTGAGCGCATTGGTCACCGACGGTGCGGTGCGTGATGCGGACGGCGTGCTGGGAACGGGGCTGCCGGTCTGGTGCGATGGCGTCGCGGCGCCGGCGTCGGTTGCCGCGCTGACCTTCGTGAGCTGGCAGGAGCCGATCGGTTGCGGCGGCGTGGCGGTGTTTCCGAACGACGTGGTCGTGGTCGACACCGATGGCGCCGTCCTGATCCCGGCCGGACTGGTGGAGGCCGTGGTGGAAGCCGCCATCGAGCAGGAGCGGCTGGAGTCCTGGATCATGCAGGAGGTCAGGCAGGGTGCATCGCTGCCCGGCCTCTACCCACCCAATGCCGACAACCTGGCGCGTTTCGAAGCATCGAAGAACGCCGCCCAGTCATGAGGCAGGCGCTGCGTGCCGCCGCAGCGGCGCGCAGGCCCGTGGCAGTCCGCCTCAGAAGTCCACGAGACTCAGCCCGATGCTGAGCACGGTGCGCTTGCGGTTGTAGTCGACCAGTGTGTCGCCGTAGCCATGGAACAGCTGCGTGTGGAAGCGCAGGTTGCTCTTCACCGGGTCGCCGATCACCTTCATCCATTCGAGGCGGATCGAACCGTGGCCGCTGCTGCGCAGGTTGTTGCGCAGCGTCGCGCTGAAGCTGTTGTCGCGGTTGTAGTTCCAGCGGCCGGTGAACTCGGCGCGGCCGATGTAGTCGGCGATGTCCGGGTTGTCGTCGTCTTCCGCGTCTTCCTTGATGCGGTTCCAGAAGCGCGTGGTGAACTGGAAGCGGTCGTCGAGTTCCATGCCTCCCATCAGGAAGGTGCGGTTCCAGCTGCGCGACAGCGGCAGCGTCTGGCCGTTCGACTGGTGCACGATCCCCACGCCGGTATAGCGCCAGCGCCAGCCGAAGGGCAGCTTGAAGTCCGTCGGATAGACGTACATCAGTTCCGGCTCGTGGTCGGTGGTGCGGAAGGGCCGCGAGATCGCCGAATTGAACACCTGCCAGGTCGACAGCTGCGAATACGCGAACCACAGCGAGTCCTTCTTGTCCGGGTCGTTGCCGGTCAGCATGCCCTGGGCGAGCTTGGTGCGTACCGACAGGCCGATGCGCATCTCGTTGGCCTGGTAGTTGATGTAGGTGCCTTCATGGCCGGCAGCCGGCGAGTTCGGCACGGACGGGTCGCTCGTGGCGGCCGAAATCGACACGTTCAGCGGGCGGTAGCCGCGGAAGCCGAAGGTGCCGCAGTCGCTGCCGTTCTCGAGTTCCCAGAAGCGCGACAACGCCGAATACTGACGGTCGCGGCAACCTTCCTCGGTGGCGACCGAAATGACGCGCGTGGCCGGCAGGCTGGCGTCGACCGGCGGCGTCGGAGTCGACGCCAGCACCGGTGGTGCCGCGGGCACTGCGGTGCCGGGCAGCGTCTGCTGCTGGGACCAGCGGTCGAAGCAGGCAAGGCGCGCATCCTTGGCGGCTACCTGCTGGCATTGCTGCCAGGTCAGCTGCGACTCGGCCAGCGGGCTCGGCGGCTTGTCGACCGCCTGAGCGCTCGCGCCCGTCGCGCCGAGACCCGCGAACAACACCAGCACAGCATGCCGTGCCTTGATCGTCATTTCGGGCTGCCGATCTTGTCCAGTACGAAGTTGCGTGTGCGGTCGTCGATTGCGTTTCGCCATGTTCCCTTGAATTCCCTGCCGCATGAGGCGGCTTGCATGTCTCCCGACCAGACCGCGCTGATGCTGCGGCCGTCGCGGGATTCGTCCAGTGTCAACAGGCCATCGTCCGCGATGTCGCCTGCAAGTTGTGCGCCCGTGTCGCCTGCGCCGCCCTGGCCGTCGCGCACGATGGTGCCGCGCACGCTGCCTGCGTAATCCGGATGCGGTGCGAAGGTCACGCGCGCCACGCCGGGGACGCCGTCGAAACGCGCTTCCCACGTGCCGTACAGCGCCTGGACCGGAAGCTCGTCGGCGGCTTCCGGGCAGCCCGGAGGCGCAGCGGGCCGAGGCTTCGCCGCCGCCGCCGTCGTCGTGGAAGAGGTGACGGGCGGTGCGGATTGCGGCTGTGCCGCGCAAGCCGAGAGCAGCAGTGCCGCGACGAGCAGTCCGACGCGGCGTGTCCACCTCACGTGTGTTGCCTTCATGGCGTCTGGGCGGCCGCCGCGGCAGCTGCGGCAGCGCTCTCGGCCGCGCGTTTCGCGAACTCCGCACGCAGCGCCTTGATCTTCTCGCGCGGGTCTTCCTTGGCCGTGCTGCGGTCGAGACCCATCTCGGCGATGAAGCGACTCGGCTGCGCCGCGACCATCTCGCGGCCTTTCTTGCGGCGCTTGGTCCAGCTCACGGCAAGGCTGCGCTGCGCGCGCGTGATGCCCACATACATCAGGCGGCGTTCTTCCTGCAGCCGGGTCAGGATGTCGTCGCTCACCTTTTCCTGCTTGCCGTTGTCGTCGTCCAGCTTGAAGGGCAGCAGCCCCTCGTTCACGCCGACCAGCAGCACGTGCGGCCATTCGAGGCCCTTGGACGCATGCAGCGTCGACAGCGTGACCACGTTCTGGTCCTGCTCGCGTTCGCTGATGGTCGACAGCAGCGAGATGGTCTGCGCGACTTCCAGCAGGCTCTTGCGTTCACTTCCGGTGATGGCGCCGGAGGTGTCGTCGATCTCGCCGCCGGCGCGTTGCGACATCCAGTCGACGAACTCCAGCACGTTGGTCCAGCGCGAGGCGGCGGCGGCTTCGCTGTCCTCGCCGTCGTAGAGGTGCTGCTCGTAGCCGATCTCCTTGAGCCAGTCGAGCATGAAGGTGCGCGAGTCCTCCGCGCCGATGGTCTGGCGCGCGCGGAATTCGAGGTCGTTGATGTAGCGGCCGAACTCGTGGATGCCTTCGAGCGCGCGCTTGGGCAGCACGCTCGGCAGCGACGAACTGAAAAGCGCCTCGAACAGGCTCAGCTTGTACTGGCTCGCGAAGGAGCCCAGCGCGGCCAGCGTCGTGTGGCCGATGCCGCGCTTGGGCGTGGTGATGGCGCGCAGGAAGGCCGGATCGTCGTCGTTGTTGACCCACAGCCGGAACCAGCCGCAGAGGTCCTTGATTTCTGCGCGATCGAAGAAGCTCTGGCCGCCCGACACCTTGTACGGGATCTGCGCCTTGCGCAGCGCCTGCTCGAACACGCGCGCCTGATGGTTGGCGCGATAGAGGATCGCGAAATCGCGGAACTCCTTGTGCTGGTCGCCCTGCGTCACGATGCCGCCTGCGCGCAGGCTGACGATGCGTGCGACGGCGCGCTCGGCTTCGTGCGCCTCGTTGTCGGCGTCGACGATGCGCACCGGTTCGCCTTCGCCCAGTTCGGAGAACAGCGTCTTCGGAAAAAGCTTGGGGTTCGGCCCGATCACGTTGTTGGCCGCGCGCAGGATGGCGCTGGTGGAGCGGTAGTTCTGCTCCAGCTTGACGACCTTCAGATTCGGATAGTCGACCGGCAGTTTGCGCAGGTTGTCCAGCGTGGCGCCGCGCCAGCCGTAGATCGACTGGTCGTCGTCGCCCACCGCCGTGAAGCGGCCGCGCTCGCCGACCAGTGCCTTCAGCACTTCGTATTGCGTGGCGTTGGTGTCCTGGTATTCGTCGACCAGCACGTGGCCGAGCGTTTCCTGCCACTTGCTGCGCACCGACTCGTGCTGCTGCAGCAGCTTGAGCGGCATGCCGATCAGGTCGTCGAAGTCGACGCTCTGGTAGGCCGACAGGCGCTCCTCGTAGCGCGCCATGATGCGTGCGGTGATGCGCTCGTTGTCGTCTTCCGCCAGCGCTTCGGCCTGGGCCGAATTCAGGCCCATGTTCTTCCACTTGCTGATGGTCCACTGCCAGATGCGTGCGGTCGCCACGTCGCTGGTGCCGCCGGCGTCCTTCAGGATCCGGGTGACGTCGTCGCTGTCCAGAATGCTGAAGGCCGGCTTCAGCCCGAGCACCGCGCCGTCTTCCCGCATCATGCGGACGCCGAGCGCGTGGAAGGTGCAGACCACCACCTGCTTGGCGTCGCGGCCGATCAGCCCCTTGGCGCGTTCGCGCATTTCTGCCGCGGCCTTGTTCGTGAAGGTGATGGCGGCGATGCGCTTCGGCGCCAGGCCCGACTGGATCAGCCGCGCGATCTTGTGGGTGATCACGCGCGTCTTGCCCGAACCGGCACCTGCCAGCACGAGGCAGGGCCCATGCAGATAGTTGACGGCTTCCTGTTGGGCGAGATTCAGGCCGGAAGACATGGTGGTCGGGAGTGGATCGGCAGCAAGAAGGGGCGACGCAGGCCGCGGCGGATCGAGGAAGCGCGCAATGATACCGGGCCGCTTCCCGCGCGTTTTCTGCGCCTTGCGGGATACCCGAGCCCCGGCGCCGGAGTGCGCCGGTGGCGACAATCGCCGCCGTGCTCCAGATCCTCGCCGTCACCCTGCCTTTCTTTGCCTTGATCGCCGCGGGCTACCTCGCCGCCCGCCGCCGGGTGCTTCCACTGGAAGCGATCCCGGGCCTCAATGTCTTCGTGCTGTACTTTGCGCTGCCCTGCATGCTGTACCGCTTCGGTGCCGGCACGCCACTGGCGCAGTTGTTCGACGGCACCGTCGGGCTGATCTGGGCGCTCAGTGCGCTGTGCGTGATCGGTGCGGTGGTGGCTTTCACCCGCCGCGGCCGCATCGGCTGGAACGACGCCGCCTTCGGCGCCCTGGTTGCGGCCTTTCCCAATACCGGCTTCATGGGCGTGCCGCTGCTCGCGGCGGTGCTCGGGTCGCAGGCGGTCGGGCCGGTGATCCTCACGGTCCTCTTCGACATGGTGCTCACCTCGTCGGTGTGCATCGCACTGTCGCGGCTGGACGGTTCGGGCGGTGGCGGTGCGTCGCGCGCGCTTCGCCAGGCACTGCGTGGCGTGGTGCTGAATCCGTTGCCGTGGTCGATGTTGCTGGGCGCACTGGCCTCTTATCTCCAGTACCGGCTGCCGGCACCGGTCGAACGGACCATCGGCATGCTGGCGGATGCGGCCTCGCCGACCGCGTTGTTCACCATTGGCGCCGTGCTGGCCCGTTCGGCGCTGCACGCGCGGCAGTTGCAGCGTCGCGCGCCGGTCGGCGAGGTGCTGGCCGTCGTCGTGGTCAAGCTGGCGCTGCATCCGATGCTGGTCTATGCGCTGGGCCTTGCCGCGATCACGCTGGGATTGCCGCTGAGCCAGGCCGCACTTGTAACCATCGTGCTGGTTGCGGCGCTGCCCAGTGCCAGTAACGTTTCGATGCTGGCGGAGCGCTTCGGCGCGGACAACGGCCGCATCGCACGCATCATCCTGTGGACGACGGTGGGCGCGTTCTTTACTTTTCCGCTGCTGACGGCCTGGCTTCACTGAGCCCCGATCATCCCCGGGGCGTCCACAGATCAGGGCGTCAGAACGCCCAGCTTGTACGGATCAGCGTCCGTCAGGATCTCGCAGCGCGACAGGTCGCGCCCCTGGGTGCCATCGCAGTAGTACGCGTTGTAGACCCGGCCGAACAGCGTCGGCAGCGAGGTGAAAAGCACGCCCTGTTCGGCCTGCCAGAGATCTCTCTGCGGCGTCACGGGCGGGGCTGCGGGGGAGGCGGTCGTGTTGAATTCGGCCAGCGTCTTCTGGCCGTCATCGTCGCGCCAACGGGTGGCCAGCTCTTCCGGCCGGGGCCGGGCCGGCACGGGAATCAGCAGCCCGTTCACTTGCGCACCACGGCCGAATCGCCTGTCCTTTCCAGCCAGGAAGGCATAGGCGCAGGCCGCGTGGCACTGCCCTGTCACTTCGGTCTGCACACCGCTTGCATGGATGGCGGTGGCATAGGTTTCCGCCGCAGCGAGCGTGCCGCCGAAGGAATCATGGAATCGCACGACGCGCACCTTGCCGGAGGCCAGGTGCGCTGCAAAGGCGTCGACGGCACTGCCGTCCAGCGTGCCGGAGACTTCGAGACGGTCGCCTTCGACTTCGAGCTCGGCAGCCGGCAAGGCGCCTGCTGCGAGTGCCAGCATGAAAACGGACAGGATTCGGGACAACGCGTTCACGGGGACACACTCCGCTACGGAGCCATGGCGAAGGCTCGATGGCCGGAGCTTCGCAGCGCGGCGCCGTCGGCGTCAACAGCTGTTTCAGAATATTTCCTACACGCCGCCTTGGAAACAGCAGCGACATTCCGATGTACTACCTACGGATAGTTTCTTGGTTACCCTTTTTTACGTACGCTGCGAAGGCGGCGTTGGACCGCAACGAGGAGCACGATGACCTATTTGATTCGCCTCCTGCTTGGAGTCGCCTGGATCGCAGGCATTGCCTGGCTCTGGCATGCCGACATGCTGAGGCCGCTGAGCGCCGTGCTTGCAGGTGCGGCCGGGCTGGTACTGGTCGCCTGGCCGACCGGAAACGCAAGGCGCCGCCGGAGCGCCGCCCTGCAATATGTCGAGATGAGCAAGCAGCCGCTGGGGCTGCCCTGATACTTTGGATGTCGCCCGGCCCGCTGGTTTCTGGCGCGGGATCTGAATTCAGGGCGTACCGCTCTGCATGCGTTTGAATTCTTTTTGCTTCATCGCGAGATAGTCGGCGCGATCGACCTCGTGCAACTGTCGCGCATACCGTTCGGTGGCGTCGAACCACGCAGCAAGCCGCTGGTCGAGCTGAGGTGCACCGGGTGCATCGAGGTAGGCATCGATCGCCAGGTAGTAGCGCATGGTGTTGCGTTCCACCACACCCCGAACCCCGCCCACATAGACAGGCTGCCCATCGGCCGACTTGCCCGTTGCCGTGAAGCCGACCTTGTCGCTGCCCAGCGTGGCCAGGTAACCCTTCATCGCCAGCCGTGCCGCGGTGCCGTAGGCATAGGAATAGCCCAGGTGGATGAACGTTCGGTTGCCGTCGATCGGCACGGCTTCGAGCACGATGCGGTAGTTGCGCGTCGACAGCGGTCCTTCGTCGGCATCCAGCCGCGCGTTGAGGTAATTGGCAACCGCGCTGTCGGCATGGAAGGCGAAGTCGATGCGCTGTGCATCCGCGATGGGCTGGTCGAACTTCCGTCCGACCGCGACCGTCAGCCCGCTGGTATTGCCGCTGTCGTGCACGGCGCAGTGCTTGGTGTTCAGGTGGAGCATCAAGACTTCGCACCAGGCATCCGGCCGTTTGAGC
The DNA here is from genome assembly GCF_059415645.1 of Variovorax sp. GW821-FHT10B04. Classification (NCBI taxonomy): domain Bacteria; kingdom Pseudomonadati; phylum Pseudomonadota; class Betaproteobacteria; order Burkholderiales; family Comamonadaceae; genus Variovorax; species Variovorax sp. GW821-FHT10B04. The sequence goes on from NZ_JBWKNQ010000020.1 coordinate 34,029, forward strand.
GCGCGGTCCACATCGGCGTACGGGTGGTCGATGACCGCGTAGATGCTGCCGCTCAGTTGGCCCGACGTCTCCGTCGACTCCAGCACCAGCTTGCGGCCGAACGCGTTGCGCTCGAGCTGCGGGCCGAGCGTCGTGTATTTCGTGAGAAGCGTGCCGGGCCCTTCGCTCGACTGGGCCGCGGCGAGGAGCGGCACCAGCGCGGCGGCGAGCAGCGCGAGACTGCGTGCAATGAAGTTTGTCATGGTTGGTTCACGCTAGAACGACGGTGCGCCGGCCGTGCAGGACATCGGCTTCAGATGCTGTGCGGGTCAACGTCGACCAGCCAGCGGATCACGCCCTTGCCTTCGGGCTCGCGTCGCAGCGCGTGCAACAGCGGCTGCCATTGGGCGAGCAGTTGCTGCAGCGCAGCCCGCGACGGGCTTTCGATCAGCATCTGCGCGCGCTCGACATTGGCCACGCGCTGGATCGCCAGCGGCACGGCGGGGTAGCGCGTCACGCGCTCGGCGCCGGGCAGCGACGCCGCCTGCTGATCTGCCGCATTCAGGAAGGCCTGGGCCGCTTCCTGCGTGCGCGCGTCGGCGCGCAGCAAGGCCTGGAACGCGAAGGGCGGCATGCCGGCCGCGCGCCGGTCCGCCAGTTCCTGGGCGGCAAAAGCCGTGTAGTCGTGGCGACGCAGCGCGGCGAACAGCGGGTGCTGCGGATGGTGCGTCTGGATCCACATCTCCGCGGTCGCGCCTTGCGCGGCCAGATAGGCGGCGTCGCGGCCCGCTCGGCCGGCCGATTGCATCAACAGGCTGAAGAGCCGCTCCGGCGCACGGAAGTCGCTCGAAAAGAGCGCGCCGTCCGGATTGATCGCCGCCACCAGCGTGATGCGGCGGAAGTCATGGCCCTTGGCGATCATCTGCGTGCCGACCAGCACATCGACGTCGCCCGCATGCACCGCGGCCAGTTGCGACTGCAGGGCGCCCTGTGCGCGGGTGCTGTCGGCGTCGATCCGCGCCACGCGCACGGGGCTGCCATCCGGCCGCGTGACGCCCGCGAACAGCTCGCCCAGATGTTCCTCGAGCCGTTCGGTGCCCCGCCCGACCGGCGCGATGTCCAGGTTGCCGCAGGCCGGGCAGGCGCGCGGCACCCGCTCGGCAAAGCCGCAGTGGTGGCAGCGCAGTGTGCGGTCGATCTTGTGGAACACCCGGTAGGCGCTGCAGTGCGGGCACTCGCTCTTCCAGCCGCAATCACCGCAGGCCAGCACCGGCGCATAGCCGCGCCGGTTCAGGAACACCATGCTCTGCTCGCCGCGCGCGATCCGCTGGCCGATGGCGTCGAGCAACGTGCCCGAAAGCACGGTGCGCGCCGGTTGCAGGTTCATGTCGACCGTGCGAACGGTGGGCAGTGCACCGGCGCCGACCCGGCTCGGCATCGCGAGCCGCAGGTAGTTGCCGCCCGGGTCGACGCCTTCGGCTGGCCGGCTGCGATACCAACTCTCGAGCGACGGCGTGGCCGAGCCGAGGATGACCTTCGCGCTTTCGCGCCGGCCGCGCCAGACGGCGAGGTCGCGCGCCGAATAGCGCGCGCCTTCCTGCTGCTTGTAGCTGGGGTCGTGTTCCTCGTCGACCACGATCAGCCGCAGCGTCGGCATCGACGCGAAAACCGCCATGCGCGTGCCCAGCACGATGCGCGCCGTGCCGCTGTGCGCGCCGAGCCAGCTGGCGAGCCGTTGCGGGTTCGTCATGCCGCTGTGCAGTGACACCACCGCGCCGGCGCCGAAACCGGTCTCGAACCGTTCGCGAAACCGTGCTTCGAGTTGCGGCGTGAGATTGATCTCCGGCACCATCACAAGGGCCTGCGCCGTCGGGTCGCGCGCCAGCAATTCGGCCACGCATCGCAGGTACACCTCGGTCTTGCCGCTGCCGGTGCTGCCGAACAGCAGGAACGGGCCGGTGGCCGCGTTGATCTCCGCCATCGCCGTGTGCTGTTCCGGCGTGAGATCGGGGACTTCGGCTTCGTCGGATGCGGCGGCGGTCTCCGCATCGGCCGCGGCGGAGGGCGAGCCGCGTCGCTTCAGGCGCCTCGCCAGTTGCACGCCGGTCAGGTCCCGGAGTTGCGGCGGCAGCGCCGACAGCGCGATTTCTCCCAGCGACCGCTGGTAGTAGCGCGCAGCGAACACCACCAGGTCGCGCCAGGCATCGCCCAGCGGAACGAGCGCGTCGAGGGCCGCACCGATCGGCTTGAGCACAGGCGCCTCGCCCAGGGCGGCCGCATCTATATCCGCATCCGATGGCGCCTCGGACTGCCACACCACGCCCAGCACTTCACGCCGGCCCAGCGGCACGCGCACCAGGGTGCCGCCCGGCAGGGCGACATCGTGCCGGTAGCTCAGCAGGTCACCCAGCGCGCTGTGTGCTGGCGTGTGCACGGCTACGTCGACACGCCAGTTCATGAATGTTCACCCTTTTGAAGGATTCTTAACGCAACTTGGAGCAAGGGAACTTAAGTCGTTGATTTTCTTGGAATTTGCACGTCGTCCAGAGTTTCTGTGGATAACTTTGTTGATATCCATGCTGGACGGCCCGGAAGGCCTTTCAAATCAAGGCTTGCGTCAGATTGCCCGGAAAAAAAGCACTGTTTGATTTCTATATGAATCAATGACTTAGCGACGCTATCGCTTTAGGAGCGAGAGACGGGTCCGGCTTGCCATTTTTCTGCACCGCAACAAAGCTTTTGTGCATAAGTCAGCCTACATAGGCCACTTTTGACTTGACAAACGGCGCAACGGCCGTTCCTCCGAATCCGGCCTTCGCTGTCGTCGGCCCCGGCTTTCGTCAGCCGGTTGTCTCGCGGGCTCAAGCCCGCAGGGCGCGGGACTGGGCGTGCACGGCCCGAACGAGCGCTGCGACATGGTCCGGCGGCGTGAACTGGCTGATGCCATGGCCGAGATTGAAGATATGCGTGGCGCCTGGCGTTGCCGGGTCCGCATGCGGCCGGCCGAAGCTTGCCAACACCTTGGCGACTTCGGCCTCGATGCGCTCGGGCGGTGCAAACAGCACATTGGGGTCGATGTTGCCCTGCAGCGCCTTGCCTTGCGGACCCTCGCCGACACGCGCCCGCGCGTCCGCGAGGTTCACGGTCCAGTCGACGCCCAGCACTTCGCAGTCGAGCGCGCGCATCGTGTCGAGCCAGAGCCCGCCACCCTTGGTGAAGACGATGCGCGGGACCGGCTGGCCGTCCGCGCCATCGCGCTTCAGCTGCGACAGCACGCGCGCCGTGTAGGCCTGGCTGAATTCCTGGAACGCACCGTGTGCCAGAACGCCGCCCCAGCTGTCGAAGATCATCACGGCCTGCGCGCCGGCATCGATCTGCGCATTCAGGTAGGTCGCCACCGCGTCGGCGTTGACCGCGAGCAGCCGGTGCATCAGGTCGGGCCGGCTGTACATCAGCGACTTGACCAGCCGGTAGTCGCTCGAACCGGCGCCTTCGACCATGTAGCAGGCCAGCGTCCAGGGGCTTCCGGAGAAGCCGATCAGCGGAACGCGGCCGTCGAGTGCGCGGCGAATCGAGGCAACGGCGTCGAACACGTAGCGCAGCTTTTCCATGTCCGGCACTTCGAGTGCCGCGATGGCGGCTTCATCGCGCACCGGCCGTGCGAACCGTGGCCCTTCGCCGGCTTCGAACGACAGTCCCAGGCCCATCGCGTCGGGCACCGTCAGGATGTCGGAAAACAGGATCGCGGCATCGAGCGGAAAGCGTTCCAGCGGTTGCAGCGTGACTTCGGTCGCGAAGTCGACGTTGGTGGCCAGGCCCATGAAGCTGCCGGCCCGGGCGCGCGTTGCGACGTACTCGGGCAGGTAGCGGCCGGCCTGGCGCATCAGCCAGATGGGCGTGTGGTCGGTGGCCTGGCGCCAGCAGGCGCGCAGGAAGGTGTCGTTTTGCAGAGGAGCGAAGGCCATGCCGGATTGTCGCCTCCCTCTGCACGGCGCTCCTTGACGACCGTCGTCGCTAGCTCTTGTACTTGATCGAGCAGCCGTAGGCCTTGGTCGCCGCCAGGGTCACCGGCTTGCCGCCGGAGGCCTCGCCCAGCGCCTGCGTCACATAGTTGGTCGCGCTCTTGATGTCGTCCGGCCGCGCCGACGGGATGCTGTCGATGCCGCCCGCATACACCAGCACGCCTTGCGGATCGATGATGAACAGGTGCGGCGTGGTGCGCGCACCGTAGGCCTTGCCGATCATCCCGGTCTCATCCATCAGCACGGCGGTCGGTGTGGCGGCGTGCTGCTGCATCCAGCCGTCGAGCGCGGCGGGTGTCAGGTAGTCGCTGGCGCCGCGCTCGGTCGAGTTGACCGACAGCCAGACCGCGCCCAGCGCTGCCGCTGTCTTTTGGGTGGCCGGCATGTTGCCGCTGCCGTAGTGCTTGCGCACGAAGGGGCAGCCGGGGTTGGTCCATTCGAGGACCACGAAGCGGCCGGCGAAATCCGACAGCTTGTGCGTATTGCCGCGGGTGTCGACGGCGACGAAGTCGGGCGCCTTCTGGCCGATGGCCGGTGCGGCTTCGGCGGGCAGGCCGGCCAGCAGCGTGGCGCCGAGGGCGACAGCGGCGGCCATCACGGCGCGACGGGACGCGCGCGACAGCGCGGCGCCGGCATTGCGCGCCGCACGCGCCGAGCGCGATGCGGATGATGAAAATGTGGACATGACCTGTGGCTCCAGGTAGCTAAAAACGAATGACGGCCACAGCTTAGGCCGCTTTTCTCACGCGGCGGTGACAACCCGTATTCGTTGAGGGGCATGCGCCGGCGCCTGCAGCCGGATGGCCGCCGTGCTTGGATGCGCGGTGTCCGCGACCGCGGCGCCGGTGCCGGCGCAGGGCCCTCAAAGTGCGGCCAGCACGCCCTTCAGGTCGTCCTTGCGCAGAATTTCCGTCAGCACCATCGGCGGCTTGCCGGGCGCCTGCAGCACATACACCGGCACGCCGTTGCGGCCGAGCGCGCCCAGCGCCTTGGTGATCCTCGGGTCCTGCCGCGTCCAGTCGGCACGCAGCATCGCGACCTGGCGCGCGTCGAAGCCCGCCAGCACCGACGCATCGGACAGCGTGGTCTTCTTGTTGTACTGGCAGGTGACGCACCAGGCGGCCGTGAAATCGATGAAGACCGGGCGGCCCGCCGCGTTCAGTTCGGCCACCCGTTCGGGCGACCAGGCCTGCCAGCGATCGCCGGCCGCCGCCACCGCCGGCTCGGCACCGCGCAGCAGGTTGTGGCCGATCGCGCCGGCGAGCAACGCGGTGCCTGCGACCAGCACGCTCGCGAGCACCACCCGCGTACGGCCGCTGAGCGTGAAGGCCCAGACCACCGCGGCCAGGCACACGAGCAAGGCGAGCAGCGTGCCGGCGCCGTCGATGCCGGCCTGCTGACCAAGCACCCAGACCAGCCAGGCGACCGTCGCGAACATCGGGAAGGCCATCAGGCGGCGCAGCGTGTCCATCCAGGCACCGGGCTTCGGCAGCAGGCGCGCCACTGCCGGAACGAAGCCGGCCGCCAGATAGGGCAGGGCCAATCCAAAACCCATCACCGCGAACAGCAGCAGCGCCTCGGCGGCCGGCAGCCCGATCGCGAAACCGAGCGATGCGCCCATGAATGGCGCGGTGCAGGGCGAGGCAATCACCACCGCCAGCACGCCCGACAGGAAGTCGTTGGCGACAGGATGCTTCAACTGTGCCGAACAGAGCGCCGCCGGTGCCGCGATGCCGAACTCGAACATCCCGGCCAGGTTCAGCCCGATCAGCGTGAAAAGCGCCGCCAGCGCCGCCACCACGACGGGCGACTGCAGTTGGAAGCCCCAGCCCAGTTGCGTGCCGGCCGCGCGCAGCGCCAGCATCGTCGCGCCGAGCGCCAGGAAGGCCGCCATGACGCCGGCCGTGTAGGCCGCCGCGGCGGTGCGGTGGCCCTTGCGGTCGCCAGCCTGTCGCGCGAAGCCCAGCACCTTGATGGCGAGCACGGGAAACACGCAGGGCATCAGGTTCAGCAGCAAGCCGCCGAGCAGCGCGCCCAGCAGCGCAGCGACGAAGGTGCCGCTCGGTTGCGGCAACGATGCCGACGTGTTGGCCTCGAGCGCCGCCTGCAATGCGGGCGACACGGTGGCGGGCGCCGCCGTGGCCGGCCAGGTGCCGCTGACCGGCGTCTCTGCGCGCCAGGCGATCGGCTGTCCGGCATGGCGATCGGCCTCGGCCAGCGCCACCACGATCGGCATCATCGACGGGCTCGCGCTGCGCTGGTCGGCAAGCGGCAACGTCGCGGTCCAGGTCGTGCCTTGCCAGGACTGGGTCCAGTCCTTGCCCGATGTCGCGCCGTTGTGGATCACGTCGCCGGTCTCGGGGAAGAACTCGAGCGTCTTGCCTTGCGCCGCGGCCGGCAGGCCGTCGAGCCGCACGCGGATCGACTTGTCGGCAATCTCGACGGCGCCGGGCTGCGCCAGCGCGACCGGTTGCGCGGCGAGCGCGGCATCGAAATCGGCCTTGTGCAGCGCGGTCGAGCCCTGCAGCGGCAGCTTCAGCGCGAAGTCGCCTTCCTCCGGGATGCATTCCTGTCGGCAGACCAGCCACGACGCCTTGAGCCGGATGTCCATCGACGCCTCGCCGGTCAGCGAAGTCGTCGGCTTGAAGTCCGGCGCGACCTGCAGCGGCACCGGCAGCAGCACCGTGCCTTCATAGCCGTAGTTGGCCAGCGAGCCGATCGGGATCTTCTTCGGCGTCGGCCAGGCGATCTCGCCTGCGTTCACGCCGGCCGGCAGCGTCCACGCCAATTCGGTCGGCAGCCCCGAATCGCCGGCGTTCTTCCAGTACGTGTGCCATTCCGGCTGATGCGTGATCTGCAGGCCGACCCACACCGGCGCACCCGGCGCCACACCGTCCGGCGCATGTGCCACCAGCTCGGCACGCACGTGCGACGTCGTCACCACGCTGCCGGCGCGTGGCGCCAGCTGGGCCGTCGCCGGCAACGCGAGCGCGACACCGGCCACCAATCCGGCCGCCCACCGAAGCGCGCGCATGCCCAACGCTCGTGTGCTCATGACCATCCAAGTACGACGCGCCGGCTGGTCGCGCTCTTCTTCTCGATCTTCGTGACCACCACCCCGCCGATTTCCGACGTGTTCGCGACATGGGTGCCGCCGCAGGGCTGGAAGTCGATGGCCTGGGCATCGCTGCCGATGCGGATGGTGCGGACCATGCCCGTGCCGCGCGGCGGCTGCACGCTCATGCTCTTGACCAGCGAGGGGTCGGCGTCGAGTTCGGCATCGGTGATCGCACCCACGGCCAGCGGATGGGCCGCCGTGATCAGGCCGGCGAGTCCGTGGGTGAGCGCGTCCTTGTCGAGCGGCTCCGTCATGTGGAAGTCGAGCCGTGCGTAATCGGGCGTGATCGAGCAGCCGTTCACGGGTTGCGCGACCAGATGGCACAGCAGATGCGTGGCGGTGTGAAAGCGCATCAGCCGGTGGCGGCGCTCCCAGTCGATGCGCGCGACCACGGCATCGCCCGGCGTGAGGCCGGCCCACTGCGCTTCCTGGCCTGCCGCGGGCACATGCAGGATGTCGGCCGTCGGGTTGCCTTCGGCGTCCTTGGCCTTGCGCGTGTCGGCGATGGCGATGCTGCGGCCGTCCGCCAGCACCAGCGTGCCGCTGTCGCCCGCCTGCCCGCCGCCGAGCGGATAGAACACGGTGCGATCGAGCACCAGGCCGGCGTCGTCGACGCGCACGATGCGCGCTTCGCATTCGCGCAGATAGGCATCGGCGCGGAACAGGTCGTGGGTCATGATGATCCCGATGGTAGCGGCGCCTTCGGCCGGGGGTGCGCCCACGCCGGAAAGCGCCTACAGCCGACAGGCGCGATCGGCGCCGCACGGCATGCTCCGCACCAACCGCCGGCCCCGTGCCTGCCCTCATCCAGGAGATCCGAAGAATGAAGTTCCCTCGCCGATCCGCCGGAATCGCCGCTGTTTCACTGGCCGCGCTGCTGCTCGCCGCTTGCGGAGAAACGGCCAAGCTGCCGTTCGAGGCCGGTGTCGGCCCCACGCCGCAACTGCCGCCGCCCAACAAGACGCTGATCCCCACGCTCAAGATCGCCGAGGCGGTCGGCTGGACCGACACCGCCGGCCCGGTGGCGCCGAACGGCTTCAAGGTCACGGCGCTGGCTCGCAACCTCGACCATCCGCGCTGGGTCTACACGCTGCCGAACGGCGACGTGCTCGTCGCCGAAAGCAACAAGCCGCCGAAGCCAGAAGGCAGCCACGACGGCGGCAACGGCCTGTTCGCGCGTGCCAAGCAGATCGTTCAGGGCATGGTCATGAAGCGCGCTGGCGCGCAGGCCGCCAGCGCCAACCGCATCACCCTGCTGCGCGACGTCGACGGCGACGGCACCGCCGAGATCCGCACCGTGTTCATCAAGGACCTGATGTCGCCCTTCGGCATGACGCTGGTCGGCGGCGAGCTCTTCATCGCCAATGCCGACGCGATCGTGAAGGTGCCTTACCAGGACGGGCAGACCGAAATCAGTGCCGTGCCGGTGAAGGTCACCGACCTGCCGGCGGGCATCAACCACCACTGGACGAAGAACATCATCGCCAACGGCGACGGTTCCAAGCTCTACGCCACGGTCGGCTCCAACAGCAACGTCGGCGAGAACGGCCTGCCCGCGGAAGAGGGCCGCGCCGCGATCTGGGAAGTCGACGTGAAGACCGGTGAGAAGCGTCTCTTCGCCAGCGGCCTGCGCAACCCGAACGGCATGGGCTGGGACCCGGACACCCAGGTGCTGTGGACCGTGGTGAACGAGCGCGATGAAATCGGCAGCGACCTGGTGCCCGACTACCTGACGTCGGTGAAGGACGGCGCCTTCTACGGATGGCCGTGGAGCTACTACGGCGGCCACGTCGACGCGCGCGTCGAGCCGCAGCGGCCGGAGATGGTCGCCAAGGCGATCGCGCCCGACTACGCGCTGGGTACGCACGTGGCGCCGCTCGGCATGAGCTTCTCGCATCCGCGTGGCATGCCGGCAGAGTTCGCGAACGGGGTCTTCATCGGCGAGCACGGCTCGTGGAACCGCCAGCCGCCGTCGGGCTACAAGGTCGTGTTCGTGCCTTTCATCGCCGGCCGGCCGAGCGGCTCGCCGGTCGATTTCCTCACCGGCTTCCTCGACGCGCAAGGCAAGGCGCAAGGGCGGCCGGTCGGCGTCGCACTCGACAAGTCGGGTGCGCTGCTGGTGGCCGACGACGTCGGCAACGTTGTCTGGCGCGTCAAGCACTAGGCTGGGTTCTCCGTTCTAAGATCGCGGGATGAGCACCCACTCCCGCCGCTTCTGGTCCGAACTCGGCACGCGCGACTTCGCTGCGCTCGACCCCGCGACCACCGTCGCGGTTCTGCCGCTCGGCGCCACCGAACAGCATGGACCGCACCTGCCGCTGGGTGTCGACACGACGCTGGTCGACGGCATCGTCGCCGCCGCGCTGCCGCTGATTCCGGCGGGCGTGCCGGCGCTGTTCCTGCCGACGCAGCAGATCGGCCTGAGCCCCGAACACGCCAACTTCCCCGGCACGCTGACCTTGTCGTCCGAGACGCTGATCCGGCTCTGGCGCGAGATCGGTGCGGGCGTGGCGCGTGCCGGCGTGCGCAAGCTGGTGCTCTTCAATGCGCATGGCGGCCATGTGGGTGCGATGGACATCGTGGCGCGCGAACTGCGTGCCGCGCACGGTCTGATCGTCTACAGCGTCAGCTGGTTCAATCTGCCGCTCGGCGACGCGGGTGATGGATTCAGCGCCGACGAACACCGCTTCGGCGTGCATGCCGGCGAGATCGAGACCTCGATGATGCTGGCGCTGGCGCCGCAGCAGGTCACGATGGCCGCGGCGCGCGACTTCGGCTCGACATCGCGCACACGCGCCGGCACCTACGCGCTGCTCGGCGATGGCCGCAGCGCCAAGCTTGGCTGGGCGATGGAGGACTACAACCCCGAAGGCGCCGCCGGCAACGCGGCGGCGGCGACCGCCGAGAAGGGCGTGGCCGTCATCGATGCCGCCGCGCGCCAGTTGGCGCTGCTGCTCGCCGAGGTGTCCCTGCTGCCGCTGAGCACCGTCGGCACACCCGTCGCCGGAGCCTGATCAGCCAGCGACCGCGGGTCCGGCCGGCACGGTCCCTTCGATGCGGATCGAGCCGTCAGAGCGCTCGCACGTGCCGATCAGCAAACCGCTAGCCAGGGCGTGTTCACGCAGCTGGGCGATGACTTCGTCGCGGCCAGGGGCGTCGGAGAACACCGGCGCGGCGTCGAGCGCGAACAGCTGAAAGGCATAGCGGTGCACGCCGTGGCCGGGCGGCGGATCGGGCGGCAGCCAGCCGGATTGCAGATAGGAGTTCAGGCCGGCATGCAGACCCGTGCCATCCTGGCCGGCGCTGGCGAAGGCGGCTTCGGGCAAGCCGCCATCGCCGGCCGGCAAACCGACCGCGATCGCGTGCACCAGCGGATTCGGCGTGGGCGAATCGGCGTCTTCCACCAGCAGCACGAGCGACACGGCTTCGGCGGGAACGCCGGTCCATTGCAGCGGTGGTGAAAGGCCGGGGCCGTCGGCCGTGTAGCGCGACGGGATCGGCGCATGGTCGGCGAAGGCGAGACTGGCGACCTGCAGCGTGCCCATGCCGGCACGCAGGCCCAGCGTGTTGAACACGACCTCGTCGAGTCCGGCACGCACGCCCTGCAGCACATGGCCGATGGCATCGGGAAGTTTTTCGAGCATTCGTCCGGTATAGCCGTGTGGCGCTGTCACGCATGTAGGACGGCGCAGGACAGCCAGCGACGCTCTGGTGCCGCAAAATCCACGGACTTCGTGTTCAGGTGGATGAACCTTCCCACGGCCCTTCCGAAATTCGGTTTTCCTCAAGTCCCCCATGCCACCAGCCACCGACTCTTCCGCCCCCGTCCATCAGTCGCGTGCCGCCACAGGCATCGATGGTCTCGACAACGTTCTCGGCGGCGGTTTGCCGCGCGGGCATCTCTATCTGGTGGAAGGAACGCCGGGCGCCGGCAAGACCACGCTGGGCCTGCAGTTCCTGCTCGAAGGGCGGGCGCGCGGCGAGCGCGGCCTGTACGTCACGCTGTCCGAGACCGCGACGGAACTCGGCATCGTCGCCAGTTCGCATGGCTGGACGCTCGAAGGCATCGAGCTGTTCGAGCTGGTCAACGAAGAGGGGCTGAGCCCGTCGGCCGAGCAATCCATCCTGTATCCCGCCGAAGTCGAGCTCGGCGAGACCACGCGCGGCGTGATGACCGCGGTGGAGCGGTTGTCGCCGGCCCGGCTGGTGTTCGACAGCCTGTCCGAGATGCGCCTGCTGGCGCAGGATCCGCTGCGTTACCGGCGCCAGATCCTGGCGCTCAAGCACTTCTTCGCGACGCGCGACTGCACGGTGCTGATGCTCGACGACATGAGTTCGGCCGGCGGCGACCTGCAACTGCACAGCATCGCCCACGGCGTGCTCGGCCTCGATCAGGCGACCGGCGACTACGGTCCGGTCCGCCGTCATCTGCGCATCGTCAAGATGCGCGGCGTGCGCTACCGGGGCGGCGAGCACGACGTGAACCTCGACACCGGCGGCCTGCAGGTCTTCCCGCGGCTGATCGCGGCCGAACACCGCACCGAGTTCGAATCGACGTCGACGTCCACCGGCACGGAACAGCTCGACACGCTGTTGGGTGGCGGCCTGGCGCGCGGCAGCAATACGCTGTTCATCGGCCCCTCGGGCGTCGGCAAGACGACCACGGCGATGTCGGCCGTGGTGGCTGCGCTGAAGCGCGGCGAGAAAGCGTCGTACTACCTGTTCGACGAGGGGTTGGGCACGCTGCTGCACCGTTGCACCGCACTGGGTCTGCCGCTGCAGCGATACATCGACAGCGGCCAGCTCGAGGTGCTGCCGCTCGATCCGGCCGAGGTGTCGCCGGGCCAGTTCTCGAACATGGTGCGGCGCGCGGTGCAGCAGCGTGGCGCGGGCATGGTCGTGATCGACAGCCTGAACGCCTACCTGCAGGCGATGCCGGGCGCCAAGTTCCTGCTGCTGCAGATGCACGAACTGCTCAACTTCCTGAACCAGCAGGGCGTGGTCACGCTGCTGGTGCTGGGGCAGCACGGCATCATCGGCGACGTGCGCAGCGACCTCGACCTGAGCTACCTGTCGGATGCGATCGTGCTGTTCCGCTTCTTCGAGGCGCGTGGCCTGTTGCGCAAGGCGGTGTCGGTCGTCAAGAGCCGCACCAGCGAGCACGAACTGAGCATCCGCGAGTTCCGGCTGGGCGCGAGCGGTGTCGAGGTCGGCGAGGCGCTCACGGACTTCGAAGGCGTGCTCGGCGGCGTGGCGCGCTACACGGGTGGCATGGCGCTGCTTGGCGACAAGGTCTGACGGTGGAGCGCCGAGTACTGATCCATGCGCCGCGCGGGCGTGATGCGGCGGTGGTCCAGCGTGTGCTGCAGAACATGGAGCTGCACACGGCGATCTGCGAATCGTCCGAGCAACTGCTCAGCGAACTCGGCGAAGGCGCCGCGGCGGCGATCCTCACCGAGGAGTCGCTGCTCGAGTTGCCCGAGGCGCCGCTGCGCGCCTGGCTGATGGCGCAGCCGAGCTGGTCGGACTTTCCCTTCATCGTGCTGGCCTCGCGCGACGCGGGCGGGCGATCGCGCAAATCGCTGGCGGTGCTGCAGACCCTGGGCAACGTGTTCGTGCTCGAACGTCCGGTCCACACCGAGACGCTGTCGCGCGCGGCCGATGCCGCCGTGCGGGCACGGCGCCGCCAGTACGCCACGCGGCTCCATCTGCGCCAGCTGGAGGACACGCGCGCCGAGGTCGAGCGGCTGAACGCCGAGCTGGAGCAGCGCATCGGTGCCCGTACGCGCGAACTGGCCGGCGCCAACGACCGGCTGATGGCCGAGATCGCCGAACGCGAGCGAGCCCAGGCCGCGCTGATCCAGGTGCAGAAGATGGAAGCGATCGGCCGGCTGACCGGCGGCATCGCGCACGACTTCAACAACCTGCTGCACGTGATCAACATGAACCTCGACCTGGTCGCGCGGGTGGCGCGCGACGAGAAGGTGCTGGGCATCGCCTCGCGTGCCAAGGGCGCGGTCGGGCGCGGCGCCAAGCTCACGGGGCAGCTGCTTTCGTTTGCACGCAACCAGTCGCTGCTGCCGCGGCTGACCGACATCAACGCGCTGGTCGAAGGCATGCGGGAGCTGATCGTGGTGTCGGCCGGCGCGTCGGTGCAGGTCGAACTCGCGTTCAGCGAGCAAGCGGCCTGGGCGGTGCTCGACGCCAACCAGCTCGAGATGGCCGTGCTGAACCTGGCGGTGAACGCGCGCGACGCCATGCCGTCCGGCGGCACGCTGACGATCTCGACCTCGGTGGCGCGCGAGGCCGGTGGTGAACTGCCGGACGGCGACTACGTCACCGTGTCGGCCGCCGACACGGGCGTGGGCATTGCGCCGCATCTGGTCACGAAGGTGTTCGACCCGTTCTTCACGACCAAGCCGGTCGGCAGCGGCACGGGCCTCGGCCTGAGCCAGGTCTATGGCTTTGCGCGCCAGTCCGGCGGCCTGGCTCGCCTGCGCAGCGAGGAGGGCCGCGGCACCGTGGTGGCGATGAGCTTTCCGCTGTCGCTGCAACGCGCCGAGGCCGTGCCCGAGCTGGTCATCGCGATGGCCGAGCAGGGGACGCAGCGTCAGAAGGTGCTGGTGATCGAGGACGATGCCGAAGTCCGGCGCGCGATCGTCGAAAGCCTGTCGATGCTCGGCTACGTCGTGAGTGAAGCCGCCGACGGCGTCAGCGGCCTGGCGGCGTTGTCCGCCGCGCCGCAGGACCTGCTGGTGGTCGACTACGCGATGCCAGGCCTGAACGGTGCCGAGGTGATCGCCCGTGCGCGCGAGATGGTGGGCGACATTCCGGTGATCCTCGCGACCGGCTATGCCGACATGGCGGAGGTCGGGCGGGTGCTGGGCACGCAGTCGATCCTGATCAAGCCCTTCGACATCTCGACGCTCGCGAGCGCGGTGGCCAAGGCCTTGCCCGCACCGTCATGCCAAGACGCGGCCATTACCACGTCTATGTGATCGAGCTCGACGATCGCGTGTGGAACGCCGCACGCTTTCGCCGCGCCAATCCGGACTACGTGCTGGGCAAGCCTTTTGTCTATGTCGGCATGACGGGGCTCGATCCGGACGTGCGCTTCGACAAGCACAAGGCCGGCATCCAGGCCAACGCCTTCGTGCGCGACCACGGGCTGCACCTGCTGCCGAAGCTCTATGAACGCTACAACCCGATGCCCTACGACGCGGCACGGCTGATGGAAGTCGAACTTGGCATCCATCTGCGCAGCGCGGGCTATGGCGTCTGGCAGGCCTGACCGAGCGCACGCTCCGGCGCGCGCCGCGCGTCTGTGCAAATGCTCAGGAGTAGGTGATCCAGTCGGCGTAAGCCGGGTCGTCGAGGTGCGGCAGCGTGTTGTAGGTCAGCAGCATGTGGCGCTTCGGCGTGAAGGCGAACTCCGTGACGGCCGTGTTGCGGATGCGCATGTTCAGCTCGATCGTGGTCTCGGGGCTGGTGCCCAGCACATGGCCGACGGCGGTGCTGATCGGCCCGCCGCTCGACACCACCAGCACCTTGGCGCCGTGGTGGTTGCCGCGCACATGGTCGAGCGCCGTCGTCACGCCGGACAGGAAGTCGACGTAGCTCGGCATGCCGACCGGTGCGGTGCGGCCCTGCATCCAGGCGCCGAGGCCTTCGCGCAGCAGCCGGAAATGGTGGCGGTACAGCTCGGGCGTGGTGGCCTTTTCGAGCTTCCCGGGGTGGATCGTCGCGATCACCGCCTCGCTGTCGTACTCGTTGAGTCCCGGCCAGGGCAGCACGTCCTTCGCGCCCAGCTGCAGGCCTCGCGCGATGCCTTCCCAGGTCTGGCGGTGGCGCTTGAGCGTGCCGGTGATGACGGCGTCGAAGGTCATGCCGCGTTCGCGCCAGTACTCGCCCAGCCGCACCGCCTGGCGGTGGCCGAGTTCGCTCAGGTTGTCGTAATCGGCCGCGCCGAAGCTGGCCTGTCCGTGGCGCACGAGGTAGAGGGTTCCCATGCGTCGATTCTGGCAAGAAGCCGCCGCGCCGCGGGTCGCGGCTGCGACGGAACGCGCGGCGGCTGTCGCGCGGGTGTCCGGCGCTTCAGGGCCGCCGCGCCAGGGCTGGTGGGCAGAGCCGGCGGATCAGGCCGACAGCACGCCCGAGAACACCGCCGCGTCGACGTTGCCGCCACTCACCGTGATGCCGACCGTCTTGCCGCGCCAGCGTTCCTGCTGCTGCAGCGCGCCGGCCAGTGCCGCGGCGCCGGCTCCTTCGGCGACGTTGTGGGTGTCGGTGAAGAGCGCGCGCATCGCCGCGGCCACTTCGTCGTCGGTCACCGCGATCACGTCGTCCGCCTCGCGCAGGACCAGGTCCAGCGCGGCCGCGTCCGGCGTGCGGCAGGCCATGCCGTCCGCCAGGCGCGTGGTGACGGGTGCGTCGACCGCGCGGCCGGCCCGGAAGGAGTCGCGGTAGGCGGTGGCATGCGCCGAAACCACGCCGATCAGCCGCGTCTGCACGCCGCAGTGCGCACGCGCCACCGCCGCGCCCGCGAAGCCGGAACCCAGCCCGATCGGCACGAAGACCACGTCCGGCACCTGGCCGGCGCGTTGCAGTGCCTCGAAGAATTCGACCCAGTAGGTCGCGACGCCGCAGACCAGTTCGGGCGCGAAGGACGGCACGCGGTGCAGTCCTTGCGCGGCGGCCAGCACGGCCGCGTGCTCGCTGGCGGCCTGGAAGTCGTCGCCGTGCTCGACGAGCTGCACGCCCAGCGCGCGCATCGCTGCGTTCTTCTCGATCGAATTGCCGTGCGGCACCACGATGGTCGCGGCCAGCCCGTGGTGCCGCGCCGCAAAGCCGATCGATTGGCCATGGTTGCCGCGCGTGGCGCTGATCACGTGGCGCACCTGCGGTTGACGTTCGACCAGCGCCGCCATGTAGGTGAGCCCGCCGCGGATCTTGAATGCGCCGACCGGCGTGTGGTTCTCGTGCTTCGCCCACAGCGTGCAGCCGAGCCGCTCGCCCAGCAACGGCCAGGCGTACTGCGGCGTCGGCGGCATCGTCGCGTAGACGGTGCGCTGCGCGGCGGCGATCTGCTCGCGCGTGAAGCGCAGCGCGGGCGACGGGGCGTCGGCGCGCGTGTTCATTTGCGCTCCGTGAACGCGATGCGCAGCGCCAGCGCGGCCAGCACGCTGCCCATCACGTAGCGCTGCGCGCGCAGCCAGCCCTGGCTGCGCGACAGCACGGCCGTGATGCCGGCGGCACCAAAGATCAGCGTGCCGTTGACCGCTGCGCTGCTCGCAATCTGCAGCGCCCCCAGCGTGGCGCTCTGCCACAGCACCGAGCCGCGCTCGGGATGGATGAACTGCGGAAAGAACGAGAGATAGAACATCGCGACCTTCGGGTTCAGCAGGTTCGTGACGAAGCCCATGCGGAACAGCCGGCCCGGCGGGTCGGCCGGCAGCGCGCGCGGCGCGAAGGGCGCCTCGCCGCCGGGCTTCACCGCCTGCCAGGCCAGCCACAGCAGGTAGGCCGCGCCGGCCAGCCGGATGGCGTCGAAGGCGAAGGGCACGGCGATCAGCAGCGCGGTCAGGCCGAGCGCCGCCGCCACCAGGTGCACGAGGAACGCGAGCAGCACGCCGCCCAGCGACGTGAGGCCGGCGCGGCGTCCCTGCACCAGCGTGCGCGAGACGCAATAGATCATGTTGGGCCCGGGCGTCAGCGCGAGCAGCAGCGTCGCGAGCGTGAACCAGGCGAGTTCGGCGAGGGTGAACATGGGTCAGAGTCCTTTCGAATCGAGCGTGACCGGGCCGCGCGGCGTGTCCAGCGTGGCGCCGAGATGGGGCGCGCCGTGCCGCAGCGCGATGCCGTCGTGCAGGCCGATGCATCGCAGCGCCTCGCGCAGCACCTCGACGCGCGGGTGCATGGCCGAGAGGCCGGTGAGCCGCAGGCCCGACGGCGGCATGCTGTCGAGCGGATGCACCGGCCCCCACTGGATCAGCGTCGGCATTGCGCCGTAGAACAGCCGCTGGCCGTCGTCGCGCACCGTGATCTGCCATTCGAGCCGGCCGGCCGGCGTGTCGCGGCTGGCGGCGATCACCTGGCCGCGGTCGAGATGCGTCGGCTCGTGCGCGAGCGCGCGCACCGCAGCCTGGGCGTCGGGCACGCGCGCGACGAAGTGCACCAGCCGCGGCCCGTGCTGGGCGAGCCCGGCCTGCAGCGCCGGGTCGTCCAGGTCGAACCAGCGGTGCTGGCCCGGTGGTCGCGTCGGGCGCCGGCCGGGTTCGATCGCGATGATCTCCAGGTAGCAGCGGGAGAAGGCGCCCGCGCCGTCGAGCGCCAGCAACCGGTTGTGCGTGCCCATGAGCGGATGCGCGCCGCCAGGGCCGGGCACCACGCCGAGCGTGGCTTCGCACCACTGCACGCCCTCGTCGAGGCTGCGTGCGGCGATCACCAGATGGTCGAGGTCGGCGCGCATCCGCGGTCGATCGGCTGCGGGAGTTAGAGCGCGACCTGTCCGTCGATGCAGGTCACCGAGTCGCCGCCGACCCAGACCTGGCCGTCGGCGTCGCGTTCGATGTGGACGCGGCCGTCCCGGCCGAGGCACTGGCCTTGCGCGGCCAGGTAACGCTCCGGCAGATGGCCGTCGGCGATCAGCCACTGCGCCAGGCTGGCGTTGAAGCTGCCGGTCACCGGGTCTTCCTCGATGCCGACCGGCGCCGCGAAGGCGCGCACTTCGACGGCCGCCGTCTCGCCCGCCGGCGCGGCCGATGCGAAGGCGCGTGCCTCGCGGTTCGAGCGCGAGATCAGCAGCGACGGCTCCGGTGCCACCGGCATGCCGGCCACGCCGACCTTCTGGCCGAGCTCCTTCAGCGCGCGGTGATCGGGCTGCAGCGTCAGCACGGTGTCGGCGTCGGCCAGCAGCAGCCCGAGCCAGACCGGGCCGTTGTCGAGCAATTGCGCCGCGACGATCTGCGAGGCCTTGAGTTTCAGCGCCGCCGCGACCTTGGCGAGCAGTGTCGGGCTCGGCGCGCTGCGCCGCAGCGCCGGTGCAGCGAACGCGAAGTGCCCGGCGCTCCGGCGGATCGACACCAGCCCGGCCCCGCATTCCTGCACCACGCGGCCCGCGGTCTTCGGCTTGCCGCCGGCCTGCAGCCAGGCATGGCAGCTGCCCAGCGTCGGGTGGCCGGCAAAGGGCAGTTCGCTGCCGGGCGTGAAGATGCGCACGCGGTAGTCGGCGGCCGGATCGGTCGGCGGCAGCAGGAAGGTGGTTTCCGACAGGTTGGTCCACTGCGCGAAGCGCTGCATCGTGGCGTCGTCCAGGCCGGTGCCGTCGAGCACCACCGCGAGCGGATTGCCGCGGTAGGGTTCGGCCGTGAAGACGTCGACTTGCTTGAAGGGGCGGGTGGTCATGGTGTGCAGGCGGCGCGTTCCGGCGCGTCGTTGTCAGTTCATTCGAGAAGGAGGTCGAGCACGCCGCGCGCGCCGGCACGGCTGCGCAGGTCGGCGAACCAGCGTTCGACGTTCGGCCACACAGGCCGGGTGTATTCGGTCGGCGGCAGGCCGAACCAGCGGTGCGCCTCGCAGCCGACCGGGATGTCGGCCATCGTGAAGTCGTCGCCGAGCATGAAGGCGCGGTTGGCCAGGTGTGCGTCGAGCAGCGCGAACAGCGGCTCGGTCGCGTGCACCGACTGCGCGATGACGGCCGGATCGCGTTCGGCCGCGGGCGTGCGCACCCATTGCTTGAAGGCGCCGGCGCTCACCGGGTTCAGCGTGGTCTGCTGCCAGTCCATCCAGCGCTCGGCGTCGAAGCGCCGGTGCAGCAGTTCGGGGTAGAGCGTGCCGGGCGCGTGCCTGGCGCAGAGGTAGCGCACGATGACGTTCGATTCCCAGAGCGTGACGCGGTCCGGGCCTTCGCCGTCGTCGATCGTCGGCACCATCGCGTTCGGATTGAGCGCGAGGTATTCCGGCGTCTGCACGATGCCGAACCGACCGCCGGCCTCGGTGCGCTGGAAGTCGAGTTGGAGTTCCTGCGCGCACCAGACCACCTTGCGCACGTTGATCGAACTGATGCGTCCCCAGATGTTCAGCATGTCAGTGGCCCGGCGTCTCTGCCGGGTCGCGGACGGCCGCGGTCGGCAGGTAGGCTGTGATGTTGCGCAGCGTGCGTGCGACCCACTCGTCCTTCTCGCCGACCGGCGCGACGTAGTGGATGGCGCTCGCCGCCGCATCGAGCCCTTCGCTGCGCGCCACCAGCCACGCCGCGAGGTAGGTCGACGACAGGCAGCCGCCGGCGGTGGCGACGTTGCCGTCCGCGAAGAAGGGCTGGTTCAGCACCTGCACGCCGGCTTCCTGCACCCAGGGCTTGGTCGTGAGGTCGGTGCAGGCCGGCACGCTGCCCAGCAGACCGAGCTTGGCCAGCAACAGCGTGCCCGAGCACTGCGCGCCGATCAGCTGGCGCGCCGGATCGAGCTGCAGCGCCGCCATGATCGCCGCGTCGGCCGCGATCTCGCGCGTGCGGATGCCGCTGCCGACGATCACCGCATCGGCCGCCGAGGCGTCGGCCAGCGATGCGGGCGTCTGCACCGTCACGCCGTTCATCGACGTGACCTGCGGGCTCGGCGCGGCCAGGGACACGCGCCAGCCGTCCCGCTTCACGCGGTTCAGGATGCCGAGCGCGATGAAGGAGTCGAGCTCGTTGAAGCCCTCGAAGCTGAGGATGGCGATGTGCATCGTGGCGTCCTGCGGGCCGGCCTCAGAGTGCGTTGGCCGCGAGTTCGCGCGGCGCCTTCGCCGCGGCGATGCGCGCGAGCTCTTCACGCACGGTCGTCGCGATGGCGGCGATGGCGACGTCGATCTGCTCCACGCTCGCCGTCACGAAGGACAGGCGCATGGTGCGCGGGTCGCCTTCGCCCGCATAGAACGGCGCGCCCGGCACGAAGGCCACGCCGCGCTCCACGGCCTTGGCCAGCAGCGGCACGGTGTCGATGCCCTCGGGCATGCGCGCCCACAGGAACATGCCGCCGACCGGCACGTTGAACGTCACGTCCAGGCCCTTCATCTCGCGCTTCAGTGCCGAGACCATGGCGTCGCGCTGGCTCTTGTAGAGCGCGCGGATGGTCGGCACGTGGCGGGCCAGGAAGCCGTCCTTCATCACGGCCGACACCATGCGCTGCGTGAAGATCGGCGTGTGCAGGTCGACTGCCTGCTTGGCCTGCAGCAGCTTCGGGTAGATCGACTTTGGCGCCACCAGGAAGCCCAGGCGCAGGCCGGGTGCCAGCACCTTCGAGAACGAGCCGAGGTAGATGCAGCCTTCCGGATTGCGCGCGGTCAGCGGCAGCGGCGGCGCTTCGTCGAACCACAGCTCGCCGTAGGGGTTGTCCTCGATGATCGGCAGGCCCGCGGCGGCTGCGGCGGCGGACACCGCGGCGCGGCGTTCCTCCGTCATGGTGCGGCCGGTCGGGTTCTGGAAGTTCGGCAGCAGGTAGATGAAGCGCGCGTCCGGCGCCTTGGCGATCAGGTCGTCGACCAGCACGCCTTCGCTGTCGCTGGCGACCGAGACCGGCGTCGGCTCCATCGGGCCGAAGGCCTGCAGCGCGCCGAGGTAGGTCGGCGTCTCGACCAGCACGCGGCTGCCCGGATCGATCAGCACCTTGGCGACCAGGTCCAGGCCCTGCTGCGAACCGGTGGTGATCAGGACCTGCGCCGGATCGACGTTCCACGGCAGCATGTCGGCCACCGCCTGGCGCAGCGGGCCGTAGCCTTCGCTCGCCGCATACTGCAGCGCGGCCTGGCCGTCGTTCTCGAGGACTTCGGCGCAGGCGGCCGCGAAGGCCGAGATCGGGAAGGTCTTGGGCGAGGGCAGGCCGCCGGCCAGGCTGATGATCCCCGGCAGGTCCGTGACCTTGAGGATCTCGCGGAGCACGGACGGGTTCATCTTTTCGGCGCGGGCAGCCATTTTCCAGTTCATCGGTATCTCCTTGGGTAGATGTCTGTTGTGGTGAGGTCAGCGCACTGCGGCGACTGGCAACGGGCCGGTCTTCGCGGTGTGCGGGGAAGTGAATCGTTTGCCCATCAGGACGGTCGCCACGACGGCGGCCGCAAAGCCGAGCGTGACGGCGTCGAGCGGCTCGCCGAGCATCGGCACGGCCGCAAGGATAGACAGAAACGGTTGAATCAGCTGGACCTGGCTCACGCGCAGTGCGCCGCCGAGCGCCAGCCCGCGGTACCAGGCGAAGAAGCCGATCCACATCGAGAACACGCCGACGTAGGCGAAACCGACCCACGCCGAGGCCGCGATCGGCTGCCGCGGCCAGAGCCACAGCGTGGCCGGCAGCGTCACGGGCAGCGCCATCACGCAGACCCAGCAGATCACGCGTTCGGCGCCGAGCGCCGGCGTGACCTGCGCGCCGAACACATAGCCGAGCGCGCCGGCGACGACCGCGCCGACCAGCAGCAGGTCGGCCCATTCGAAGCCGAAACCGGTGCCGTGCTGCGTGGCCCGCAGCGCCGAGAACACGACGACCAGCAGGCTGCCGGCGATCGCACAGAGCCAGAAGCCGAGCCGCGCGCGCTGGTGCAGCACCCAGGCCGCGATGGCGGCCGTCGCGATCGGCATCAGCGCGGTGACGACGGCGGCGTGGCCTGAACTGACGATGCGCAGCGCGTAGCCGAGCAGCAGCGGGTAGCCGACCACATTGCCCAGGACCGCCATGCCGAGCGGCTTCCATTGCTGGCGCTGCGGTCGCGGCGAGCGCGTCAGCAGCAGGAACACGACCGAGAGCAGGCCGGCCAGCGCCGCCCGGCCGAGCGTGACGAACCAGGGCGACAGCTGCGGCGCGGCCTGCGTGCCGGTCGCGAGCCGCGTCATCGGCAGCGTGATGGCGAAGAAGGCCACGCCGAGCAGGCCCAGCCAGAGGCCCAGGGTTTCGTCGCGCAGCTTCATACCGTCACCATCCAGCCGGCGGTGAGCACGAGCACGGTGGCCATCGCGCGGTTGAACCAGAGCAGCCGCGATCCACGCGCCAGCCATTGGCGCAGCAACGCGCCGACCAGTGCATAGACGAAGTTGCTGGCGAAGGCGAACACCAGCATCACCGGCGCGACCACGCCGAAACGGTGCAGCGCGTCGGCGTGGCCGGCGATCCAGCCGGCCGCCAGGGTCAGCGCCAGCAGCCAGGCCTTGATGTTCAGGAACTGCAGCATCACGCCCTGGCCGAAGCCGACGTCCAGTTGCGCATCGTTGGCCCGGCCGAGGGTCGCACTGCCGCTGAGCTTGAATGCCAGATACAGCAGGTAGACGATGCCGAGCGCCTTGATCGCCAGCCGCAGGGCCGGCACGGCAACCACCAGCGCGCCGATGCCGCCGGCACTGAGCGCCAGCAGGATCGTCCAGCCGATGGGCACGGCGAGCACGAAGCGCATCGCGCGGCGCAGTCCTCCGTTGGCCGCGAGCGCGGTCGACAGCGTCGTGTTGGGTCCGGGAGAGAAGCTCATCGCCGTGGCCAACACCAGCAGGGCGGTGAAATCTTGCCAGTCCATTGGACACACTTTAAACTCTGTGACCATTACAGTACCAGTACAGATGATCGAACAATCGAGAATTCTGTATCGGTCACGCTTTCGACACAGACGCCCCCAATGCTCACGCGCACCGCGACCCAATCCCTGACCGAGCAGCTCGCCGCGCGTTTCGCGGAACGCATCCGCGACCGGCTGCTGGCGCCGGGCGCGCGGTTGCCGTCGGTGCGCGAATGTGCGCGGCTGCAGGGCGTGAGCCCGCACACCGTGGTGGCCGCGTACGACCAGCTGCTCGCGCAGGGGTTGATCGAGGCACGGCGACAGCGTGGCTTCTTCGTGCGGGATGCGGCACACGGCGAGGTCGGGCGTGCCGCCGTCGGCGCTGCGGATGCGCCGGCTGTATCGGTGGTGTCGAACGCGCTGCCTGCCGATGCCAGTTCGCTGATCCGCGGCATGTTCCACCGCCAGAGCGACAAGCCGCAACCTGGCATGGGCGTCTTCCCGCCCGACTGGATGGACTCGACCTTCATGCCGACCGCGTTGCGCCGGCTCACCGGCACCCGTGCGCTGCAGGAACTGTCGCTGCAGTACGGCGAGCCGGCCGGCGACAGCGCGCTGCGCCGCAGCCTGTCGCAGAAGCTGGCGGGCATCAACGTGCCGGCGCCGCCGGAGCAGATCCTGACGACCATCGGCGCGACCCATGCGCTCGACATCGTGAGCCGCACGCTGCTGCGGGCCGGCGATCCGGTGATGGTCGAAGAGCCGGGCTGGGCGATCGAGTTCGCCCGGCTCGAGGCGCTCGGCATGCGCATCCTGCCGGTGCCGCGCCGCGCCGACGGGCCCGACCTCGAGGTGATGGCGCAGTACTGCGCCGCGCACCAGCCCAAGCTCTTCGTGAGCGTGAGCGTGCTGCACAACCCGACCGGCTACAGCCTGACACCCGGCAGCGCGCACCGCGTGCTGCAACTGGCCAATCAGCACGACTTCCACATCGTCGAGGACGACACCTACAGCCACCTGGCGCCCGAGCACGCCACGCGGCTCAGTGCGCTCGACGGGCTGCAGCGCACCATCTATGTGAGCGGTTTCGCGAAGATTCTTGCGCCCAATTGGCGCATCGGCTTCCTGGCCGCCAAGCCGGCGCTGTTCGGACGGCTGATGGAAACCAAGCTGCTGTCGACGCTGACGACCCCGGCGCTGTTCGAGCGGGCGCTTTCCGCCTGCATCGATCAAGGGCAACTGCGGCGCCATGCGGAGCGGGTGCGGCTGCGGCTGGACGGCGCACGGGCGCGGACTGTCAAGCTTGCGCTGGCGCACGGCTGCAGTTTCGCGACCGAACCGGCCGGCCTGTTCGGCTGGGTCGAGACCGGCGTCGACACCGATGCGTTGACCCAGCGCATGCTCGACGAAGGCTATCTGCTCGCGCCGGGTTCGCTGTTCCACGCGCGCCGGCCACCGAGCACGCTGATGCGCATCAACTTCGCGACCACGCAGGATGCCGCGTTCTGGAAGGTGTTCGCCCGCGTGCGCGGCTGAGCGCTGCGTCCCGACGCCGGGTCAGAGCAGTTCGTCCGGCGCGAAGGGGCCGATCAGCTTCAGCAGAAGTCGCAGGCTGGCGCTGGCGTCCGGCTCGGTCGTGGTGTCCTGCAGGCCGCTGCCTTCGGGGGCATGCCAGCGCAGTTGGCCATCGATCAGTTCGACATGCCATGCACCCTTGTTCAGCGCGTGTTCGATCTGCGCGGTCGCGACGCCCGACAGCGCACGGCTGTTGATCAGCAACGCGATCTCGGTGTTCTGCAACTGCGAGCGCAGGTCGAGGTTCATCGATCCGACGACCAGCAGGCGCCCGTCCATCACCAGCACCTTCGAGTGGAGCATGGCGCGCGATTCACCCGTCAGGTTGCTGCCCGAGGAGCCGAAGGCGCTGCCCAGGCCGGCTTGCTCGCTGCGCAATTCATAGAGCTCGACGCCCATGCGGAGCAGTTCTTCCCGGTGCCGCGCATAACCGACGTGGGCGACCGGCGCGTCGTTCGACGCGAGCGAATTGGTGAGCACGCGCACCCGGACGCCGCGCGCACGTGCGGCCGCGAAGGCGTGCGTCATGTCCGGCCCGGGCACGAAGTAGGGCGAGATGATGAGCAGGTCCTGCCGCGCCTGGCCGATCAGCTGGAGCAGGCCTTCGACGACGGTTTCGCTGCCGGCTGCGGTGTCCGAAGCCGCTTCGAGCGATGCGATGCGCGGCGCCGTGCCGCCCTGCTCGCGCGGTTGCGAGACGACCATGCCGGGATCGCGTGCCTCGCCGGGGTCGGTTGCAGTCGATGGCTCCGCCGGAATCTTGGCGGGCTTGTCGGCCAGCATGATGGCCGGCGCCCACACGAAGTCGGCGGTGCGCAGGTCGAGCGGCTTCTCGTCCCACACCTTGGCGCGCTGCGCCTCGGTCGGCCCGGCGTCATCGGGGCGGGGCTCGCCGTCGGGCGGCGTGGGCGCGCTGCTTGCGCCGCGGTCCCTATCTTCGGTTTCGGTTTCGGCTGCGAGCGCTTTCTTGCGCAGGTCCGCCAGTTCGTCCGGGCTGATGAGCGATTGCACCGGATACGCGCGCTCGTTGTTCCAGTAGCTGTCGAAGCTGTGTGAAAGATCTTTGACGACCGGCCCGGCGGCGAGCACGTCGAGATCGATGAAGTTGCCGGTCGTGGCAATGCCGAAATAGGCGTCGCCCAGATTGCGTCCACCTGTGACGGCCATCGCGTTGTCGGCGATGAAGAGCTTGTTGTGCATGCGTTGCTGCACACGGGAGAAGTCGCCGATCGAATTGAACATGCGGCCGACCGTGTTGCGCGCGCCCGCCACCGGATTGAACATCCGCATTTCGATGTTGGGCTCGGACGCCAGCGCCATCACGAGCGCGTTGCGGCCGGTGCTGTGGAAATCGTCGAGCAGCACGCGCACGTGCACGCCGCGGTGGGCCGCTTCCACGACGCTGCGGAGCAGCCGGCCGGTGCTGGCATCGGCGTGGATGGCGTAGTACTGGAGATCGAGCGTCTTCTGTGCGGCCTCGACCAGGGCCAGGCGACTTCCGTACGCTGCGGGCGGTCCGCCCAGCAGGATGAAGCCCGATTCGAAACGCGCCTTGGCTGCTTCGCGGCGTTGTTGAGTCAGCTGCCCGAGCGTTGTGTCCGCAGGATTCGCCAACGCGGTCGACACCGGCCGTTGAACGTCGGTTGGCAACTGCGCGCAGCCCGTCATGAAAACCGCGGCCAGCAGCAGTGCGCAGCAGTGTTTCAGCGAGACAAGACGATGCCAGTGGGCGGGAAGGGGCGGCATGCGGCAATCCTGGAAGCAAGAAGCCGCATGTATAGCCGGGCGGGCTGGCCCGTTGCGTCGGACAAGCCCGCGGCGGCGACTAGCCCGCGGCGCCGAGCGTTTCCCAGCGCTCCAGCGCGGCAAGCAGCGCATCGTCGATCTCGGCGTGCCGCTGGCTCAGCTGCGTCGCTTTCGCTGCATCGGTCGCGTAGAGCGTGCCACCGCCACTTTCCAGTGTTGCAGTGATCTGCTTCTGTTCCTCTTCGAGCGCGGCGATCAGGCCGGGCAGCGTCTCGAGCTCGCGCTGCTCCTTGTAGCTCAGCTTCTTGCGGGCGGCAGCTGGCGCTGCGGGCGCGGCCGGGGGCGGCGCTGGCGTTGCGGCGGCGCGCGCCGGTGCCGGGCTGCTGGCAGGCGCCGATGCTGCGCGTTGGGCGGCGATTTCGCGAGCGCGCTTCGACTGGATCAGCCAGTCGGTCACGCTGCCTTCGTATTCGCGCCAGCGGCCGTCGCCTTCGAACGCGATCGTGCTGGTCACGACGTTGTCCATGAAGGTTCGGTCGTGGCTCACGAGGAACACGGTGCCGTCGTAGCTCTGCAGCAGGTCTTCGAGCAGTTCGAGCGTGTCGATGTCGAGGTCGTTGGTCGGTTCGTCCAGCACCAGTACGTTGGCAGGCCGCGCGAACAACCGCGCCAGCAGCAGCCGGTTGCGCTCGCCGCCGCTGAGCGAACGCACTGGTGAATTGGCGCGCGCGGGCGAGAACAGGAAGTCGGTCAGGTAGCTCTTGACGTGCTTGCGCTGCTTGCCGATCTCGATCCACTCGCTGCCCGGGCTGATGAAGTCTTCCAGCGTGGCGTCCAGATCGAGCGTTTCGCGCATCTGATCGAAGTACGCGACTTCGAGATTGGCGCCACGGCGTACCTTGCCGGTGTCGGGCTCGAGTCCGCCCAGGATCAGTTTCAGCAGCGTGGTCTTGCCGGCGCCATTCGGGCCCAGCAGGCCGATCTTGTCGCCACGCAGCATCGTCATGCTGAAGTCGCGCACGATGGTCTTGTCGCCGAAGGACTTCGACACATCGGTGAGTTCGGCGACGATCTTCCCGGTCTGCGTGCCCGTCACGACGTCCATGTTGACGCTGCCGACGACATTGCGGCGGTTCTGGCGCTGCTCGCGCATCGCCTCGAGGCGGCCGATCCGGCTTTGGCTGCGTGTGCGCCGCGCCTCCACACCCTTGCGAATCCAGATCTCTTCCTGCGCGAGCAGCTTGTCGGCCTTGGCGTTGATCACGGCTTCCTGCGCCAACTGATCTTCCTTCTGTATCAGGTATTGTGCGAAGTTGCCGGGATAGGACCGCAGCTTGCCTCGGTCGAGTTCGACGATACGGGTGGCGACCCTGTCCAGGAACGAGCGGTCGTGGGTGATGGTGACCACGCTGCCCTTGAAGTCGATCAGCAACTGTTCCAGCCACTCGATGGAGTCGAGGTCCAGATGGTTGGTCGGCTCGTCGAGCAAGAGAACATCGGGAGCGGCCACCAGGGCCTGCGCCAGCGCCACGCGCTTGCGCGTGCCACCGGAGAGCGAGCCGACGCGTGCCTTGGCATCGAGGTGCAGGCGATGCAACGTCTCTTCGACGCGCTGCTCCCAGTTCCAGGCGTCGTACGCTTCGATCTGGGACTGCAATGCGTCGAGGTCGACGCCCTCGGCGCCAGACAGATAAAGATCTCGCACGGCAATCACGCCTGCCAACCCGGCGCTTGCGGCCGTGAAGACATCGGCGTCCGGGTCGAGCACAGGTTCTTGCGCGACGTAAGCGACACGGATGCCTTGCTGGAACTGAAGCGTGCCGTCGTCCTGCTTCTCGAGTCCGCCGAGGATCTTCAGGAAGGACGATTTGCCGGCACCGTTGCGACCGATCAAACCGACGCGCTCCGATTCGATGAGGGAGAAGTCCGCATGGTCGAGCAGCGGGACGTGACCGAACGCAAGTTGCGCGTCGAGGAGTGTGATGAGTGCCATGTGGCGCGGATTATCGGAGGTGGTCGCGACAACGGTCGGACAACACGTTGACGCGGCAGCGCTGCGGCACAGGTGTTGCGCTCTTGCCTTCAGCGCTCAAGGCCATTGCCGCCCACGATGTCTATTACCAGGAGAGGCGGCGAGCGTTCTTGTCAGCGTCTCGTCGGTGTGCTGCCGCAAGGGTCGACTTCAGGGCTTTGCGGCGGACTCAAGTGGCAGGTTGGCGAGGCTCGTTGGCCTGCCCGTGAGGGTAGACGGTCGCCGTCGCATATGTCGGCTCTTCGCTGTGGCGATCATGAGCAGAATACTTGCGCCGTAGCGCTGGGTTGGCAAAGCAGGGCGCGTTTTCGATGTATAGTCGAAGGCTCGACAAAGTTGTCTGCCGCGATGTGTTGATCGCAAGATCTGACGGCAAAGCAGGCAAGTCGAAAAAATCCTTCTGTGTTGACGTTCGAGATTTTCTTGTGTCATAATCGAAGGCTGCGCTGAACAAGTTGCTTGGTGTTGGTGCGATGCTGGTGGAACTGGTGTTGTGCTGAGA
>NZ_JBWKNQ010000021.1:0-46632 GCF_059415645.1 Variovorax sp. GW821-FHT10B04
CCCCGCAGCGAAATCAAGGAGGAGGCCGCAGGCCGGGGGACATTCGCGGAGGGGAGTACGCCGTCGGCGCGAGCCCGTCCACAGCGCCTCCGATGCACCGCACAAGACGTCATGCAAAAAACGATGCACCCCATCTCAGCCCTGCCGCTTCTTCATCGCACGCGTATCGACGCAATGCGGCCGCCCCGGCAGCGCATGCGCCATCTCGCGCAACTGCCCACGCTGGATCTTCTGCGACGGCGTGAGCGGCAAAGCATCGACGAAGGCCACGTAGCCCGGCGCCTTGTAGTAAGCGAGCTGCGCCAGCGCGTGCGTGACGATGCTCGCAGCAGTCTCTGCGGGTGATGTCGTGTCAGCATCCTCCCGCAGCACCACGCAAGCCAGCACCTCGTCGCCCCGCACCGCATCGGGCGTGGCCGCGACGGCCGATGTCTTCACGGCCGGATGCTGGTTCAGCACGCTTTCGACCTCGACCGCCGAGATGTTCTCGCCGCTGCGGCGGATCACGTTCTTCTTGCGATCGACGAAGAAGAAGTTGCCGTCGACGTCGCGCCGCACCAGGTCGCCGGTGTGGAACCAGCCGCCGGCCCAGGCCTCGTCGGTCGCTTCGGCGTCCTTCAGGTAGCCCGAGAAGAAGTGGCGCCGCGGATCGGCGCCGGCCGAGCGCACCAGCAGTTCGCCCGGCGCATCGGCGGGCACATCGGCGCCGGCTTCGTCGACCAGGCGCAGTTCGAGAAAGTCGGCCTGCCGGCCGAAGCAGCTGGTGCCGACCAGCCGCGGCTCGCGGTTGGCCATGATGCAGGCGGCCACGCCGGTCTCGGTCATGGCCCAGGCCTCGACCAGCGGGAAGCCGAAGCGCGCCTCGAACACCGCGTGGTGCTTGCGGTCGACGCCGGCACCGAAGCCCCAGCGGATCGCATGGTCGCGGTCGGCCGGCGACGGCGGCGCGGACAGCAGCATCGCGGGCATCACGCCCAGGTAGTGCGCGATGGTCGCGCCGCTTTCGCGTGCGCTCTGCAGCCAGGTCTTCGGATGGAAGCGGTCGAGCTGCACCAGGCAGCCGCCCGCGACCAGCACGACCATCGTCGAGCAGGCCATCGCGTTCATGTGCGTGAGCGGCAGCGGCGTGATGACGCGCTCGCTGTCGGGCCGCACGCTGCAGACGCCGTCGAGCGCCGCATACCACTCGCCCGACCAGAGGTAGTAGGCGTTCGACAGGATGCAGCCCTTCGGCCGGCCGGTGGTGCCCGAGGTGTAGAGCAGGCCGCATTCGGTGTCGCGGCCGATCGGCTCGGCGGCGCGCGGTGCGGCGGTCGGCGCGGGCGGAATGGCATCGACGTCGTCGGCCGCCATGGTCGCGAAGGTGCCGACACTGGCCAGCTCCGCGGCGGCCAGCAAGTCGGCGGCGCGTTCCGGCAGCGTGACGGCCAGCGCGATCTCGCTGTGGCCGATCAGGTAGCTCAGTTCGGCCGAGCGCATGTCGGCGTTGATCGGCACCACGCTCACGCCCAGCGCGTTGAGCGCGAGCCAGTGCAGCAGGAAGGCCGGGCGGTTCTCCAGCAGCAGGCCGACGCGGTGGCCGTGGCCGTAGCCGGCGGCTGCATAGGCGGTGCGCAGCCGCTCGACCTGCGTGGCCGCATCGCCCCAACGGAGCGCGCCGGGCGCGATGCCGTAGGCCCGGGCCGTGACCGACTCGGTGAAGAGGAAGTCGGCTTCCGGCGTGCGCGCCGCGGTGGCGCAGAAGACGGCGTGAACGGTGTGGTGCGTCGACATGGAACGGCTAGATGAACAGCTGCACGGCCAGCAGCGCGGCGTCGCAGTTGAGCAGGTTCACGCGCTTGAGCGCGATGCGCAACCGGCCGTCGCGCAGCACCAGCTCGTGGATGAAGCTGCCGACCAGGAACTGCAGATCGTCGCCCTGCGCCTCGGTGTAGTGGAACTCGGTGCGCAACGCGAACTCGCCGGCCTCGACGTCGAAGCGCTCGACCACCGGCACCTGCAGCAGATGGTGGCAGCGGCTCGGCGGCTGTTGCGCGAAGGCGCGCGGGCTCTTGAGGCGCTCGATGCGCAGTTCGCGCAGCAGCTTGTCCTCGTACAGGTGCGAGGTATGGTTGATGCCGTCTTCCTGGTCGGGCACCAGCGGCACCCAGTAGAAGGCCTCGTCGGTGAACAGCGCGTTCCAGTCCTCGTAGCGCTTGTCGTCGAGCAGGCGCGACTCGCGCACCACGAAGTCGATCAGGTCCTGGCGCGTCACCGGCGTCGTGGCGAGTGCGGTCGTCATTTCATCGTCTCCGTCATGCGCTCGACCCAGCTGCGGTACTGGTTGCGCATCGGCAGCTCGCTGGTGCCGACGGTGGTGATCTCACCGCCCGCGAGCTCGGACGGGTCGAAGTTGCGGTGCAGGCTGACCCATTCGTTGCCGCTCGCATGCAGGCCGGCCTGCACCTCGCGGTACGCATGCAGGTCGTCGTGGCCCACCACCGAGAACGGCGAGTTGATGAGCCGGTTGTACATGGTGGTGCGCTGCAGCAGCTCGGGCGGCGCGCCCTTCAGGCGGAAGGTCCAGCTTTCGACCAGCGTGCGGTCGGCGGCCAGCGGCTTGACCACGCGGATCGACTGGATCGCGCCCTTGATCGTGAGGTTCGGGTAGTACACCGTGTTGTGCCGCTGCGTGGCCAGGATGCGCGCGGTGCGCTCCTCGCCGTAGGCCGCCTTCATCGCATCGTCGTACGCCGGGATCGCCTTGTACTTGCTGTGGATGCTGAAGTTCACGCCCGTGAAACTGTGGCCGTGGTCGTACGTGCGCACGCCCATGTCCTCGAAGAACTTGTAGTCGGACATGAAGGGCACGAACTGCTCGATGGCCATCGGCTTGGGCTCGTCGGCAGGCTTGCCGGCCCACATGGCCTTGGCAGTACCGGCCGAGGACTCGTGCGCCACCATCGGATGCATGGTGTCGTTGAGGTTCTCCACAAACATCTTCCAGTTGCAGGGGTGCACGAAGCGCAGGCAGCCGCCCGCGATCTCGAGTTCGCCTTCGGGCGAGCGGTCGGCCATGTTGTCGATCGAGCTCAGCGAGTCGCCGAAGTAGGTGTCGAAGTCCGGGCCGGCGTCGTTGATCTTCAGGAAGATGAAGCCACGGTGCGTGCGCAGGTGGCGCAGCGGCGTCAGGCCCTTGCCCGTTTCGCATTCGTGCAGTTGCGTGCCTTCGTAGCCGTTGCGCAGCGGCATGCCGAGCAACGCGCCGTCGAGCTTGAAGGTCCACGCGTGGTACGGGCAGCGGAAGAACTTGCCCGCGTTGCCGCACGGCGCGCTGACGAGGCGCGAGCCCTTGTGGGCGCAGCGGTTCATCATCGCGCGCAGGGTGCCGTCGCCATGGCGCACGACGATCACCGGCTGGCCGCCGATGTCGACGTTCAGGTAGTCGCCCGGCTTGGGCACCTGGCTCTCGTGGCCCGCGTAGTTCCAGGTGTTCGCGAAGAAGTGCTCCTGCTCCAGCGCGAAGATCTCCTCGCTGGTGTAGAGGTCGCGGTGCACGCGGTCGGGCTGCACCAGCGCGCGGACTGCGTCGGGGTTGCCGCGGTAGGACGTGGGTCTCTGGCCTGTCGTTCTTTCCAAGGGATCGCTCCTTCAGGACGTCGTCAGATGTCGAGCAGCAGCCGCGCGCCGGGCGCGGCACGCGAGATGCAGACCTGGATCACGTTGCCGGCGGCTTTCTCGCGCGCGCTCAGCACGTAGTCGCGGTGGTCGATCTCGCCGTCCAGCACCGGCACGGCGCAGACACCGCATTCGCCGCGGTTGCAGTCGTAGAGCGGGTCGCAGCCGTTGGCGATCAGGCAGTCGAGGATCGTCTGGTCCGCCGCCACGGTGAAGCGCTGGCCCGACTGCGCGAGTTCGATCTCGAAGGGCTGGTCGCCCTCTTCGGCCACCGGCGCATTGAAGAGCTCGAAGTGCACGCGGTCGTGCGCCCAGCCGCGTGCCTGCGTCTGCGCGAGCACGGCGTCGAGCATCGGCTTCGGGCCGCAGACGTAGAGCCGGTCGCCCGCGGGCACGGCGTCGAGCACCGCGGCGATGTCGAGCGGGCCGCCGCGCTCGGCATCGGCATGCACGTGCAGCGCATCGCCCAGCAGCGCCTGCAGCTCGGGCAGGAAGGCCATCGCCTCGCGGCTCGCGCCGGCGTAGTACAGCTGCACCGGCGCGCCTTCGGCCTTGCGGCGCGCGGCCATGCTGGCGAGCGGCGTCACGCCGATGCCGCCGGCCACCAGCACGGTGCCGCCGGGTCCGGTGTGCAGCGGGAAGTCGTTGCGCGGCCGCTCGGCCACCACGCGGTCGCCGGCCTGCAGCCGCTCGTGCATGTAGCGAGAACCGCCACGGCCATCGGCCTCCTTGCGCACCGCGATCAGGTACTCGGTGGGCGCCACGGTCGCGTTGCGCACCGGCGCGAAGTTGACCAGCGAGTACTGGCGCCAGTCGGTCGTGCCGTCGGCCAGCGTGACCTGCACACGCAGGTGCGCGCCCGCCTCGAAGGGCGGCAGCGCCGCGCCGTCATCGGCCCGCAGCCGGAAGATGCGGATCAGCGGATGCGGCGACCAGGCCTCGGCCACGCGCAGGTGAAGGGTGTTCGGGTCCATCGTCGTCGGTCTTCTTCTCTGTCTGTCGGGGGCGCCCGTTCAGCCCAGCGCGTGCTGCGCCATCACTGCGCGCAGCTTGTTTCCGTGCTCGTCGGCGAGCGCCGCGTCGCGCAGTTCGCGCAGCGTGGCCGGCGCGATCGCCGCACCGGCGCGCTGCACCGCGTCCATCACGGTGTCGTAGTTGCGCAGGCCGCGGGCATGCGTGTCGCTGTAGCCCTTCACCAGCCGCTGGCACTGCGCGATTTCCACCGCAAGCTCGGCGTTGCGCGGCGCGGTCGCGGCGATGCGCTGCAGCCATTCGTCGATGCGGCGGTTCTCGGCCGCGTAGCGCAGCGTCGACCGGCGCCAGCGCTTCATGCCGGCCACGGTGCGCAGCAGCAGGTAGCCGCGCAGCGAGTTGGTCTGCACCACGCGGCCCTTCTGCGTGAAGTGCTCGACGACGCGCCGCGGCAGGCCCGACTTGACCAGCCAGCGGCCAATGCCGGCCGGCAGCGTCTCGCAGATTTCCTGCAGCCGCGGATGCATGTATTCGTTGATGGCCAGCACCTGGCCGTCCTGCACGCGCGCCTCGCCGCGCACCCGCTCGAAGCGCGTGCTGCGGGTCTTGAGCGCGGCGACACGCGCCGTGTCTTCGTACGACATCCACAGCGCGAGATGCCGCGCGGTCTCGCGCAGCAGCCGGCCGTCGTCGGCCGCGGGCAGCGCCGCGACGGCCTGCATGCGGTCGAGGTACAGCGTGGCGTAGTCGAGGTCCTGGTAGTCGATCAGCCGCCGCACGCCTTCGAGCAGGAAGTGCTGCGCGTGCGCCGGAAAGCGCGACTGCACGCGCTCGACCAGCGCGCGCACCGCCGGGTGGCGCGGCTGCGGCACCGGAATGGCGGCCACCGGCGCGGCCTCTTCCGCCACGCCCTGCGCACGCGCGAACGCGCCGCCGAAAGCCTTCAGGCTCGGTTTGACGCCGACGCCGCCGCGCTCGATCGTGGCCTCGAACTGCGCACGGCCGAAGGGCAGCACGCCGGCACCCGCGAGCGCGCCGAACAGCACCGCGCTGATCACGCTGCCCGCGGCCTCGGCGGCCTGCGCCATGTCGAAGCGGATGAAGCGCCGGGCCGCGCGCTCGGCATGGCCCAGCAGTTGGCGGCTGTCGACCCGGCCGTCGCCCAGCGCGCTCTTCTCGGCGATCGAGTACACGCGGTGCGTCGACGCGATCAGCGTGGTGCGATCGGGCGTGACCAGCCCGCGCTGCACCGCGCGGCCGGCTTCCATGAGCTCGGACGCGAGCACGATGTCGACGTCGCCCGGCAGCGGCATCAGCGCCAGCACGGGCCGGCCGCCGTCGGCCGCGGCCTGCGCCTCGGGGTAGAGCTCGACGTAGTAGATGGTGGCGCCGGTGCGCTGCGCGACGCCGGGCACCGAGGTGGTCTGCGCGACGTAGCCGTTGGCTTCGCCGAGGTCGACGATCCAGTCGGCGAGCACGCCGCCGCCCTCGCCGCCCATGGCGAGGATCGCGATCTTCAAAGGTTGGACAGACATCGTGGCCGCCCGTTCAGAACGCGTACTCGGCACGGCGCTTCGCCTCGCCGCGCTGCAGCCAGCCGATCACCCCGCTGCGCACACGCTCGCGGATGCGGTCCCAGCGGTTCGGGTTGCTCACGACCTGCGCCTTGTAGAACGACGGGCACAGCACCGCGGCATGCGACACCTCGCCGCAGACGCCGCAGCCCACGCAGCTGTCGAGCACGGTCGCGACCGGGTCGGTGCGCAGCGGATCGGGGTTCGGCTTGATCGACAGCGACGGGCAGCCCGACAGCCGGATGCACGAGTGGTCGCCGGTGCAGGTGTCCGAGTCGACGCCGAACTTCTCGCGCACCATGCGCTTGCCGTCGGCCACCGCCTTGCGCACCAGCGGCTTCTCGCGGCGCTGCCGGTTCAGCATGCATTCGGACTGCGCCACCAGCACCTTCGGGCCCTTCTCGGTGGTGGTCAGCGCCTCGCGCAGCACGTCGCGCATGCCGGCCACGTCGTAGGTGCGGCGCATGGTCTTCACCCACTTCACGCCGACGCCGCGCACCGCGCGCTCGATCTCGTGGCCGGTGCTGCGCGTCGCGTTGTGCGCGTTCGACGACAGGATGTCCTGGCCGCCGGTGGCCGAGGTGTAGTTGTTGTCGACCACGATGGTCAGGTTGTCGCTGCGGTTGAACACCGCGTTGGCGATGCCGCTGGTCAGGCCGTTGTGCCAGAAGCCGCCGTCGCCCATCACCGAGATGGCGCGCTTGCCCGAAGGCACGTTGAGCGCCGCCGCACCGGCCGCGCCCAGGCCGTAGCCCATGGTGGTGTTGCCGATGTGGAAGGGCGGCAGGATCGAGAACAGGTGGCAGCCGATGTCGGCGCTCACGTGGTGCGCGCCGAGTTCGCGCTCGACCAGCTTCATCGCCGTGAAGATCGGCCGCTCGGGGCAGCCGGTGCAGAAGCCGGGCGGACGGGCGTTGACGCTGTCGCCCAGCGGCGTGAGCGCATCGGCCGCATCGGCCGTCAGCGCAGGCTCGGGCGCGTTGTCGACACCGATGGCCGCGACCTCGGTCAGCGGGATCACCTTGCGCACGGGCGCCGCCACGGCGGGCGCGGGCAGCGGCGCGATCAGGCCGTAGCGTTCGAAGAAGGTGCGCGCGCCCTTGAGCAGTTCGGCTGCGGTGTACTCGCCGGCCACCGGCAGCGTGTCCTTGCCGTGCAGCACGGTGTCGGAGCCGGCATGGCGCAGGATGGTCGCGAGGTTCTGCTCGACGAAGTTGGGCTGGCCTTCTTCCACCAGCAGCACGGCGCGCTTGCCTTCGCAGAAGCGCCGCACCTCGCTGTCGATCACCGGGTAGGCGACGTTCATCACGTACAGCGGCACCTGGCTGTTGCCGTAGACGTCGGCCAGGCCGAGCCGCTCCAGCACGCGCAGCAGCGTGTTGTAGCTGCCGCCCTGCACCACGATGCCGACGTCGCCGGCCTTCTCCGCGAAGAATTCGTTGAGCCCGCGCTCCTCGATGAAGCGCACGGCGGCGGGCCAGCGGTCCTTCACCTTCTCCTGCTCGTGCAGGAAGCTGGCGGGCGGCAGCACGATGCGACTGACGTCGCGCTGCGGGTTCTCCATCGCGTCCTTCAGCGTGAAGCTGGCGCGCCGGTTGTCGCTTGCGGTGAAGTGGCCGTGCACGTGGCAGGCGCGGATGCGCAGCTGCAGCATCACCGGCGTGCTGCTGGCTTCGGACAGATCGAAGCCGTCCTTCACGGCCTGCACGATGCTCGGCAGATTGGGGCGCGGGTCGAGCAGCCACATCTGCGACTTCATCGCGAAGGCGTGGCTGCGCTCCTGCATGATCGACGAGCCTTCGCCGTAGTCCTCGCCGACGATGATCAGCGCGCCGCCGGTCACGCCGCCCGAGGCCAGGTTGGCCAGCGCGTCGGACGCGACGTTGGTGCCGACGGTCGCCTTGAAGGTGACGGCGCCGCGCAACGGGTAGTTGACCGAGGCCGCTAGCGTGGCCGCGGCGGTGGCCTCGCTCGCGCTGTTCTCGAAGCGGATGCCGTGGTCGGCCAGGATGTCCTGCGCGTCGGCCAGCACGTCCATCAGGTGCGATATCGGCGCCCCCTGGTAGCCCGCGACATAGGACACGCCGGACTCCAGCAAGGCCTTGGTCACGGCCAGGATGCCCTCGCCGCGGAACACCTCGCCCTCGCCCAGGCGCAGCTTCTTGACCTCTTCGACGAACGAACGCTCAGCCATCTACACGCTCCTGGATGTGGAGGTCCGGTGCAGCCATGCGTGGGGCATGGCAGGTACGCCAGACAGCGTACGAAACCGGTCGATTTAATTTAGAGTTCAACATATGCTTAGTAATATGTCAACGAAGACAAACACGCCTTCCCTGCCGTTCGTCGACCAGT
This sequence comes from Variovorax sp. GW821-FHT10B04, assembly GCF_059415645.1. Taxonomy (NCBI): domain Bacteria; kingdom Pseudomonadati; phylum Pseudomonadota; class Betaproteobacteria; order Burkholderiales; family Comamonadaceae; genus Variovorax; species Variovorax sp. GW821-FHT10B04. The sequence continues at coordinate 8,559 of NZ_JBWKNQ010000021.1, forward strand.
ATTTGTCGGCGCTGCTGAACCAGGCGGCCCAGCTGATCACGGTCGATTTCCATGCCGCGGTGAAGCGGCGCGGACTCTCGTTGGTGGAGTGGCGCGTGCTCGCGTCGCTGTACGAGCACGACGAGGTCAGCATCGGCCAGCTGGCCCAGCTCACGCTGCAGAAGCAGCCCACGTTGACCCGGCTGCTCGACCGCATCGAGCGCATGGGCCACATCGAGCGCTTCTCCCATGCGAGCGACCGCCGCATCACGCTGGTCCGCAACACGGCGCTCGGCCGCGAGCTGGTGGCCGGCCTGATCGAGGACGCCAAGGCGCACGAGGCGCGCATGCTGGCGCCCTTCGGCGCCGAGCGCACCGAGGCCTTGAAGGCCACGCTGCGCACCTTGATTGCGCTGTACCGCACCTGAATCGCGCGTGCGGCTCCTGCGGCTCGCGCGGGCCGCGGGCATTGCACCTGGCAAGGGTCGAAATGCTTTAGACATGATTCAATGATTAATCATTGAACAGCAAGATGCGGGCCAGCGCCCGGCCCGGTTGGCGTGCTCAGCGCGCCGTCTGCGGCAAGACGAGTTCGGTGATGTCGGCGAGCGAATCGAGGTAGCCGTCGGCATCGACACCACGCACCGGCTCGCCGTGGTTGTAGCCGTAGCTCACCAGCACCACCGGACAGCCGGCCGCGCGGGCCGCACGCGCGTCGTTGCTCGAATCGCCGACCATCAGCGTGCGCGACGGCTGCGTGCCGAGCACCTCGCAGGTCTTCAGCAGCGGCAGCGGGTCGGGCTTCTTGCGCGCGAAGGCGTCGCCGCCGAACACGGCCGAGAAGAAGCCGTCGAGCCCCTTGGCCGCGAGCAGCGGCACGGCGAAGTCGGTCGGCTTGTTGGTCAGGCAGGCCAGCTTCAGCCCGCGCGCGCGCAGTGCCTCGAGGCCATCGAACACACCGGGATAGACGGCCGAATGCCGGCCGTTGATGGCGAGGTAATGCGCCTGGTAGCGGCCCCAGGCCTGGTCGAACAGCGCACCCGCCGGCGCTGCGAGCGCAGGCAGTCCGGCTTGCGGCGCCACGTGGTTGAGCACCGAGAAGATCAGGTGCTCGGACCCCTTGCCGACCATCGTGCCGACCGCGTTCGCATCGACCGCGGGCAGCGACAGGTCGACCAGCATGCCGTTGAGCGCGACCACGAAGTCGCCGAGCGTGTCGACCATGGTGCCGTCGAGGTCGACGATGGCGGCGTCGAGCGGGAGAGATGACAAGCGAGGGAAGTTCGAAGGCGGCACGCGAAGATCCTGGAACAAGAAGACGTTGGAGTCGGGTCGGCCGGCAGCATAACGATTCAGTCCGCCCGCCCCCTCCCCTCGATCGCATCCCGGCACCGCAGCAGCGCCTGGCTCAGCGCCTCCTTCGATGCCTGGAAGCGGCGCGCCGGCGCCGGCACGGCGATCGCGTAGCGCTCCGCGCCGCCCAGGCGCAGCGCGACGCCGACCGCGCACACGTCGTCCGCATGCTCCTCCAGGTCGTAGGCCAGGCCGCTGGCACGCACGGTGGCCAGTTCGGCCAGCAGCGCGTCCATGCGCGTGATGCTGCGCGGCGTGCGCGCGACGAGACGGCCTCGCACCGCCGCGCGCACGGCGTCGTCCGGCAGCGCCGCCAGCAGCGCCTTGCCGGACGCCGTGGTGCCCATCGGGAATTCGATGCCCGGCGCACAGACGATGCGGATCTCGCGCGACGACGGGACCTCGTCGACCAGCACCGCGTCGGCGCCGCGCGCGACCCAGAGGTCTACCGTTTCGCCGGTCTCGCGCGCCAGGGTTTCGAGGTGGGGCCGGATCTGCTGCGACACGTTCAGGTGCGCCGCGGCCGCGAGCCGTGCCAGCGCGGGCCCGAGCCGGACGCGGCCGTCGGCCACGGCGACGAACTGCTCGGCCTGCAGCGACATCACCATGCGCTGGACCGTGGTGCGCGGCAGGTCGCAGGCGCGCGCCACCTGCGAGATGTTGAGCCCGTCGGGCTCGCGCTCCAGCGTCCGCAGCACCGCGGCGGCGCGCGCGATCACCTGGCGGCTGGCTTCTTCGCCGGTCGGCTGCACGTCGGTGCCCGACGGGGAAATGGTTCGAGTGGTCACGGGCGAGTCTCCTGGCCCGGACTATATCCACATGACCACCTATCGGTCACATCAACCATACAATGGTTAACCCTGATTCCGCCGGCCCGGCCTCCACCCATGACATCGACATCGCCCCGCGCACCGACGCCCATTCCCCTGGCACGGCTGGTCGTCATCCTCGGCATGCTGGCGGCCTTCGCGCCCTTCGCCACCGACATGTACCTGCCCGCCTTCCAGCAGATGGCCGGCTCGTTCGGCGTGGGCGCTGGCGGCATCGAGTCGACGCTGTCGGTGTTCTTCCTCGGGCTGGCGCTCGGCCAGGCGATCCACGGCCCGCTGATCGACCGCTTCGGCCGCCGCCGGCCGCTGCTCGCCGGCATCGCCGTGTACCTGGTCGCGACGGTGGTGTGCGCCACCACGTCGGACCTCGGCGTGTTCACCGGCGCACGCCTGCTGCAGGCGATGGGCGGCTGCGCCGGCATGATCATCGGCCGCGTGATCGTGAGCGACCTGTTCGACCCGCAGGAAGGCGCGCGTGTGCTGTCGCTGCTGATGATGGTGATGACGCTGGCACCGATCAGCGCGCCGGTGCTGGGCGGGCTGATCCTCACCACCCTGGGCTGGCGGATGATCTTCGCCTTCCTGTTCGCCTTCGGCCTGCTGTGCGCCGTGCTGGTGTGGCGCTTCCTGCCCGAGACCTTGCCGCCCGAGCGTCGGCGCCCGCTGAGCGCGGCACGCATCGCCGGCGCCTACGGGCGGCTGATCCGCCGCCCGGCCTTCATCGTGCCGGCACTGGTGGGTGGCCTGGCGCAGGCCTGCATGTTCGCGTACATCACCGGCTCGCCGGGCGTCTTCATCGGCATCCACCACGTGAGTGCGCAGCAATACGGCTGGCTGTTCGCGTCGGTCGCCGTCGGGCTGATCCTGGCGGCGCAGGGCAACCGCATGGGCCTGAAGCGCCGCACGCCGGCCACGCTGCTGGGCCGCGCGCTGATGGTCAACGTGGCCGGCGGCCTGATCCTGCTGGCGCTGGTGGCGGCCGGTGCCGGCCTGGCCGCGCTCATGGTGCCGCTGTGGTTCGCGATCGCGTCGCTCGGCTTCATCACCGCGAACGCGGCCGCCACCGCGATGGCCGCCAGCGGCGAAGAGCGCGGCAGCGGCTCGGCGCTGGTGGGCGTGCTGCAGTTCGGCTGCGCGTCGCTGGTGAGCAGCCTGGTCGCCGCCACGCACAACGGCACGGCCTACCCGATGGCGCTGGCGATCGTGTGCGCGGGGCTCGCGGCCACGCTGCTGTGGTTCGGCTCGCGCTCGCTGCGTGCGCGCAGCGCGGCACAACCGGTCTAGGCGGTCCAGCCGGATCTAGCCGATCGTCATCAGGCTCGCGTTGCCGCCGGCCGCGGCGGTGTTCACGCTCAGCGCGCGCTCGATCACCAGCGCCTCCAGCGGGATGTCGACGCCGCCCGACGGCTGGCTTCGGATGCCGACGATCGGCCCCGCGCGCTCGGCCATCTGAACGCACAGCGCCTGCAGCGACGCCGCGTCGCCGTGATGCAGCGCCGCGTCGAACGCCACCGTCGGCGCGGCCCAGTCGGGCGTGAGGACGACGGCGTCGCGCACCGGTGCGGGCAGCGCATCGTGCAGCGCCTGCGATCGGGCCGGCCAGACCGCGGTGCTGCCGGCCGCGAGCACGGCCGCCAGTTGCACGAGCCGATCGGCATCGTCCGCGGCGATGCACAGCACGGCCTCGCGCGGCTGCAGCGAGTACACGTTGCGCTCGCCGGTCGGGCCGGCGAGCTCGCGCGCGCAACCGCTGCGCGACAGCCGTGCGAAGCGCCGGCATGATGCGGCCAGCACCGGCCGGTCGCCAGCCACGGCCCAGGCTTCGAGCGCCGAGAGCTCAGACACTGCGGTGGGGGCCGCATGCCGTGGCGCATCCACAGGCTCCGCGCCGGCATCGCGAACCGCCGGACCCGCGCCGTCCAGCGCGCGCGCCAGCACGTCCTCGGGCCGCAACGACAGCATGCGCTGCAGATAGAGCGGCCCGCCCGCCTTCGGCCCGGTGCCCGACAGACCTTCGCCGCCGAAAGGCTGCACGCCGACCACCGCACCCACGATGTTGCGGTTGACGTAGACGTTGCCCGCGTGCGCGGCCCGCACCACCTGCGCGATGGTCTCGTCGATGCGCGTGTGCACGCCGAGCGTCAGGCCGTAGCCGGTCGCGTTGATGCGTTCGACCAGCGCGCCCAGCGCGCGCCGCCGGTAGCGCACCAGGTGCAGCACCGGCCCGAACACCTCGCGCTGCAGCTCGGCGATGTCGTCCAGCTCGATCACGGTCGGCCGCACGAAGGTGCCGTGCGCCGTCGCGCCGTCGGCCTCGTGGCCGCCGCGATGCACGGCACGGCCGCGCGCCTGCATCGCGGCGACATGGCGCTCGATGCCGTCGCGCGCTTCGGCGTCGATCACCGGCCCGACGTCGACCGCGAGCGATGCCGGATTGCCGATGCGCGCCTGCGCCATCGCGCCCTTCAGCATCGCCAGCACGCGGTCGGCGATCTCGTCCTGCACGCAGAGCACGCGCAGCGCCGAGCAACGCTGGCCGGCGCTGTCGAAGGCCGAGGCCATGACGTCGGCGACGACCTGCTCCACCAGCGCGGACGAGTCCACGATCATCGCGTTCTGCCCGCCGGTCTCGGCCACCAGCGGCACCGGCCGGCCGCCGGCACCCAGCCGCCGGGCCAGTGTTTTCTGCAGCAGGCGCGCGACCTCGGTCGAGCCGGTGAACAGCACACCTTGCACGCGCGCGTCGCCGACCAGGCCGGCGCCGATGGTTTCGCCCGGCCCGGGCAGCAACTGGAGCGCGGCGCGCGGAACGCCCGCCGCCCACATCAGCCGCACCGCTTCGGCCGCGACCAGCGGCGTCTGCTCGGCGGGCTTGGCCAGCACGGTGTTGCCCGCCGCCAATGCCGCCGCCACCTGGCCGGTGAAGATCGCGAGCGGAAAGTTCCAGGGGCTGATGCAGGCCATCGGCCCGAGCGGCCGGTGCGTGTCGTTGCCGAAGCCGGTGCGCACCTGGGCCGCGTAGAAACGCAGGAAGTCCGCCGCCTCGCGCACCTCGGCGATGCCGTTCGCATGGGTCTTGCCGGCCTCGCGCGCCAGCAGGCCCAGCAGTTGCGGCATCGTGGCCTCGAGCCGATCGGCGCTGCGCTCCAGCACCGCCGCGCGCTCGGCCGGTGACGTCGCGGCCCAGGTGGGCACGAAGGCTTCGGCATCGCGCAGGGCGGCTTCGAGTTCATGCGGTGTCGTGTCGCGCACGTGGCCGACGACGTCGCGGTGGTCGGCCGGGTTCGACACGGGCGACCCGCCCGCATCGTCACCCGCGGCGTCCTGCGCAAGCATCGGCGCCGCCGTCCACGCATGCGCCGTGCCGCCGTCCAGCGCAGCCTTCAGCGCGCGCAGGGCATCGTCGCTCGCCAGGTCGAGGCCGCGCGAATTGCGGCGCGCATCGGCGTACAGCGCCACGGGCAGCGGAATCGACGGATGCGGCAGGCCCACTGCGCCTTCGGCCGCGGCCATGCGCTCGACCGTCGCGACCGGGTCTTCCACCAGCGTCTCCAGCGGAATCGTGGCGTCCGCGATCCGGTTCACGAACGAGGTGTTGGCGCCGTTCTCCAGCAGTCGGCGCACCAGGTAGGCGAGCAGCGTCTCGTGCGTGCCGACCGGCGCGTAGATGCGGCACGGGCGGCCGAGCCCGCCGGCCGCCACCGCGCCGACCACCTGCGCGTACAGCGGCTCGCCCATGCCGTGCAGGCACTGGAATTCGTAGTGGCCGGGCGCCCAGCGCGCCGGGTCCGCGAGTTCATGGATGGCGGCCATCGTGTGCGCGTTGTGCGTGGCGAACTGCGGGTACACCGCATCGGGCGCGGCCAGCAGGCGGCGCGCGCAGGCGATGTACGACACGTCGGTGTAGGCCTTGCGCGTGTAGACCGGATAGCCGTCGAGCCCGTCGAGTTGCGCGCGCTTGATCTCGCTGTCCCAGTAGGCGCCCTTGACCAGCCGCACCATCAGCCGGTGGCCGCTGCGGCGGGCCAGGTCGACCACGCAGTCGATGACGAAGGGGCAGCGCTTCTGGTAGGCCTGGATCACGAAGCCGATGCCCTGCCAGCCGGCGAGCGCGGGCTCGAAGCACAGGCGCTCCAGCAGGTCGAGCGACAGCTCCAGCCGGTCGGCTTCTTCCGCGTCGATGTTCAGGCCGATGTCGTACTGCTGCGCGAGCAGCGCCAGGTCGCGCAGCACCGGATACAGCTCGTCCATCACGCGGGCGCGTTGCGCACGGCTGTAGCGCGGATGCAGCGCCGACAGCTTGATCGAGATGCCCGGCCCCGCATACACGCCGCGCCCCGCCGAGGCCCGGCCGATCGCCTCGATCGCCTGCACATAGGCGATGCGGTAGCGCTCGGCGTCTTCCGCGGTCAGCGCGGCCTCGCCCAGCATGTCGTACGAATAGCGAAAGCCCTGCGCCTCCAGCGTGCGTGCGTGGTCGAGTGCCTGAGCGATGGTCTCGCCGGTGACGAACTGCTCGCCCATCATGCGCATCGCCATGTTCACGCCCTTTCGGATCAGCGGCTCGCCGCCCCTGCCGATCAGGCGCGCCAGCGTGGCGGACAGTCCGGCCTCGCTGTGCGTCGCGACCAGCCTGCCGGTGAGCAGCAGCCCCCAGGTCGCGGCATTGACGAACAGCGACGGGCTGCGGCCCACATGCGACTGCCACTGGCCGTGCGCGATCTTGTCGCGGATCAGCGCGTCGCGCGTCGCCGCATCCGGAATGCGCAGCAGCGCCTCGGCCAGGCACATCAGCGCCACGCCTTCCTGCGAGGACAGCGCGTATTCCTGCAACAGGCCCTGCACGAGGCCGGCGCGCCCGGCCGACGGACGCCGCTCGCGCAGCTGCCCGGCCAGGCGCTGTGCGAGCCGCTGGGCGGCGGCGGCCTGCACGGCCGACAGACGGGCCTCGCCCAGCAACGGCGCCAGGGCCTCGGGCTCGGGGCGCCGGCACGCGGCGGTGATGCGGCTGCGCAGCGGCGAAGGCGGCGCCAGCCCGTCGGCGAAATCCGCAAAGGGCGAAGGGAGAGGGGTCGGCGCAGGGTCTGCCATGGCGTGCATCGGTAGTGAATCGACCAATAATGCCGACGACATGTCGAAATTAGATGTCGAACTTCATCCCATATGCCGAACAAATCACCATCCAGCGCCGACAACGAAGCGGTTCTCGATCGCCTCGACCTGCGCATCCTCGGCGCACTGCAGACGGATGGCCGGCTGTCGAACCTGAAGCTGGCCGAGACGATCGGCCTGTCGCCCACAGCGGCACTGGCGCGGGTGCAGCGGCTGTCGCGCGACGGCTACATCCTGGGGTACGAGGCGCGGCTGAACCCGCTCAAGCTGGGCGGCGGCATGCTGGTCTTCGTCGAGGTGCTGCTCGACCGCACCACGCCCAATGTGTTCGACCAGTTCAAGGCCGCGGTGCAGGTGCGGCCCGAGATCATGGAATGCCACATGGTCGCGGGCGGCTTCGACTACCTGCTCAAGACCCGCAGCGCCGACATGCAGGCCTACCGCCAGTTCGCCGGCGCGGTGCTGTGGCAACTGCCCGGCGTGCGCGAGACCCGCACCTATGCGGTGATGGAAGAGGTCAAGAACTCGACGCACCTGCATCTGCAAGGGCTGTACTGACGCAGCCCTCCGAGGCGCGAGGCGCCCGGCGCCGCCGCCTCAGTCGACCACGATCTTCTGGTCGCGGATCAGCGTCGACAGCAGCTTGCCCTCGTCGTCCAGCAGCGTGCGGAACTGGGGCGTGTCCATCGCGATCGGCTCGGCGCCCAGCTCGCCGTAGCGCGCCTTCAGGGTCGACTGCGCCAGCGCCTTGCCGATCTCGCGGTTCATGCGGGCGATGACGTCGGGCGGTGTCTTCAGGGGCGCCCACATGCCGAACCAGATGTCGAGGTCGGCTTCCTTGAAGCCCATCTCGCCGACCGTCGGCACGTCGGGGAAGAACGGCGAGCGCTTGGCGCTGACGATGCCCAGCAGCTTGACCTTGCCGGTCTTGATGTGCGGGAACGCGATGCCCGGATCGCAGACGAAGTCGGCCTGCCCCGACATCACGTCCATCAACGCCGGTGCCGCGCCGCGGTAAGGGATGTGCGTGACGTAGGTGCCGGTCGCGAGCTTGAAGAGCTCGCAGGCCAGGTGCGGCGGCGTGCCGGTGCCGGACGAGGCGTACGACAGCCTGCCCGGCTGTGCCCTGGCCAGCGCCACCAGCTCGCGCACGTCGTTCGCCGGCAGTTGCGGCCGGGCCACGAGGTACATCTGCGTGCGCCCGACCGTCGCCACCGGCAGCAGGTCGCGCGACGGCAGGATGGACGACTTGAACAGCGACGGATTGGCCGTCTCGACCGAGGTCGGCGCGATCAGGAAGGTCGCACCGTCGGGTGCGGCACGGATCACTTCCGAGGCCGCGATGTTGCCGCTCGCGCCGGGCTTGTTGTCGATGATGACCGGCTGGCCCAGCGCCTCCGACAGCGACTGCGAGAGGATGCGCGCCATCACGTCGGTGCTGCCACCGGGCGCGAAGCCGACCACCACGCGGATCGGCTTGGTGGGCCAGGCCGGTGCGGTCGCCTGGGCCTGCGCGGCGCCGGCCGCGGCCAGGCAGCACGCCGAGGCCACCAGCGCCCGCAATGCGCGGCGCCGCCGCGGGAAGGAAAGGTCGAGGTTCATGTCGTGTCTCCGTTGTTGTAGTCGGCGCCCCGGCCCGCCCCGCTGGCAGGTCGCGCGCGCGAGCACCGGAGCGCTCGCGGGGCGCCCGCGCGCTCAATCGGCCCTGGCGGCGGCTGCTGCTGTTGGCGCTGCGGCTTCGGCCTGCAGCAGTTCGCGCAGCTTGAACTTCTGGATCTTTCCGGACGGCGTCGACGGCATCGCGTCGCGCAGCACGAGCCGCTCCGGGATGTACTGGACGGCCACCTTCTGGGCCTTCAGGAATTCGACGATGGACGGCAGGTCGACGGCCTCGCCCGGCCGTGGCACGACCACCGCGCAGGCGCGCTCGCCGAGCCGCTCGTCCGGGTAGGCAACGATCGCCGCCATCGCGATCGCCGGATGGCGATACAGCAGCGACTCGATCTCCACCACCGGAATGTTCTCGCCGCCGCGGATGATCACGTCCTTGGTCCGGCCGGCGATGCGCACGTAACCCTGCGCATCGAGCCGCGCCAGGTCGCCGGTGTCGAACCAGTCGTCGGCATCGGTGCCGTTGAGCTGCTGGCGCTTGAGATAGCCGCCGAAGTTCGAGCAGGCGCGCAGCATCAGCTTGCCGATCTCGCCCGGCGGCAGCGCCTGGCCGTCGACGTCGACCACCTTGAGTTCGACGCCTGGCAGCGGACAGCCGTCGGTCTGGACCGACCGCGCATCGTCGTCATCGAGCCGCGTCAGCGTGACGGCGCCGTTCTCGCTCATGCCCCAGGCCGACACGATCTTCGCGCCGAGCGCGCTGCGCGCCTGCTCGACCAGCGGCCCGGGAATCGGCGCGCCAGCGCACAGGAACACGCGCAGCGTGGGCACCGCGACGCCGCTCTCGGCCACGGTGCGCGCCAGGTCCGACAGGAAGGGGGACGAAGCCATGGTGAAGCTCGCGCGCTCGGCGTTGATCAGCGCGATCGACTGGTTCGGCTCCCACACGTCCTGCAGCACGGCCGACGCGCGCAGCATCAGCGGCATCACGAGGCCGTACATGAAGCCGGTCTGGTGCGCCATCGGCGAGGCCATCAGCACCACGTCGTCGGCACCGAGCCCCAGCCGCTGCGCATACGGAACGATGTTGGCCATCAGCGAGTTGGCCGAATGCATCACGCCTTTCGGCTCGCCGGTGGTGCCCGATGTGTAGATCAGCTGGGTGACGTCGTCCGGGCCGGGCCGGCTCGCGCGCAGGATGTCGGGCGCATCGGGCGCGTCCTCCCAGGCCGGGCCCGAGAGCAGCGCGTCGAAGCTGTTGGCGCCGCTGCCGCCGACGATCACCACCTGCGCCAGGTCCGGCAGTTCGGCCTGCAGGCCCATCGCCATCCGTTCGAAGTCGAAGCCCTTGAACCGTGCCGGCGCGATCAGCACCTTCGCCTCGCCGTGGCGCAGCATGAAGGACAGCTCGCGCTCGCGAAAGATGTGCATCAACGGGTTCATCACCGCGCCGATGCGCGAGCACGCGAGGTAGGTCAGCGTGAACTGCCACCAGTTCGGCAGCTGGCAGGCCACCACGTCGTTGCGCCGCACGCCGAGCCGCGACAGGCCGACGGCGATGCGGTCCGCCATGCGTCCGAGTTCGCGGTAGGTGAAGCGATCGATCGTGCCGCCTTCCATGCGCAGCGCGGTCAGCGCGATCTTGTCGGGACACGCGGCGATGCAGGCATCGAGCTCCTGGTTGATGGTGCGGTCGTGCCAGAGCCCTTGCGCCACCATGCGCGCGCGGCGTGGAGGCAGCAGTACGGCGTCGAATTCCATGGTCTTGTCTCCTGTCGTTGTTTTTTGTGGGCCGGGCGTGTCTCAGGCCGGCACGGCCGAGCGCCCGGCACGCGTGCGCGCCACGATGGTCTTCATGATCTGGGCCGTGCCGTCGCCGATCTGGAAGCCCAGCACGTCGCGCAGCCGCTGCTCCATCGGCCCGCGGTCGTAGCCGCCGTGGCCGAACATCAGCAGGCACTGGTGGATGGCGTCGTAGGCGAGCTTGGGCGCCCACCACTTGCACATCGCCGCCTCGGCCGTGTGCGGCGCGCCGCGGTCCTTGAGCCACAGCGTCTGCAGGCACAGCAGGCGCGCGGCTTCGACCTGGGTGTCGAAGTCGGCCAGCGGATGCGACACGCCCTGGAAGGCCGACAGCGGCTTGCCGAAGGCTTCGCGCTGCGCCACGTGGTCCCAGGTCTCGTCGAGCGCGATGCGCGCCACCGCCAGCACCTGCAGCCCGATCAGCGCACGCGAGAAATCGAAGCCCTGCATCACCTGCACGAAGCCCTTGTTCTCCTCGCCGAGCCGGTGGTCGGCCGGCACGCGCACGTTCTCGAAGAACAACGAGCCGCGCCCGATGGCGCGCTGGCCGTGGCAGTCGAAGCGGTTGCGCGTGAGACCGGGCACGTCGGTCGGCACCAGCAGCGCGGTCACGCCGTGCGCGCCGGCCTCGACCGTGCCGGTGCGGCCGAACACGACCACCGCATCGGCCTGGTCGGCCGCCGAGATCGAGGTCTTCTCGCCGTTGATGACGTAGTCGTTGCCGACGCGCTCCACGCGCAGCCGCAGGTTGGCCGCGTCCGACCCGCCGCGCGGCTCGGTCAACGCGATGGCGAGCAACGCGTCGCCGCGCGTGAGCCTGTGCAGCCAAGGCTCGACCACCTCGGCGCGGCCATGCGCGGACAGGATCTGGCCGTTCAGCGAGGCCAGCAGGTTGATGTAGCTCAGGCTCAGGTCGGCGCGTGCGATCTCCTCGTGGATCACGCCAGCCGCGAGCGAGCCCATGCCCTGCCCGCCGTGCGCCGGCGCCAGCTCGGGGGCGATGAAGCCCATCTCGCCCATCTCGCGCATCAGTGCGCGGTCGAGCACGCGCGTGCGGTCGCGCTCCAGGAAGCCCGGCGCCACGCGCCCGCTCGCGAAGCGGCGCGCATGCTCGGCCAGCGTGGCAAGGTCGTCGTCGATGTAGGGGTTCATCGCTGCGCCTTGCCGCGGCTACTTCGCGTACTTGCGAAAGTCGGGCTTGCGGCGTTCCGCCAGCGCCTTCACGCCTTCGCGCGACTCCTCGGTGTCGTAGTAGAGCTTGAGCGCATACATGCCCATGCCCGCGATGCCGGCCTGGTGCGCGGTGTCGGCGTTGAAGCTGCGCTTGGCGATCGCGATGGCCGTGGGGCTGCGCTCGCAGATCTCCTCGGCCCAACGCTGCACTTCGGCATCGAGCTGCTCATGCGGCACGACCGCGTTCGCGAGGCCCATGGCCACGGCCTCGGCGCCGCTGTAGCGCCGGTTCAGGTACCAGATCTCGCGCGCCTTCTTCTCGCCCACCACGCGGGCCAGGAAGGCCGTGCCGTAGCCCGGATCGACCGAGCCCATCTTCGGGCCGACCTGCCCGAAGACGGCCTTCTCGGAGCAGATGGTCAGGTCGCAGATCGTGCACAGCACATTGCCGCCGCCGATGGCGAAGCCCTGCACCCGCGCGATCACCGGCTTGGGCACGTTGCGGATGGCGTCGTGCAGTTCCTCCATCGGCAGGCCGATGGTGCCGCGGCCGTCGTAATTGCCGTCGTGCGCCGACTGGTCGCCTCCGGTGCAGAAGGCGCGCTCGCCGGCGCCCGCCAGCACGATCGCGCCCACGCTGCGGTCGTAGCCCGCGCGGTTGAATGCGCGGATCAGCTCGTCGCAGGTCTGGCCGCGGAACGCGTTCATCTTGTCCGGGCGGTTGATGGTGATCCAGGCCACGCCGTTGCGCAGCTCGTAGAGGACGTCCTCGAATTCCATGCGGGTCTCCTTGTGATGTGTTGGTGGTGTGTGGTGCCGCGCGGCGCTTCAGCCGTTCATCGTCAGGCCGCCGGACACGCTGAGGACCTGGCCGGTGACGAAGCCCGCGTCGTCGCTCGCGAAGAAAGCGATCGCGCCGGGCAGGTCGTCGGGCTGGCCGATGCGCCCGAGCGGAATGGCACGCGTGAAGGCTTGCATGAGCTTCTCGGGATTGCCCGCGCCTTCCTTGTAGTCGGCGAACAGCGCCGTGTCGGTCGGCCCGGGGCACACCACGTTGACCGTGATGCCGTGCCGCGCATGCTCGCGCGCGATGGTCTTCGAGAAGGCGACCAGGCCGCCCTTGCAGGCCGCGTACACCGCCTCGCCCGACGAGCCGACCCGGGCCGCGTCGGACGCGATGTTGACGATGCGCCCCGCCTTGCGCGCAGCCATGCCGGGCAGCACCGCGTGGTGCATGTGCAGCGCACCCGTGAGGTTGATGGCGATGAGCCTGTCCCACTGCGCAGGCTCGGTCTTGGTGAAGGGCCGGAACACGTCCCAGCCGGCGTTGTTCACCAGCACGTCGATCGGACCGAGGCTCTCTTCCACGGCCGCCACCGCCGCGTCCACGCTGGCCCGGTCGGTGATGTCGCAGCGGAAGGCCTGTGCCTGGCCGCCGGCGGCGCGGATGGCGTCGGCCACCTGCCGCGCCGCGTCCGGGTTCAGGTCGAGCACCGCAACGCGGGCCCCTTCGCTCGCGAAGCGCCGGCAGGTCGCTCCGCCGATGCCGCCGCCGCCGCCGGTCACGGCCACGGTCTTTCCTTCGAATCTCTGCATGCGTTCTCCAGTTGAAGCTTGGTATCGTCGATCGACCGGTCGGCCGACTTCGCCATTAATACGTCAATGTATTTACGTATCATAGGAGTTTGGCAAGCGGCCCGACACCCTTCCAACTTGCAAGAAGACCATGGTTATCCCTATTGAAGACAACGCCTCGGCCCGAATGGAACTCGCGAACCGGGTCTTCTTTCGGCTCTATCAAAGCGCCAACATGTTGCATAAAACCGGGACAAAGGCCGTCGAGGAGGAAGGCCTGACCACCCAGCAGTGGGCGGTGCTGGGCGCGCTGTCGCGCAAGGCGGTGGCCGACGGCATGAGCGTGGGCGACCTGGCGCGCTACCTGAAGGTGAGCCGGCAGAACCTGTCCGGCCTGCTGGGCCGCATGGAGCGCGATGGCCACCTGCGCATCACGCCCGACGGCCGCGACCGGCGCTCACGCCTGGTCACGATGACCGACTCGGGGCGGCATGTCTGGCTGGTGGAAGCGCAGCCGAAGATCCACGGCTACTACGAGCAGGCGCTGGCCGGCTTTTCGGTCAACGACATCGCCCACACGCTGCACTACCTGCTGCGGCTGCTGGAGAACATGCAACGCGTGGATGCGGTGCAGGGCGGCACCGCGGACGTGGAGGAATGATGGAGTGAACGAGAAAGGACCGCGGAAGGCCGCGGAATCGGTTCAGGCCTCGGCCAGCGACTGCGCCGCCACCACCGCTTCGGTGCGGTTGCGCACGTTGAGCGCGCGGAAGATCGCGGCGAGGTGGATCTTCACCGTGCCTTCGCTGATGCCCAGGCTGCGGCCGATCAGCTTGTTCGGCTTGCCCTGCGACAGCAGCTGCAGCACCTCGACCTGACGCTCGGTCAGCACGTTGCGCAGATGATCGAGCGTCTGCGCCGCGCCGGCCGCAGCGGCGGGTGCACGCGGCGCCAGGTCCGCGACCGCGCCACCGGCCACACCGGCCAAACCGGCGGCAGCCAGGCCGGGCACGCCCGCAACGATGCCGGGCGGCACGGCCGACAGCATCATCTGCGGCACGTACACGCCACCGGCCAGCACCAGCCGAACGGCCGAGATCATGACTTCGGGTGAATAGGCCTTGGGGATGAAGCCGAGCGCGCCACGGCTGAGGGATTCGCGCATCACACCCGGGTCTTCGGTGCCCGACAGCACCACCACCGGCACCGCCGGATGCCGGCGCCGCAGTTCGTCGATGTGCGCATAACCGGCCGCACCGGGCATGCTGAGGTCGATCAGCGCAAGGTCGACATCGGCGACCGCCGCGGGGTCCAGCGCCAGCAGCTCGTGGACGGTCATGGCGAGGATGAACTCGACGTCGTCCGCCAGCTCCGAGAGCTTGGACTTGACCGCCTCGATGACGAGCCGGTGGTCGTCGGCGATCAGGATTTTCATGGCATGCCCGAGCGTTCGGGAGAGAGTGGATCGGCACCGAAGAAGATACCGGCGATCGGCGTTGACGGCAAGACACGTTTGCCACACGAAAGGCATAGGCCCCAAGCGCTATGGCGCGGGCCCGGCGCCCCGGAAAGAATCGCCCCATTCCAGCCCCCAACGATGCCATGGCACGCCTGATCGATCGGTTCTCGGCGCTGTCGGCGTTCGGGCTCGAACTCGGCGCGGCGATGGCCGCCGGCCACGTGCCCGCATCGCTCGGACGGCTGCAGGAGCGTGCGCTGCTGCTGCTCGACGCCGCACGCGCCGACGCGCTGGCCGATGGCACCGCGCCCCCGCAGGTCGAGGCCGCCTGCTTCGCGATGGTCGCGTGGATCGACGAGCTCATCGCGCGCGCACCCGGCTGGAACGGCAGCCGGCCGACACTGCAGGCGCAGCTCTTCAACTCGGACAACGCACGCAGCGAGTTCTTCCATCACCTGGCCGGGCTCACCGCGCGCGACAACGCCGTGCGCGAGGTCTATCTCGATGTGCTGCAGAAGGGCTTCAAGGGCCAGTACTACTACGAGGACGGCGACAGCGGCGAACTCGGCAAGCTCAAGCGGATGCACGGACTGCAACTGCATGCGCAGTCCATGGCGGCGCGGGATCCGGCGTATGGCGCAGGGTATGCGGCGGGGCACGAATCGGCGAATCCGCCGAGCATCTTCGGACTGCCGAGCCACTTCGGCGATGCGCCACCGCTGGATGCATCGGAAGCACCGGAGGCATCCGTCGCGCCGCATGCCGACCCGCCGCACAAGCCACGCCGCGCCCTGACCTCGCTGCGCGTGGGCAGCCTGATCGCGGTGCTGATGCTGCTCGCGATCGCCGGCTGGTGGCTGTGACGCCGTGAAGCGGCTCAGGGCGTGGTGCTGATGCGCACCTGCCGTGCGCCGACGTCGAGCGTGAGGTTCACCGGCGTGCCCGGTTCCACGGTGCGCTGCTCGCGCCAGCGTGCGCGGTCGAGGTCGCGGTAGGCCGCGAGCAGGCCGATCGCCTTCACGTCGGCGGCCAGCGTCATCTCGATCTTGCGGGTCTCGCCGGGGCG
Source organism: Variovorax sp. GW821-FHT10B04 (assembly GCF_059415645.1). NCBI lineage: Bacteria > Pseudomonadati > Pseudomonadota > Betaproteobacteria > Burkholderiales > Comamonadaceae > Variovorax > Variovorax sp. GW821-FHT10B04. The sequence goes on from NZ_JBWKNQ010000021.1 coordinate 24,520, forward strand.
CAGCAGCACTTCTTCGCGTTGCGCCATCTCGGCGCCGAGCGTGGCCTGGTCCTTGTCGAACAGCGAGAAGAAATCCGCGGCCTCGAAGGGTGCCGGCGTCTTCAGTGCATAGACCCGCAGGGTCAGCGGCGAGGCCCGTCCGCGTGCATCGGGATTCATGTCGGCACCGCCGACGAGCGTCAGCACGACGGGCGTGACGATGGGCTTGGGAGGCGGTGGCGGCGGTGCTGCGCAGCCTGCGATCAGGCCGGCGGCCCATATGGCTGCAGATGCGGCGGAGAGGCCTGCGATGAGGCGACGCCGCGGCGTTCCATCAGAGGGCTCATAGGACGAACGGCGTGTACCAAGGACTCTCATGCTATTCCCTTCGTTGCATTGACCGGCCTGTGTGCATCTTTGATTATCACCACGCACATCGAACAGGCAACATGCTTACATCCGAAGTCGTCGACGATCTCCAGACGCCCATCAGCGAGGCATCGCCGTGCGGCGACGACCTGGAATACGACCCGGCCTTCACGGCGCTGGAGGCCGCTGCGCAGGGCAAGCCCGAGCAGCAGTTCGGCGACACGGTGATCCCGGCGGTCGAGCCCGAATGGCGCGTGGTGTCGGAGCAGGCGCAAGCCGTGCTGCGCCGCGCGAAGGACGTGCGTGCGGCCATGCTGCTGCTGCGCGCGGCCACGCGGCTGCAGGGCGTGACGGGCTTCGTGCTCGGCATGCAGCTGCTCATCGGACTGCTCGACCGCTTCTGGGAGCAGATCCATCCGCAGCTCGATGCGGACGACGACAACGACCCGACCATGCGCCTCAATGCGCTGGCACCGCTGGTCGACGAGAACATGGTGCTGCGCGACCTGTACGACGCGAACGTCGGCATGGCGCGCGGCGTCGGGCCGATCCGCGTGCGCGACATCGCGATCGCGCACAACGCGCTGGCGGCGGGCGGCGACAGCGGCTACTCCGCCGCACAGGTGCAGGGCGGGCTCGAGGACATCCATGCGCAGCGCCCCGAAGCGCTCGCCAGCCTGGGCGACGTGGGCGCCGAGGTGCAGCGGCTGCAGTCGCTGCTGTCGGACCGCACGGGCCGCTCCGACGCCATCGAGCTGGCGCGGCTGCGCGCGCTCGGCAAGGTGCTGCGCCAGGCCGCGCAGGCCGTGACCGGTGGTGCGCCCGACGCATCGGCCGATGCCGCCGCGCCAGCCGATGCGCAGGACATCGGCGGTGGCGCCGAAACGGCGCGCGCGCCTGCCGTGCGCGGCGAGATCCAGAGCCGGCAGGACGCGCTGCTGATGCTCGACCGCGTGATCCATTACCTGCAGCAGTCGGAGCCCGGCAATCCGGCGCCGCTGCTGATCGAACGTGCCAAGAAGCTCATCGGCGTGAGCTTCCTCGAGATCATGCAGAACCTGGCGCCCAACGCGCTGGACACCATCGAGACCGTCACGGGCGCCCGTCCGTCGGGCGACTGATTTCCCCTGCCGACCACCATCCAACCGAAGGAGCGTCTTCATGTCCAAGAGCAGCCAGAAGTTCATTGCCAGGAACCGCGCGCCGCGGGTCCAGATCGAGTACGACGTCGAGTTGTACGGCGCCGAGAAGAAGGTGCAGCTGCCCTTCGTGATGGGCGTGCTGGCCGACCTGTCGGGCAAGCCGGCCGACCCGCTCGCGCCGGTCGGCGACCGCAAGTTCCTCGAGATAGACACCGACAACTTCGACTCGCGCATGAAGGCCATGAAGCCGCGTGCCGCCTTTGCCGTGCCCAACACGCTGACCGGCGAAGGCGAGATGAAGGTCGACATCACCTTCGAGAGCATGGACGACTTCTCGCCGGCCGCGGTCGCGCGCAAGGTCGACGCGCTCAACAAGCTGCTCGAGGCGCGCACCCAGCTGTCCAACCTCGTCACCTACATGGACGGCAAGGGCGGCGCCGAAGACCTGCTGGCCAAGGTGCTCGAAGACCCTGCGCTGCTGCAGACGCTGGCCGCCAGCAAGAAGCCCGAGGACGGCGCCGCGCCGGCCGCCTGACCCCCCACCGATCACGATCCGAGAGGAGACCGCCCATGGCCGAAGCACTCGAACAGCAAAGCGCATTGAAGGATGTCGCATATGCCGGCAGCGACTTTTCGTCGCTGCTCCAGAAGGAATTCAAACCGCGCAGCGACGAGGCCAAGAGCGCCGTCGAAGCCGCGGTCCTCACGCTCGCGCAGCAGGCGCTGGCCAACACGCAGGTCATCGGCAAGGACGTGACCAAGTCGATCCAGGCCATGATCGCCGCGATCGACGCCAAGCTCACCGAGCAGGTCAACAAGATCCTGCACAACGAGGACTTCCAGAAGCTCGAGAGCGCCTGGCGCGGCCTGCACTACATGGTGAACAACACCGAGTCGGACGAGAACCTGAAGATCCGCGTGCTGGACATCTCGAAGAAGGACCTGCACAAGACGCTGAAGAAGTTCAAGGGCGCGGCCTGGGACCAGAGCCCGCTGTTCAAGAAGATCTACGAAGAGGAATACGGCCAGTTCGGCGGCGAGCCCTTCGGCGCCATCGTCGGCGACTACCACTTCGACCAGAGCCCGCCCGACGTCGAGCTGCTCGGCGAGATGGCCAAGCTCGCGGCGTCGGCGCATGCGCCCTTCATCACCGGCGCGAGCCCGAACCTGATGCAGATGGAGTCGTGGCAGGAACTCGCCAACCCGCGCGACCTGACCAAGATCTTCTCGACGCCCGAGTACGCCGGCTGGCGCAGCCTGCGCGAGTCGGACGACTCCAAGTACCTCGGCCTGTGCATGCCGCGCTTCCTGGCGCGCACGCCCTACGGCGCCAACACCAACCCGGTGGAGGAGTTCGACTTCGAGGAAGACACGGCCGGCGCCGACCACAGCAAGTACGCCTGGGCCAACGCGGCCTATGCGATGGCGACCAACATCAACCGCTCGTACAAGATGTACGGCTGGGGCTCGCGCATCCGCGGCATCGAGTCGGGCGGCGCGGTCGAGAACCTGCCGCTGCACACCTTCCCGAGCGACGACGGCGGCGTCGACCAGAAGTGCCCGACCGAGATCGCGATCAGCGACCGGCGCGAGGCCGAACTGTCGAAGGCCGGACTGCTCTCGCTGATCCACCGCAAGAACTCCGACTTCGCGGCCTTCATCGGCGCACAGTCGCTCAACAAGCCGGCCGAGTACGACGATCCGGACGCGACGGCCAACGCCAACCTGGCGGCGCGCCTGCCCTACCTGTTCGCGTGCAACCGCTTCGCGCACTACCTGAAGTGCATCGTGCGCGACAAGGTCGGCAGCTTCAAGGAGCGCGACGAGATGCAGCGCTGGCTCAACAAGTGGATCACCAACTACGTCGACGGCGATCCGGCCAACTCGTCGGAAGAGACCAAGGCGCGCAAGCCCCTGGCCGCTGCCGAGGTGATCGTGGAAGAGGTCGAGGGCAACCCCGGCTACTACACCTCGAAGTTCTTCCTGCGCCCGCACTACCAGCTCGAAGGCCTGACCGTGTCGCTGCGGCTGGTGTCGAAGCTGCCGACCGCCAAGGGCGCGGGCTGAGCACGCGCGCACGGATGAGCGCATCGCGCGCGGGCTGCAAAAGACTTCGAAAACTTTGAAAAAACGCGCGCAGCCATTCGTTATCCAGACAGCTCCGGCAGAAAGCACCAGCCGCCGGCCAGGAGCCCGAACCCTCCCATCGTCAGCCACATTGCCTGCAGCGCAGGCCCATGAAGGAGCAAGAAATGAGTTCAGACTATTTCGTGAAGGTCAAGGAAGCCGAAGGCGAGTCCCAGATGAAGGGACACACGGGCGAGATCGAGATCACCTCGTGGTCCTGGGGACTGAGCAACACCTCGAGCGCCGGCTCGGGTGGCGGCATGGGCACGGGCAAGGCGGTGCCGCAGGACCTCCACTTCACGGCCGACCTGAGCAAGGCCACGCCCAACCTCGTCAAGGTCAACGCCAAGGGCACGCACATGGGCGAGCTCAAGCTCACGGCCCGCAAGTCGGCCGATGGCCAGGAGGACTACATGACCATCACGCTGACCGACGTGTTCGTCACCAGCGTGACGCTCGGCGGCTCGGCCGGTGGCGGCGTCAGCACCACGGTCAGCTGCGCGTTCAAGAAGTTCAAGATCGAATACAAGTTCCAGGATGGCAAGGGCGCGCTGAAGGCCGGCCCGGAATTCACCTGGGACATCGCCAAGAGCGAATTCGCCTGAGCACGCGCGCCGGGCCTTCCACGTTCGACACACGCCATGGCGTACCAACTCGAATGGACCGGCCGCAAGACCGGCCACAAGTACCTCTACTACAACCTCGCGCATCCGGTGGGGCTGTCGGTCGGCTCGACCGAGGACGACACGATGCTGATCCAGGCGCTGTTCCGCGTGGTCTTCTACGAGACCCGCTCGATCGAGCCGCCCGCGGGCCACAAGGGCATCGCGGTGGACGGCAAGTGCGGCAACATCACGCAGGCCCACATGCGTGCGTACAAGCAATGGATGCGCCGCAACGGCCTGCCGACCGTGGCCGACGGCAAGATCGACCCGATCGAGGGTAACCCGAACGAGGCCGCCACGCCGCTGCACCACGACCGCTATGTGCTGGAGACGCTGAACTACCAGTCGATCACCGAATGCGACAAGAAGGGCCTGGCCAAGCGGCGCGACTTCCACAGCGCGCCGCGCGAGGACATCCCCGAGCCCTTGTTCAAGGCGCTGCAGACGCGAGGCACGGTGTTGAACTGGCCGTTCAACTGATACGCGCTTCAACGGCGGAACATGAACGAAAGGCGCCTCGGGCGCCTTTCGCCGTTTCAGGCGACGGTGCCGTTGCCCGGCAGCAGCCGCGTCATGTCGTCATCTTCCGCCCGCAGCCACAGCGCAACGGCCGTGTAGTTGTCGTGCCCCGGCTTGGCACGCGCGCGCACCTGTGCGTCGATCTGCTCGATCCACTGGCTCGGGTTGCGCGAGGCGCGCAGCGTCTCGGCCAGGCACTCGTCGCCCAGCGGCTCCCAGACGCCGTCGCTGCACAGCAGCAGCGCATCGCCCGGCTGCAGCGGCATCGGCGCCGACACCGTGATCTCGGGCGGCTCGTCGACCGAGCCCAGCGCCGACAGCAGCATGTTGCGCTGCGGATGCTGGCGCGCGCCCTCCTCGTCGAGCATGCCGCCAGCGACCATCTGCTGCACCAGGCTGTGGTCGACCGTGCGCTGCACGCGCGCACCGCCGCGGAACAGGTAGGCGCGGCTGTCGCCGGTGTGGGCCCAGGCCAGCCGGTTGTCCTGCAGGTCGATCGCGGCGAGCACCAGCGTCGAACGCATCGCCGCAAGCACCCCACCCTCGGCCTGGCGCGCGACCACGGCCAGGTTGGCGTCTTCCACCAGCCGGCGCAGCAACGCCGCGTCGAGCCCCGGCGACTGCGCGAAGCCCTGCAGCACGCTGAGGCGCGCCGTGGCGGCCGCCACGTCGCCGCCACCGTGGCCGCCCGCGCCGTCAGCCACCAGACAGGCGACATGGCGGTCGTCGTGCCAATGGCCGTAGACGTCCTCGTTGTAGCTGCGGCCGCCCTGTCGGGACAGCGTGACGATCTCGATTTCCACCGGTGCCTCTTTTCTCATTGGCCGGGCGCACCCGATTTCAGACGTGCCATCTGCTCCTCGTAGGCCTGCAGGAAGGCCTTGCCGAACAGGCTGTGGAAGTCGTCCTCCGCCTCGGTCGCGATGCCCGCATAGAGCGCCACGAACTGGTCCCACAGCTTGGCCTTGCGGTTGGCCGCGAACAGGCTGTCGAGCGCCGAGCGCGCCGCGATCTTCTTCTCCAGCTCGGCCGGCTCGAAGCGCGCGATGACGTGCGCCAGCGCCGCGCGCAGGCCGACCATCACGCCGAACTGATGCGCGCGCAGGTCGTCGTAGGCGTCGCGCATCGCGGCCTCGGCGGGCATGAAGCCGCGCACGCCGGGCCCGAGGAGATGGGCCAGCGCGACCTCCACGGTCGGGGAGAACTTGAGCGGGTTGTTGGCCTGCGACGCGATCATCGTGACCTCGGCGCGCACCTCGCGCTTGAACTCCTGGCGCGTGAGCAGCAGTTGCAGCGTGCCTTCGGTGGCGCTGCGCAGCATGGCGCCGACGCGTTCCATGAGCTCGGGCGTGAGTGCTTCGGGCGGCTGGTGCGTGCCGCCCAGGCCGCGCAGGAAGGCGGCGAACAGCGCATCGCCGCCGGCCGGCATGGCGGTCGTTGGCGTCGTCCGCGGGGCGGGTGCGGGCACAGGCGCCGGTGCGGACGGCGCCATGGGTGCGGCCATCGGCGCAACGGCTGGCACGGCGGCGGGCGGCGGCGCCTGCAGCGGCGTGATCGGCGTCAGTGGCGCATCGAAGTCGCCCAGTGCGTCGAGCAGCGACGACGTCGACGGCACCGACGCGGGCGGCGGCACATAGCCGAACTGGCCCATCGGCAGATGGTCGCTGCGCGGCGCGCCAGTGGCGGGCGGCGGGCTGCCGAAGGCGGCCAGCGGGTCGGCCGATCCGGCGGTGTTCGGCTGCCGCAGCGGATCGGCCAGTGGCGACAGCGCCAGCGGGTCGGCACCGAAATCGCCGAGCCCGCCCATGCCGCCGAACAGCGCGTCGATGCCCGCGCTGCCGGGCGCGGCGGGCGGCAGGCCGATGCCGGCAAAGTCGTCGAGCGCGCCGACATCGCCGGCACCGCGGGCGCCATGGGTTCCGTGCGCGGGCGATGACGTTGCGGCAGGCGACGGCCCGCCGAGCAGGTCCGCGAAGGGGTCGACGGCCGCGCCGCCGGCGCGTGGCGGCGCCGCGCCGAGCGGGTCGGCGAACCAGTCGGCATCCAGCGCCGATGCGCCGGAAGGCGCCGGGAATGGCGCGGCCGGCGCTGCGGAGGGCGCTGAAGACGTGGCGCTGCGAGCCGGCGCGGATGCATTGGCCGGCGCGGAGGCGGCCGGCGCCCCCAGCCCGGCCAGCAGATCGGCGAAGGGATCGTCGTCGCTCGCCGAAGGCCCGGCCGGCGCGCCGAACGCGGGCGATGCGAAGGCCGGCGCGGCAGGCGCAGCGGCGACGGCGCCCCCACCATCCGCCTGCGCCACCACCAGCTCGAAGCCGCCGATGACCAGCCGGTCGCCGTCGGCCAGCAGCACCTCGTTGCCCGCACCGAGCGGACGGCCGTTGCTCTGCATCGGGTTGCTGCCGCGGTCGACGATGAAGAACTGGCCGTTGCGGCACAGCACCTGCGCATGCACGCGCGACACGGTGCGGCCCGGGTCGTCGAGCACCAGCGTGTTCGTCGGCGCGCGCCCGATGGCGCCGCCCTGCTCGCCGAACTGTGCGGCCACCGCCGGACCGACCGGGCCACCGGGATGATTGACGACTGCGATCCGGATCACGGGACGCCTCCTTGCTGCCGAGGGTAGGAACGATCGGTTCTCATGGCGCCAGCATCATCACCAGCGTCTGGCTCGGCACCAGGCGAACGCCGGGGCAGTTGGTGCTGTTCTGCAGTGCGACGCTGGTCATGCGCGTGGCCGGCATGCCCATGTAGAGCACGGTGAACGCGCCGGTCAGGTGGCGGCTCGGCCCCATCACGGTGCCGGACGCGACGCCCGTCGCCAGGCCCGCGTTGTCGCCATTGGTCATCGGGATGGTGGTGCCGAGGTTGTGCACCGGCATGCCCATGATCAGGATCAGCGGGCAGTTCGGTATCGCCATCGGCCCCATCGCGATGTTCGGATACGGGATCGGAATGGGTGCCGGCGACGGCGGTGCGGGCGTCAGGCAGACATCGGGAAAGCCCATGTCGGTGCCCATCATCTGGCAGTTGGCGAACATGCTGCGGGCTCCCTGTCCCGTTCATCCGAAATGGATCTGGCCGCCGCGCGCCTTGACCAGCTTCTCGCCCTGCACCAGCAGGTGCTCGGCGGACAGCGACATCAGCTGCCCGGCCTCGCAATCGATCTGCGTGGCGCGCACGCGGTCCAGGCCTTCGGTGGTGCGCGTGTGCTGCCGGCTGAAGTGGACCGCCCGGTCGAACACGGTCGACAGCAGCGTGCCGATCAGCTTGACGGTGCCGCCGACCAGCCGCACCTGGCGGCTGGTCAGCTGCACGTCGTCGGCCGCCATCTCGGCATGCCGCGCCTGCAGGTGGAAGCGTGCGCTGTCGATCGCGACCTCGGCGGCACCGAGCGTGAGCGACCCGCCCGCGCTCTCGAGCCGCGCCGGGCCCTGCGCCCGCAGCACGTGGGTCGCGCCCTCCTCGCGCTGCAGCACGGCGACGATCCAGGTCTCGTGCGGCGCCACGCGCAGGCAGGCCACGCTGTCGCCGGGCATCGGCTCCAGCAGGCAGCTCGCGGCGCGCCGGCCATCGGCCTGGAACGCCGCGCTGCGGACGGCGAAGCCGCCGGCCGGGTGGCGCGCCGTCACGGTGCCGACGAAGTGCGTGGCGGGGATGGCCGCGCCATCGCGCCCGGACGGGCCGGCCGCCGGTGCCGGCCGCTGCGCGCGCACGGTGCTTCGGGTGGGTGTCTTCATGGTGACGGCTCCTTGGGTCATTCGGTGGTCATGCGGTGGCTCACGCGGTGGCGGGCTGCCAGCGTTCGGCCTGCGCCAGGTCGGGGTCGGTTTCCAGCGCACGGGCGCGGTCGGTCATGGCGGCGCCATCGAGCTTCGTGCCGTGGAGCACGGCGCGGAACATCGTGGCGCCGCGCAGGTCGGCGCTCTGCAGGTCGGCATGGCGGAAGTCGGCGTAGGTCAGGTCGGCGCGGGCGAGCACGCTGCCCGGCAGGCTCGCCTCGGCGAAGTGGCACTGGTGCAACTGCGCGCCGTCGAAGCGCGCCTGCGGCAGCGCCGCGCGCGTGAAGAGCGCCTGGCGCAACTGCGCACCCGTGAAGTTCGCGCCGCTGCCCTGCGCGTCGCAGAAGATGGCGTGCATGGCCTGCGTGTCGCTGAAGTCGGCGCCATCCAGCGTCGCCTGCTGGAAGTTGCACTGCGCGATCGAACAGCCCGCGAAGCGCGCCTGCGACAGGTCGGCCTGCGTGAACTGGCAGCCGCCCAGCGCGAGCCCCGCGAAGTCTCGGCCCTGCAACCCGGTCTTGTGGAAGACGACGCGGTCGAGCGTCGCCTCGTGCCACGTGAGCGCGCGGATGTCGCACTGCAGCAGGTTGCTCTGCAACCACCGGCTGCGGTCGGCGTTCACGTCGAGCAGCCGCGACTGGTTGAAGGTGGTGGCGTCGAGCAGCGCCTCGGCCAGGCTGGCATGGTCGAGCACGCAACGCGAGAAGGTCGCCATGCCGAGCCCCGCCTGCATGAACTGCGCATGACCCAGCGTGCATTCGGAGAAGGTCGCGCCCTGCAGGTTGGCGCCGCGGAACTCCGCGTGCGTCATCTCGCATCGGTGGAACACCGCGCGCCGCAGGTTGGCGCCGCCGAACATCGCGCCCGACAGCCGGCACTGGTCGAACACAACCTCGCGCATGTCGGACTCGCGGAAATCGGTCTCGTCGAAGCGCGTGCCCGAGAACACGCCGCCGCCGAGGCTGCTGCGGGCATACGCGCCCTTGCGCAGGTCCTGCCCGTGGAAGTTCTCGCCCAGACCGACCGCGATCGCCAGCAGCTCGGCCTTCATGGCGCGGCGCTCCGGGCCCGGTTGGCCTGCTGCTCGGGCGTCCAGCGCGGCCAGGTGCGTGCGCGCGTGACGAGCGCGCCGTCGAAGCGCGTGTCGCCGTCGAGCCAGACGCGCGACAGGTCGACGCCGAACAGGTTGGCACTGCGCAGGTCGGCGCCGCGCAGGTCGGCCTGCTGCAGGATCGCGTCCTGCAGGTTGATGCCGCCGAGCCGCGCCTGCACCAGTCCGGCCTTGCGCAGCAGCGCGCCCTTGGCGCTGGCCAGCCGCGCGTCGCAGCGATCGAGCTGCGCACGCCCGAGGTTGGCGCCGTCCAGCACGGCCTTGATCAGCCGCACGCCGTCCATGCGGACTTCGCCGAAGTTGACGTTGCGCAGGTTCGCCTGCGTGAGGTCGGCGCCGGTCAGCGTGGTCGTCTTGTCGAAGACCGCGCCCGCGAACTGCGCACCCATGAGCCGGGCGCCGTCCATCGCGCAGCCGATGAAGCTGGCACCCGCCATCTGCGCTTCCCGCAGGTCGGCGCCGGTCAGCGTGCATTCGATGAAGCTGGCATTCGCCAGCTCGGCGCCGGCCAGGGTCGTGCGGCTCAGGTCATGCCGATAGAACAGGTGGCCGGGCGCGCGCAGGCCGGTCCAGTCGGCGGCGCCCCAGGCGGTCTCGTGCATCAGCGCACCGGCGATGAGCGCACGGCGCCACTGCGTCTGCGCGAGGTTGCAGTGCATCAGCATCGCGCCCGACAGGTCGGCGTCGTCGAACACCGCGTCGGCGAGTTGCGCACGGCCGAGGTTGGCGCCCGCGAAGCCGGTGCCGACCGCGATCAGCCCGCGCAGGTCGGCATGCGCCAGCACGGCGCCATCGAGCTTCGCGCCGGACAGGTTGGCACCGCGCAGGTCCGCGCTCTCCAGCCACGCACCCGAGAAGTCGACGCCGCGCAGGTCCATGTGCGACAGGTCCGCACCGGTGAGGTCCATGCCGGCCAGCATGCGCACACCGGACGCCATCAGCAGTTGCAGGTCGCGCCGCAGCACGGCCGACTCGGCCTCGGGCAGCGCATGCGCGGGCGGCTGGGTGTGCGCCGCCTGCAGGTAGCCCTGGCGCTCGACGGCCTCCTGCTGCACGAGCTGCGCCGCGAGCCGGTCGACCGGCGGCAGCGCGCTGGCCGGCACGGTGGCCTTGAGCTTGCGCATCTGGGCCTCGGCGCGGAAGGCCGGCGGACCGCGGTGCAGCAGCGACGCCGGATCAATCTTCGCGTGCTCGATGGCGTCGAGTGCCTTTTCCATCGCCTGGATGCTGTCGTCCAGCAGCGCGAGCTGCTGCGCCTCGGCTTCCTGGCGCTTGGCCTTCAGGTAGGCCGGCAGTTGCGCCATCGGCGGCGGCGGCTCGCGCTGCGGCAGCTTCAGGCCGAGCGCGTCCGGGTCCTTGCCGAGCGCGGTCACCTTGTCGCGCGCGATCTGCATGTCGATCTGCGCGGCGCGCAGCTGCGCCTCGGCCTGCAGGCCGTCGGACTTGAACGCGGACAGCGCCCGCTCGAATTCCGGGTCGAGCGTGTCGAGCCTGTCGGGCAGCAGGTCGGCGTCGTTGAGCGCATGCAGGCCGCCGTCGACCGGGTCGAGCCGCCGCTCCAGCGCGCCCGCGTAGTGGGCGTCGTCGCGCACCTCGCCCAGGCGCTCGACCGCGCCCATGAGGTGCGCGATGTCGGCGCCGTCGTCCTCGCCGACCTCGGCCATGCCCTGGAACACCAGCACCGCGCGTTCGGCATGCGGGAAGAACCAGACGGTGGTGAGGCGCATCGGCACTTCGCGCAGCTTGTGCGCGCCGGCCGGCAGGCGGTAATTGGCGAACACGCGCACGCGCAGGCCCGGCAGCGCGCCTTCGATGTGCGGCTGCGTGGGATGCAGGTGGTCGAGCGACCACGGCTCGTCGCCGCGCAAGGGCGCACCGAGCCACTGGTCCGCCGGCGCCATGTTGAAGTACTTCCAGTCGAGGTCCGGCGCGAAGCCGGGCGAATGGGCCTGCAGCCAGTCGTCGCCATAGGTGCCGCGCCAGGCCGCGCGCGCGGGGTGCATCGGGTCGAGCGCGGCGAAGCCGGCGGGCGCGCCCGGCTGGTCCGGCCGCAGCCAGCGCGCCTGCGGCGACTCGATGTTGGGCAGCAGCAAGGCACCGTCCGGGCCGGGCCGTCCACGCCCCACCGGATTGGCCGGCACGTCGGCGCCGCCATAGGCGCGCGTCCAGTCGATCGGCATGCGCTCGAACGGCCGGGGCTCGCTCGCGCGATCACCGGCCCAGTAGCGGTCGCCGAAGACCAGCAGCGTCTTCTCGGTGCCGCCGAGCCGCACGCGCACGGCGCAGGCGTTCGGCCGATCGGCCGGCGGAAAGGCATGGCCGGCGACGAGGAACTCGGGCGTGAGCTTGCTCACGCCTTCGTCGATCAGCGGCACCGCCATCTCGCCGGCGAGGAAGTTCCACATCGACTGCTCGCCCCACAAGGTGCCGCCGGCCGCCTGCGCGAAGGGCACGTGCAGGCAGCCCGAGATGCACAGGCCGAAGCGCTTGCGGTATTCGATCGGGCGGCTCGACAGACCGAGCACCTGGGGCTTGCAGACGTGCATGGGCGGCTCAGTCCGTCATGGCTGGGGCGGGTCCATGAAGGCCGCGTCGTCGGCGCTCGGGCCCTGCACGCTGGGCATCGCGGGCACGTTCTGGGCCACCGTGGCCGCACCGTCCGCCGCGGAAGACGCCGAGACCTCGGCCACGCGCGCCGCGTTCGAGAGGAACACGCCGGTGCGGTTGCGCAATGCCTGCAGGCGCGTCCAGGTGGCCGGCGAGACCTTGCCCTTCAGGTCCTCGAGGTCCTTGTCGCGCTGCTCGGTGAGGTTCATGTAGACCGCGGCCGACGAGCCGAGCCCGGCGCCGAGGCCGGCCGCCACGCCCATCGCGGCAGCGGTTGCCGCCGCGCCCGAGAACATGCTGGCAGCGCCCGGCGCGCCCGCGCCACCGGCGCTGTAGAGCTTGATCGCGTTCTGGTCGAGGCCGACGCCCGCCATCGTCATGTCCACCGCGTTCATGCCCATGGCCAGCACGCCGTTGGAGATGTCGACGCCCAGCACGTTGGAGATCGACACGCCCAGCGCCGACGAGATCTGGATGCCCGCATACACCGCGTTGTCGGGGCCGGTGGTCATGCTCTGCTGGGCGCCCTGGAAGATGTTCATCGCGCTGCCGATCACGGTGCTGCTGCTGGCGCCGATGTAGGTCTCGGTGTTGGCGCCGGTGACCACGTCGTTGGCCTCGACCACCGTGCGGTTGAACTGGATGCACGAGAAGTCCATGTTGCCCATGGTCCCGAACTTGTACGACGCCGCGGTGGACACGAACCCGCCGCCGACCTTCAGGCCGTAGGCGCCGATGCAGTCCAGCGTCATGTTCGCGCCGCGCAGCGAATAGGCGCCCGTCGCGTAGTGCGTCATGGTGGTGCTGTAGGTCGCGTCGTCCACCGCGACCACGGTCTTGCGACTGGGGGTGATCTTCACGTCCTCGCCGCCCTCGATCTTCACCGTGCGCAGGCCCTTGATGGTCACGGTCTCGGTGCCGGTGCTGATGGTGGTCGTGCGGTTGCCCTTGCCGATGGTCAGCGTGTCGTTGCCTTCCAGGATGGTGGTCGTGCGGTTCTTCTTGATCGTGTTGGTCTGGTGGCGATCGACCTTGGTCGACTGGTCGTTCTCGACCGAGGTGTTCATGTTCATCTCGGCATGGATGCTGATCGCCTCCGCACCCTTCTTGTCCTCGAACATGATTTCGTTGAAGTTGTTCACGCCGCCGCCGGGCGTGGAGCGCGTCTTGAAGCCGCTCTGCGTGGCCGACTTGTACGGGATCGGCTGGTCGTCGTTGTACATGCGCCCGACGATGATCGGCCGGTCCGGGTCGCCGTTGAGGAAGTCGACGATCACCTCCTGCCCGATGCGCGGCGCGAAGTAGCCGCCCCAGCCGTCGCCCGCCCAGGGCTGCGACACGCGCACCCAGCAGGTCGACTTCTCGTTGCTCTCGTCGTAGCGGTCCCAGTGGAAGTGCACCTTGACGCGGCCCATGTCGTCGACGTGGTGCTCGTCGCCCTTCGGGCCGACCACGATGCCGCTCTGCGGCCCGGGCATGGTCACGCGCGGCGTGAGCCGCGGCGGGCGGAACGGCATGTCGGCCGGCAGCACCGTCAGCAGGAAGGCGATGTTGCCCGCCACGCCGCGCCGCAGCTCGGGCGTGTCGGCGATCAGCGATTCGAGCATGTCGAGCGTGTCGGCGTTGACGGCGTCGTCGGCCAGCGCGTTGTGCAGTACCGCGCCGATCGACTCGGTTTCTTCCTGCACGTGGATGCCTTCGTAGCCCGCATGCGTGGCGACGAAGGTGCAGGCGGCGATGGTGTAGTCGCCGTCGGTCACGCCCTCCGGGTCGCCCGCGAAGGTGAAGGCGCGGCCGACCGCCACATCGGGCCAGCGGGTCAGCGCCCAGTGGCGGTCGCGCCGCGCCTGCAGCTCGTCGCCGCGCACCCGGGCCGTGGTGTCGGCATCCTCGCCGCTGAAGTAGCCGCCGGGGAATTCGAAGATCTCCAGGTCCGCCAGTTCGTGGTCGTCGTGCGCGTCGATGTCGGCGCCGACCTTCTTGCGGATCGCCTTGAAGTCGCTGTCGCGCGCCGCATGCTTGCCGGTGTCGAAGCGGCGCGCGCTGACCCAGCGGCGGATCTCGTTGTAGCGGCCCTCGCCCGCGCCCTGCGGCACGAAGTTCAGCGTGTCGGCCACCGGCAGCTTCTCGTGCGCGACGTCGCTGGCATCGGCCAGGTGCATGGTGCCCGGTGCATCGTGCGCGTCGAACCAGTAGTAGATGCCCGCGTCTTCCAGCAGCCGCGACAGGAAGCGGTAGTCGCTCTCCTGGTGCTGCACGCAATAGCGGCGCGACTTGTGGGTGCCGATCACGCCGCCGGCGCCGAGCTTCTTGAAGCGCTTGATCGGGCTGTCCTCGAACACCGCGTCGAGCACCTCCAGCACGCTCTTGTCCTGCAGGATGCGCGAGTTGGTGCGCTTGGCGAGCAGGCCGAACCAGGAGCGCAGCGTGATGCGGTATTCGAAGAAGCGGCCGACCGCGCGCAGCCGCACGAAGCGCACCGCATGGCCCTGGCAGTGGCGCTCGTGCGCGCCGCCATCCGCGTCCTGGAAGTCGATCGTCACGTCGAAGGCATGACCGAGCACGTCCTTGGCGTCGACGCCCTTGTTCTTCGACAGCACGGTCAGCTCGTACAGCGAGGGCCGCGACAGCGCCTCGTGCCCGACCACGCTCCAGAACATCAGGTCGGCCGCGGCCGGCGAGTCGCTCTTGATGTGAAAACGTTCTTCGGCCATCACCGCCCCGGTCAGTCGAATGCGTAGGTGAAGTCGCTGTCCTTCACGTCCAGCGCCACGCGCCGGATCTCGCCGCCCGAGGCGAGCCGTTGCAGGTATTCGACCGAGATGGTCGGCAGCACGGTGTTGGTGAGGATCGCGTCGATCACGCGGCCGCCGGACTCCGGGTCCTGGCAGCGCGCGACGACCTGGTCGACCACCGCGTCGCTGTAGTCGAAGGGCACGCCGTGGTTGGCCTCGACGCGCTTCTTGATGCGGCCCAGCTGCAGCCGCACGATCTTCTTCATCATGTCCGGCGACAGCGGGTAGTACGGGATGGTGACGATGCGGCCCAGCAGCGCGGGCGGGAACACCTTCATCAGCGGCGCCTTCAGCGCATCGGCCAGCGCGTTGGGCTCGGGCAGCAGTTCGGGGTCGCGGCACATGCTCATCACCAGTTCGCTGCCGGCGTTGGTGGTGAGCAGGATGATGGTGTTCTTGAAGTCGATCATGCGGCCTTCGCCGTCCTCCATCCAGCCCTTGTCGAAGACCTGGAAGAAGATCTCGTGCACGTCCGGGTGCGCCTTCTCGACCTCGTCGAGCAGCACCACCGAATAGGGCCGGCGGCGCACCGCCTCGGTCAGGATGCCGCCTTCGCCGTAGCCCACGTAGCCCGGCGGCGCGCCCTTGAGCGTGGAGACGGTGTGCGCCTCCTGGAACTCGCTCATGTTGATGGTGATGATGTTCTGCTCGCCGCCGTAGAGCGCCTCGGCCAGCGCGAGCGCGGTCTCGGTCTTGCCGACGCCGGAGGTGCCGCACAGCATGAACACGCCGATCGGCTTCTGCGGGTTGTCGAGCCGCGCACGCGAGGTCTGGATGCGCCGCGCGATCATCTCCAGGCCATGCTTCTGGCCGATCACGCGCTGGTTCAGCGTGTCGGCCAGCTTGAGCACCGCCTCGACCTCGTTCTTGACCATGCGGCCGACGGGAATGCCGGTCCAGTCGGCGACGACGGAGGCGACGGCTTGCTCGTCGACCGAGGGCAGGATCAAGGGTGACTCGCCCTGCACGGCGTGGATCTTCGATTGGAGTTCGTGCAGTTCCGCCAACAACGCCGCCCGGTCTTCGCTCCCTCTCCCTTCGGCAGAGGGCAAGGCATCCACCGGCTTGCTGCCCGCACGCAACTGCGACCGCAGTTCCAGCAGCCGATCGATCAGCCCCTTCTCGTCCTTCCAGCGCGCATTCAGCGTCTCCAGCTGCGCCTTCGATTCGGCCAGCAACGCCACGACCGATGCCGAGCGCTTCGCCACGTCGATGCCGATCGCCTCCTCGCGGCCGATGATCTCCTGCTCGACCGTCAGCGCCTCGATGCGGCGCAGGCAGTCTTCCACCTCGGGCGGCGTCGCATGCTGGCTCACGGCCACGCGCGCGCAGGCGGTGTCGAGCAGGCTCACCGCCTTGTCGGGCAACTGGCGCGCCGGGATGTAGCGGTGGCTCAGCTTCACCGCGGCTTCGATCGCCTCGTCGAGCAACTGCACGCGGTGGTGCTTCTCCAGCACGCTGGCCACGCCGCGCAGCATCAGGATCGCCTTGGCCTCGTCGGGCTCGGGCACCTGCACGACCTGGAAGCGCCGCGTGAGCGCCGGGTCCTTCTCGATGTACTTCTTGTACTCGGCCCAGGTCGTGGCGCCGATGGTGCGCAGGTTGCCGCGCGCGAGGGCCGGCTTCAGCAGGTTGGCCGCATCGCCGGTGCCGGCGGCACCGCCCGCACCGACCAGCGTATGGATCTCGTCGATGAACAGGATGATCGGCGTCGGCGAACTCTGCACCTCGTCGATCACCTGGCGCAGCCGCTGCTCGAACTCGCCCTTCATGCTCGCGCCGGCCTGCAAGAGGCCGATGTCGAGCGTGAGCAGCTTCACGTCCTTCAGTTGCGGCGGCACGTCGCCGCGCGCCAGGCGCTGCGCGAAGCCTTCGACCACCGCGGTCTTGCCGACACCGGCCTCGCCCGTCAGCAGCGGGTTGTTCTGGCGGCGCCGCATCAGGATGTCGACAATCTGGCGGATTTCCTCGTCCCGCCCGGTCACCGGATCCATCTCTCCCTTCTTCGCCTTCTCCGTGAGATCGACAGCAAATTTCTTGAGCGCGTCGCCCTTGCCCATGGCGGCCGGCGCCATCGCGCCCGCGTCTTCGCCGGGCGCGCCCGAGCCCATGCCGGTGCCGTCCTGCGCGCGCATCTGGGCTTCGGGCGAGGCATCGCAGATCTTCGCGAAGTTGTCGCAGAGGTCTTCCAGCTTGACCTTCTCGAATTGCTTCGACAAGCCGAACAGCGGATTGCGCAGGCTCTGCGTCTTGAGCATGCCGACCAGCAGATAGCCGGTGCGCACCTGCGCCTCGCCGAACTGCAGCGTGGCGTAGGTCCAGGCGCGTTCGATCGCGTTCTCGATGTGCGGCGAGAAGTCGCTGATGGCGGTGGCGCCGCGCGGCAGGCGGTCGAGCGCGGCCGTCATGTCCTTGGCCACCGCGGAGATGTCAAGGCCGTAGTGCTGGATCACGCGGTGCAGGTCGGAGTCCTGCGCCTGCAGCAACTGCGCGAACCAGTGCTCCAGTTCGACGTAGGGGTTGCCGCGCATCTTGCAGAACACCGTGGCGCCCTCGATGGCCTTGTAGGCCAGCGAATTGAGCTTGCCGAACAGCGCGGTGCGACTGATTTCACTCATGTGCTTTTCTCCATCTCGGTGTCTGTGTTGAGAACGATCCGGGCGCCCTGTTTTTCAAGCGCTGTCGATGCGCACGTCCGCCGCATCGCGCCCGCGTGGCCGTGCGCCGAGCCACGACACCCAGCCGAGCCGCGGCGCATTGCCCGCATGCCGGCCGAGCCGCGTCGGCGGCACCTCTTCCTTGCGCAGTTGCAGCGCGGCGTCCCAGTACAGCTCGTCGCCGAGCAGTTGCTGCATCCAGCGCTGCAAGGCCGGCCGGGCAGAGCCGATCGGCAGGAAGTCCCGGTACTGCGCGAGCGTGAGCGGCCCCAGGTGCAGCCGCACGCGGTGCTGGCGGTCCCAGGCGCGCTGGCCCAGCATCGCGCCCATGCCCATGGCGCGCGAGCTCTCGCCGCGGCCGAGCCGCGTGAGTTCGGCGGCGGGCAGCGCCATCCAGTGGCCGACCCAGCGCTCCAGCCGCACCGGCACGCCGAAGTAGCTGCACAGCACGGCCTCGACACTCTCGGCGTTGTGCACGCGGCGCACCAGCCGGCCGGCGAAGTGCAGGCGCGCGTCGTCGTGCACCGCATCGCGGTCGGTGCGCGCCGCGGTGCCGATGCCGATCAGCGCGCCGATCTGCAGGCGGAACGCGTCTTCGCCCGGCCGGTCCAGCGCGACCGCCGGCCGCGCCTGCGCCCAGGCGCGATAGAAGTGCAGCGCGAAGCGGTGCGAGAAGGTGTCGAGAAACGCGAGCCAGGTCGGGTCGCCGTGGTTGATGAAGCGCTCGCGGATGAAGTCGCTCAGGTGCACCGGCAACGGCCCGTTCGGCCCGATGTAGCCGAAGAAGTGCTGGCGCAGGCGCGGCGGCGATGTCGCGGTGGCGGGCTCGAAGCGGCTGAAGCTGGCCGGCGCGAACGACAGCGACGGCTCCTGCCCGACGCGCACCGGCTCGGCCGACGGCAGCAGCGCGCGACCCCAGCGCGGCGTGGTCTGCGCGACGGCCTCGAGGCGGCGCATCAGCGCGAAGTAGTCGAAGGCCCAGGGCGTGTCGGCGTGCTGCTGCAGGCGACCGGCGACGCGCGCGGACACGCTGGCGCTGTCCGCGCCGGGGACCACGCCCGAAGGCGCGCCGCTCACAGCACCGGCCGGTTCCCGCACAGCGGCCTCCATCGCATGATCTCGCCCTTGCCGGCGACGCTCAGCACCGTCTCGACGAAATGGTTGACCTCCACATGGCGCGCCAGGTACTGCGCGAGCACCGCGCCGAACAGGAACACGCTGTGGCCGTGGAAGGCGTTGCGGTCGACTTCCAGCGTGACCTCGAGCCCGCGGCCGAAGGCGATCGGCCCGGCCATCGGCAGGCGCCGCGCCACGGCCTTGCTGCGCACCGACAGCAGCCCCCGCACCTGGCCCTGGCGCATCTCGTCGGCATGCACCGCGTACAGCATCAGCATCTCGCGCAGCGCGGCCGCGCCCTGCTGCGGGCTGCTGTCGGACAGCGACAGGTAGTTGAGCGCGAGATGGTCGACCACGCGCCAGCCCAGCCCCTGGCTGACCACCGGCGACACCGGCCGCGACGGCCCGCGCACCATGCGCACGCGCTGCACGGGGAAGGAATCGACGCAGTCGAAGTCGTTGTCGCGCCCCATCGGCAGCAGCAGCGCCAGGTCGCGGTTGGTGACCAGCGCCGTCACTGCCAGCTGGCGCAGCGCGCCCGAATACGGCGCCTGTTGCGGATCGACCACCTGCATGTAGAGCTCGGAGCCGATGTGGCTGCTGCGGTGCCCTTCGGTGCGCTGGCGGACCGACAAGGTGCGCGGCTCGCGGGTGGTCGTGTAGTACGCGGGATGCGCGTGGCGGCTGCCGTGGAAGGCCGCGTAGAACGGGCGGAAGACCTGCTCCGGCGCGGCATCGCCCGCGCCGCCCGAACCTGCCGAGCCGCTCGCGCCTGCCGAACCTGCCGCGCCCGGATTGCCGTGGCCGACCACCTCGGTCACGCTGTGGACCTCGAAGTCCTGCGGTCGCGTGCGGTCGGGCACCAGATGGAACTGGCTCACGCCCTCGCTCACCGGCACGCGGTCGAGCCGCTTCGGAAAGAGGTTGATCGCGGGCACGCAATGCAGTTGCACGTTGTCGGCGGTGACCAGCTTTTCCAGCGACGGATCGCCGCGCGAGAACAGCAGCACGAGCTCGATCTCGGTGCAGGCCATGTCCGCCAGCACCGGCCGCAGCCCGGTCAGTTGCGCGAACTGAAAGCGCTGCGGGAACGCGAAATATTCCTGCACCAGCCGGTAGCCCGAGAAGCCGGTGGCGGTGGCGGGCAGCAGCGCTTCATCGTCCGCGAAGCCGACCGGCGCGATGCTGCGCGACGGCAGGCTGCGCGCCGCGCCCGCCACCGTGCCGGTGGCCGACAGCGGCTGCACCAGCAGCCCGATCGGCTGGGCCAGCGCGCATTCGTGCAGCTTCCACGCGACGTCGTCGGCGCCGCCGAAATGCAGCACCAGGTCGTCCAGCGGCAACTGGTCGAAGCGCAGGCCGGCGGTCGCGCGCAGCACGATGCGCAGGCCGCCGCGGATGTCGCGCGACTGCGGATGCGTGGCCAGCGGCAGGTCCGGCGCGTAGCTGAAGTACTGCGCGCGCTTCACCTCCAGCGGCCAGACGCGCAGCGCCGCGGCGGTGCGGAATTCGCAGTGCGTGTTCTGGCCCACGGCTGCGCGCGCACGCAGCCCGCTGTTGCGCTGCAGCGTCGGGCCGGTCGCGAGGTTGGCGTCTTCGAGCTCGGGTGAGAACGCGAGCACCGCCATCGACGGCGTCGGCGCGAGGAAGTGCGGATAGACGATGTCGAGCAGGTGCCCGGTGAAGCGCGGGTATTCGGCATCGAGCTTCAGGCCGACCCGCGCCGACAGAAAGGCGGTGGCCTCGATCAGCCGCTCGACGTACGGGTCGGCCACCTCCTGCCCTTCGACGCCGAGCCGGTGCGCGATCTTCGGAAAGGCGCGCGCGAACTCGGCCGAGCTTTCGCGGAAGTAGCGCAGCTCCTGTTCGTACAGGTTGAGCAGGCGAGGGTCCATGGGCGGGCGATCGGTCTCCGGCGTGAGGCACGGCACAAGCGAGATCGACGCCGGCGGCGCCCTGGCATGCGTGCTTCTTCAGGCCGGGGTCATGCTGACACGCGGTGTGCGGTCGCGGAACTGGCTGGACGGGATAGGCAATTGGGGGAAGGCGTGGGAACCGCCTCCAAGGCAATCGCTTTTCGATGTCAGGAAACCATCACTTGGACGACCTGTTTCGGCGCTTCGATACGCCACCGCCACAAGGGCCGCCAGCGCGCCACGATCGCCCGCTGCACCGCGGGCCTCACCGCACATACACCCGCCCCCGTCATTCATCCTGTTCACGGCAACCAGCTCATCCGAACCATGACACCACCCACCCCTCCCACCCCCCGTGTCGCCCATCCGGTCTCTGCGGATGGTGACGTCCTGCAATACACATGGACCCTCACCGAGCGAAGTCGCACAGATCTCGTCGAGGTCCGTGTCGATGTCATGAATGTGCTGCCCATCGTCTTCGTGCCGGGGATCATGGGGACGAATCTGAAGCGGAAGGACGGTCCGGAGAAAGTCTGGCGGCTGGACACACTCGGCGGCGTCGAACTTGGCCTGGCCGGTGGCAAGCTTCTCCAGCTAGCCGGAGAGCGCCAGCAACTCCTCCATCCCGACCGCACGGAAGTCGATGCCGGTGGCAACGTCCCCACCCGCGCCGATGGCTCTGCCACCAGCATCCCGTACAAGGACCGCGGCTGGGGCGAGATCGGCGAGGGCAGCTACCACGCCTTCCTGCTGAAGCTCGAGAAGCTTCTCAATGGCTTTCGCTCTGGCCTCCCTGCCACTGCGGCTGAAGCCCAGATTGCAGCCCTGATGGCCGAACGCACCGGCGCCGATTCATCCTGGCGCCCGCAGAAGCCGTTCGTGGATGCCAACCCGGAGGACTTCGCCAAGCTGCGCAACTGGCTGTTGCCTGTCCACGCCTGCGGCTACAACTGGCTGGACGACAACGCCAAGGCTGCGAAGCTTCTGAAGCAACGCATCGAGCAGATCATCGCGAAGCACAACGGCCCCTGGGCGCGCTGCGAGCAGGTCATCGTCATCACCCACAGCATGGGCGGGCTGGTGGCGCGCGCCTGCCAGGCCTTGCCGGGCATGCAGGAGAAGATCGCCGGCGTCGTGCACGGCGTGATGCCCGCGAACGGCGCGGCGGTTGCTTACCGGCGCTGCAAAGTCGGCATGCTCGAGGAAGACCCGATCGGCGGCCGCGTCATCGGTGGCACCGGCCAGGAGGTGACGGCCGTGTTTGCCCAGGCGCCGGGCGCGCTGGAGCTGTTGCCCACGCAGCGCTACGACAAGGGCTGGCTTGAAGTGCG
>NZ_JBWKNQ010000022.1:0-34566 GCF_059415645.1 Variovorax sp. GW821-FHT10B04
CAAACGCACCCCGGACTGCGTGCGTCAACCGCTCACGATAGTTGTCGTCGAGCGCTCAAGATAATTGTCGCTGGCCAGAGCCTCTCACGATCTTGATGCGCCAGCACTTGGAGCTTGAAATCAGCAGTGTAGGCGCTGCGTTTTGGCTGCAGTCCGGCAACTCCGTGCAATCGGTAGTGACTAACCCAAGTTCGAATCTTCTCCTCGGGCACTGACCAACGCCTCGCGAGTAGCTTCGCGCCGCCGTCTCCAGCCAAGAAGCTCTCAACGACCTTGAGCTTGAACTTTGTTTCGTACTTCCTCATGGAACCCTTTGAAGTTTGTCCAACTTCTGGGGTTCAGTTCAATCCCGGGGCGATTCAGAATGCTCACGGCTTCACCTGCGGGCCGCACCAGCGTCTTGGCTACCTCCTAAATTGACGGCGCACGCGCGCCGGCACTCATAGACACCAAAACGCTCCGGTGCCGCTGCGGAGCCTCAACTGCAAGAAGTTTTCGGTTACAAACGTTACCAACTGGTAGAGTCGTCAGATCTCCAGGTCGACTAGCCGGTCGGTGTCGACGAAACATGAAGTAGTGCTGGGAGGTCCAACCGTGCGAATCAAATATCTCAGCCCGCAAGGCGTGCTGGAGGTAGAACATGCCGCCTTGCGCGAAATCGAGCATGGTCTGCCCAGTGCTTGGGGCGCCTTCGCTGCATTCCGCTTGCTGACGCGCGGCTCAAAGATTCCTTTTGACGTCGACCTTCTCCTGCTGACTACGAACCGCATTCTGGTGGTCGAGCTGAAGAACTGGGCCGGTGACATCCACTACACGGATGGCCAATGGGTCCACAAGGGCACGGTGAGCAAGTCACCGGTCGATGTCACTGACAACAAGGCCAGAGCACTCCGGGATTTCCTGAAGAACAAGCTGCCTGCGGGCACCAAGATCCCCTTCGTCGAAGGCTTGGTGTTGCTGTGCCACCCTCATTGCCGATTGGTGGGATTCCCCGACGAACAGCGACGATTCGTCATGATGCTGCCTGACTTCGTGAAAGCAGGGTCGGACGTCGGGCGATACAAGAAGGCCTTTCCAGACACGCCGCCAGGCATGTATTCCAAGTCCTGCAGCCCGCTTGACTTGCGCTCCAAGTACGACTCCCTGTTCTCCAACAGCAACCCTGCGGTACTGCGACGGCGCACCGTTTTCAACGGTTTCGAGCAGGTCGATGACCTTGAGGACTACAGGCATCCACGCAAGATCTGGTCAGAGTTCCGCGCAGAGCATCAGGAGAGCCGAAGCTCCAAGGCGCTCCTGCGCAAGTGGAACTTCCATGAGCTCGCTCAAGGCGGCACGTCAACCCTCGAACGCCAAACGATTGGTCTGCGTGAGCTGCGACTGAACGAAGCTCTTCGCGTGCAAGCGCCTGAACTACACGCTGATCTCCTTGAGCCCATCGGCTCGGCGACGGCGGATGACATCACGACGAACTTTGTCGAGGGTTACCGCCTGCCCACAGGCATTGAACGGCTCGGCGAGCATCTCGTGCGCAATGCCGCCATGACCATGCAGGAACGGTGCAGCCTAGCCAAAAGCATCCTTGCCCGGTTTTCCAAGCTGCACACTTTGGGCATTGCGCACCGCGACATTACCAGCCGCACGCTGTGGGTGATCGAACCCTCACGTGTCATCTTGTCGACCTTTGCCGCCGCTCGCATTCCCGAGAGCCAGACGGTCGGTGTCCACCGGGTCGAACTCGAGACTGGCTCCATCGATCTGCCGGAGGACGATGGCATCGATGGCCGGCCGCGCACCAGCGATCCGTTCACCCGCGATGTCTTCCTGCTGGGTGTGCTCGTGTTCGAGATGCTGGAGGGCAAGGATCTCGAGCGCGTAAATCGGGTGCCGATCTATGATGCCAACGATTCGCTTGCCGTGCCTGCGCTCGGCTCCTGGTATGCGAAGTCGATGGACTGGGAGCCCACGGCACGGTACCAGACCGCCACCGACGCGCTGGACGCGCTGAACGAGTGCTTGTTAGTCGATTCGGGACCAGACGTCCGGGAGACCGACTTCGAGGTCTATAAGACCGAAGCCAGCCCGTTCAATCTGCCTGCCAAAAAGGTAATCTCCAACGTCGCCGGCAAGATGGTTTACGAGTCAGATCGCGATGGTGCGCGCGTGCTGGTCAAGTGCTGGCAGAAGCTGACCTTTGACGCGAAGTACGACTCTCGCAATCTGAGATTGCTGGCTTTCCTGCGCCAGGCACGTTCGCTCCGCCAATCCGGCTTCGACGCCGCGCCAGAGGTCCTGGACTTCGGTGTGGGGCCGTTCGGCCTCATGCTGGTTACTCGCTGGGTCGAGGGGTTGACCCTCGCCGAATGGTTGGCTACAGAACCGGACTCTCGACATCGTGGGCAGATCGCCCTTGCGCTGTTAAATTGCGTTCAGCGGTTGCACATCCTAGGTCTTTCTCACGGCGATGTGAAGGCGGTCAACGTGATCGTGGCACCTGGACAAGGGGATGAGCAGGTCCGCGTCGTACTGGTCGATATCCCGGATCTCAGTGCTGACGGCGATGAGGGGGTGACGGTCGGAATGGTGCCGCCGGCGCTTGAGACTGCATCACCTCAGCATCGCGATGCTTATGCCGTATGCATTCTTGTGCTCGACTTGCTGTCTAACGAATTCGGCGGCACGCGCGACGATGTCAAGCGCGCCGTTGAGTTGACCGAGGCGTTGCCGCCGCTGGATCTGTTGGCAGAGACCTTGCAGGGTGAATTGGAGCCTAAGCCACCTTTTGCGCCGGCGTTCAGTTCAGTGCTGAAGAAGCGCGGCCGGCCGGCCGGGACGACGATGGATCTGGTGCCGAACAACGGCGAGTTTTCGGTCCGAGTAACGCGCAACCGTGAAACCGGACACCTTCGCTTCATCGTCGTGGGAATACGACAGTCGCTGACGATCAAGTTCGATCCGGACGAGGAGGTCGTCATCGATGCGTCGGTGAGTAACGTCGAGCACCACGAGTACGTGCACGCTTATCGGACCAAGAGTTTCTCGCTGAACGCTGTCTTGCGGGTCAGCTTCGCCGAGGAGCTGGACGCGGCCAAGCTTGGCGACTACCTTTACCAGCGCTATCTTGCAAATGCGTCTGATGAGACAGCTGCAGATGAGGCCTCGCCTGGCGAAGTCGTTCCGGGGAACGGCGCAGATCCGTACGCACGCGGCAGTGGGGAGTCTCCGCTGGAGGTGATAACCGCATCGGCGTTGTGGACTGTACTGGCCAACACCGACGAGATGAACGTCACCGCCATCACGGTTCGTTCTGGAGTGAAGCAGATCCCGCCCGAGAGCGGCAATTGGCTTATACCTTTTGACTGCGAAGGTGGCGTCTTCGACTTCTCTGAAGACGAAACTATCGAGCTGGTGGAGCGTCGCTCCGACCATCAGGAAGGCACTGAGCGCTGGTACACCGTAGCAAGGGTGTTTCCCGACATCGGCAAGGACTTAATGAAGGCGCGCGCGCAAACCATGCGCTTCTCGCCCAGAGAGGGAAGCACCTATTACCTGCGCGGCACACTTGAAAAAGTCGCCTCGGAACGGCGCGTGGCGGCCATGAAACGGGTGCTCGCGGGCGGTGCGCTGATCCCCCGAATGGTTGACTATTTCGATCCCGAAACAACTCGGACCCCTCGGCAGTCGAACGATATGGGTCATCTGGACCTCGACGAATATGAACTCAACGCGACGCAGGAGGAGGCGCTCAAGACGGCCCTTGCGTATGGCCCGGTTTCGTTGCTCCAGGGCCCACCCGGCACTGGTAAGACCAAGTTCATCGCTTCGTTCGTTCACCTGCTGCTGTCTAAGGCCTTAGCCGGCAATATCCTTATAGTCAGCCAGTCCCACGAGGCGGTCAACAACGTGATGGAGAAGGTGGCAGGCCTTGTGCGAAGCTCGTCACTGGAGGTGGCCATGGTGCGCATCGGCCTCCAGTCCATGGTCTCGCCTGCGCTGCGCAGCGTCCAGGAGGACTCGATCAGGCAGAGCTATCGCGAAGAGTTCGACGCCGAAGTTAAGGAACGTGTGCGCGCGGTTGGTCGGGCGATGGGGCTGCCCAAGGGCTATGTGCGTGCCGCAATCGAATTACACACAACGCTCGGCGCTCTGCTTCATCGAATGGAACATCTGAGTGGAAACGCCACCGAGTCGACCGACTCCTCGGATAAACACGTCGAGCGCCTGCGCCAGGTGTTTTTGGAGCTCGCAGGCCGACTGGAGGTTAGGGTCACAGCGTACTCTGACCTTGCGGATGCGCTGCAGGGCCGACTTGATGAACTTGCCCTTGAGCACGGTTCGCCTAGTCCGGCGAAGTGCACGCGACTAGGACAGATCGCCCGACTGTCGAGCGAGTTCTCGAAGGTGCTGCGCAGCCCGCACTCGAATTTCACGTCCTACCTTGCGCGGTGCTCCAACGTGGTCGCCGGAACCTGCGTGGGTGTGGGCAAGCAGGCGTTGGGCATTGTGGACGTACCCTACGACTGGGTCATTGTGGACGAGGCCGCGCGCGCCTCACCCATGGAGCTCGTCGTCGCGATGCAGGCGGGCAAAAGAGTGCTTCTGGTGGGCGACCACCTTCAACTGCCGCCCTCATATCCTCGCGAGGTCGAAAAGCAGGCTGCCGGCCTGTTGGGCATCTCCCGCCGGGATTTCCGGCGCATGAACAACTTCCAACGTGCCTTTTCGTCGAAATACGGCCAGACGGTGGGACGGACCCTGAGGACGCAATATCGGATGGCGGCATCGATCAACCAGCTGGTCTCTCACTGCTTCTACAAGGGCTCCCTCGAAGTCGGGCGCGAGCCGCCTGGCGACGAATATGCCGCGCTGCCATCCTTCCTGTCAAAGCAGGTCGTCTGGGTCGATACACAAGACCAAGGCCGCGGAGCCTTTCATCGGCCCGCCGGCTCCCACGAGGGCGCACTCGAGAATGAGGCCGAGGCAGCTGCCGTGGTCGAGGTCGTACGTGCGATCGTCGGCACTGACAGCTTCATGCAGCACGTCGCCCAGCGCGACGGCGAGCACGAGCCTGTTATTGGGATCATTGCGATGTACGCCGCGCAGCGTGACCTCATCCGCCGCAAGCTCGAGCAGGCGGAGTGGGCGGCAGGCTTCCGCGGCCGTTTCGCCGTGGGCACGGTCGACAGCTATCAGGGCAAAGAGAACCGCATCATCGTTTTGTCGGTGGTGCGGAACGACACGGAGCCAACGGTGGGCTTCCTTAGCGAACCAGAGCGCATCAACGTGGCCATGTCCCGGGCGAAGGACCGTCTTGTGATTGTGAGCTCCTCCGCCATGTGGTCCGGTAAGATCTCCACGCCAATGAAGATGGTGCTAGACGAGGTCATCAATTTGGAGTCGAAAGGCGAGGCCGCGTTCGTCCCCTCCAAAGAGTTGAAGAGGAGCCTTGCCAATGCGTGAGCGTTTCAACACCGTGGCGGTGGCCATCCCTGCGCAACTCTTCTACGTCAGGTGTCACGTTTCTATCGACCGCCAAGTGCCGGTTATGACCGACTTTGCAGTAAGGCTGCTGCATCTGAGTGGCCCGCTTGAGGTGAGTGCGCTGCGCGAGTATTTCGGGCTTACACCCCGTGGATTGCAGGATTTGATCGCGTTGCTGAGCGAGGAAGGACTGGTCGGCGAGGCGAGCGGTCGCATCGCACTCACTTCTTACGCGGAGGCTCGCTTCACTTCGTCGTCCGATGGCCTGCCACGATTCACTCGCATCGCAGAACGCCAGAGCCGTCCGGTCTTCGAGCTGCTCACGTTCACGCCGCTGCCCAAGGCGCTGTCGAACACCTACTGGGACAACTCGCTGCAGCTGAAGTGGGCAACCAGCGATGACGACGGCAACACCATCGAGCGCGCCGAGGTGGCGTTTCATCAGCATTTTCTGGACATCGACAGGCTGGAGCATGAAGGCGATCGCCGCCGGGCCTACTCTTGCTACAAAGTCGACGACATCCGAGCTGGGCGCCCGTTCAACGTGCCTCTGCCGGTCCACTTCGAGGTTGATGTCGAAGGCAATGTCAACTTTGAGATCGACGCCCAGCTTGACCTGCTGCCCGAGTCCCTGCGCTCTCAAGTCCGGACGCTGACGGCCGACCGCATCGGCACACTGTCTGCCCGTCCCGATCACCTGCGCCACTTCGTGGAGTATTTCGAGGACGAACTGCTGGCACGCTACCTGCGTGAGGCAAGCGAAGGCTCAGCGGCTGGCACCGTAGTCAAAGTTGGCAGCCGGCTGACCATTCGCAAAGAGCCGGGTTTTGATTTCGGGAAGTACGTGCATGACGTGCATGGCGCCGTGGACGGAGCGAACTACGACGGTGGTCAGAGCCGCGCGGTGCTGGGCGCGCTGTACATGCCGAAGTCCGAGGCACGTTTGCTGGAGAGCCTGCGCAAGGCGTTGTCCCAGATCAAGCGCGTCGGCGGCAATGCTTCGACGCAGGCGCCGGCCGCGCTGTGGGTCATCCCTGAATCGGAGCTGTGGGGAAGAACCGAGTTGGTCCGGAGCCTGCTTGAGGCGCTGCGGCTGGCTTTCAGGGAAGGCATAGCTGGTTCGCCGATCGCGATCGTCTGTGTCGCGCCCTGCCAGCAGGACGAGCCGAGAGAGCGCCTGTACAAGCGCGGTCGATTGCTGATCGACGCCGGATTCAGCGCGGTCACCTTCGGGCCTCCCATGCCGAAGTACGAAAGCTTTGAGGCGCTGCTGGTCCCCGGTGTCTTTGGTGCCGCCATGTACCAATGGTCAGTCCCGTCGGCCGAGAGACACAGCGTCCCTCTGGGATTTGTCAGCCAGTCTCCCGACAAGCTGCGCAAGCTGGCGACGTTCGCGAAATCGGCATTGTCCTCTGCGCTCCACATGATGCGGCGCGGCGCCGGGGAGACCGCGGAGGAGCGCAAGCTCAAGATCGAGGACGTGCGTTTATCCGATTTCACTTTCCTCGATGGTCATACTGAGCGCTGACGCGACAGGCATGGCGTACTGCAAGTCGCCGCTGTCGTTCCAAGGTCTGAGTGGTTGGATTGACGATGTGCTGGAGGCGTTAGTCAGATCTTGGATGCGGGAGCGCGGTCTGTTCGTGCATGTGTCCCTGTCTGGTTACTAACTCGTCCGAGCTGGTGCATCTTCAGCGTGAGCTCGAGGCATTGCAGGCTGGAGAGTTCGATGTCGGCAACGAAGACGATCATCGCGAGCGCGTGTGGGTCAGCATCGCGCGACGAAGGGCAGCCAAATACAGTTGCGAGTCGCTGCGGCGGGCGACATATGTTGTGCGGTGACAGGTGCTAACCACACCTTGAAACGAGCGCACATCAAGCCGTACCGTGGTGATTGCACCAACCACGCAATCAATGGCTGGCTGCCGCGAGCGGACATCCACGTCGTTTGATCTTCGGTCGCTGAGGGTGGGCCCGACCAGGTGGACGGTGGCCGTCTCTACGCAGGCATGACCATCGGACGGTCGCTTCCACGGCCAGATTCTGCAACTCCCCGCCAGCGCTCAACTTCGGCCGGACTCGGAGGCGATACGCCGGCAGTACGAGAGCTGCGTAGGAAAATTTGCCGCCACAATATTGGCATGACTGGTCCCGCGCTTCCTACTCTGAAGGCTTTGTTCGCAAGATCAAAGAATCTGTGTGCATTCCCCGGTTGCACGGTGCCTCTTTCCGAAGACAGTGGAACCGTGACGGGAGAGGTTTGCCACATTCGCGCTGCGAATTCAAAGGGTCCTCGCTATGACGTCAGCCAAACTGACCAGGCACGTCATGCCGCGGCAAACCTGGTACTCATGTGCGGCCGACACCACAAGATTATCGATACGGAGACTACAGAGTTCAGCGTTGCGAGGCTGGAATCCATCAAGCGGGCGCATGAGGTGAAGGGCATTGCGGAAATATCGCCTTCCGTCGCACGAATCGCCCAGCAGCTCCTGATCAATCTCGGCGACGTGACCATCGTTGGGAACTCGGGCAATGTCGCATTTCAGAGCCCGGGAGTCATACAGGCCCAGACGGTCAATATCAAGAACACCAAGTCAAAGGGGCCGTCGATTCAGCCTCCGATGGGCTCCATAGGTGCCGCGCGCGAGAAGGTTGCGTACTGCCAGCATTTGATTGATCGGTATCAGGAGTATCAGAAGGCCGACCACACAGGTAAGACGGAATTCAAATACATAGCGATCCACCAAGCTCTCAAGAGAGAGTTCCGTACTCAGTGGAAGCTCCTTGGCGAGGAGCGCTTCGAAGATGTCGTCGGGTTCCTGCGGCGGCGGATAGACGCCACGATCATTGGTAAATTGAACCGATCTAGAGGTCGTCCCAACTACAACTCTTTCGACCGCTGGCGCAGTTGAGGTGCTTTGCTGAGGTGGTGCCTGTTGGCAAACATTGCCTCCGGGATAACACAGCGATCCTGGCTGGGCGGTTGCGAGTTCTCTGGGACGACCTGTTGCCCGATTAGATAACACGGCATGGCTAGTTGCGCCGACGTCCGGACGCTCGTGTGTTGAACGAGGAAGCATGCAAGTTCGTTCCCTATACGAGAGGTTCATTTGTCTTTGTCGTGGAAGTTGGCTACATATGGTCGGCTGCAATAGTCTCAATTTCACATCACTAGGCAAGGCCGTACCGCGCTGTACGTACTGCGTACCGAGCCGCCGTTAGCGTCATCCCTGCGGCTCCCGTCGCTGATGCCTTCGCGGCGACGCCGCTGCGCGCTGCGCTTGCCCATGCAATGCGAGGTGGTGTGAGGGAGGAGGGCGGTTTTGTGTTCCCTTCATCCTTGCACACCGTTCTCGCGGTCAAGGTCTGCGCGTGCTGCGCACGCTGGCGTCCTGCCGGCCGTCTTCGAACCTGTGACAGCTGCGCTGCGGCGTGCCGGTTCCGGTCTCGGGCAATCCCGCCCGATCACTGGAGTTCACCATGACGCACGATCTGTTCTCTTCCCTCGATTCCTTCGTTGCCGTTTCCTCTGCTGCCTCTTCACTGCTCGTGCGTGACGTCGCGGGCAAATACCGTCCGGCCGAGGCCGACGAGGTCCTGCAGGCCGCGCAGCGGGTACTGGCGGGCCGGATGCGTGGGACTGAAGTGTTGACGTCGCCGGCGGTGGTCAAGTACTTCCTGCGGGTGCGGCTGGGGAATCTGCAGCATGAGATTTTCGCTGTTGTCCACCTGGATGCGCAGCACCGGGTGCTCGACTACGTGGAGATGTTCCGGGGCACAGTGAGCGAGACATCCGTGTATCCGCGCGAGGTGGTCAAGGATGTGCTGAGCCGGAATTCAAGCGCTCTGCTGCTGGTGCACAACCATCCGAGTGGTTCGGCCGAGCCGTCTCGGGCGGATGAGCTCCTGACGCAGACGCTGAAAGCGGCGGCGGCACTGGTCGACGTGCGCGTGCTGGATCACCTGATCGTTACGGCAGACTCGGTTCTGTCGATGGCCGAGAGGGGGCTCATGTAGGTAGCAAGGGCTTCGGCCCTCTTTGTTTTCTTCTTCGGCATACGCGCTGCGCGCGTGTCCTGACTTCAGGCGGCGGCCCGCGGTCCGGCCCGCCGCGTCGCAAGCGGCGCCCGGACAGTCGCTCCGAACAGGCTTTGCCTGATCGACCTGTGCATCGGGCCGATGGCGCGCTGCGCGCTCTGCTCCCCTCCAGCCATGCGTACCTGAGGCTCGCATGGGCACTCGCCGCGCGGCGTTGGTCTCAGCGCATCTCGTGTCCAGGCCCAAGATTCCGCTGAGACGCAGGCTACCGCATGAGTATGGGCATGGGCATGGGCTTCGGCTTCGGCCGAGGCCTTCTCCCATGCGCGGCCGATTTCATTGGCGTAACCTGCGCGGCAGATGTGCCTCGCGCGCCTTGACTTCTGGATGCCAGCGGGCGTTGCCCGAGCTCTCAGGCATGGCGCTCCGACTGCGTGGTGCGTAGACGTTTGACCGATCTCACTGCGCGGGTTGTGATGAACAGGCCGTCCTCGACGGCGGCAGGCGGATACCGCCGAGTCGACGGCAGTTTACCGACAGGCGGGCCGCATGCCGACTTTTCCCGGAGCGGCAAGACACCGGTCGGCCGCATCGATCCGGCGGTGCTTCCTGACCTGTCTCGTGGACAGCTGGCTTGACGCTCGGCGCTGCGGAATCCGTGCCGGGGCGCTGTTCTGCGGTGGAGATGCCTGGGCCATGCGATCCGTCCTTGGCGAGGCAGGTCCGCTCCCTCGGCCTTGTATTTGCCGTGAATCCTGGCGCGGGCACGGCGCACGCTCTCTGCGGTCGGTGCGCCTCGGGCTTGTTCGCCGCAACCGGCCTGCCCAAGAGATTTCCCCTGCGCTGTGCGCATTCCTCGCGAGGCAAATCTCCCGTGCCTGCCGGTCCTCCACTGCGTTGCGGCCCTCCATTGCATTGCGGGTGCGACGCGCCCGGCACCGCGCCGTCCGGTTCACGCCAAGGCCGCGATGGGCGCGGAACCGGGCTCAACCTCGAAGGACTTTTCAATCATGGCTCACATCGGCACTTTCACCGCACAGAACAACAGCTTCACCGGCACGGTTCGCACCCTCACGCTGAACGTGAAGGTCAAGATCGTGCCCAACGACAAGGGCAGCGAGAACGCACCGGACTACCGCATCGTCGCGGCCGGTGGATTCGACATCGGCGCGGGCTGGAAAAAACTCAGCCGTGCAGACCGTTCGTATGTCTCGGTGACGCTGGATGACCCGTCGTTCCCGGCGACGATCTATGCCCGTCTGGTCGAAGACGAGGACGGTGCGCACAACCTGATCTGGTCGCGCAGCCGGGGCGACTGAGCGTCGCCCTGCAGGCCCCGCCGCGCGGCGGGGCTTTTGCCTGTTCACCGTCTGCCTGGACCGCATCGAACGGTGCCGCTGCGAACCACGCCGCGTTCGGTCTGTTCTGTTCATCCGTGCTTCGTCGTAAAGCCGCTTTCGTTTTTCTGTGCCTGTGCAGATCGGCGTAAAGGAACAGAAGAGGATTTGCGCTTCATCGGGTTCGAGCGGAAGCGCATTGGAGGTTCTGCGGCTATACGTGCGTCTCCGGCGATGCCGGACCGCGCTCTTGTGCTGAACATCGAGCCACCAAGGGGGTGGTGTCTCGCCCCTGCGGACGCCGATCGCTGACGCCTGCGCGCCGTGCTTGCCGAGGCAGGCGGGGCTGGCTTGCTGTGACCTTCATCGTGTCACGGCGTACTCGCCGTCAAGGTCTGCGCGTGCGCCGCACGCTGGCGTCCTGACGGCCGTCTTCGAACCTGGACTGCTGCGCTGCGCCGTGCCCCTTCTCGGTCTCGGGCAATCCTGCCCGGATTCTGTTCAAGGAGAACGACATGACGAAGCTCATCACTGACGAACAACGTGCGCAGTTGCTGGCCAACGGCCGGCAATCCATCGAGAACCCGGACTTCGATCCGCGACCTGTGATCAAGCTGTTCACGCCTGATGCCGGAGCGACCTGGCTCATCTCGAGCATCGATCCACATGACGACGACCACGCCTTCGGACTGGCCGATCTGAACCTGGGGTTTCCGGAGCTTGGCTGGGTGAGCCTGTCGGAATTGGCCGCATTGCGGGGGGCACTGCGCCTGCCGGTGGAGCGTGATCTCCACTTCAAGGCCGACAAATCCATCGGCGCGTATGCACGTGAAGCCCGGATGGCCGGGCGCATCGTCGCCTAGCCTTTGGGTGGTACTGCATGTGTGAGCCTCCTGGGCGATGCCGTTCTCGGCGCGCATCGTGCGCCCGGCGGCGCAGAAGGCAAGCGCCGGCGCGGCATCAAACGTTGTGGCACCGGCATCGATCTGTAGGCTGCGTCCGCTCAACCGTGACTCAGCAGGTCACGATGCGCGTCCTCGCCGAAGTAGTCGCAGACGAAGGTGACGAACGCGTTGACCTTGGGGCTCACCAGTCGGTGCGATGCATGCAGCACCCAGACTTCTGTCGCCGGCGCGGTCGACAGCCCCCAGCTCACCAGCCGGCCTGACGCGAGTGCGTCCACCGCGATCGTGCGCGGAATCATGGCGGCCCCCGCACCGCCCAGAACGGCATCGCGCACCGACAGCGGCGACGCCAGGCGCAGCACCGCCTGCGGATGGAGCACACGCTCCCGGCCCGTCCTCTCGTCGGTGATATGCCACGTTTCGTCGTGCGATGCGCCCGTGCGCATGACCGCGGGGAAGCGGTCTGGTCTGTCCGGTTGAGCTTCGACGACAGGGCGCGCCAAGCCGGGCGGTGCGACCAGCATCAGCTGATTGCGCAGAAAGCACCGTCCCACGAGTTCGCTGTCCGGACGCGGATTCACGCGGATGACGACATCGACGCCGTCGGCGACGAGATCGACGAAGCGGTCGTCGGTGGCGACTTCCAGCAGCACCTCCGGAAACGCGGCCAGGAACGCGGCGGCTAGCGCGCCCAGGCTCGTCTGCGCGAACAACAGCGGCACGCTGATTCGCAAGCGGCCACTTGGTCGACCCAGCCCGGCCTTGACATCCTGCAGAGCCTCCGTGATCTCGCCTAGGTGAGAGCCGGTGCGCGCGTGCAGCGCGACGCCTTCGTCTGTCAGGCGCAGCGTGCGCGAACCCCGCTCGATCAGCCGCACGCCCAGGCTCTTCTCGAGCTCTCGAACGCGGCGCGACAACGTCGCCTTCGGCTGGCCGCTCGCGCGGCTGGCGCGGCCGAATCCGCCGTGGATGGCGACCAGATGGAAATCGGGCAGGGCATGAAGGTCCATGGATGTTCCGGAAATGAGACGAAGTATCCAAAAACTGGAGTCTATGCGCCACTGTGGAGACGGTCTAACCTTCAGTCATGTTCAACCCACCAGGAGATCTTCATGACCTCATCCACTGACTCGAAGCGCGTCCTGTTCATCGGACAGCAGCCAGAGACCGTCGATTTTTCGGACCCGGCGCTGCCGCCCGGCTTCGACGCCGCGAAGATCCATGCCGGCATCGCGATTGGCATGCAGCAGATGTCAGATCGCGGCTGGGACGCCGAGCTGTGCCTTGTGCCGCCCGATGCGTCGGCGACGAAGATGGTGACGAAGCAGCTCGCCGGTAAGGCCTTCGATTGCGTCGTGATCGGCGGCGGCATCCGCATCCCGCCGAAGAGCCTGTTGCTCTTCGAGCAGTTGGTGAACGCCGTGCACAGGGCCGCGCCCGGCACAGCCATCGCTTTCAACACGACGCCGCAGGACACGGGCGACGCAGCGGCCCGATGGTTTGGCCGTGACTGAGAACGGCAGTCTTGCGAGACCGCGGACTCGGCCGCCGGAACGGGTCTGGGTGCCAACCCTCAGCCATGTCCCCGACAGGCGAGTTCGCCGTTGCCGTTGCTCTTCTCAACCACGGGCGCTAAGCGTTCACGCGGCCGCGATGTCGACGGTTCACCAGTGCGGTCGCTTTCTGAACGATCCCCTTAGCCTCAAAAGCCGCCCACGCAGCAGCGAACCATGGCAATGTTCCTGTTCCACCGAACGGAGTGCGTGC
The DNA here is from genome assembly GCF_059415645.1 of Variovorax sp. GW821-FHT10B04. NCBI lineage: Bacteria > Pseudomonadati > Pseudomonadota > Betaproteobacteria > Burkholderiales > Comamonadaceae > Variovorax > Variovorax sp. GW821-FHT10B04. Next base: position 13,532 of record NZ_JBWKNQ010000022.1, read on the forward strand.
CATGACGACTCTTTCCGATGCCGACGGGTTCGCCGCACCCTGGAGCGCTGCAGCCGCCTACCTTTACACGCTGGACCTCGACGGCCCTGCGCTCGCCTGGGAATATCTGCGACGCCATCCCGGCTACCGCGCAGCCTGGCAACGTGGCCGACTATGGGAGCGGCAAGCTGCATTGCATCGATGGGGCTTGCGATGTTGCCGATGACCCACGCCTTGATGCGCGCGACGCACGTCCGCTCTGGCGAACGGACGCGGCAGATCTGTTGCACGTTCGCGCGTTGCACGCGCGCCGTGCGTCAGCGAGTGACCCCACTGCCAGGGCTTTCGACCTCTGGCGCGTTCCGGGCAGAAAGCGCTTGGATGGCAGCAGCGATGCGGTGCTGACCACGTCGATTGGCACTCGCCATGCGCGCATCCTGTTGGACGGGGGCTTGGCCAACGGTTCGACCTACATCTGCACCGTGCCGCTGACCCCGCACTTGCGAGGCCAGATTGCAGAGTTCCAGGCGCTGTCGTCGCTGCTCGATGGCGATCCGCTGCATCGCCTGCATGCGCGGCCCGTCTCTCGTGCCGGGCTGTTGCATCTTCGCGCGCTGCAGGCACTCGACGCGACGCAAGCGGATACCTCCCATCGCGACATCGCTATCGCGCTCTTCGGCATCGAGTCCGTGCTCGAGGAGTGGCATGCCGATGGCGTCCTGCGAGCGCAGGTACGGTACATCGTCGCTCGGGCCGAGGGTTTCATGCGTCGGGACTATCTGAGCTTGGCCGGGGTACGCCACGCACAAGCTGGTGCCCCCGGAGACAAACCCATGCGCTGAATCTCTCCCTGCTCAGGCGCTGTCGATTTTCCGAGACTGCCTCCATCGGGCTGCGAATGGTTTGCGGCCCATCCACCGAGATGGAGGTCTTCATGGCAGTCGGACATTCGATTCACTCGCGCGGCGCTGCAGCTGATGCGCCGCAGCCCGCTCCGGCGCAGTTGGTGCCAGCAGCCGCAAATCCTGAATTCCTGACCACCGACGAAGCGGCGATATTCCTGCGGCTGTCGCCTCGCACGCTGGAGAAGCAGCGGGTGCTGGGTGGCGGTCCGCGGTTTCGCAAATTCGGCGCGCGAGTCGTCTACGCCGCAGTGGACCTGCGCGCCTGGGCCGACAGCAACACCTTCGGCATGACCTCGGACCCGGGGTATGTCGTCCGTGATTCGGTTCGCTGAGCCTGTTCCTTGAACTGAAGCGGTCCGCCATGTCCAAGCGCTCCAGCGAACGCGAGCAGCTCGCGTTGTTTCGCGCGCTGCCGGCCGAGGAAATGGCCCTGCGCGATGCGCAGGACCTGATGGCCTATCCCTTCTTCAGTCTGGCCAAGTCCCGGCGCACTGTGCCGATCCGCTTCGAGGCTGGCGGTGTCGCGCTCACCGTGGAAGGCGTCCCAGAGCACGGCATCGCCACCATCTGGGATGCCGACGTGTTGATCTGGGCTGCGAGTCAGATCGTGCAGGCGCGCGATGAAGGCCGGCCCACGTCGCGCCTGATGGCGGCAACACCGTACGAGATCCTGCGCTTCGCCCAGCGCGGCACCGGTCAGACCGAATACCTCGCGCTGCGCGCCTCGTTGGACCGCCTGCAGTCCACAACGGTGCTGACTTCGATCCGCCAGGCGGGCAAGCGCATGCACCGCTTCTCGTGGATCAACGAGTGGCAGGACCACGTGCGACCTGACGGCAGGTCGGACGGCATCGAGCTGATCCTGCCGGACTGGTTCTATTCCGGCGTGATGAACGACGCACTGGTGCTCACGCTCGACCGCAAGTACTTCCGGCTCACTGGTGGCATCGAGCGCTGGCTGTACCGCATCGTGCGAAAGCATGGCGGCAGGCAGCGCAACGGGTGGCGCTTCGACATGCGGCATCTGCACGTGAAATCCGGGAGCCTGCAGCGATACCGTGACTTCGCACTGCACCTGCGCGGCTTGGCAATACGACAGGCGCTGCCTGGCTACTGGCTTGCCATCGAGTGGTCCGGCCGCGCCGAATGGCTGGCATTTCGGCCTATCGATGACGCGTCAAGGCAGGACGAGTTATCCACAGGAGATGTTGAAGAACCTGTGGATGGCGTGTGGACGAGCTCGAGAGATCCCCGGCGCGGGAGTCGGGAGATCACCGGCGAACCTATCGGGAGATCACCGGCACGAATCGTCCCGGAGGCCGCGCCAGGCAACGGTTTGGGGCTTCCTTAACTTTTATACATAACTTGGACTAACTCTATGAATAAAAGAAGAGGGTCGAGCGTCGCTGCTCAAAAAACGAGCACCGGCTCATCCGAGGCTGCAGAAAGCCGGTATCCAGAAAGGCAAGCCGGGCTGATCGGCAAGGTCATCGCCGTGCTGAACCAGAAAGGCGGCGCTGGCAAGACGACGCTTGCCACGCACCTGGCGGGCGAGCTGGCGATGCAGGGAAGCCGCGTGACGTTGCTCGATGCCGATCCACAGGGCTCGGCCTTGGACTGGGCTCAACGGCGCGCTCAAAGCGGCGAGGAACGGCTTTACGGGGTGTTCGGGTTGGCGCGGGATACGCTGCACCGGGAAGTGCCAGGGATCGCGATGGATGCCGACTACATCGTCATCGACGGCCCACCCCGGGTCGCGGCGCTCGCACGCTCCGCTTTGCTGGCCGCCGATCTGGTGCTGATTCCGGTACAGCCGAGCGCCTACGACGTGTGGGCCACGCAGGAGATGGTGAGTCTGATCGCCGAAGCGAGAGTCTTCCGGCCGCAGCTTCGCGCGGCCTTCGTGATCAACCGGCGCGTCGTCGGAACCGTGATCGGCCGTGAGGCCAGGCAGGCATTGGCCGATCAACCATTTGCCGCGCTTCCGTCTGAGATCTGCCAGCGCATCGTATTTGCCGACAGCGTGGCCGCTGGCCTGCTGGTGAGCGAAGTGACGCCGCAGTGCGCGGCTGCGCGCGAGATCGTGGCGCTCGTGCAAGCGGTGCGGGAGGTGTTGGGATGACTGCGCCTACACCATCGAAGGCATCGCGCCGCGCACCGATCGGGCGCAGACCGGCAGCCGATCCGGCGACAGCCTGGGTGCATCGGGAGAACGATGGCGGCGCTGCCGTCGAGCCCGCGAAAAGCACCGTGTTCACCGCACGGCTCACCATCGACGTGACGCCTGCGCTGCGTGGGCGCATCAAGGTGATCGCGTTCGGACGTGGCATCACAGCGGCCGACATGCTGCGCGAATTGCTGGAGCGGGAGTTTGCGGAGGGCAGAGCATGAGCATGCGGAATGCAAACCGCGCGTCAACCTCGAAGCGGCCTTGGCCTCAGGCGGCGCAGCCGCAGCAGCCGATCCACATGAGGGTTTCGCTCGCCTTCGTTGAACATCACGTGAACGTCTACTTGCGCTTCGGCAAGCCCGTGCGCGAGATCAAGCTGGACCGCCGGCGGCGCGTCGCGGTGCTCGCGCAAGCTGCGATCTGCTGCCGGATTAAGTGGATCGGCAACGACTACGGCACCGCACTCTGGCAGCTCATGGTGCTACAGGCGCCGATGCCGTTCGACCATATGCAGCAAGACGCCCAGAGGATTGCTGGCGTGTCGCCGGGCGCGCGCATCCTGCTGCGCGCCGGCGGCGAGCAGCAGGTCAAGGCCGTGCTCGACCTGATCGACGACATCGAGGCTGCAGGGATTGAACCTTCTGACGCTGCGGCCACCTACTGGCGCACTGTCGGCAATCGCCTGGGTGTACGCCTGCCGCTGCCGGCATACACGGCCGAGCGCCATGCGGCGCACGTTGCGCGCGGAGCGCTGCGATGACGCGGGCCATGAAGCGACACACATTGCTGATCTGCATCGGTGGTTGTCTTGCAGTACTCGTGTTGCCAATGCTGGTCCGGTTTCAAGCACGCATCGTCTACAACCCGAGCGACAGCGTCGCGCGCGGTTGGTACCGCATCACGACCGATGTCGACTCTGACTCGCTGCGCGTTGGCAGGATCGTGCTGGCCCGGCTTCCATTCGAAGTAGCCGCGTTTGCGGCACAACGTGGCTACCTGCCCGAAGGCGTGCCGATCCTCAAGCGCATCGGCGCCGTCGCTACGCAACTTGTGTGTGTTCGGGAGCAGGTCGTGCGCATCGACGGCGCAGCTGTGGCGACCGCTCGTGCGCACGATGGCAAGCATCGTCCGTTGTCGGCCTGGGCACAACACCGGGCCCTCGGCGACAACGAACTGTTCCTGCTCAGCGATACGAATCCGGCGTCGTTCGACAGCCGCTACTTCGGCCCCATCGACGCATCCGCCGTGCTCGGCATTGCGACGCCCCTGTGGACGTGGAGCAAGTCATGAGATGGACCCATCCGGCACATCGTCGCTGCGTCACGCCCGTGTCCGACTTGCCGCCAGCCAGGCGCTCACGCATGCACCGAGGTCGCAACGTTCGTGCTCCGATGCTGCATCCCACCGAAAGCCAGCCATGCCGCCGTACTGCAACCGAAGCAATGCTCCGGCTGGACTCCAACATGCGCGGGACCAGGCGCCAGCGTGCAGCACCTGCTGCACCCTCGCAGCCTTCCAGGCTGCGCTGCGCACCCCGTGCGCGGCTGGCGGGGAGGCGGAGCCGGGAGCGGATGCGAGGGGCGAAGACAGAGGGCCAGATAAAAGGGGTGGCACGTCGCGCCCTTGCAAGCCAGTCTGCACGTGGGTTTGGCTCGGCACCGCGAGGGGCCTCGCATGTGCCGTGCGAACACGGAAACCGGCATGGCTGCGGTGTTTGCCGCGTGCCGTCTGCGATGGCGTGCGCCACGATGCGCTCGGGGCTTCAGCTTGGCCGGCCGTGACGAGGACCGCTTTCGCGTCAAGCCAGGGGCACCGAAGTCGCGTGGGGGCGCCCGATCACAGCGCTTTGTTTCGCAGGTGCTCCAGCAGGTGTCGAAGGCTGGAGCGAAGCGCTCTGGCAGGAATGCGGGGAAGCCTGCCAACACCTTCGGCCGAGGCCGCGTCGCGGCCACCATGGCGGGCCGTCGTCTGGGGGCGAACGCCCGGCGCGTGATCATCAAGAGCCGGTTCGTGGTGCTACGGCGCGCCAGTCCGAACTCTGTGGCTGTCCATCTGCGTTACATCGAACGCGATGGGGTCACGCGCAGTGGTCAGAAGGGCCAGGCCTATGGGCAAGATGCCGACACGGCCGACCTGAAAGCTTTCCAGGAGCGCGGGCAGGGCGACCGTCATCAGTTCCGCTTCATCGTCTCGGCCGAGGATGGTCTGGAGCTGGAAGACCTCAAGGGCTTCACCCGTCAGCTCATGCGCCGCATGGCGATCGATCTGGAGACGCGACTCGACTGGGTTGCCGTCGATCACTGGGACACGGACAACCCGCACACCCACATCGTGCTGAACGGCCACACAGGGGACGGGAGTGATCTCGTGATCGCCCCGGACTACATGGCGCATGGCATGCGCAGGCGTGCCAGCGAGATCGCCAACGAGTGGCTAGGTCCGCGCACGGAACTTGAGATCCGGCAGGGCCTCATGCGCGAGGTCGAGCAGCAGCGGCTGACCAGCCTGGATCGGGCGCTGATCCGGCAAGCAGGCCCGGACGGCGTCGAACTTGAGGGAGTGTCACCGGATCAGCAGCGCCAGAATCTGTTGCGTGCGCGGCTTCAGCGGCTCGAAGGCATGGGGCTGGCCGAGCGGGTGGACGCGAATCGGTGGAAGGTCCAAGTCGGTATGGCGGCCACACTCAACCGCATGGGAGAACACGCAGACGTGCTGGACACCATGCGCCGGGCGCTCAAAGGCCTGCAACGTGAATTGGTGGTCCATGACGCAGGAGGCGCTAACGGCGCCACCGTGATTGGCCGCATCGCTGGCAAGGGGTTGGCCGATGAACTGCATGACCGCGGCTATCTGGTCGTGGATGGCGTCGATGGACGAGCGCACTACCTGAGACTGCCGGTCGGTGCCGATCTGACTGAGCTTCCTGTGAATGCTGTCGTGGAGGCCAAGTCGCCGGGGCAATTAAAGGCAGTGGACCGCGACATCGTGGCCGTGTCGGTAGATGGCATCTACAGCACCGCAAACCATCTGGCTCAACTCAAGCAGACTGCGCATCGCGATCCGCAGGCCACCGTTGACAAGCACGTGCGCCGGCTCGAAGCGCTGCGGCGCACCGGTGTGGTGGAGCGCATGGCAGATGGCATCTGGAAAATTCCGGATGACCTGATGCGGCGAGCGCAGCAGCACGATGCGCAGAAGACGGCGGGCTGGGCGATCGAACTTCGCTCGCACCTGCCCATCGAAAAACAAGTGCGCGCCATGGGGGCGACTTGGCTGGACCGCAATCTGGTCGCTGATGGCCGCGTGGCAAATCAAGGTTTTGGCGCCCAAGTGCACGATGCGATGCGGAGCCGGGTGGATTTTCTCGAAGACCAAGGTCTGGTGGAGCGTCGGGGCCAGCGCGTCGTCCTCGCTCGCAATCTGCTGGCAGCCCTGCGCGACCGCGAACTGGTGACCGCAGGCAAGAGGCTCCAGGATCAAACCGGTCTGAGCTACAGGCCGGTGCAAGACGGTCAGCAGGCCAGTGGTGTGTATCGCCGATCTGTCGAGCTCACCAGCGGTCGCTTCGCCATGCTCGACGATGGGATGGGTTTCAGCCTGGTGCCATGGCGGCCGGTGATAGAGCCGCGCCTAGGGCAGCAGGTCTCAGGGGTGGTGCGTGGCTCGTCTGTGACTTGGCATATCGGACGGCAGCGCGGACCATCGGTGTGAAGCGGCGTCGCCAGTTGTGGAGACAGCAGCTGCGTTCGAACCGCTAGATTCGCATCACTGGGCTGACGCGTCAATGCCTGACTATGGCACCACCCACCCAATACGTCCAACGGCCGACGAGCAGCAGGTTGAGTTCTAGGCTGCCGGCGAACACGCAACTTTGAACGTCGGCCCAGCAGCTGCGGCTTTTCATATGAAAACTACGTACGACTCAGATCGGCCAGATACGGACATTGAGGCGCGTCACAGGATTCACTCAACGGGTTTCGAGTATCGATTTCGTGCTTATCAAAGCAAAGACCAAACTGAAAGCGTTGTGGATCTGGTGGAGTACGAGTCTTCGAGATCAATCGGTCAGAGACTGTCTAACAGACTGATCAGAAGATGTCACGATCTGCGAGCAGCTAGATCAGGGCCACTGCTATCGGGGGGCCCCCTCGGTAAAACGGAATCCGCCGTCTGCCGGCTTCTCATTCGCAAGCCGCGCTTTCAACTGTTGCAAGCATGACCCTTCTTGTCCCCCTTGCATGCTCGCGCTTAAAGTGCATCCAGCACGCGACTCCCTTTACGTCGAGCGCGCAATTTATAGGCGATCCCCCATCGCAGCGATCCTTTCCCAAGGTCTTCGGCATCAAGGCGATGACGATCTGCCGGCTGCATGACCCCCAAACCTTTCATCAGGAGCTACCAACATGTTGGGAACCAAGCTTTACGCGCCCGGCGACGTGCGCATCGAAGAAATGCCCGAGCCGACCATCCAGAAGCCGACGGACGCAACCATCCGCCTGGCCGCCACCTGCGTCTGCGGCTCGGACCTGTGGCCCTATCGCGGGCTGAACCAGATCGCCGCGCCCATGCACATGGGCCATGAATACTGCGGCACCGTGGTCGAAGTTGGCAGCGCCGTCACCTCGGTCAAGCCGGGGCAGTTCGTCGTAGGCTCGTTTTGCCTGTCGGACAACACATGTCCCCACTGCCGCTTCGGCTTTCCGTCGTCCTGCGTGCAGCGCGAGTTCATGACCGGCGCGCAGTCGCAGTTCGCCCGCGTGCCGCTGGCCGACGGTACGCTGATCGCGCTGGACCAGCAGCCCGACGACGACCTGATTCCGAGCCTCCTCGCCGCCTCCGACGTGCTTGGCACTGGCTGGTACGCCGCCGTGGCGGCCCAGGTACAGCCTGGCTGCACCGCCGTCGTCGTGGGCGACGGCGCGGTCGGCCTGATGGGTGTGCTGGCCGCCAAGCAGCTCGGCGCTGCTCGCGTGATCGCCATGAGCCGCCACAAGGCACGCCAGGAACTGGCGCTGGAATACGGCGCCACCCACATCGTGGCCGAGCGCGGCGACGACGGTGTGGCCAAGGTCAGGGCGCTGACGGACCAGATCGGCGCCGACGCCGTGCTGGAATGCGTCGGTACCAACGAGTCCATGCACCAGGCCCTGGCCATCGCGCGCCCGGGATCGATGATCGGCTACGTCGGCGTGCCGCACGGCGTGGAGTTTGATGGACAGAAGCTCTTCTTCTCCCAGACCGGCATGCTAGGTGGCCCTGCCCCGGTGCGGCGCTTCCTGCCGCATCTGATCGAGCTCATCATGGCCCGCAAGATCAACCCTGGCAAGGTGTTCGACCTGCAGATCCCGCTGGCCGACGTCGCCGAAGGCTACAAGGCCATGGACGAGCGCCGCGCCATCAAGACGCTGCTGCGTGTGTGATGGGCCGCACGATTCAGGCCAACCAAGGAACCATGAAATGAAGGAACTCACCGTCGTCGTCGGCGCTGGCGGCATCGGCCAGGCCATCGCTCGCCGCATCAGCCAGGGGCGCCACATCCTGGTGGCCAACCACACCCAGAGTTCGGCGGACGAAGCCGCCAAGGTTCTGGAGAACGCAGGCTTCGAAGTCACGGCCATGCAGGCCGACGTGTCCGACCGGGCCCAGGTACAGGCCGTGGTCCGCAAGGCGCAGTCGCTCGGGTTAGTCAAGGCGCTGATCCAGGCGGCTGGCGTCTCGCCGAGCCAGGCCCCCATCGAGGCCATCCTCAAGGTGGACCTATACGGTACGGCCGTGCTGCTCGAAGAGTTTGGGCGGGTCGTGGTCGAGGGCGGCTCGGGCATCGTGATCTCCTCCCAGTCGGGCTATCGCATGCCGGCGCTGACCGCCGAACAGGATGCGCTGCTGGCCACGGCATCTGCCGAAGATCTGTTGAAGCTGGACTTTGTCAAGGGCGTGCAGGACACACTGCATGCTTACCAGATGTCCAAGCGCTGCAACTCGCTGCGGGTGCGCGGCGAGGCGATCCACTGGGCCAAGCGCAGCGCGCGCGTCAACGCGATCAGCCCCGGCATCATCGTGACCCCGCTGGCGCATGACGAGCTGAATGGCGAGCGTGCGGCGTTCTACCAGGGGATGCTGAAGAAGATGCCCGCGGGCCGCGCCGGCACACCGGACGAGATCGCGGCGTTGGCCGCGTTCATCATGGGACCCGAGGGCGGCTTCATCACCGGCAGCGATTTCCTGATCGACGGCGGCGCGACGGCCAACTTCTTCTATGGTCCCGAAGCGCAGGCCAAGGAGCCATATAGAGCCACCTAGCTTCTCGAAAGGGCCTCTTTGTGGATTCGCTAACTTCCGCTTCGGGCCCAAACCGTGATTTGGCAGTCGTCTTTGGATGTCCGCTATTCAGCGATTTCTGCCATCAAGTGATCATCGCAAAAACGATAGTTCTTGGGCGATCCGCGCCCTTTCACGCCAGTCCTGTCACGGCACCAAGGGTGATCGTCCTCCAAGATCGGGGCAATGCGCTCGACCTCGGCCACCAAAAAGTCCCGTATATCCCGAGATTAACCGTTGAGGTGGATTGCCTTACCTCGCTACCTGGCGGGCGTTCCCTTTGCCGACGCCTTTTTGGTCAGCACCTTCTTCGGCGGAGCCTTCTTCGCCGGAGTCGGGGAGAGCGCGCGCTTGGTCAGGTCAATGCCGATAATCTTAATTTCTTCGACGCTGGGGTGCGCACCGGTCACCGACGCCCAATGATCCTGGAGGGCCGTCACAAGCCCGGCGAAGTTGACCCACTTCTTGTTGGGTAGTTGCCAGCGTTTCTGCACGCCACGCCAGACCAACAGGTAGATTCCACGGACGGATGCATCGTCACGCAGGTAGTCGCCCGCGAGCTGATTTTCCAGTCGCTCGAAGAGGGTGGAGCCTGACCAGTTGTCGGCGATCTTCAGCTCTGTCGGCACGGGGCCGTTGAAACCAGTAGTGGTCCACCAGAGGTCGGGTCTCTTCGCATCGGGCAGTTCCAGTTCCTGCGGAATCACGTATCGTCCGCGCGCACGGTCGTTACACCACGCGCCGATCAGGTTTCTGAGAACGGTCTCTCGTTCCGCGTTGATCACCACGCTGGCAGTGCTGTCGTTGCCGTCCTCCAAGTGATGCTTGTAGTCGAGCAAACGCCACACAGCCAGGTCGAACAGCTCGCGGTGGTTGGCCGGCATGCGCTCGTACTCGGAGTCGAATTGGCTGACCTGCGTGGCAATCCACGGCGGACGCTCGCTGTCCATCTCAGCCTTGGTCCGGGCTCGGAGCATGAACCAAGGGCGCGCGTTGGGTTCAGGGTGGCGTTCGGAGATTTCCTTCAGCGCCAAGTACGCATCGCGTCCCGGAATCTCGCCCAAGATGTTCACCAACCGTTCGCGTGCGTCCTGGGCGTTGTCGCGCAGGCCGGGTGAGTAGGCCCCTTTGTTGGCGCGTTGGACGTCCTCGCCGGATCGGACGTGCTCGTGGACGAGGATGTACAGCCGCCTCAACACCGCGGGCGTGCGGAAGGCCTTGCGCGCGCGCGACGCCATGTGGCGCCCACCAAGCAGGTCGGTAACGTAGGTCATCGTGAAGACAGTACGCTCGTTCGAGTGATCCAGGGCCGCCAGATGGCCCTCTACCGCGTCGATGGCCGCATCGGGGTCAACGCCCGTCCAAACGGCGGCCCAGAGCGCCAACTGCCTCGGGCCGCCGACGGCCGCCAGCTTCTCAGCAGCTAACGCGGCAAGCGACGCGTCGGGCAGGTTGGATGCCAGGACGATGTCCACCATGTGCTGCAGCCGCTCGATGCCCTTGGGCGGGTGGATGCGGAGTAGTTTGAGGATGTCGGGGCCAATACTGTTCCATAGCCAATCACCGACTCTGCTCAGGTCGTAAACGATGTACTGGCTGGGCGCACCCTCTTCGTCCCTTTGCAACTCGAAGGCGACCTCGGTCAGCGCCATCGACTTCACAACGTCGGGATGGGCAGCCGACAGCGCTGCGAACCAGGGTGGAAACCCGTTGAGTTCTCGCATCGCGTAGCGGAACGCCACCGAAGCCTCAGCGGCCGTCAACTTCCATGGGAGCCTGGGATCTTCCGCGGCTTCGATGTTCAGACCAGCCAAGCCAAAGAGATCAGCGACCGACGCGGAGCCCTGCGCAGCGCCCTCAGAGACCAGCTTTGGCTTATATCGGCGCCAGAAGCGGACCATGCCATCGCGGAACGCTCGGGGCGTCCTGGGGCCGAACTCAGGCTCTAGGTCTCGCCAGTTCCCGATGCTCCACCGTGAGCTATTGTTCCCCTCCAAGTTCCGCATCCGGTCGTACAGGTAGTACTGCGATTTGGACACGTGTGACGGATTCTTGAAGCCTGGGTCCCGCAGCGTCTCCAGCTGACCCTCCAGCTTTGCCGACGCCTCCAAGCGTGCCTTCTCCAGCTTCGCTTTGTGTGCCTCGGCCTTGCGGCTCCAGCGCTTGTTCTCGAGCTCCATGCGCCTCCACGCGGCATCCTTCTTGGGCGGCGTCAGCATGCCGGCCAGTCGGGCCTTGAGGTGCTCGTCAGCAGCAACGGAGGCCTTCAATGTCGCGAGGCGTTCAGGTTCACTGCCTGAGTGCAAGAAGATCCTGTAGGCAAGCGTCAGCGCGACCTCCTTGTCGTCGGCCAGTCGCTGCTCGGTGATGGCCTGCACAGCGCCGTCGAAGTCATGCGCGCCGAAGCGCACGTAGGACGGCACCGCCAGCGCCATCCAGGCGTCGACAACCCTCTGGCCCTTCTTCTGCTTGGTCTTACGCTCCTGCACGATGACGTGCCAGAACAGAGCCCAGTTCAACGCCGGCCACTTCTGAACTAGCTCGGCCAAGCCGAGCTGTTTCACGTCAAAGGCGCGAACGTTGTAGTTACCGTCGATCGGCAGCACGTGAAGGACTGAGAGCGCGCTCCGCTTCAGCGTCGCGGGATCACGCGCGTCGATCAGGCGGCGCACGACCACGCCGGCGCACTGCCGCAGCCATTGGTAGCGCTTGGAGATTTCGCAGTAGGTCCGCTCGATGACGGGCCTCTTGGCCAGGAACGCCTGCAGTGGAACGATGGCACTAGCAGCCAAGTCAATGTCGGCACGTTCGAAAAAATTCGACAGCTCTTCGGACAGGCCCGTGCCCTCGTATTGGTCGTACTCGACCAGCCGCGGGATACATTCCAGGAGCCACGCCAGTGTTTGCACGTCTGGCGTCGCGATGTGGCTGACTAAGTCCGCCATGCATTTGCGGTTCAGGCGACCGACCTCTTTCGCGAAAGCTTCGCGGATCGAAGCCATGTCCTTCGACGTGCCTAACTCGGCAACCGCCCGGAACGCGGCGATCCGAGCGTACTGCCCTGCAGTCGGCGAGCGTGCCACGCGCAGGACCTCTGGCAGCGCCTCGGCCAGACGCCCCTGCCAGACCATGCGCATCAGGAACGTGGCAATGTCTTCGTTGTCGGCGTGCTTCTTAGCCAGGCGACGCACCGTATCGACCAGATCGGGCGCGGCGAAACGCTGGATGGCCGCGAAATCGGCCATGGAGCGTCGAGACGTGCCGCTGACTAGCTGCTTGCAAACCTGCTCGAGGATCTCGCGACGGACGTCGACGGGTAGTTGCACTGGGTCACCGCCTTCGAAGACGATCTCCGGCGCCAAACGGCGCACCTTCTCAAGAATACGGCTGTCGCCCATGGCCATCCACGGCAGCAACGGCCGCAGCGACGGCACCACGACCTCGAGACCGTATTGGTCCCGGAAGAACAACTCTTCGACCTTACGGCGCGAAACCTCTTGGCGGAGCAGCTTGAGAAACCACTGCGCCGCCAAGTACTCCTTCACCGACCGATGGTGGAAGCGCACCGTGCTGTAGATGTCCTGGTCGAATATTGGTCGTTGCAGTAACGCACCCAGATCGGCGGGTTGCCAGCCCTTGAACAGGTCGCGAACGTCGAACCCTTGCACGCCCTTTCCAGCATCGGGCACACGAATGTTTTGAACCTGGGTCAGCATCAGCGCGCCGGCGATGATTTGGGCGCCTTCAAGCGCCTGGTGATCCGATAGGCCCCGTGCCTCGACTCGTTCCTGGCTGGTCTCCTGGAGCCGCCGCTTGATGCTGTTTTGCATGAGCTCGAGCCGAGTACCGATCCGACCGTTGTCCTGCCAGTATTCAGTCACTTCGATCAAATCCTGGGGCCGAACCGTGAAGGACCAGGCGTCGGCACGATCGATGTCATCCAGGAACTTCTTCGTGTCCGTGATGCCCTTCGCGCACGCGAAGATCTCGATCTGCCCAGGCGACAGATGCTGCAGCGTGACGATCTTGAACGTGGACCTGTCGGGCTTCGCCCGCTCGGTGCTTTGGCCGCCCCCGGCGTCCTCTCGGCCTGCGGTGAGTTCGTTGGCAACCGGGAAAAGGCTGTTGCAGAGGTCCAAGTCCGATTTCGGGCGCCAAGCTGCCGCCCGTCCCGTAAGGAGTAGGTGCGTACGCTGCTTCGCCTTCGAGATCCGTGCTGCTACCTTCCGGATGGCCAGTTCAAAGTCCTGCGGCGAGCGGAGCCGTGACTCGTCAACAGAGTCGAGCAGCAGCCAACCAGGCTCCGGCGATGCCAGCCATTTCTCGAACTCTGCAAGATCACCCTCAACAAAGGCTGAGTCGAAATCGTGAGCCACATGCTCGAGGCGCATAAAGAAGGCCGCCTTGCCTTGCTCCCGAAGCTGGCAGGTCGCGTGTTTGATCTCTTCGGTCTTGCCCGATCCCCCTTCTGACAGAATGACCACACGAAGCTCATCCAGAAGCGCTGGCATAAGCAGGGTCTGGCTGCCCGGGTAGAGGTTTTGTGCGTCTTCGGCCGGCTCCTTGATCAGCAGTTCCTGAAAGGTGCGGTGCAATTGGATGTGCATGAAGAGAAGGATACTTCGCACTCGATGGCGACATGCGGGCCGAACTGGCCTCGGCATGCATAGGCCGGAGGAACCGCCGTCAGCCAAAAGCAAACATTGAGCAATGAGATACGAGGGTTCGCTCCTGGCCGCAGGCGGCCGTGAGGAGCTTCCGTTCAGCCTTCATTGTCGCCATTCAGATTGACCCAGCCGGCCTCCATTGATGCCAATCAAGGCAGACCGTTTGGAATGCGTTAACACCTGAGGGCGACCGGATGCCGAGCACTTCGAGCGCCTCATTGTTGGGGCCGAATTCCGCTGCTTTCGGGCCATATGTGACTTCGCCGCCTCCGAACACCGCGCCACCATGTGAACCTGCGCCCCCAAAGTACTCGGTCTCGACGCACATGAGGTAGCCGGCCGTGGATGCAACGGTGACTTGCAAGTCTGCTGTGACGCGCGCCGGATTTTCCCAGGTGATCACCTAAATTTAAGATGAAAACCGAAACCAGCAGAAACGGGGGAGAAGCGTTCGGCACCTTGCGGTCGATTTTCAAGCTATGCCTCGCTACTCCCGCATCGTAAACACAACCGAAAGATAGCTCACCGGGCCTTCCTCGATCGCATCAATGCCATGAAGGGCGGTGGCATCGAACTGCAACGAATCGCCCGGGGTCAGCCTCACCACCTTGGCGCCGTACCGGTAGGTGACGCGGCCGGTGAGGAGGTGAAGGAACTTCACGCCGGGATGCTGGAAGGTCACGTAGGGCTCCGCTTGCGGAAGCAGGGTGACCAAGTAAGGCTCGACGAATAGGTTGCCCGAGAGCTGATGGCCCAGGAGTTCGTAGCGGTAGCCGGCCACGGCGCCGACGCGTTCGACCAAGATGCCCTTGCCTGCGGGCACATAGGACAAGTCCGTCCGGTTGGTCTGATCGCTGAAGAAGCGGGAGACGGGCACGTCCAGACCGCGGGCGATTCGGTCGAGTGTCTCGACGGAGGGGGATACCAGGCCGCGCTCGATGCGCGAGAGCATCGACCGGGAGACACCGGAGATGACGGCGAGTTCGCCGCCTGAGGCGCCGGATGCAACGCGCAGCGCTCGAATCTGGTGTCCGATACGGAAGGCGGAATCACTGCGAGTCGTTGCGGAGGCGGGTATGCGGGGGCGCAAAACCGACGCTGGCAGCCGGAAAGGGCGAGCGGTCGGCAATGGGGAGGCAATACGGTCGTCGCCCATGAGCTATGTCCGAAAACCGATTGGCGACGGAATCCAAGATTTCATGGCATCTCCAGATGACAGAAGGACAACACATTATGTGTCGTTTAAGACGTTTCCTCCATAGGCACATTCGAAGAACCTGCGAGTCTTATGACGGCAGGCAGCAAACTCAAGACGCGACCCAAAGCGCCACCGAGTGTTTTGCCGAATGCCGTTACGCTCGCGCTCGGAAAAAGGCTTCGTTCTCTCCGCGAAGAGTCAGGCATGACCCAGGTCGAGCTCGCGTTCGACGCGGAGGTTGAGCGCTCTAGAATTTCTAAGATTGAGCGCGGTCACGTCAATCCTTCGCTGTTGACACTGGCGACGCTTTGCTACTGCCTCAAAATCACGCTGCCCAAGCTTTTCGACGGGGTCAACGAGACTTTGGCGCCGACATGGGATGGCGGAAAACCGCGCAGAGCCAATCAAGCTGTGTTAGGGCTACCTGCTGAGAGGGTGACGCGGCGCAGGTAACGTTGGCGCGATGAGTTCGATCGCTAGATTCGAGCGGGGACGTGGGATGACCCTTGATGTGTCTTTCTGCGCCAGTGTGATGTTCGATTTGAGTGAGCGTATTCGAACAACATTGCCTCAGCTGATGGTGGTCAGTCATTCGTGCAGCGCAACTTTTGCGATGGGGCGCTGACGAAGACGGCGAGGTGATGCAGCCGGACTTCGCATTGCGACACAAGCTCGGCAGATGTTCAGAGAAGAGCTCTAGCTGTCGAGCCCGGATGGCGAAAGCGCCTCGTCTGACTGCCCGTGCCCGTAAATGGGGTCACGGGGTGCTCGTCGGTCAAGCAGAGTCTGATCGATGAGACTTTGTCGAGCGACCGCTTTGGTTCAGTTGCGCATTCGTGTAGGAGGCTTGTCGAAATCACGCGGTGCGACTGCGCGACCCCATAACAGGTGCTTGGGATGCAACGACGTTGCCCTATCTGCAAGGGAAATCCAACAAAAATTGATCTGCGATTTGCAGCCCGATTGCATGGCGAGCAAGCCTTGCGCGGGGACTGGCCTTCTTGGAGCATTCCGGCATCTTGCCGTATCCAAGAAGGTCTTTATGAACATCGTTTCGTCATCTTCCAACTCACACCGATGGGCCTGTTTGCTGCTGCTTTCATGCGCATGGGTGGGCGCTGCGTGCGCGCAGGAAACCTATCGCATCGCGACGGAGGGAACGTACCCACCGTGGAGCTTCAAGGATGCCCAGGGTGTCTTGCAGGGCTGGGATGTCGACATCGCGAACGCACTGTGCGAAAAGATGAAAGCACGCTGCGAGATCGTCGCGCAGGACTGGGACGGGATCATCCCTGGCCTCATGGCGCGAAAGTACGACCTGATCGTCGCGAGCATGGCGATCACGGAACAGCGCCGACAGCGCGTGGCCTTCTCCGACAAGTACAAGGAGACGGTGTCCCGCTTCATTGCCAAGAAGGGCACGCCGCCTGATGTGAGCCCGGTGGCACTCAAGGGCAGGTCGGTCGGTGTCCAGCGTGGTTCCATCCAGGCCGGCTACCTGGCGCAGACCTACAAGGACGCCGACATCAAGTTCTACGACACGCCGCAGGCCGCCGAGTTGGACCTGGTCGCGGGGCGGGTCGACTACATCCTCGGAAACATGGTGACCTACTACGTGGGGTTCATGAAGACGCCCGCAGCCGACGGCTTCGCTTTCACAGGGCCTGATCTGAAGGGCGGCCTGCTGGGCGATGGCAACGGCATCGCCATGCGCAAGGACGATCCATATCTCATGGTCAAGGTCAACGCCGCGCTCTCAGCCATCCGAGCCGACGGTACGTACGATCGCATCACGGCGAAGTACTTTCCGTTCAAGCTCATGTGACGGTCGGCACATGAATATGAACATGCTCCATGGCTTCGGCGGCCAGTTGCTGCTGGGTACGCTCACCACCTTGCAATTGGCGCTTGCCTCTCTGGTGGTCGGCATGCTCCTGGGCATTGCGGGTTGCTGGCTGCAGCTTTCCGGCCACCGCGCCCTGCGGGCCGTGGGCTATGCCTACGCAGCGGTGATCCGGGGCGTACCTGATCTGCTGGTTGTCTTTGCCGTTTTCTTCGGCGGCTCGATGACCCTTGCCACTCTGACGGGCCGCTATGTCGAGGTCAATACCTTCGTGGCGGGCGTGGTCGCGTTGGGTCTGTCTTTTGGCGCTTACGCAGCCGAGATCATCCGCGGCGCATTGCGATCGGTTGCGGTCGCGCAGCGCGAAGCCGCCAGGACGCTGGGCATGACGCGGCCGCAGACACTTTGGACGGTCGTTTGGCCGCAGGCGGCGCGCGTCGCGCTCGCACCCTTTGGCAACCAGTCGATCGTGCTGCTCAAGCAGACATCGATCGTCTCCATCGTGGGCTGCGACGAACTGATGCGCAAGGCCTCGGAAGCCGCGGGAGCCACCCGTGAGCCTTTCACGATGTACCTCGCAACCGCCTGTATCTATCTGGTGCTGGCTGGTGCGGCCACGCTGTGCCTGGAGTGGGCGGAGCGCCGAAGTTCTCGCGCATACGCCCTTTGAGACGCCATGTTCGATATCAACATCCTCGGCGCCGCCATACCGGCGCTGGTGAAAGGGCTATGGCTCACACTGGCGCTCACTGCATGTGTCATCGCGCTGGGCACGCTGCTGGCGTTTCCTGTTGCGCTGGCCAAGAACGCCCGGTCCGCGGGACTGCGCGCAGCGGCCAACGGCTACGTGCTCTTCTTCCGAGGCACGCCGTCCTTGCTGCAGATCTTCTTGCTGTACTACGGCGCGAGCCAGTTCGAGGTCCTTCGTCATTCGCTCATCTGGCCGGTATTGCGCGATCCGTTCTGGTGTGTCGTGATCGCACTCGGACTGAACTCCGCCTCTTACACCGGGAAAACCTTGGCCGCCGCGCTGGCTGCGGTTCCAAGGGGAACACGCGAAGCTGCGCGCGTGCTCGGCTTCAACAGGCCGCAAGCCTTCTGGCTGATCGAGCTGCCACTGGCGGTGCGAACGGCACTGCCCGCCTTCGGCAACGAAATCATCCTGACCTGCAAGGCCACGTCGCTCGGCAGCACGGTGACCCTGCTTGAGCTGACCGGCACCGCACGCCTGCTGACAGCCGAGACCTATGCGCCTTACGAGATTTTTCTGGGTGCAGGCATCGTCTATCTCGTTCTCAACTACAGCCTGATGCTGGGGATGCGCATGCTGGAAACCTCTTTGAGTCACTCACACCAACTGGAGCACAAAGCATCATGAGATTCATCACCCTGGGCCCGAGCGGCAGCAATCATCAGTACGTGCTGCACCGGTACCTCGACTTCCATGGCATCCGCGAACTCGCGACCATCGACCTGGCGGTCGACTTCGACCAGGGCGCGCGGGCGGTGCTGGACCGACGCTCGGACTTCCTGCTCCAGTGCGCTGTTCATCCGGCCACCATGGCAACGGTCGCGCGATTCTTCGAAGGCTTGTACGTGATCGACACCTTCATCTCGCCCAGTCAGGATCTGGCGATCATCCAGCGACGCGGTGCAGAGCGTTCGAGATCACTGGCGGTGATGCGCCCGACGCTCGACTATGTCGACGCGAGCCAATGGGACCACATCGAACTGGTGGGCACTGTGGCGGACGTCACGGCCGGTCTGGCCGACGGAACCTACGCTGCAGGGCTCGGCTACGCGGCTGTCGCGCAGAAGCATCCCGAGCGCCTGCAGGTGACGCAGTTCATCGGCACCGTCGACGATGCCTGGATCGTCTACGGACGCACCCGTGTGAGCGGCGGCGGCATGATCGCATGGCGAGAGAGTCCTGCGGCTGCGTGCTATCGCGAGTCGGAGTGAGGATGAGCGTGCTCACTTCACCGGCGGTCGTGTCCGTCGTCGGCTTATCGAAGCATTTCGGCGCCCAGCAGGTGCTCAGCGACATCTACCTGACGGTCGAGGCCGGCGAGCGCGTCGTGGTGTGCGGTCCGTCGGGCTCCGGCAAGTCGACGCTGGCGCGCTGCATCAGCGGTCTGGAAGGCTACGCGCGTGGAAGCGTGATCGTGAACGGCACGAAGGTGTCACCGGACATGCGCCATGCCGATCTGGTTCGCGCCAATGTCGGCATGGTGTTCCAGCAGTTCAACCTGTTCCCGCACCTGACGGTGCTCGATAACTGCACGCTCGCTCAAACATGGGTTCGGCATCGCCCCCGGAAGGAGGCCAGGCAGATTGCCCTCGAGCATCTGCAGAAGGTCCGCCTCGTCGAGAAGGCTTCGGCCTATCCCGCACAGCTCTCGGGCGGTCAACAGCAACGTGTAGCCATCGCGCGGGCGCTGTGCCTGAACCCGTCGGTCATGCTCTTCGACGAAGCCACCTCGGCACTCGATCCGGAGACGGTCAAGGAAGTACTCGACACCATGATCATGCTCGCGCGCGGCGGCATGACGATGATCTGCATCACCCACGAGATGGGCTTCGCGCGCGCAGTCGCCGACAAGGTGGTGTTCATGGAGAGCGGGCGGATCGTGCAGGAGGCGACTTCCGACGTGTTCTTCGGCGAGCGCTCGGATCCGCGCATCCGTGCCTTCCTGAGCCAGGTCTTCTGAGCAAGACAGTCACTCAACCACTTCAAGGAGAATGACATGCGATATCTCACTCGCGCGAACGTGCTGCGGCCGGTTGTTTCACTCGCTGCTGGGTCCCTGGTTCTGTGGTCGGCACAAGGCCTTGCCCAGGTTGCCCCGTCCCAGGACTTCTCGAAACTTGTCGAGCTGAGTGCCACCCGGCTGGACGTCTCCCGCAAGGTGGCGCTGACCAAGTGGGACACGAATCAACCCATTGCAGATCCGCCGAACGATCCGCGGGAGAAGCAGGTGATCTCCGCCGCGGCCGACGAAGCCACGCGCCTTGGACTCTCGGGCGACCTGGCGTCCGCCTTCTTTGCGGACCAGATCGAGGCGAGCAAGCTGGTGCAAGTCGCACTCATGGCCGAATGGCGGCGCGCGGGCCAAGCGCCCGCGGAGCCAAGGGCGGATCTGAAGACGGAGTTGCGCCCCGCACTCGACCAGTTGCGTTCTCGGTTCATCGGTGAGCTGATGGCGACGCAACGACTGCGCGACGCGCCCGACTGCAAAACCCGCGTGGCGAATGCCGCACGAACGCATGCTGGAGCTCACCGTCTGAGCCCGCTCTATGCCATCGCGCTCGACCGCGGATTGGCACGCGTTTGCGGCGACTGAAAGGCGGCGTCGATCAGCGGTCGACGGGGAAGGGCGGCAGTTGGCGTTTCAACCGCCGCCCCTACCTGATTTGGTAGTTATGTGCCCCCGGCATCGGGTTGACGATGGTCAGGCCGCATGGTGCGGTCAAGGGGCATTTCATGAATACGCTGCTGATCGACAACTACGACTCGTTCACCTACAACCTCTACCAGTATCTGGCCGCCTGCAACGGCAGCGCGCCCATCGTCATTCGTAACGACGAGATGGACTGGGACGGTATTCGACAACTCGAGTTCGACAACATCGTGATCTCGCCGGGCCCGGGACGTCCGCAGCGCCCGGAAGACATCGGCGTGACCGCGCAGGTGCTGCAGCACAGCGATGTGCCTGTCCTCGGCGTCTGTCTGGGGCACCAGGCCATCGGCCACTTCTGCGGTGCCACAGTGGGTATCGCGGCGCGGCCCATGCACGGCAGGCTGGACAAGGTCACGCACTCTGCATTCGACCTTTTTCGGGGCGTGCCCAACCCCTTCGAGGCGGTCCGGTATCACTGGCGGATTCAACCGGTCGATGCAACACATTCGCTGAACATCTCAGCTGGTGTGTGGAAGCCGAGCGTCTTGCGCGGC
>NZ_JBWKNQ010000023.1:0-21713 GCF_059415645.1 Variovorax sp. GW821-FHT10B04
TGCCATGGTCCACGTGACCAATCGTGCCCACGTTCACGTGGGGCTTGGTGCGGGTGAATTTACCTTTTGCCATTTTTTCGACTCCGAAAAATAACTGGATTCAACACATTCAAATGGGGTTGCGCATGCGTCGCGCAACCCCATAACTGGTGCCCTTTGCGGGAATCGGACCCGCGACCTCTCCCTTACCAAGGGAGTGCTCTACCACTGAGCCAAAAGGGCCTGTTCTTACCAACCACGCCCCGCAAAACGGGACGCTTACCGACACAGAGACTGGAGCGGGAGACGGGAATCGAACCCGCGTCATTAGCTTGGAAGGCTAGGGTTCTACCATTGAACTACTCCCGCATCGTGACGCTCCGCAACGCTGCGAAACATCTCGTGCGCGTGCAAATCAGGCGCTCTCGATCATCTGCAATCAACCAAAAATCTTCGCTGGTGGAGAGGGCTGGATTCGAACCAGCGTACTCGTAAGAGGGCAGATTTACAGTCTGCTGCCATTAACCACTCGGCCACCTCTCCGGCGAACCGCGGAATATAGCACGCTTGAATTCGTTTGTCGAACATCTTGCGCTGCATCTCATTCCGCAGACATGAGAAATGTACCAGCGGTTTAGCGTTGTTTCGCCTCGCGCCAGCGTTTTGCCTCACCAAAATGTCCGCAGCCGATGAACGGTAGGGGCGGACGCAACGCCGACAGGGGCGACGGATGGTTCGCAACCAGCACCTTGTGACGTTGCGCATCAATCAGCGCCCGCTTGCTCTGCGCATGCGAACCCCACAGCATGAAGAGCGCCGACTGGTCGCGTTGCGCCACATGGCGGATCACCGCATCCGTGAGAACCTCCCAGCCCCGACCCGAATGGCTGGCCGCCTGCCCCTCCTCCACGGTCAGGCAGGTGTTCAGCAGCAGCACACCATGCGTGGCCCACTTGACAAGGCTGCCGCCAGGCTCCGGGAAGGTCGGCATCGGCGTACCGAGATCGCGTTGCAATTCCTTGAAGATGTTCCTCAGCGAAGGCGGCAAAGCCACCCCTGGCGCGACGGAAAACGCAAGCCCTTCGGCCTGGCCACGGCCGTGATAGGGGTCCTGCCCCAGGATCACGACGCGCACCTTCTCGGGCGGCGTCAGCTCCAGCGCACGCAGCGGCTTCGGCGGGAAGATCACGGCCCCGGCATCGAGCCGTTCGCGCAGGTAGCCGAGCAGCTTGCGGCCAGGCGCACTCGCGAAGAACTCATCGACCAGCGGCTGCCAGCCGGGCGCCACGGGCCAGTCCGCCGGATTGCAACTCGTCAGTTGCGTCGGCGCGCTCACCGGAACAACTCCGCGAGCGCCTCGCCCGGTTCGTCCGCCCGCATGAAGGTCTCGCCGACCAGGAACGCGTGCACGCCCGCGGCGCGCAGCGTGGCGACCTCCGCGCGCGTGGCGATGCCCGACTCCGTCACCGCGATGCGCCCCGGGGGAATCTTCGGCAGCAGATCGATCGTGTTGCGCACCGACACCTCGAAGGTCCGCAGGTTGCGGTTGTTGACGCCGATCAGCGGCGTCTTCAGTCGCAGCGCACGGTCGAGCTCGGCGGCATCGTGGACCTCGACCAGCACCGCCATGCCGAGCCCCAGCGCGATCGCCTCGAAGTCCCGCATCTGCGCGTCGTCGAGGCAGGCCGCGATCAGCAGCACCGCATCGGCGCCGATCGCGCGCGATTCGTAGATTTGATACGCGTCGATCATGAAGTCCTTGCGCAGCACCGGCAGGTCGCACGACGCGCGCGCCTGCTTCAGGTAGTCGATGCCGCCCTGGAAGAACTGCTTGTCGGTCAGCACCGAGAGACAGGCGGCACTGATGGCGCCGTCGCCCTCCGCATAGCTCTGCGCGATGTCGGCCGGAATGAAGTCGCCGCGCAACACGCCCTTGCTCGGGCTGGCCTTCTTGATCTCGGCGATCACCGCGGCCTGCCCGGCGTCGACCTTCGCGCGCAGTGCGCCCACGAAGTCACGCGTCAGCACGCGGCTTTCGGCGTCGAAGCGAATCGACTCCAGTGGGGTCTTGCGCAGGGCCGCGGCGACCTCTTCACGCTTGACGGCAACGATCTTGTTGAGGATGTCGGACATAGGTTCGAAAGAAGTTCGGATTCGGTTTCAAGCCGCCTGGGTCGCGGCGACGAGCTCGGCCAGCTTGGCCTTGGCCGCACCGGATTCGATGACGGCACGCGCACGCGCCACGCCGCCGGCGATGCTGTCGGCCACGCCCGCAGCGTACAGCGCGGCGCCGGCGTTCAGCACGACGATATCGCCGGCTGGACCAGGCTGCGCGTCGAGCACGCCGAGCAGCATGGCCTTGGACTGCTCCGGCGTCTCGACCCGCAATGCGCGATTGCTCGACATCGCAAAGCCGAAGTCCTCGGGATGCAGTTCGTATTCGCGGATTTCGCCGTTCTTCAGCTCACCCACCATGGTGGCGGCGCCCAGCGAGATCTCGTCCATGCCGTCGCGGCCGTAGACCACCAGCGCATGCTCGGCGCCGAGCCGCTGCAGCGCGCGCACCTGGATACCGACCAGGTCGGGGTGGAACACGCCCATCAGGATGTTCGGCGCGCCCGCCGGATTGGTCAGCGGGCCGAGGATGTTGAAGATGGTCTTGATGCCCAGCTCCTTGCGCACCGGCGCCACGTTCTTCATCGCCGGATGGTGGTTGGGCGCGAACATGAAGCCGATGCCGACGTCGGCGATGCACTGGGCGATCTGTGCGGGCTTCAGGTTGATGTTGACGCCCAGCGACTCCAGCACATCGGCACTGCCCGACTTGCTGCTCACGCTGCGCCCGCCGTGCTTGCTGACCTTGGCGCCCGCAGCGGCGGCCACGAACATCGAGCAGGTCGAGATGTTGAAGGTGTGCGAGCCGTCGCCACCCGTGCCGACGATGTCGACCAGGTTCGTCGTGTCGGCCACGGAGACCTTGGTCGCGACCTCGCGCATCACCTGCGCGGCGGCGGTGATCTCGCCGATGGTTTCCTTCTTGACGCGCAGGCCGGTGATCAGCGCCGCCATCATGACCGGCGAGCATTCGCCGCTCATGATGAGCCGCACGATGTGCAGCATCTCGTCGTGGAACACTTCGCGGTGCTCGATGGTGCGCTGCAGCGCTTCCTGGGGGGTGATGGGCATGTCTCTTGTCTCCCTGAAGGGTCGATGGATCGATGGGTCAATGAATCGGGGCGGAAAGCGGGTTGTCCGAGAACGCAAGCCGGACACCGAAGCCGATGAAGATCGCGCCGGCTGCACGCTCGAGCCAGCGCAGACCGCGCTGCACGGCGCCGACGCGCCGCGCCATCCAGGCTGCCGCCCAGGCCCAGCCGAAATTGACCCACAGCGCGTTGAAGTTGAACAGCAGGCCGAGCGCCAGGAAGGCGAGCGACGGATGGGCCGCATCGTGCGCAATGAACTGCGGCACGAAAGCCAGGAAGAAGAGCGCGACCTTGGGGTTGAGCGCGTTGGTCCAGAAGCCGCGACGAAACACGCGAGCGAGCGACTCCGCGGATGCGCCGCCGTGCTCGGCCTGCTCGGCCGACTGCCCCAGAACCACGCCATCTCCGCTCTTCTTGCGTGCAACGATCATCATCACGCCGACATAGACCAAGTAGGCAGCACCCACCCACTTGAGTACGGTGAACGCCGTCGCCGATGCCGCCAGCAAGGCGCTCACGCCCACCGCCGCGGCCACGATGTGCACACAGCAGCCGGCCGCGATGCCCAGCGACGCGATGAGGCCGGCGCCGATGCCGCGGCGCAACGCATGCGTGATCACGAAGAACACGTCCGGCCCGGGCGTGACGTTCAGGAGCAGGCCGGCGGCGATGAAAGCCAGGAGGTGCGGTGTGTCGGGCATCGCGCTTCTTTCGTTGCGAGTTGCTGGGGGTGGGGGAGCTGGGCGTTCACGCCCCGAAGAAACGCCGGATCGCCGCCACCGCGCGATCGACGCCAGCGGCATCGACGTCGAGGTGCGTCACGAAGCGCAGCCGATAGAGGCCGGTCGCCAGAATGCCCTCGGCCGCGAGTTGCTCGATCAGCGCGGAGGACTTCGGCTTCAGCGCATCCGCCAGATCGACGAACACGATGTTGGTGTGCGGCGCCTCGACCGAGAGGCCGTCGATACCCGCCAGTCCTGCCGCCAGCCGCTGCGCCAGCGCATGGTCGTCCGCCAGGCGGTCGATGTGGTGGTCGAGCGCATGCGAGGCCGCTGCAGCCAGCAGGCCGGCCTGGCGCATGCCACCGCCCGCCATCTTGCGGATGCGGTGCGCCCGCGCGATCAGCTCGCGCGACCCGCACAGCGCCGACCCGACCGGCGCACCCAGCCCCTTGCTGAAGCAGACCGACACGCTGTCGAAGCACTGCGCGATGCGGCGCGCCTCGTCGCGCACGCCGCGGCCGGTCTGCGCCGCCTGCGCGGTCGCGGCATTGAAGAGCCGGGCGCCGTCCAGATGCCGCTGCAGGCCATGCGCCGTCGCCAGGCCGGTCGCGGCCTCGACATAGCCGAAGGGCAGCAGCTTGCCGCCCAGCGTGTTCTCCAGCGCGAGCAGCCGGGTGCGCGCGAAGTGCGCGTCGTCGGGCTTGATGGCCGCCTCGATCTGCGCAAGCGGCAGCGTGCCGTCGGCGGCATGGTCGAGCGGCTGCGGCTGCACGCTGCCGAACACCGCCGCGCCACCGCCTTCCCAGCGGTAGCAATGCGCCTGCTGGCCGACGATGTATTCGTCGCCCCGGCCGCAGTGCGACAGCACCGCGCAGAGGTTGCTCTGCGTGCCCGTCGGCATGAACAGCGCCGCCTCGAAGCCGAGCATGGCGGCGACCTTCTCCTGCAGCGCGTTGACGCTCGGATCGGTGCCGAAGACGTCGTCGCCGAGCGGCGCGGCCGCCATGGCGTCGCGCATCGCGCGCGTGGGTTGGGTGACGGTGTCGCTGCGCAGGTCGACGGGTCGGGTCATGGCATTCATTCGAGAAAGTTTCTGAGCATGGCGTGGCCATGCTCGGTGAGGATCGACTCGGGATGGAACTGCACACCCTCGACGCGCACTTCGTGCGCAAAGCCGGTGTGCCGCACACCCATGATCTCGCCGTCATAGGTCCACGCGGTAATGGCCAGCGCCTCGGGGCAGCTCGCGCGCTCGATGGCCAGCGAGTGGTAGCGGTTGACCACGAATTTCTCGGGCAGACCCGCGAACACGCCTTCGCGCGTGGTCGTGATCTCGCTGGTCTTGCCGTGCATCAGCTGCTGCGCGCGCACGATGCGCCCGCCGAAGGCGGCGCCGATCGCCTGATGGCCGAGGCAGACGCCGAGGATCGGCAGCTTGCCCGCAAAGGCCTGGATCGCCGCCACCGAAACGCCCGCCTCCGCCGGCGAGCACGGCCCGGGCGATATCACCAGCCGCGCGGTGCCGGCGGCGATGCGCTCGCCGATCTGCGCCACGCTGATCTCGTCGTTGCGCTGCACTTCGACCTCGGCGCCCAGTTCACCGAAGTACTGGACGATGTTGTAAGTGAAGCTATCGTAGTTGTCGATCATCAGGAGCTTCATGGCTTGCTCACGATCCGGTGCACGCCCTTCACGACGGGGAACACGTTGAAGTTGATCAGCAGCCCCAGCTTGAGGCCGGACACGCGCAGCGCAGCCATGACCTGCGCACGATGCAGCTCGTTCAGCGCATCGACCGTTCGGAGTTCGACGATGACCGACTGCTCGATCACGAAGCCCGCGCGGTACACCTCGCCGAGCGACCGGCCCTTGTAGGCCGCCGACAGCGGCACGTCGCGCGCAAAGCCGATCTCGCGTTCTGCGAGCTCGATCGCCAGCGCCGACGAATACGCCTGCTCGAGCAGGCCGGTGCCGAGCACCCGCTGCACTTCGACGGCCGCGCCGATGATCTCGTGCGAAAAATCGTTCTGTATCTCGTTCATCGCGTTCACTCCAGTCCCTCTTCCACCAGTTCCGCGGCACGCAGAAGTGCGCGCGCCTTCGCCTCGGTCTCTTTCCATTCGAGCTCGGGCACCGAATCGGCCACCACGCCGGCCGCGGCCTGCACATGCAGCATCTGATCCTTGATGAGACCCGCCCGGATGGTGATGGCGACGTCCATGTCGCCGGCGTAGCTGATGTAGCCGCAGGCGCCGCCGTAGATGCCGCGCTTGGTCGGCTCCAGCTGATCGATCAGTTCCATCGCGTGCACCTTGGGGGCGCCGGTCAGCGTGCCCGCGGGGAAGGTGGCCTTCAGCACGTCGATGGCGGTCATGCCGTCCTTCAGCGTGCCTTCGACGTTGCTCACGATGTGCATCACGTGGCTGTAGCGCTCGACCGCGAAGGCCTCGGTCACCTTCACGCTGCCGATCTTGGCGATGCGGCCGATGTCGTTGCGCGCGAGGTCGATCAGCATCACGTGCTCGGCGCGCTCCTTCGGGTCAGCGATGAGTTCGGCCTCCGCGGCCTTGTCGAGTTCCAGCGAGGCGCCGCGCGGACGCGTGCCGGCCAGCGGACGGATCGTCACCTTCTGCTCGCCATCGGGCGTGTTCTCCTGGCGCACCAGGATTTCCGGCGAGGCCGCGACCACATGGAAATCCCCCAGGTTGTAATAGAACATGTAGGGCGACGGATTCAGCGAGCGCAGCGCGCGGTACAGCGACAGCGGCGACTCGGTGTAGCGCTTGCTGATGCGCTGGCCGATCTGCACCTGCATGAAGTCGCCACCGGCGATCAGTTCCTTGGCACGCTCCACGGCCGCGATGTAGTCGGCCTTGGCGAAGGACCGCTCGGCCGGGTGCGCCTGCGACGGCTTCACCTGCGGCGCACTGACCGAGTACTTGAGCTGTTCGCGCAGCCCGCGCAGCCGGCGCTTGGCGTTGGCATACGCCTCGGGCTGGCCCGGGTCGGCATAGACGATCAGGTAGAGCTTGCCCGACAGGTTGTCGATGACGGCCAGCTCCTCGCACTGCAGCAGCATGATGTCGGGGCAGCCCAGCGTGTCGGGCGGGCAGGACGCCTCGAGCTTCTTCTCGATGTAGCGCACCGCGTCGTAGCCGAAGTAGCCGGCCAGTCCGCCGCAGAAGCGCGGCAGGCCGGGCCGCAGCGCGACCTTGAAACGCTTCTGATACGCGGCGATGAAGTCGAGCGGATTGCCGTCCGCGCTCTCGACGACCTTGTCGTCGGTCACGACCTCGGTGCGGGCCGCGGCGCCGAAGCCGCTCGCACGGATCAGCGTGCGGGCCGGCAGGCCGATGAAGCTGTAGCGGCCGAAGCGTTCGCCGCCGACCACGGATTCGAGCAGGAAGCTGTACCTGCCGCCGTCCTTGGTGTGCGCAAGCTTGAGGTACAGCGAGAGCGGGGTTTCGAGGTCGGCAAAGGCCTCGACCATCAGCGGAATGCGGTTGTAGCCCTGCGCGCTGAGGCTTTTGAATTCGAGTTCGGTGATCACGGGAGGTCTCCATCAGCCAGGGCGCGGAGGTTGGCCGCTGGCAGTGTCATTCAGGAATCAGGCCCCGCATCGTGCGGACGGAGGCCACGGGCGCACGGCGTGCGCCGTGCAATCAAACAGACAGCAACGATGGCGTACGCCAAGGCCAGGCTCCCCGGCTGCCTTGACCTGTCTGGATGACGTGATGAATGAACATGGAGCGGCGAGTTTAGCCGACGCTTTGGCGGGATGGAAAGAGCGCGGGTTTACCCGTCACGCGTCGTCGTGCGCGCCGCCACCGAGATACGTCGCCTGCACGCGCGCGTCGCCCGCGAGATCCTTCGAGGCGCCCGATAGCGCGATCTCGCCCGTTTCGAGCACGAAGCCATGGTCGGAACTCTCGAGCGCGGCGCGCGCGTTCTGCTCGACCAGCAGGATCGACACGCCGTCGTCGCGCAGCCCGCGCACGATCGCCAGGATGTCGCGCACGATCAGCGGCGCCAGCCCCAGGCTCGGCTCGTCGAGCATCAGCAGGCGCGGCGCCGACATCAGCGCACGCCCGACCGCCAGCATCTGCCGCTCGCCACCCGACAACGTGTCGGCGCGCTGCGTGCGGCGCTCGGCCAGCCGCGGGAAGCGGTCGTACACCGACTGCAGCCGGCGTTTCATGGCGTCGCCGCGCAGGCGCTTCGCATAGGCACCGAGCTGCAGGTTGTCGAGCACCGTCAGCTCGCCGAACAGCTCGCGCTTTTCGGGCACCAGGCACAGGCCACGCTCGACCCGCGCCTCCACGTCGAGCCCGCGCAGGTCCTCGCCTTCGAAGCGCAGCGTGCCGCGCGACGGCAGCAGGCCCATGGCCGCGGCCAGCAGCGTGGTCTTGCCCGCGCCGTTCGGACCGATCACCGAGATGATCTGGCCCGGCTGCAGGCTCAGCGTGACGCCGCGCACCGCCTCGACCTGCCCGTAGGCCACATGCAGGTCACCGATTTCCAGCATCGGCGTGCCCGCCTTCACCGCCGAACTCATACGACGCTCCCCAGATAGGCGGCCTGCACGCGCTCGTCGGCACGCACCGCGGCCGGCACGCCTTCGACGAGCTTCGCGCCGAAATTCATCACCACCAGCCGGTCCACCAGTTTCATCACGAAGTCCATGTCGTGTTCGACGATCAGGATCGTCACGCCTTCCCCGCGCAGCTTGCGCAACAGCTCGCCGAGCGCCATCTTCTCCTTGCGGCGCAGGCCGGCGGCGGGCTCGTCGAGCACCAGCAGCACCGGGTCGGCGGCCAGCGCACGCGCGATCTCCAGGATGCGCTGCGTGCCCAGCGGCAGGCTGCCCGCGAGCTCGTGGGCCCGGTCGCCGAGACCGATGCGATCGAGCTGCCGCCGGGCCTCCTGCAGGATCTGCCGTTCCTCGGTGCGATCGAGCCGCAGGCCGGCCTGGAGCACACCGGCACGCGTGCGCGAATGCGCGCCGAGCGCGACGTTGTCGAGCAGGCTCATCTGCGGCCGCAGCTTGACGTGCTGGAAGGTGCGCGCCAGGCCGAGCCGCGCCACCGCGCGCTGCGGCAGCCCGGCGATGTCGCGGTCCATGAAGCGCACCCGGCCCGCGCTCATCGGCATGGTGCAGGTCAGCAGGTTGAACATGGTCGACTTGCCCGCGCCGTTCGGCCCGATGAGGCCGACGATCTCGCCGGCTTTCACGTCGAAGCTCACGTCGTTGACCGCCACCAGCCCGCCGAAGCGCTTGACGGCGCCCTGCACCGACAGGATCGGCGTGCCGCGCGCCGGCAGTGCACGCTGCGGCAGCGGCGCCACGGCGGCCAGCGGCGCGTGCGGCGCCACGCGCGCCCGGCGCCGCGACCAGCGCCGCACGAAGCCCATCAACCCGCCGCGCGCGAAGTGCAGCAGCAGGATGAAGAGCGCAGCGAAGGTCACCGCCTCCAGCTGGCCCGCGTTCTGCGTCAGCAGGGGCAGCACGTCCTGCAGTCCGTTCTTCAGCACCATCACCAGCGCCGCGCCGACCAGCGCGCCGGCCAGCTGGCCCAGGCCGCCGGCCACCGCCATCAGCAGGTACTCGATGCTGGCGCGCACGTCGAAGGGCGACGGACTCACGAAGCGGTTCATGTGCGCATAGAGCCAGCCCGCGAGGCCGGCGAACAGCGCCGCCGTGACGAACAGCGACAGCCGCACGCGGTACGCATCGGCGCCGACGCTGGCCAGCAGCGTGGCGCCGCCGCGCAGGCTGCGGATCGCGCGGCCCGGCCGCGAGGCCAGCAGGTTGTAGCTGAACAGGAAGGCCAGCCCGACCACGACCCAGATCAGGTAGTAGATCGCGCGCGGCTCGGCCAGCGACCAGCCTGCGATCGACAGCGCGGGGATGTTCGACAGCCCGGTGTGGCGCCCCAGCGCGTCGACGTTGCCGAACAGCATCGCGATCGACAGCCCCCAGGCGATGGTGCTCAGTGGCAGGAAGTGCCCGCCGAGCCGCAGCGTGAGCATGCCGATCGCCAGTGCCGACAGCCCCGTGAGCAGCAGCGCGAACAGCAGCCCCAGCCAGGGCGACAGGCCCTGCACGGTCGTGAGCCAGGCGGTCGCATAGGCCGCGATGCCGACGAAGGCGGCCTGCCCGAACGAGGTCGCGCCACCGATGCCGGTGAGCAGCACCAGCCCCAGCGCGACCAGTGCGCCGATGCCGATGTCGTTCAGCAGGGACACGGTGAAGTTGCCGACCAGCGCGGGCGCCAAGGCCAGCAGCACGACGATGGCGACGGCCCAGGCGCGCGGGCTGAAGAGGAAGCGCTTCATTCGTCCACCTCCTCTTCGTCTTCCTCGGCATGCCGGGTCATGAAGGACCTCAGCATCAGCACCGGGATCAGCAGGCTGAAGACGATCACGTCTTTCAGGGCACCGCTCCAGAACGACGCGAAGCTCTCGACCAGGCCCACCGCCAGCGCGCCGACCGCCGTCATCGGGTAGCTCACCAGGCCGCCGATGATGGCCGCCACGAAGGCCTTCAAGCCGATGATGAAGCCCGAGTCGTAATACATCGTGGTGACCGGCGCGATCAGCACGCCGATCAGCCCGGCCAGCAGCGACGCGCAGCCGTAGGCCAGCAGGGCCGTGCGCGCCGGCCGGATGCCGACCAGCCGCGCGCCCACCCGGTTGACGGCCGTGGCGCGCAATGCCTTGCCCGCCACCGTGCGCTCGAACACCAGGAAGAACAGGCCGCTCAGCACCACGGCCGAGCCGACCATCAGCAGCACCTGCCCGCTCACGGTGAAGCCGTCGAACAGGGTGATGACGCCACCGGCGAGCGGCGCCGTGCGCGAGCCCTCCGGCCCGAAGAACAGCAGGCCCACACCCGACATCAGGAAGTGCAGCGCGAGCGACACGATCAGCAGCACCAGCACCGACGCATCGGCGATGGGCTGGAACACCACGCGTGCCAGCAGCGGTGCGATCGGCACCACCAGCAGCAGCGTGGCGAGGATCTGCACCGCGGGCGGCATGCCCGCGCGTGCCGCGCCCCACGCCAACGCACACGGCACCAGCGGCAGCAGGCCCCAGGCCGCCACGGCCCGCGGAATGCGCGCCTTCTCGCCCCGGCGCAGCAGGCTCGCGACCTCGGTCACGGTCGCCAGCGCAGCCAGCACCATGACCAGCCCGATGGTCGGCGGCACGCGGCCGGTCTCGAAGGCGGCCAGCGTCAGCGCGGTGAAGGCCGCGATGTCGCCGAAGGGCACGAAGACGACCCGCGTGACCGAAAAGATCAACACCAGGCCCAGTCCGGCGAGCAGGTAGACGGCGCCGTTGGCAAGCCCGTCGACGCCCAGGATGAGTGCCACGTCCCACGTCATTGAAACGTCCTTTGCATGATCTCCTCGTCGGTTGCCTGCAGTTCGTGCGCGCTCAGGGAACCAGCTTCCACTGGCCCTTCTCCATGCGCACGATCACCACCGCGCGCTGGTCCGAGCCGTAGCGGTCGTCGGGCTTGAAGTTGTAGACGCCATGCGTGCCCACCAGCTCCTTGGTCGTGACGATGGCGTCGCGCAGTGCCGTGCGGTACTGCGGCGTGCCGGGCTCGGCCTTCACGCGCGAGGCCGCGTCGGCCAGCAGCAGGTACGAGTCGTAGGTGTACGACGAGAAGGCGTCGGTCGGCACCACGTTGTAGATCTTCTGGTAGGCGGCGCGGTAGGCCATCGACACCTTCTTGATCGGATTGCTGTCGGGCAGCTGGTCGGCCACCAGCACCGGGCCGCTGGGCACCTGCAGGCCTTCGATCGAGGCACCGCCGACGCGCACGAAGTCGGCGTTGATCAACCCGTGCGTGCCATAGAGCTGGCCCTTGTAGCCGCGCTCGGCGAGGCCGAGATAGGGCAGCGCCCCCGGCGTGCCGGAGTTGCCGGCGAACACCGCGTCGGGCCGGGCGGCGACGATCTTCAGCACCTGGCCGGCCACCGAGGAGTCGCTGCGCGCATAGCGTTCGTTCGCCACCACCTTGATGCCCGCGGCCTCGCAGCTCTTCACGAGCGAGTCGTAGGCCAGGTCGCCCAGCGCGTCGGAGAAACCGATGAAGGCGACGGTCTTCACGCCCGACTTCTTCATTCGGTCGACCACGGCCGAGACCATCATCGGGAAGGACTGCGAGTTCGTCACGACCCACGCGCCTTCGGGGCCCGGAATGGTCACCGGTGTGGGCGAGATCAGCGGCACGTTCAGTTCGCGCGCGACGGCGGCGATCGCCATCGCGCCCGGCACGCCCGACGTGCCGATGAGCACGTCGACCTTGTCGTCGACCACCAGCTTGCGCGCGTTGCGCCCGGCGGTCGTCGGGTCGGACGCGTCGTCGAGCACGATCAGCTCGACCTTGTGGCCGGCCAGCATCGGATGCTCGGCGATCGCCGCGCGGATGCCCTTCTCGTAGGGAATGCCGAGTGCCGACACCGGACCGGACAGCGAACTGATGAAACCGACCTTGAGATCGGCGGCCAGCGCGGCCGAGCTCGCGGTCGCGGCGAGAAGCGCCACGGCGATGCCGATGGCCGAAGCAGTTCGATTCAGTGCAGTCATGGGGTTCCTTACATGAAAAGTCAAAGATTCAGACCTCAACGATCTGGGTAAAAAAAGGGGCGCCCGCAGGCGCTTGGTCGCCTTCATCCGGCCAACAGGTCCTGGTGCTTGCCGGCCAGGCCCAGGTAGGCCTCGACGACGCGCGGGTCCTTCGCGAGCTGCGCGGCCGGGCCGTGCATCGTGATGGCGCCGGTCTCGAGCACGTAGGCGTAGTCGGCGACCTGCAGCGCCGCGCGCGCGTTCTGCTCGACCAGCAGGATCGACACACCGCGCTCGCGCAGCGCCGCGATGATGCGGAAGATCTCGCGCACGATCAGCGGCGCCAGGCCCAGGCTAGGCTCGTCGAGCATCAGCAGGCGCGGCCGCGCCATCAGTGCGCGGCCGATCGCGAGCATCTGGCGCTCGCCGCCCGACAGCGTGCCGGCCAGCTGCGTGCGCCGCTCCTGCAGCCGCGGGAACAGCACGAAGATCTCGGCCAGCGTCTCGGCCTGGTCGCGCAGGCCGCGGCGGTAGCGGTCGAACGCACCGAGCGCGAGGTTGTCCTCCACACTCATGCCGGCGAACAGCTCGCGCTTCTCGGGCACCAGCGTCATGCCGGCGCGCACCATCTGCTCGACCTGCGGCGAACGGCGCACCACGCCGTCCAGCTCGATCTCGCCACGCGACGGCAGCACGCCCATCACGGCGGACAGCATCGTGGTCTTGCCGGCGCCGTTGGGGCCGATCACCGTGACGATCTGCCCCGCGCCGACGCTCAGGTCGGCGTCGACCAGCGCGTCCACCTTGCCGTACGACACCGTGAGCTTGCGCACGTCCAGGATCTTTTGCACTTGCGCCGCCGTCGTCATTCGTCCACCCCGCCCAGATAGGCCTCGAGCACCGCCGGGTTCTTCTGCACCTCGTCGGGCAGCCCTTCGGCGATCTTCTGGCCGAAGTCCATCACCACCACGCGATCGACCAGGCCCATCACGAAGTCCATGTCGTGCTCCACCAGCAGGATCGCCATGCCTTCGCCGCGCAGCTTGCGCAGCAGCTCGCCGAGCGCCTGCTTCTCCTGCAGCCGCAGGCCCGCCGCGGGCTCGTCGAGCAGCAGCAGCGACGGGTCGCTGGCCAGTGCCCGCGCGATCTCCAGCGTGCGCTGCTGGCCGAGCGCCAGCGAGCCGGCGTCGGCGTACATGTGCTCCTTGAGCCCGACGCGCTCGACCTGCACTGCGGCCTCGGCCAGCAGCCGCTTCTCTTCGGCGCGGTCGAGCCGCCAGGCCGACGCCAGCACGCCGCGCGAACCGCGCAGGTGCGCGCCGATCGCGACGTTCTCGAGCACGCTCATCTCGGGCATCAGCCGCACATGCTGGAAGCTGCGGCTCAGTCCGAGCCGCGCGATGTCGCGCGAGTCGCGGCCGGTGATGGCCTGGCCGCGGAACAGCACTTCGCCCGAAGTCGGCGTGTCGACACCCGAGAGCTGGTTGAACATCGTGCTCTTGCCCGCGCCGTTGGGGCCGATCAGCGCGAGGATCTCGCCTGCATGCACCGTGAGGTCCATGGCGTTGTTGGCGACCAGCCCGCCGAAGCGGCGCGTCACGGCCTTGGCCTGCAACACGACTTCGCCGCGCGGCGGCATCGCGCGCCGCGGCAGCGGCTCGGCCGACGCCGGCGCCGCACGCTGCACCGTGCGCTGGGGCAGCACCTTGGCGACGAGGCGCGCCAGCAACCCCCACAGGCCGGAGCGCGAGCGCTGCAGCAGCAGCACCAGCAGCGCGCCGAACACGATCATCTCGAAATTGCCGGTGCGCCCGAGCAGGCTGGGCAGCAGGTCCTGCAGCCACTGCTTGAGCACGGTGATCACGCCCGCGCCCAGGAACGCGCCCCAGACCTGGCCGGCGCCGCCCACCACCGCCATGAACAGGTAGTCGATGCCGTACTGCAGGCTGAACGGCGACGGATTGACGAAGCGCTGCAGGTGCGCATACAGCCAGCCCGACGCGCAGGCCTGCAGCGCCGCGATCACGAAGATCACCATGCGCGAGCGCGCGGTGTTCACGCCCATCGCCTCGGCCATCACCACGCCGCCCTTGAGCGCGCGGATCGCGCGGCCCTGGCGCGAGTCGAGCAGGTTCTGCGTGGTGAGCGCGGCGACCAGTGCGAAGACCCAGATCAGGTAGTACATCTGGTTGGCCGTGGTGAGCGGATAGCCGAACACCGAGATCGGCGGAATGCCCGACATGCCGGTCTGCCCGCCGAGCCGCTCGAAGGTGCCGAACATGTAGTACAGGCTGATGCCCCAGGCGATGGTGCCCAGCGGCAGATAGTGGCCCGACAGGCGCAGCGTGAGCGCACCCAGGATCAGCGCGACCGCCAGCGTGAGCAGCAGGCCCGCGGCCAGCGCGATCCAGGGCGAATGCTGGCTCCATGCGAAAGCCGCCGGCAGCTCGATCACGCCGGTCGACAGCGCCGCCGTGGTGTAGGCGCCGAGCCCCACGAAGGCCGCCTGCCCGAAGCTGGTGAGGCCGCCGACGCCGGTCAGCAGCATCAGGCCGAGCGCGACCAGGCCGTACAGCCCGATGTAGTTGAGCAGCGTGACGTAGAACGGCGGCACCACCCAGGGTGCGACGGCCAGCAGCAGGACGAAGACGAGAAGACCCTTCTTCATTCCTCGTCCTCCACGTGCTTGCTGGTGAGCGAGCGCCACAGCAGCACCGGGATGATCAGCGTGAACACGATGACTTCCTTGTAGCCGCTGGCCCAGAAGGCCGAGAAGGCCTCGATCAGCCCGACGATCACGGCGCCGATGGCCGCGACCGGGTAGCTCACGAGCCCGCCGATGATCGAGCCGACGAAGCCCTTCAGGCTGATGATGAAGCCCGAGTCGTAGTAGATCGTGGTCATGGGCGCGATGAGGATTCCCGACATCACGCCGATCAGCGTGGCCAGGAAGAAGGTGGCCTTGCCGGCGAACACCGGCGAGATGCCCATGAGCTGTGCGCCGTTGCGGTTCATGGCCGCCGCACGCAGCGCCTTGCCGTACAGCGTGCGGCCGAACATCAGGTAGAGCGCGCCGATCAGCGCCAGCGCCACCGCGATCACGCACAGCGTCTGCGCCTTGATGCGGATGTTGCCGAACTCCAGCGTCGCGTCGATCAGCGGCGTGGTGCTCGCGCCGCCCGGGCCGAACACCAGCAGGCCGACACCGACCATCGACACGTGCAGCGCGATCGACACGATCAGCAGCACCAGCGCCGGCGCATCCGCGATCGGCTGGAACACCAGGCGATAGAGCAGCGGGCCGATCGGCACCAGCAGCGCGAGCGTCAGCGCGATCTGCGCGGCCATCGGCATCGTCGCCAACGGCAGCTTGTAGACCAGCGCCACGAGCAGCGCCGGATAGATGAATTTGGCTGCGAACAACCATCGCAGCGGTGGCGCGCGGTCGCTGCCGCGCAGGCGCAGCGCGATGTCGATCGCGGCCGAGCCCAGGCACAGCCCGACCAGCAGCCAGACCACGCCCGTGGTCTGGCCGGCCTGGACGGCGGCCATCGTGAGTGCGCCGTAGGCGACGAACTCCCCTTGCGGGATCAGCAGCACGCGCGTGACGGTGAAAACGAGGACGATGGACAGCGCCAGCAGCGCATAAATCGCGCCATTGGTGATGCCATCCTGGCCCAGCAGCGCGGCAATCTGGAAGTTCATGCTCCGGCGTACCCGTCCATCACTTCAGCAGTTTCCAGGTGCCGTCCTTGACGATGATCATCTCGCGGCCGCGGTCGTCGAAGCCGCTGTGGTCGGCCGGCGTCATGTTGTAGACGCCCTGCGTGGCGACCAGCTCCTTGGTCTGCTCCAGCGCGTCGCGCAGCGCCGCACGGAACTCCTTGGTGCCGGGCTTGGCCTTGGCGGCGGCGATGGGGATCGCCTTCTGCAGCAGCAGGCCGGCGTCGTACACGTTGGCGCCGAAGGTCGCGGGCTTGCTGCCGTTGAGCTTCTCGTAGGCGGCGATGTAGTCGACGGCCATCTTCTTGGACGGGTTGCTGTCCGAGATCTCGGGCAGCACGAGCATCAGGCTCGCGGCCAGGATCGTGCCTTCGACCTTCTTGCCGCCGAGCTTCAGGAAGTCGGGCAGCGCGGCGCCGTGCGTCTGGTAGATCTGGCCCTTGTAGCCCTGGTCGACCAGCGTGGTCTGCGGCAGCACGGTCGGGCCGCCGGCAGCGGCGACCAGCACCGCGTCGGGGCTGGCGGACAGCAGCTTCAGGCTCTGCGCGGTGACCGACGTGTCGGTGCGCAGGAAGCGCTCGGTCGCGACGATCTTGATGCCGGCCTTGGCCGTGAGCTCGCCCACCACCTTGACCCAGTTCTCGCCGTACGGGTCGTTCAGCGCGATCAGGCCCAGCGTCTTGACCTTGGCCTTGACCATGTGGTCGACCAGTGCCTTGGCGATGATGTCGTCGTTCTGCGTGGTCTTGAAGACCCACTTCTTCGGCTCGGTCATCGGCAGCACCACGGCCGCGGTGCCCACCGGTGCGAGCATCGGCACGCCGGCTTCGGCGACGAACTGGATCACGCCCATCGCGTTGGGCGAGCCGCTCGGGCCGATCAGCGCATCGATGTTCTGCTCGCTGATGAGCTTCTTGATCTCGGTGACCGAGTTGGTCGAATCGCTGGCGTCGTCGCGCGAGAAGTATTCGACGGTGATGTCGCCGATCTTGGTCGGCAGCAGCGGCACCGAGTTCTTCTGCGAGATGCCGACCAGCGCGGTCGGGCCGGTCGACGAGGTCACGACACCGACCTTCACCTGCGCCAGGGCGGGGCCGGCCAGCGCGGCCAGCGCAGCGAGTGCGACGGGCGCCAGGAGGGACTTGAGTGGCTTGAGGGACATGGCGAAAAGCTCCGGGTTGGGAAGTGGAAGGAGGAGGATGAAGTTACATCAAGAAATGGGCCAGCTTGGCGCCACGACACAGCAAAAGATTCACAGCGCGAGGCTGCCGACGCTGGTTCCGCCGCACACGTACAGCACCTGGCCGGTGATGAAGCTGCTGGTCGGGTCCGCAAAGAAACGCACGGCGCGTGCCACGTCGGCCGATTCGCCGAGCCGCTTGACCGGCACCGACGCAGCCAGCGCGCGCTCCTTGTCACTGCCGGCCTCGACCACGTCGTAGAACATGTCGGTGCGGATCGGCCCCGGCGCCACCACGTTGACCGTGATGCCGTCGGCCGCGAGTTCCAGCGCCCAGGTGCGCGCCATGCCCAGCATGCCGGCCTTGGTGGCCGAATAGGCGGTGCGCGTGGCCAGCCCGACCGCCGCGCGCGACGACAGCAGCACGATGCGGCCGAAGTGCTGCGCACGCATGGCGGGCAGCGCGGCCTGCACCAGCTGCACCGCACAGCCCAGGTGCAGCTCGACCAGCATGTCGAGGTCGTCGAGCTTCACGTCGGGCAGCAGCGCGGGGCGGATCACGCCCGCGTTGTGCACCACCGTCGTGACCTCGAAGCGCCGAGCCATCTCGGCCGCGGCCTGCGCCGTGGCCGCGCGGTCGCTCAGGTCGACCTCGATGCTGTGCAGCCGCGGATGGTCGATCGGCGTCTTGCGGCGCGCGAGCGAGACCACCTCGTAGCCCTGCGCGAGCAGCTCTTCGCAGATCGCCTTGCCGATACCGGCACTGCCGCCGGTGACGGCCGCGACCGGGCGCTTCTCGCCGGTGACGGCGGCAACCAGGCGCTTCTCGCCAGTGGTGGTGGCCGCGTGCTTGTCGTTCTCACTCATGACGTCGCTCCGATCAACGCCAGCACCCGCAGCGGGCTCCCGCTGCCCTTCTCGATCTTCAGCGGCGGACAGATCAGCACCGCGCCCGCGGGCGGCAGCAGGTCGAGGTTGCTCAGGCACTGCAGGCCGTAGCGGCCGGCGCCGTGCATGTAGTAGTGGCACGGATAGGGCGGGCGCTGGTGGTAGCCCTGGCCCGCGTCGGTGCCGATGGCCTCCGAACCGAAACCCAGCACGTCGCGCTGCTCGACCAGGAAGCGCACCGCCTCCGTGCCCGGGCCGGGCGTGTGCTGGCCGGTCTCGTCGAAGTTCTGATACGCCTCGGGGTCCTGGCGCTTCGACCAGTCGGTGCGCATCAGCACCCAGGCGCCTTTCGGGATGCGGCCATGCGCGGCTTCGTAGCGTTCGATGTCGGCCACGGTGAGCAGGTAGTCGGGGTCGGCGGTGGCCTCGGCCGAGCAGTCGATCACGCAGGCCGGTGCCACGAAGTTCTGCACCGGGATCGTGTCCACCGAGTTGTTCGGCAGGTCGCGGCCCGAGATCCAGTGGATCGGTGCATCGAAGTGCGTGCCCGTGTGCTCGCCGCAGGAGAAGTTGTTCCAGTACCAGCCCGGTCCGCGCTCGTCGTACTTCGACACCTCCTCGATGCGGAAGGGCCAGCACTGGCCCATCTCGGGCGGCAGCGCGATCTGCGGGAACTCGGGCGTGAGCGTCTGCGTGAGGTCGATCACGCGGATGCGCCCGCTGGCCAGCGCGCCCACCAGGCCGCCGAGGATCTGGGCGGTGGACATCGTTTCGGTCGTTGGATTCATGTCGTCGTCTCGTTCGTCAGCCACCGGAGGCCAGTTCTCGTTCGAGAACCTTCGGGTTGTCGCGCCAGCGTTCGAGCCACTCCTGCGCGACCTCACCCGGGTACACGTCTTCCACACCGTCGCGCAGCGCCTTCACGATCGCGTTCGCCAGCGTCGCGGGCGCGAGCTTGGGCGCGGGCATCTGCTGGTTCCATTCGTCGTCGATCGGTCCCGGGAACACGTTGACCACGCGGATGCCCGCGGGCCGCATCTCGGCGCGCAGGCATTGCGCGAGCGAATACGCCGCGGCCTTCGACGCACTGAAGGTGCCGTGCGGCGGGAAGTTGCTGAGCGCATAGATCGACAGCAGGTTGACCCAGGCCGTCGCACCGGTCGCGCCGTCGGCCGAGCGGCCCTTGAGCGCCGGTCCGAACTCCTGCGCCAGCCGCAGCAGGCCGAAGTAGTTGATGTCCATCTCGGCGCGCGCCACGTCGGTGCCACGGCGTCCGCCGATGCCGAAGCTGCGATGCACCTCGGCGTTGTTGATCACGATGTCGACCTTGCCGCCGATCTCGCCGGCCAGTTCGGTCACGGCACGGCCGTTGGTCAGGTCGAGCGGCACCAGCGTGACCTGCGGCAGCGCGGCGATGTCGTCCAGCCCGCCGGTCTTCTTCCACGGTTCGGCATGGCCGACCCAGACGATGTCGGCACCGGCCTTGACCAGCGCGCGCACCAGCGCCTGGCCGACCTCGGTCTTGCCGTCGGTTACCAGCACCTTGCGGAACTTCGGGTCGCTGGTCATTTCCCTGAGCATGCTGTCGTCGGCCATATGGGCGCTCCCTTCCTTCGGAAATCCGATCAATACCGCCTGCCCCGCGCGGTCGAGCTGCGCGCCGACGCGCACCCGCGCGGGCGCCTCGCCGACCTCGCCGTGCAGATGCACCATCAGCGTCGGGCCGGCGTCCAGGTGCACCAGCCCCAGCCGCCACGGCAGCCGTTCGCGGAAGTACATGTCGTTGCTGTGGCTCAGCGTGGTG
Source organism: Variovorax sp. GW821-FHT10B04 (assembly GCF_059415645.1). Lineage (NCBI taxonomy): Bacteria > Pseudomonadati > Pseudomonadota > Betaproteobacteria > Burkholderiales > Comamonadaceae > Variovorax > Variovorax sp. GW821-FHT10B04. The sequence continues at coordinate 20,083 of NZ_JBWKNQ010000023.1, forward strand.
CTCGCGAGCAATTGGCCCGCGCCGTCCTGCTCGCGCCAGCGCAACTGCGGCGACAGGCACTTGCAGCAGGCCTCGCGCGGCGGGTACTGCACCGTGCCGCAGTCCTCGCAGGTCTGCAGTTCGAAGCGCCCTTCCGCGGCGGCCGCCGTGATGCCCAGCGCCACGCGGCCGCGCGCCCAGGACGGCAGGTTCATCTGCGGCGTGCGCAGCACCGGGTTCTTGCGCGGTGGGCGCATCAGGGGCATGGTCATCGCGCCTCCCGGTGCATGTCGTCGTTGCGCTTCATTGCGATCTCCCGAGGATCACCGCGCCGGTGCACAGGCAGCGGTCGTAGGTCACCATGCCGAAGCCGGCGACCACGCCGAGCGCGGCGTCCTTCACGGCCCGCGGACCGGCCGCGCCGGTGAGCTGGCGGATCGCCTCGGTCATGCCGAGAAAGCCGCCGGCCGCACCGGCCTGGCCGGCCGAGAGCTGGCCGCCGCTGGTGTTGTTGGGGAAGCTGCCCGCATGCGTCATGCCGTGCGCACGCACGAAGGCCGGGCCCTCGCCGTGCGCGCAGAAGCCCAGCCCTTCGAACTGCATCATCACGATCACCGGGTAGTCGTCGTAGGTCTGCACGAAGTCGATGTCGGCGGGCGTCACGCCGGCTTGCGCATACAGCTCGTCGGCATCGACGGCCCAGCCGCCGCGCACCATCACCGGGTCTTCGGCATACGCGTTGTGGCGCTCGATGGCACCGCGCACCACCGCATGCGGCAGGCCGAGGTCGCGTGCGCGCTCTTCGGTCATCACCAGGAAGGCCTCGGCGCCGGCGCAAGGCATGACGCAGTCGAACAGGTGGATCGGATCGGAGATCGGCCGCGCGGCCATGTACTCGGCCAGCGTCAGCGGTTTCTTGAACATCGCGTTCGGGTTCAGCAGCGCGTTGCTGCGCTGGTCGACCGCGATGCGTCCGAAGTCCTCGCGCGTGGCGCCGAACTGGCGCATGTAGTTGGCGGTGATGAAGGCGAAGATCGAGTTCGGCCCGCCCGCGCCATAGGGGTAGGTGGCGTCGCGCGCGAAGTCGCTGAAGGCGCCGAGCGTCTGGCGGAACGAGTCGACATGGTTGGTGTCGGCCGCCACGCAGGCGACCACGTCGGCATCGCCCGCCTGCACCGCGCGCGCCGCCCGGCGCAGGCACATCACGCCCGACGCGCCGCCGGTCGGCACATGGTCGAGCCAGCGCGGCGACAGGCCGAGGTGCTGTGTCACGCCGACGGCGGTGTCGGGCGCGAGCGAGAAGCTGCTGACGCAGAGGCCGTCGATGGCGGACTTGTCGAGGCCGCTCGATTTCAGCAACGCATCGACCGCCTGGCCGAGGAACCAGTGCGCGCCGTGCGTCGAATGGCGCACGTAAGGCACGGTGACCGGCACGGCCACGGCCACACCTTCGTAGGACTGGCGGCGTCTTGGATTCTTCATCGGCAGGCGCGCTTCTCTGTGTGCTGGTTTGCGTTCGGCGGGTTGCTGGTCGGCAGGCTGCTCTCCGGCGGATTGCTGTCCGGGGCGCGTGCGGAGGCCACGGGGTATCTCCCTCCGCGAATGTCCCCCGCCGACTTCGTCGGCTCCTCCTTGATTTCGCTGCGGGAGAC
>NZ_JBWKNQ010000024.1:2500-4102 GCF_059415645.1 Variovorax sp. GW821-FHT10B04
TATAGGGTCAAGTGAATAAGAGCACGTGGTGGATGCCTTGGCAATGATAGGCGACGAAGGACGTGATAGCCTGCGATAAGCTTCGGGGAGCTGGCAAATTAGCTTTGATCCGGAGATTTCCGAATGGGGAAACCCACCGAAAGGTATCGCATGATGAATACATAGTCATGCGAGGCGAACCGGGTGAACTGAAACATCTCAGTAGCTCGAGGAAAAGACATCAACCGAGATTCCGAAAGTAGTGGCGAGCGAAATCGGAGAAGCCTGTTAGTGATAGCACAAGACATAACGGAACACTTTGGAAAGGGTGGCCATAGCGGGTGATAGCCCCGTACGTGAAATGACCTGTGTGGTACTGAGCTAACGACAAGTAGGGCGGGACACGTGTAATCCTGTCTGAATATGGGGGGACCATCCTCCAAGGCTAAATACTCATCATTGACCGATAGTGAACTAGTACCGTGAGGGAAAGGCGAAAAGAACCCCGGGAGGGGAGTGAAATAGATCCTGAAACCGCGTGCTTACAAAAAGTAGGAGCCCGCAAGGGTGACTGCGTACCTTTTGTATAATGGGTCAGCGACTTACATTCAGTGGCAAGGTTAACCGAATAGGGAAGCCGTAGAGAAATCGAGTCCGAATAGGGCGTCTAGTCGCTGGGTGTAGACCCGAAACCAAGTGATCTATCCATGGCCAGGATGAAGGTGCCGTAACAGGTACTGGAGGTCCGAACCGACTAGTGTTGCAAAACTAGCGGATGAGCTGTGGATAGGGGTGAAAGGCTAAACAAACTTGGAAATAGCTGGTTCTCTCCGAAAACTATTTAGGTAGTGCCTCAAGTATTACCATCGGGGGTAGAGCACTGTTTTGGCTAGGGGGTCATGGCGACTTACCAAACCAAGGCAAACTCCGAATACCGATGAGTACAGCTTGGGAGACAGAGCACCGGGTGCTAACGTCCGGACTCAAGAGGGAAACAACCCAGACCGCCAGCTAAGGTCCCTAAAATTGGCTAAGTGGGAAACGAAGTGGGAAGGCTAAAACAGTCAGGATGTTGGCTTAGAAGCAGCCATCATTTAAAGAAAGCGTAATAGCTCACTGATCGAGTCGTCCTGCGCGGAAGATGTAACGGGGCTAAGCCAGTTACCGAAGCTGCGGATTTGCAATTTATTGCAAGTGGTAGGAGAGCGTTCTGTAAGCCTGTGAAGGTGCGTTGTAAAGCGTGCTGGAGGTATCAGAAGTGCGAATGCTGACATGAGTAGCGTTAAAGGGGGTGAAAAGCCCCCTCGCCGTAAGCGCAAGGTTTTCTACGCAACGTTCATCGGCGTAGAGTGAGTCGGCCCCTAAGGCGAGGCAGAGATGCGTAGTTGATGGGAAACAGGTCAATATTCCTGTACCGATTGTTAGTGCGATGTGGGGACGGATCTTAATAGGTCATCCGGGTGTTGGATATCCCGGTTTAGTGGGAAGTAGGCGTACGTTAGGCAAATCCGGCGTACATATACCGAGGCCCATGATCGAGTGAGCTTGCTCATGAAGTGACTGAACGAGGTTCCAGGAAAAGCCACTAAGCTTCAGCTAACAACGACCGTACCGCAAACCGAC
>NZ_JBWKNQ010000024.1:4197-5778 GCF_059415645.1 Variovorax sp. GW821-FHT10B04
CGACACTGGTGCGCGAGATGAGTATTCTAAGGCGCTTGAGAGAACTCAGGAGAAGGAACTCGGCAAATTGACACCGTAACTTCGGAAGAAGGTGTGCCCTATTAGTGTGAAGTGAACAACGGAGCATGAATGGGTTGCAAAAAATCGGTGGCTGCGACTGTTTATTAAAAACACAGCACTCTGCAAACACGAAAGTGGACGTATAGGGTGTGACGCCTGCCCGGTGCTGGAAGATTAAATGATGGGGTGCAAGCTCTTGATTGAAGTCCCAGTAAACGGCGGCCGTAACTATAACGGTCCTAAGGTAGCGAAATTCCTTGTCGGGTAAGTTCCGACCTGCACGAATGGCGTAACGATGGCCACACTGTCTCCTCCTGAGACTCAGCGAAGTTGAAATGTTTGTGATGATGCAATCTCCCCGCGGAAAGACGGAAAGACCCCATGAACCTTTACTGTAGCTTTGTATTGGACTTTGAACAGATCTGTGTAGGATAGGTGGGAGGCTTTGAAGCAGGGTCGCTAGATCTTGTGGAGCCAACGTTGAAATACCACCCTGGTGTGTTTGAGGTTCTAACCTAGGTCCATTATCTGGATCGGGGACAGTGCATGGTAGGCAGTTTGACTGGGGCGGTCTCCTCCCAAAGCGTAACGGAGGAGTTCGAAGGTACGCTAGTTACGGTCGGACATCGTGACGATAGTGCAATGGCATAAGCGTGCTTAACTGCGAGACTGACAAGTCGAGCAGATGCGAAAGCAGGACATAGTGATCCGGTGGTTCTGTATGGAAGGGCCATCGCTCAACGGATAAAAGGTACTCTGGGGATAACAGGCTGATACCGCCCAAGAGTTCATATCGACGGCGGTGTTTGGCACCTCGATGTCGGCTCATCTCATCCTGGGGCTGTAGCCGGTCCCAAGGGTATGGCTGTTCGCCATTTAAAGAGGTACGTGAGCTGGGTTTAAAACGTCGTGAGACAGTTTGGTCCCTATCTTCCGTGGGCGCTGCAGATTTGAGGAAGCCTGCTCCTAGTACGAGAGGACCGGAGTGGACACACCTCTGGTGTATCGGTTGTCACGCCAGTGGCATTGCCGAGTAGCTAAGTGTGGAAGAGATAACCGCTGAAAGCATCTAAGCGGGAAACTCGTTTCAAGATGAGATCTGCCGGGGCCTTGAGCCCCCTGAAGAGTCGTTCAAGACCAGGACGTTGATAGGTCAGGTGTGGAAGCGCAGTAATGCGTTAAGCTAACTGATACTAATTGCTCGTGCGGCTTGACCCTATAACTTTGATCAATCTGATCAGGGTGTTATGCCAAGTTGACGCATTCAAAATAATTCGCCAAAAGCTGATTCCAAACTCTATGAATTCGTCTTGTTGATCCTCGATCAGCAAGGCAACCCTTTATGCCTGATGACCATAGCGAGTTGGTACCACTCCTTCCCATCCCGAACAGGACAGTGAAACGACTCAGCGCCGATGATAGTGCGGGTTCCCGTGTGAAAGTAGGTCATCGTCAGGCTCTTACAGCCCTCAAAAGCCCCCTCTCGAAAGAGCAGGGGGCTTTTGTTATTGCGAAAAGCAA
>NZ_JBWKNQ010000025.1:0-1874 GCF_059415645.1 Variovorax sp. GW821-FHT10B04
CCGGACTCGCCGACCAGGCAGACGATCTCGTTCTCGGCGATGTCCAGCGACAGGCGATCCACCGCGTAGCTGCGGTCGCCCGAGCTCGGAAGGACGATCGACAGGTCCTGAATCTGCAGCAGGGGTTGGGAGTTCACGGGGGCCGTCATTTGCGGGAGATCCGAGGGTTGAGGACGTCGTTGAGTCCTTCGCCGACCAGGTTGATGGCCAGCACGGTCAGCAGGATGGCGAGGCCGGGGAAGAAGCTCATCCACCAGGCCTGGCGCAGCATGGTGCGCGCCGCACCGATCATGAAGCCCCAGCTCATCAGGTTCGGGTCGCCCAGGCCCATGAAGCTCAGCGCGCTCTCGATCAGGATGGCGCTCGCGATCGACAGCGAGCCCGCCACGATGATCGGCGACAGCGCGTTCGGCAGGATGTAGCGCACGATCAGCGACAGCGGCGATTCGCCCTGGCAGCGCGCCGCCTGCACGAACTCGCGCTCCTTGAGCGCGAGGAACTCGCCACGCGTGAGGCGCGCCACCTGCGGCCAGCTCACCAGCGCGATGGCGACCACGATGGTGCGGATCGACGGCTCCAGGATCGCCACCAGCAGGATGCACAGCATGAAGGCCGGGATGGTCTGGAACAGTTCGGTGAAGCGCATCAGCCATTCGCCGACGCGTCCGCCCACGTAGCCCGAGAGCGCACCCACGACCACGCCGATCAGCAGCGCGACAAGGGTGGAGGTGATGCCGATCATGAGCGACACGCGCGTGCCGTGCGCGATGCCCGAGGCGATGTCGCGCCCGAGGCTGTCGCTGCCCAGCAGCATGCCGTCGGTGTTCGGCGGCGTGAAGGGTGCGGCCACCGTGTCCCACGGATCGCCGGGGAAGAAGATCGGCGCCGTCACGGCCAGCGCGATCACGGCCAGCAGGATCACCAGGCCGAGCATGCCGCTCGGGTGGCGCAGGAAGGATTTGAAGGTTTGTTTCATCGCGTGCTCGGCGTTCTCATGCGGCTTTGATTCGAGGGTCGATCACGCGATAGAGCAGGTCCGTCACCCAGTTGAAGAAGATCACCAGCACCGACAGCACGAGGAACACGCCCAGCATCACCTGGTAGTCGCGCTGCAGCACGGCGTCGTACGTCAGGCGGCCGAGGCCCGGCCAGGCGAACACGGTCTCGATCACGACCGAGCCGCCGATGAGCGTGCCGGCCTGCACGCCGGCCATGGTCACCACCGGCAGCAGCGCGTTGCGCAGCATGTGGCGCCACAGGATGCGGCTGTCGGACGCGCCCTTGGCACGCGCGGTCTTCACATAGTCCTGATGGCTCACTTCGATGATCGAGGAGCGCATCAGGCGTGCGTAGATCGCGAGGTACAGCATGCCGAGCGTGAACGCGGGCAGCGCGAGGTGGGTGAGCTTGTCGACGACGCCGGCCCAGGTGCTCATCGTGACGCCGATGGTCTCGTAGCCGAAGGCCGGCAGCCAGCCGAGCTGCACGGAGAAGAGCAGCACCAGCATCAGCCCGAGCCAGAAGACCGGGGTGGCGTAGATCACCAGCGCGAGCAGGCTGATCAGCGTGTCGGACGCCTTGCCGGCGCGCACCCCCGCGAGGCTGCCGAGCACGATGCCGCCGACCAGCGAGATCGCGAAGGCCGACAGCGTGAGCAGCAGCGTGGCGGGCAGGCGCTCGAGGATGGCGCTCAGCACGGTACGTTGCTGGCGGTGCGAGTAGCCCAGGTCGAGCCGCACCACCTTGCCCAGGTAGGTTGCGAGCTGCACGGGCATCGGCTGGTCGAGGCCGTACTCCGCGCGCACGCGCTTGAGGAACGCCTCGTCGGTGGCGCCGGACTGGCCTGCCATCACGAGTGCGGGGTCGCCGGGCGC
>NZ_JBWKNQ010000026.1:0-1229 GCF_059415645.1 Variovorax sp. GW821-FHT10B04
GGCGGATTCAACCGGTCGATGCAACACACTAACCACTGCTTAGGCAGAAGGAGTGTTGCAGATGAAATACCGGACACGAACCTACTACACGGCCGCCCAGAAGGCACTGATGTGGGAGCGCTGGAGAGATGGTTGGACCCTTCACCAGATTGGCCAGCTGTTCGACCGACCTCACACTTCAATCCATAACATCTTGTCGAAGACCGGTGGCATTCGACCGCCCCAGCGACGACGCGGCGCCAATGCGTTGACCCTGGCAGAGCGAGAAGAGATCTCTCGTGCTCTGACGGTCGGTGAATCGATGCGTTCGGTGGCCGCCCGACTTGGCAGGGCCCCGTCGACAATCAGCCGCGAGATCAAGCGCAACGCAGGGCAAGCTGGCTATCGGGCGAGCGTCGCCGACGAAGCTGCGTGGAATCGTGCCCTACGACCGAAGCGCTGCAAGTTGGTCGAGAACCGAGCGTTGGCTGGCGTCGTGGCGGACATGCTCCGAATGCTGTGGTCGCCCGAGCAGATCGCCGGCTGGCTCAAGCATACTTATCCGAACGATCCGAGCCTTCATGTGTCACACGAGACCATCTACCGCAGCCTGTTCATTCAAGCGCGTGGCGCGTTGAAGAAGGAGCTCCTGGAGCACCTCAGACGCACGCGCGGCATGCGGCGCTCTCGGGCCTATACGCAAAAGACGGCGATCCACGGGCAGATTGCCGATGCCGTGTCGATCAGCGAACGCCCCGCATCTGTCGAGGATCGGGCAGTGCCTGGTCATTGGGAAGGGGATCTGGTGTTCGGCAGCGGCAACAGCCAGATCGCAACGCTGGTCGAGCGACAGACGCGATATGTGATGTTGGTCAAGCTCGAAGGCAAAGACTCGCAGTCGGTCGTCAACGCGCTGATCAAGAACGCGCGCAAGCTGCCGCAGGAGCTCTACAAGTCACTGACCTGGGATCGAGGCACGGAGATGCACGGCCACAAAAGATTCACGATGGCGACCGACATTCAAGTCTACTTCTGTGACCCACAGAGCCCCTGGCAACGCGGCAGCAACGAGAACACCAACGGGCTGCTGCGGCAATACATGCCCAAGGGCATCGATATCTCGGGCTACTCACAGCTTCAACTCAACGCGATTGCAAGACAATTGAATGAAAGGCCGCGCAAGACGCTCGGCTTCCACACACCAGCTGAGATGTTCAGCGAATGTGTTGCATCGACCGGTTGAATCCGCC
>NZ_JBWKNQ010000027.1:0-965 GCF_059415645.1 Variovorax sp. GW821-FHT10B04
TACGCACACGTGGACTGCCCTGGCCACGCCGACTATGTGAAGAACATGATCACCGGCGCCGCCCAGATGGACGGCGCGATCCTGGTGTGCTCGGCTGCTGACGGCCCGATGCCCCAGACCCGTGAGCACATCCTGCTGGCTCGCCAGGTGGGCGTGGGCTACATCATCGTGTTCCTGAACAAGTGCGACATGGTCGATGACGCCGAGCTGCTCGAGCTGGTCGAAATGGAAGTGCGCGAACTCCTGGACAAGTACGACTTCCCGGGCGACGACACCCCCATCATCCACGGCTCGGCCAAGCTGGCGCTCGAAGGCGACAAGGGTCCGCTGGGCGAACAAGCCATCATGAAGCTGGCTGACGCACTCGACACGTACATCCCGACGCCAGAGCGCGCTGTGGACGGCACGTTCCTGATGCCGGTGGAAGACGTGTTCTCGATCTCGGGTCGCGGCACCGTGGTGACCGGCGCCGTCGAGCGTGGCGTGATCAAGGTCGGCGAAGAAATCGAGATCGTCGGCATTCGCCCGACCGTCAAGACCACCTGCACCGGCGTGGAAATGTTCCGCAAGCTGCTGGACCAAGGTCAGGCTGGCGACAACGTGGGCGTGCTGCTGCGCGGCACGAAGCGCGAAGAAGTCGAGCGCGGCCAAGTGCTGTGCAAGCCGGGTTCGATCAAGCCGCACACGCACTTCACGGCTGAAGTCTATGTGCTGAGCAAGGACGAAGGCGGCCGTCACACGCCGTTCTTCAACAACTACCGTCCGCAGTTCTACTTCCGCACGACGGACGTGACGGGCGCGATCGAGCTGCCCGAAGGCAAGGAAATGGTCATGCCTGGCGACAACGTCAGCATCACCGTGAAGCTGATCAACCCGATCGCGATGGAAGAAGGCCTGCGCTTCGCCATTCGCGAAGGCGGCAAGACCGTCGGCTCGGGCGTCGTGGCCAAGGTCCTCGCTTAATT
>NZ_JBWKNQ010000028.1:0-935 GCF_059415645.1 Variovorax sp. GW821-FHT10B04
CTGGCCGCCAGCGCCGCCTGGGCGGTCGAACCCTTCACGGTGCGCGACATCCGCGTGGAAGGCCTCCAGCGCGTGGAGCCCGGAACCATCTTCGCGTCGATCCCGCTGCGCGTGGGCGACACCTACAGCGACGACCGTGGCTCCGCGGCCATCCGCGCGCTGTTCGACCTGGGCCTCTTCAAGGACGTGCGCATCGACGTCAGCGGCAACGTGCTGGTCGTGATCGTCGAAGAACGCCCCACCGTCGCCGACGTCGACTTCGTGGGCACCAAGGAGTTCGACAAGACGGCCCTGCAGAAGGCGCTGCGCGAAGTCGGCCTGGCCGAAGGCCGCCCCTACGACAAGGCGCTGGCCGACCGTGCCGAGCAGGAGCTCAAGCGCCAGTACGTCAGCCGCAGCCTCTACAACGCCCAGGTCGTGACCACCGTCACGCCGATCGAGCGCAACCGCGTGAACCTGACCTTCACCGTGACCGAAGGCGAGTCCGCACGCATCCGCGACATCCACGTGGTGGGCAGCAAGGCGTTCAGCGAGTCGACGCTGCTGGACCTGTTCGACCAGGACAGCGGCGGCTGGATGAGCTGGTACACCAAGTCCAACCAGTACTCGCGCGCCAAGCTCAACGCCGACCTGGAGACGCTGCGGTCGTACTACATCACGCGCGGCTACCTGGAGTTCCGCATCGACTCCACGCAGGTGGCGATCTCGCCGGACCGCCAGGACCTGAGCGTGACGGTGAACATCACCGAGGGCGAGAAGTTCGCGGTGGCCGGGGTGAAGCTGGAAGGCAACTACCTGGGGCGCGAGGACGAGTTCAAGTCGCTGGTGACGATCCGCCCGGGCGAGCCGTACAACGGAGAGCAGGTGACGGACACGACGAAGGCGTTCACGGACTATTTCGGGACCTTCGGCTATGCGTTCGCACGGGTGCAGGC
>NZ_JBWKNQ010000029.1:0-857 GCF_059415645.1 Variovorax sp. GW821-FHT10B04
TCGCCGAAGCAGATCGTGCGCAGCTACCCGTTCCAGCTCTCGGGCGGCCAGCGCCAGCGCGTCATGATCGCGATGGCGCTGCTGAACAACCCGCGCCTGCTGCTGGCCGACGAGCCGACCACCGCGCTGGACGTGACCACGCAGCGCCAGATCCTCGACCTGATCCAGAAGCTGCAGACCGAACGCCGCATGGGCGTGCTGTTCATCACCCACGACTTCGGCGTGGTGGCGGACATTGCCGACCGCGTGGTCGTCATGCGCCATGGCCGCGTGGTCGAGCAAGGCACGCGCGACGAGGTGCTGCGCAACCCGCAGCACGAGTACACGCAGAAGCTGATCGCCGCGGTGCCGGGGCGCAACGCGCGCAGCACGGCGCATGCCGCGTCGAAGTCCGAGCCGCTGCTCAAGATCGAGCAGCTGCGCAAGACCTTCGTCTCGAAGTCGGGCATGTTCTCGCCGCCGCGCACAGTGGTCGCGGCCGACGGCATCGACCTCGCGATCCAGGAAGGCGAAACCGTCTCGGTGGTGGGCGAATCGGGCTCGGGCAAGTCGACGCTCGGGCGCATGGTGATGCGGCTGATGGAGCCGGACAGCGGACGCATCGTCTTCGCGGGCCAGTCGATCCTCGGCCAGGACGCGGCGGCGTTGCGCGAGTACCGCCGCCAGGTGCAGATCATCTTCCAGGACCCGTTCGCCTCGCTCAACCCGCGGCAGAAGGTCGGCGACGCGATCGCGCGCGGGCCGATGATCTACGGCACGCCGCGCGCCGAGGCACTGAAGGCCGCCGCCGCGCTGCTCGAACGCGTGGGGCTCGGTGCGTCGGCGATCAACCGCTTCCCGCACGAGTTCTCGGGCGG
>NZ_JBWKNQ010000030.1:0-610 GCF_059415645.1 Variovorax sp. GW821-FHT10B04
ACGGATCGCACATCGGCTACACCACTGTCGTGGGTGGCGTATGGACCTTCGACTACACCGGCACGGTGCTGGCACCGGACACCTACAGCATCCGCGCCGACCTGGTGGACTTGGCAGGCGGCGTCGCCAAGTCCTCGGCAGTCCAGCCCCTTGTCATCGAAGGTGCTGGGACGGGTCCGCTCGCTTCCAATGTGATTGCGGTGACCGGTATCACAACAGACACAGGCGTGAGTGCCAGCGACTTCAACACGAGCGACACGACCCTGATCTTCCGCGGCACGAGCGATGCAGCCAACGGTTCGAACGTGGACGTGCTGCTCAACGGGTCGCACATCGGCTACACGACGGTCACTGGGGGAGCTTGGAGCTTTGACTACACAGGTACGACGCTAGCGTCCAATACGTACAGCATTCGTGCTGACCTGATTTATGTGTCTGGCGGCATCGCCAAATCCTCGGTAGTCCAGGCGCTCGTCGTCGACACGAGTGGCACGACGATTCCCGGCGGTGGCGTCGACCCACTGACACTCAACGCGATCGCCGTGACCGGCATCACGACGGACACAGGCGTGAGCGCCAGCGACTTCAACACGAGCGACACGACCCTGAT
>NZ_JBWKNQ010000031.1:0-602 GCF_059415645.1 Variovorax sp. GW821-FHT10B04
ACCACCCGGTCGCAGCTCTCGGCCACCACGCCCAGGTCGTGCGTGATCATCACCACGCCCATGCCCAGCTCCTTCTGCAGGCGGCGGATCAGCTCCAGGATCTGCGCCTGGATCGTCACGTCCAGCGCGGTCGTCGGCTCGTCGGCGATCAGCACTTCCGGATTGCAGGCCAGGGCCAGCGCGATCATCACGCGCTGGCGCATGCCGCCGGAGAGCTGGTGCGGGTACTCGTTCACGCGGCGCTCGGGCTCGGGGATCTGCACGATGCGCAGCATCTCGACCGCGCGCGCCATCGCCTCGGCGCGGCTGGCCTTCTGGTGCAGCTGCACCGTCTCGGCGATCTGGCGCCCGACGCTGAGCACCGGGTTCAGCGAGGTCATCGGCTCCTGGAAGATCATCGAGATGCGGTTGCCGCGGATCTGGCGCATCTCGCGCTCGCTCAGCGTGAGCAGGTCGGTGCCGCGCAGGCGCACCTGGCCGCGGATGCGCGCCGGCGGTGCGGGCAGCAGCCGCATGATCGACAGCGCGGTGACGCTCTTGCCGCAGCCGGACTCGCCGACCACGCCCAGCGTCTGGCCGGCGCGCACGGTGTAGCTGACGCC
>NZ_JBWKNQ010000032.1:0-552 GCF_059415645.1 Variovorax sp. GW821-FHT10B04
GGGCCCTAAGCGGAAGTTCAGGTTGCTCCGAAGCGGACCTTCCTGTACCAACGAATGTGCTCGGGGTCGGCATCTGCGCCGTCCAGTACCTCTGACGTCTGAACGTCGATGACCACTATGCCCTTTTCTGCCGCAGCATTCGCAACACCGCTCATGAGGCCCATGATGTCGCCGTCGCCGCTGCAACTCGCAGACAGGCCTGCGTCCCGAGGCGCAAGCTCTACCAACAACTCATCGAATCCAACGATGCCGATGCCACCCTGCCAGCCCACCGGTCCGAAAAGCGCCTCCGCTGCTTGTTGGTAGTCGGCCCCCAAGAACGACGCATCCTCCTCCAGCTCTGCAATTGAGCCCGGTTGGTTCTTAGCCTTGACCAAGATGAAATCGACGCTCACATGCGCTCCTGAAGCTACTGCCTGAAGGTCTTCTTGTGGCCGGATTCTGCCTATCGTGAAAACGACTTCCGCCGTCAGACCGGCCAGTAGTCCAGAGCCGCAGCGGTGCACTTGAGTGAGCGAGCCTTGACGAAGGCGGCTGACCGCTCTACTTCGT
>NZ_JBWKNQ010000033.1:0-539 GCF_059415645.1 Variovorax sp. GW821-FHT10B04
GTCCACACGCCGCCGACGACCGTGGTGTAGCCCAGGTGAACGCCGTTGAGCAGCACGTCGACGTGCGAGCCATCGGCTGCATTGCTGCTGCCGCTGAAGACCAGCGTCTGGTCGTTGGTGTTGAAGTCCGTGGACGACACGCCGCTGTCGATCGTGATCGCGCCGACCGCGATCACGTTGGAGGCCAGCGGGTCGGGTGCGCCGCCCGGCAGCGTGCCACCGCTCGGATCGACGATCACCTGCTGCACCGCCGAGGCCACGGCGATGTTGCCGGCCAGGTCGACCAGATCGGCCTGCAACTGATAGACGCCGCTGCCCAGCGTCGTGCCGGTGTAGTCATACGTCCACACGCCGCCGACGACCGTGGTGTAGCCCAGGTGAACGCCGTTGAGCAGCACGTCGACGTGCGAGCCATCGGCCGCATTGCTGCTGCCACTGAAGACCAGCGTCTGGTCGTTGGTGTTGAAGTCCGTGGACGACACGCCGCTGTCGATCGTGATCGCGCCGACCGCGATCACGTTGGAGGCCAGCGGGTCGGG